>NZ_OZ034986.1:745153-1490306 GCF_964030895.1 Spiroplasma endosymbiont of Nebria brevicollis
CTGTACACGTATTATCTATATGCACAATGGTGATATCATTGAAGAACATACAGTTAAGGATGTAGTTAAAAAATATGGTTCAGTTCATGACTATACATTCCAACAATTTAAAAAATATAAAAAACCAAGTGTTGCTGTTGGAAAAGAATTATTACGTAATAAAAAAGGTCAAACTGACCCTAATAAAATAGTTAATGCCTTAAGTACTAATCCTAAAAAACAGCGATCGCTGTTAAAATTAATGTTTAAATATTACTTGAAAGGTTTCTTTGTTCCGTTTTTCTTAATTATTTATCCCATCTTAATTTTGGGAATTCAAGGTTTCTCTATTCAAAATGCTGGGTCTGTTTTATAGCAAGATTAGCATTAGTGCGGCAAATGATTGCTGGAATCGCCATTGTTAATATTATTTCTGTTGGTATCTTTGTTATTCCTCAAACAATTATTGAATTTAAAACATCTGTTTTATTAAAAAGAATTGGAGCAACTAATATTCATCCCTTGTTTTTTGTTAGTGCTGTTATAGTCATGGGATTAGTTATGTCAATTATTTCATTCTTATGAACATTACTATGAGGTGGAGTTTATTTTGGTGGAACTTATGGTTGAGGAAATATTGCTTTGCCTAAACAAATTGCCATTTCTATTCCGTGAATTTTAATTATCTTTGTTAGCACCATTAGCATGGGATTAATGTTAGCATCGTTATTTAAAACAATGACTTCATTTTTTGCTGTAGCTAATGTATTATATTTACCGATTGCTTATTTGAGTGGTTGGTTCTATCTTACCAATTGATTTAATTATTGGAACTCCTGCCTTAAATGTTATTAGTTATTGCTCACCATCTAAATATTCAACCTTACCATATTTTAATTGTTGATCAGGAACATTTAAAATGACATGGGAAATGTATATTTATGGGGGAGTTAGTTTAGTAATACTTGCTGGTTTTATTGGAATTACTGCTAAAAAATTAAAATGACAAAATTAATATAAATTGTAATTGACTGGTATATATACCAGTCAATTTTTAATACTTATATTCGTTTTAAAGATTAAACTACCGACTTATCTTTTTGTTTACTCTAGGTACCATTATAACCATCTCTCTTGAGTTTTTATCAATTTCATATTTAGATATCTCAGTAGGTTTTAATAAGCCAGAAATTTTTTTATCAATTGTATTTTTTCTTCTCATTTTTTGCTCAGGAATGTTTGTTATTATATCCTTAATTAGTTTTTATTAACTAACGCGGAATTTAAATCTAAACTACTGATTCATGCATAAGAACTGATAAAAATGTTTAATGTAAAATCAAGCATGGCAAAAACATCATTTAATAGGTCTTCTTCACTACTGTTTTTAATAATTAAGTTAAGTAGATTAGCACTACTACTATTAGGTGAACTAATATTCATATATGAATACATTAGTGTTACTTGTGTTTCATTAACAAAAATATTTGGTAATGGTTTTTGCGTAGCAGCTAAATCAATCATATTGCTCATAACTTTTGGTGTTAATAATTTTCTTAGTTTTATTGGGTCACTATAATCAAGTGCAAATAATTTTTCAAACTCTGGTGATTCTAATTGATCACCACGGTTAGAACCCAGAATTCTTGAACCTAAAGTTTCTGGTTGAATTGTAGTTACAACATCTTGAGCATTAATATTACAAGTAAAATATAAATAACGATTATATATAGTGCGGGTGGTTGTTGTTTTTCCTGTTCTTTGAACACGAACAATTTTTTCAATCATTGTTCCACAATTAAAATCTTGTTTATTAATATTGCCAACTAAGACTTTTTTCGGTTCACACATGATGATTCATGCCACTACCAAATACTAAAAATTTTTTTGGTATAATCGTAAAATTATCTTTAATTTCTAATTGTTCAAAGGCATTATGAGCTGCCATCTTAATGTATTTAGCATTATGTTGACGAAAAGCATTTTTATTTTTTTATTAAAAAATTGTCCAATTGTTAAAAATATAGCAGCAAAAATAATGCTAACAAGACCAGAAATAAGAAGAAGAAGAAGAAGAAATGTTATTTTGAAAGTTTTTCTTCAAGCAACATTATATAAATAATACCAGCAATAAATAGTATGGCTCCGACAATCAAAATTATATATGACAATCATTTATATTTATTACTAATAAAGAAACGTTTAAATGAAGTATTTAAAACTTTTTGATAAATACTATTCACATCATCTTTAATTATTTTAATTTCTTCGTCATTAAAATTAACAATCTTTTTAACTTCTGACATAATTCCTCCTAATAAAAATAAAGTATAATTGTTATAATATAAAGTAATTATAACTAAAATTAATGATTTTTTATTAAATATCACTGGTTAATTCTTTAATTAAGCAGTTTATTGTATGAAAAATTGGAAAAATGAGAGATAATTAATTATACCAACATAGAAATAGGAGATAACAAATGGAGACAACCATTACCATCTTATCGTGGATAGGTGCAGTATTAACTAGTATTGTTTTAATACCACAAAGTTTTAAAATTATTAGAACGTGTGACACGCAATCATTGTCGTTATATATGTATATTATTTTTGAATTATCAGCGGTAGTATGAATTACATTTGCCGCACTTTCAAATCAACCAGCTATTATTGTTACGAATAGTATTGTAGCAGTTTTTGCAAGCATGATTTTAATTTTAAAAATTATTAATATTATTAAAAAACATGAAAAACCTTAATCTTTTTAAACAAAAATTAAGGGATTATCATTTAGGTAGTTAATTCATCATTTAAAGCCATGACTACCATTTTTATCAATCATTATAGTAGTAGTAATTTTACGCGATATTAGTAGTTGTTCTAATCGTATACTATTACTTTCATAATTAGCATTGATTTTACCTTCAAAAAACTTGGGCTCTTTTTTACCAACTCATAACTTAATGGTTAGGGGTTGATTTTTATTTAGAGTTTTAATGAACAAATCATTAATAATTTGTTCATTAAATCAAATTGCAGGTGATAGTAAAATCATAGTTTTAAAAGTTAATGCTGAACAATATAACATTTGTAAGCAAAAGTAGGCTCCTAATGAGCAACCAAGGGCATTTAATGAAGTAATTTTTAGTTTAAATTTATTAGTAATAAAAGTTAAGACTTCATTTTCAATAAATGCTAAATAGTTTTTGCCATTGCCACCTAAACTATTAATATCACTAGTAGCAAGGATCGGAAAATATTTTGTCATTAATGTTTTTACTTCACTATTAGTATATGTTGTTAAATCATTAAATCTTGTCATATTATTAGTGCTACTAATACCAATATACACACAATTACTATTATTATTGGTTAGGATATTATGGTCATTTAATAACAAATCTTTACCATCAAATACTAAGTAAGTAACATAACTTTTAGTTTCTTCAAAATTAGGTGGTAAGGCAATAATAATATCTTTATTCACACTTAGCATCTTACTAGCATAACTAATAACTTGTACTTGATAATTATTCATAGTTTCCTAATAAAGTATAATTCATAATTCTAATATATAAATTAAAATTCGTTGGTTCTAAAAACATAGCGCTATTAATTAAACTGTCTAAAATTAATAATTTATTCGTAAATAATTGTTGATATGGAATAACACTTTTTAGATTGAAACTAGTAATATCACGGTTTACTAAAGTTTTTCTAGTTTCTAAATCTAACAGATAAAATAACATTAAAAATTTACCAAAATCATAATTATAAGAAATATTTGTTGGCTTGTTATTAAGACGAACAAATATTTGACCACTAATATGCATTAGTTTTTTAATTGCTAGCAAATGATCAGCTTTGTCAGTAGGTAGTGGTTTATTGTTTAAAAAGTCAGGTAATAAATCACTTTTTATGGTTTCATTATATCACTGGTTAAAAATATCTTGTGAACCTATATGTAACAAGGCAGTTTTTACATGTTCATAGTTCCCTAAATATTTTGTTTGACGTAAGAAAACAGGACTTAAAGCTGTAATAGTTAAAATAAAATTAGCAACAAGTTGTATATTTTCTTTGTAATTAATTTTATTTAATTCTAAGTAAACGCTAATAATTTTCATAAACATTAAATTTTTGTTACTATTAAAAACCAAATGATAAGCTGTTCGAAAGTCATTGCTCGGCAAAGTTGCTAAGATTTTTTTAATTTCACGTTTAAAGAAATAGTTACTTTTTAAAAGTAACAAATGATTAATTAATCGATACTCAGGAACCATATTGTTTTTCCAATCCAAAATTTACTATTAAAATTACTATACTAACATTATATCATTGATAGGATGTATGAATTACAGTTACTGCTTATTAATTTTATCTAAAACACCATTAATGTACTTGTAAGCATCATTAGGACAGTAGGTTTTAGTAATAATAATTGCCTCATTAATAATAATTTTTTTATCAATATTAGTATGGATAATTTCGTAAGAAGCTAAAATTAAAATTGCTTTTTCAATTGCCTTTAAACTTTCAAAGTGTCAATTAGTTTTTAATTGTAAATTTATAATATCAATTAAATCATATTCATTTTTAATAATCTCTTTTAAGATATTACATTGTTCGGTAATTAAACTAATACCTTCTTCTTCAAAAATATATTGTTCAAATTCTTTTTGTGATTGACCATCAAGAAAATATAGATAAAGTGCTTCCATAAGACCAATCCGTTTTTCATGCTGGGTTAGGTTTTTATATTCTGGCATTATTTTTTTACTTCTTCCTTGCAATTGGTGATAAATATTAAATGAGTATTTAACAATACTGAGTTTAATACTGAATTAACACGTTCTAAAATCATTTTATTAAGTTTACTTTTTAAACTTAATAAATCAGTATCACAATCAACCGCTAATTTGATTTCAGCAATAATTGAATTATTTTCTAAAATTGAAGCATTAATAGCAGCAAATTCAACTTGGTAGTTATCACTAGTTAATAATATATAAATTAGCTTTCTAACAACTAATGAAGTTAATTTTAAAGTTCCACGTTTGTTTTCTTCAATAATAATATTCATATTCTTCTCCAATCTTTAATTAAGCACGAGATTTGTATTTACCGTCATCAGTACCTATTATAATTTTATCACCATTATTAATAAACATGGGCGCTTGTAATTGTCAACCCGTTTCAATGGTAATCGTTTTCGTAGTATTAGTTGCACTATTACCTTTGACACCTGGAGGGGCATCAGTAACTTCTACTTCAATAGATGCTGGTAAATCAACACCAAGAATTTCTGTTTGTTGATAAACTCGTAATTTTATTTCATTGCCCGGTATTAAAAAGTTTTTTTCTCATTGTAACCTTGATTTATTAATTCTGATTTCATTATAATCAGAATTATCCATAAAAATTGAATGGTCACCATCGTCATAACTATAAATAGCTGGGCGCTTATCAATAACAGCAGGATAAACAGTATCACCACCGGTAAAAGTAATACTAGTAATAGCACCTGTTCTCAAATTTTTAGCTTTTACTTTGACATGTGCTTGACCACGACCACTTTTTGAATGTGCTGATTCAATAACTGTTAGAATTTCATTTTTATTATTATGCAGAAATGTTGTACCAGGACGAAAGTCATTAACGTTAATCATGATTATTTATTTTCCTTTCAAACATTTACTTCTCGTAGTGATTTAGTTAGAATTTCATATCCATCGTTAGTAACAAGAATATCATCTTCGATTCTTACACCACCAAGATCAGGGATATAAATACCAGGTTCGACAGTAATAACCATACCTGGAACTAAGATAGTAGGTTCATTTTTAATTACTCATGGTGCTTCATGAATTTCAATTCCTAATCCATGACCTGTTCCATGGGTAAAGTATTGACCGTAACCTTTTTCATTAATATAGTCACGACAAATTTTATCAATTTCACAAATAGCAATGCCTGGCTTAATAGCTTTAATACCTGCCATTTGCGCAGCTTTTACAATTCCATGAATTTCATTTAATTTAGAATCTACGTTTCCAATAGCGAAGGTTCTAGTCATATCTGAACAAAACCCTTCATAAACACAACCAAAATCACAAGTAACTAATTCGTTATTAGCAATAAGTTTATCACTTGCTTTACCATGGGGCATTGATCCACGAACACCTGAAGCAACAATAGTATCAAATGATGCTTTAGTTGCACCATATTTAGTGAAGGCTCGTAAAATAACATCTTCAACGTCTTTCTCACTAACACCAGGTTTAATAAAGTTTAAAACTTCATTAAAAGCTAAATCGCCAATAGCACATGCCTTAGCAATTCTTTTAACTTCTGATTCATCTTTACTAGCACGTAAATCATGTACATATACAGGTTTAAAAGTAATATTAGACATAACTTTTTTTCATGATTCTAATTGAGCATACGTAATGTACTCAGCTTCAAAACCAATTGTTTTAACTTTTTGTTCACTAGAAATGGTAGTTAAACTAGCAAAAGGGTTAGTGAAATTTTGACAATTAACATTTTTAGCTTTTAGTTTACCTTCAGTAATATAACGACCATCAAGTAGTAACGTAGCGTTTGTTTTGTTAATTAATAAGTAACCCAGATTAGAAAAAAAGTCACTATATCAAAATCGATTTTCTGGAGCATAGAATAGCATAGCATCAATTTTTTGCTCACTTAAAATATTTTTTATGGTTTCATGTTTACTAGAACTATTCATCTTTAATTCATTCCTTTTTATAATTTTAATTTTATTTGTTATACATATATTGTACTCTAAATTAAAGAAAAGAAATAAGGTTTTACTTATTTCTTTTCTTTATGTAATGTATGTTGATTACAACTTGAGCAATATTTTTTAGTTTCTAATTTTTCAGTTTGAGTTTTTTTATTACGATCTGCAATGTAGTTTTCTTCTTTACATACATCACATCTTAAAGTTAGGCCATCACGCATTAGGCACCTCCTGGAATAATTATTATTAATTTAAGTTATACACAATATACTATTATTACATAATTAAGTAATAAGTGCAATTAAATCAATGATTGTTTCCAATATTTTTCCTTTGAATAAACTAGTAAAAACAAATTTTAGTAGAAAGACTAAAATTTGTTTTAATTATTAGTTTTATGACAGATCAATTTTAACATCTTGACGATCATTCTCAGAAGCAGCAAAATAGTCTTTTGAAATTAAATGTAATGATTCAGCTACAACATTACTAGGAAATGTTTTAATTTTACTATTAAATACTTTAATATTAGCATTGTAAAATCTTCTTGCAGCAGCAATATTGTCTTCACAATCTTTTGCTCCTGACTGTAATTGTAAAACAGTTGTATTAGCTTTTAAATCAGGATAGTTTTCTAATAGTGCATTAAACTTACCAAAGGCAGAATTAAGCCCACTGTCAGCTTTAGAAAAATCTTGCATTGTTTCCATTTTTCCATTTCTTAAAGCAATAATTTGTGATAATGTTTCTTTTTCAAATTTCATGTACCCTTTAGTAGCATCCAATAATTTTGTTAATAAATCAAAACGACGCTTTAGTTGAACATCAATATCAGAAGCTGTTTCTTCAATTGATTGTTGTAGTCGTAAAAAGTTATTACGAGAAACGATGAACATAATAATAGGGATAATTAAAATAAAAGATAAATATACCATAATTTTTCCCAAAAGTGATGGTTGTGCTTTAAATGATTCATTACTAGGTTTGATTGTTGTCATAATGTTTCTCCCTTCTTGAATATATAAATTAATAAACTAAATATTAATATTTAGTCCGAATTCTAATTTAAATATTTCCTTTACACATTAAACCACAATCATTTTACTATATTTTTAGTACTAAGTTATTAAATATCCTTTTTATTTAATTTTATAATACTTTTTATTTAAGTTGATATGATACTATAATAGTTTTCGCGTCCAATAATAATATGATCTAATAAAGTAATATTTAACATTTTAAAATTACTTTTTATTTCTTCGGTAATATGTAAATCTGAAAGAGAAGGTTCACTGTCTCCACTTGGATGGTTATGAATACAAATTACTTTGTTAGATTTATGAACAAGTGCCAAATGAAGCATATCTTTAACGTCAATTTTTAGTGTGTCATTAGTGCCTTTATATAAAAGATTTTGATGAATTAATTTATTTTGATTATTTAACAATAATAAATAAAAATGCTCTTGTGTTAAATTTTGAAAATAAGCATGCACTAGATTAAAAACATCTTCTGGCCAAATAATTTTACTATACTTTTTCTGATTTTGAATGATTTTGATACGCTTGGCAAGTTCCAAACAACTTAAAATTTCTAACAATTTACTAGTGCCAATACCCTTAATTGTTAATAATGATTTAAATGTCACTTTACTTAAATTTTCAATGCCACCAAAATTATTAATAATTTCTTGCGCTAATAATAAAACATTTTTTTCTCTGGTTCCTGTTCGTAAAATAATAGCTAATAATTCATTATCTGTCAAAGATTCAAAGCCATATTTAATGGCTTTTTATTTTTATCAATTGTTCTAAAACTCATAAAATGGTGGGATTAAATGACCAAATTGCTTAGTAAATTTATCAAAATCATCCTTAAATGCTTTCATTTCTTTACTATCATCTTTAGTATTATCTCATTTACTTTCAATGCCACCTGGTAATTTAATACTACCACTAACACTATTTCATAAACTTTTAACGACAGGAACAGCAAACATTGCTAGTAATCCTCCAAAAAGTAATTGTAAGAACCCACCATTTTCATTTTGACATTCTTCATCTGTCATTGGTATTAAATTTGTTAATTCCATTTTTATCAACCTCCTGCTAATAATTAAATATTGTCGTAAATATTTCCTTTTTTAATTTTTAAACTTTTCAAATTAAGAATATAAAAATAATCACGTCTAAATAAAACGTAATAAAAAATAAGTTTAAAAATTAAAAATATGAATAGACTACAATTTGGGAATTAATGTCTATATTATTATGACTGGTTGTTGATGTTTATATTTAATTACTTCTAGTTGACCATTAAATGCTTGATATAAAAAATCATGAATAAAATCAACAAATTTTTGTTCCATATAATGACCAACTAAAAGTACATTAATTCCATAATCTTGGGCTTCAATGATATGATGTCATTTCATTTCCCCCGTAATAAATAATTGAATACTATTAGGCAAGATAGTAATGGCATCACCGCCAGCCCCAGCAGATAATGCAACATTGTTAATAATTTGCTGTTGATTACCAATTAATTGCAAATATTCAATATTAAAATAAGTCTTAACATTTTTAATAATCGTAGAAACTGATAGTGCTTGATTTAAATTACCAACAATTGCTAATTTATCTTGACCTAGAAAATTAATATTTTCTAAATTTAAACTCTGTGCCATTAAGACATTCATACCTTTTTCATCCCTATCAAAATTAGTATGAAGGGTATAAACATTAATATCATTATTTTTAATTTTTTGATATAATTTCTTTTTTCATGGCGAAATACTAGGATGATTAATATCACTAGCAAAAACAAGTGGATGATGACAAATTATTAACTCAATGCCATCAGTAAGTGCCTGTTCTAAAACAGCATTAGTAATATCTAAACATACTAAAATTTTATTAATATTAATTTTTGCTTTAATTTGTCATCCTATAAAATCTCACAAACAAGCATTGGCAAGTGGAAATTTATCTTCAATGACAGTAATGATTGTTTTTATGGGCAACATATTAGCAATTAACCTTTGTAGAATTCTTTAATATGTTTAGATTTTGATGGATGTTTTAATTTTCTAATAGCTTTAGCTTCAATTTGTCTAATTCTTTCTCTAGTAACTGCAAATTCTTTTCCTACTTCTTCTAGGGTTTTGGGTGAATCATATTTATTAATGTGTCTATGTACTACTTTATCACGTAATAATTCTGTTTTGTCTAAACTGGTATCATAATGTAATTGTAAACTGTTAACAACCATTTTTAGTTCATTGATTTCAGTGTCATCTTCACATAGTTCTAATAGTCTTCTTAGTTTTGTTGGTAAAATTCCAAAGCGCATTCTAATAACTTTTTCTTCACGCTTAGTTAAAACTTCGGCAAAAACACGGTCTAATTGTTCACGTAATCAATGTCTTTCGGCATATTCATCAGGTGATAACATATTTTTGTCTTTAATAAAGTCGCCAAAATGCGTGTCATCTTCTTCACCAATGGGTTTTTCTAGTGAAACTGGTTCAATAGCTAGTTTTTTAATTTCTCGTACACGATCTGCTGTCATGTTTTGACCCATCTTTAGGGCAATCTCTTCATGTGTTGGATCACGACCTAATTCTTGTGTTAAGTTTCTTTCAATTCTTGTTAGTTTATTAATTCGTTCTACCATGTGAACCGGAACACGAACCATTTTTCCTTGATCTGCTAAACTTCTAGTAATTGATTGTCTAATTCATCAAGTAGCATAAGTTGAGAACTTGTAACCACGACGATAATCAAATTTGTCAACGGCTTTAATTAAACCAATATTTCCTTCTTCTATTAAGTCGGCAAAATCTAAACCACGATTTAAATGTTTACGTGCTACAGATACTACTAATTTTAAGTTTGATTTAATTAATTGTTCACGACCATATATACGTTCTTCATCATCTTTTGATTCTAACATTTTGGCATATTTAATTTCTTCTTCTTGACTTAAAATTTGACTAGTTCCTAAAATATTAAAATATGATTTAATGCCATCTTTTCTTCGTGTGTCATTAGAAATACCCATTGTATTTTTAAAACTTAAATCGCTAGCTAGAATATCTATATCTAAATCAACAGAAACTTGGTATTCGTCAAGTTCTAAAAAACTAATATCATCTTCGTCTTCTTCATCTATTAAAATATCGGTAAAAATAGCACCTTCTTTTTCTAAACGATCAAAGATTTCTTCAATTGTATCATCATCCAATTTTAAATGACTAAAGGCTTTAATAACTTCTTCTTGTTTGATATCTTTATTGTTTTCCAATTTAACAATTAGATTACGTTCTACTTCTTCTAATGTTAGTAATTTTTTTAGTTTAACAGTTGGGTTTTCTTTAGCCATGATTACACCTTATCCTTATTGTAGTTTACTTATTGTTTAATTTTTGTTTTTAAAAGTGATATTTGTTTTAAAAGTTGAATTTGAGTAGTAAGATTTGTTTCATTTTTTAATTTATCATTAATACCTCTTATCTCATATTCAATTAATTCATTACTAATGATTTTTAAATAATCAATAATAATTCGTGGTTTTAAATCAAATGTTTTATCTTTGTATTGATTGATAATGGTTTGTAAAGTATTTAATAGTAAATTTGTTTGGAGTTGATTGATAATAGTTGTGAAGTCAATATATTTGATAGTTTCATTTTGATAAATTTGACTAATTAAAAAATATAAGGTCATATAATCTTGATGTGGAAAAATAAACTTTTCTTTTTCTAAGATTACATAAACATCACGTGACATTAATACTAGAAATATAAGTTGTTTTTGGGCTTCAATAATTTTATTTTTAGTTACTAATATAGTTTGTGGTTTTTGATAATTACTAATAACTGGTTTCGAAATTACTGTTTCTTTAGATGATGGTTTTTCTAGTGGCAAAATTTGTGTTAAATCATTAATTGTTAAATTGGTAATAGTTACTAAATGATTTAAATAAAACTTTTTAGTAACAATATCAGTCATTGTTTCTCATATTGGCAGCAATCATTTAAGAAAAGCATTAAGTTGATAACTATCTTTTTTAATGTCATTTTGGGTTAAACCTAAATTAATAGCAAATTCAAAGGGATGGATAGTACTAGCAATGATACTTTTAAATTGGTCAGGATATTTATTTATCAATTCATCAGGATCATATTTAGTATTATTATTAATAATTTGAACTTTAAAATTTTGTGATAAAAGGATAGTGGCAATTTTTAAGCAAGCTAGTTTTCCTGGAATATCACCATCTAAAAAAATAATAATAGTATTAGTGACTTTTTTTAAAAGCATAATATGTTCTTGTGTTAAATTAGTTCCCATCAAGGCCACACTAGTTTTAATATTATTTGTGCTTAGGGCAATGGTGTCCATAAAGCCTTCTGTTAAATAAATGGCATCATCTTTTTTTAAACGTAATTTGACTTGCTCAAAATTATAAAGGATATTACCCTTTTTAAAAATTTGTGATTGGGGGCTATTAATATACTTAGCACTTTTATCATCTTCAAGGTAACTACGAGCTGAAAATCCAACACAATTACCGTTATTATCTTTGATAGCAAAAATAATACGATTGAAAAAACTATCAATAACTTGGTCATTATTGTTAATTTTTGCTAAACCCAAGTTAATTATGTCACTGTCTTTATAACCTTGGGCACGCAAGTAATCTAGTAATTCATTTTTACTTGGTGCATAACCTAAATTAAAACTTTTAATTGTATCAGAATTAATATTACGAAATTCTAAATAGTTCATGGCTTTTTTTCCTGCATCAGTTAACAATTGATAACTAAAAAATTGCATGGCTGTGTTATTGATGGTTATTAATGGATTAATTTTTGGTTCGATAGTACTATCAATAAGATTAATATCATATTCTCTTAAATTAATATTAGCACTTTCTGCTGCTTCTTTTAAGGCATTAATAAAACTAATGTTTTTAAATTTTTGTAAGAATATAAAAACATTACCTTGTTCACCACAAGCAAAACATTTATAAATTTGTTTGGATTCTGAAATTGATAATGATGGCTCTGAGTCTTCGTGAAATGGACAGATAGTTCAAAAATTATTGCCTTTTTGAATCAAATTTAAATATTTACCGATTACTTTAACAATACTAATTTTTGCTTTAATTTCACTAACTTTTTTATTAAACTCTAAATCCATATTTCACACAACTTTAACAAATAATATCTAATTTGTTATATAAATATTTTTTAAGACCACTTAAAGGCACTATTTCTTGTTGAGTAGTATTACGGTCACGAACAGTTACAGTACCTTGTTCTTCAGTTGCATAGTCAACTGTCACACAATACATAGTACCAATACCATCTTGATAACGGTAAGACTTTCCAACATTAGCAGCAGTTTCATATATCACTTTTAATTGAGTATGCTTTAAATCCTTAAAGATTTTAGTAGCAAGTGCACCAAATTTATTTTTATTAGAAGGCATAATTGCAACTTGAAATGGAACAATGCTTTTATCTAATTTTAACACTATTCTTTCCCGACCGTCAGTTAGAACTTCTTTAGTGTAAGCTTCACAGATTAAAGCTAATAAAAGACGCTCTACACCCATTGATGGTTCAATTACTGATGGAATTACCATTTTTTTAGTACTAACGCTAGGGTCTTGAACTTCCATTTTGACACCAGAACTTTCGCTATGTTTTGTTAAATCATAGTTACCACGGTTGCAAATCCCACATAATTCACTCATGCCAAAGGGAAAGTTGTATTCAATATCGGTAGTTGCCAGGGCATAATGAGCTAATTGATTGGTTTCATGTTGTTTAAAACTAAGATTTTTAGAATTTGATAATCCAACACTTGCTAGAAATACTTTACATTGATTAACTCAATAATCAAATCATGTGTTATCCTTTTGTTTTTGTGTAATAAAGAAAAATTCTAATTCCATTTGTTCAAATTCTCTAGTACGGAAAATAAAATTGCCTGGAGTAATTTCATTGCGAAAACTTTTGCCAATTTGGCCAATTCCAAAGGGAATCTTTTGATTAACACTTTTTCTCACATTATTAAAATTAATAAAAATACCTTGTGCCGTTTCAGGACGTAAGTAAATTTTATTATGTTCATCTTTGATTACACCTTGATGAGTTTCAAACATTAATTGGAACTGACGAATTGATGTTCAGTTTTCTTGACCACATTTTAAGCATTTAATATGATTAGCAACAATAAACTTTTCTAACTCTTCATTGCTTCAACCATCAAAGATAATGTCAGGGCGCTGAACATTAATTAGATTATCAGCACGAAAACGTGCTTTACAATATTTGCAATCAATTAATGGATCGCTAAAATTACTAAGGTGACCAGAAGCAGCTCAGACTTTAGAATTCATTAAAATAGAACTGTCTAATCCTACATTGTATTGGTTTTTTTCAACAAAAAAATCTCATCATTGCTGTTTAATATTATTTTTAAGTTTGACCCCAAGTGGTCCATAATCTCAGGTGTTAGCAAGTCCAGAATAAATTTCTGAGCCTTGAAAAATAAAACCTTTTTCTTTTAAATGGATAATTATTTCTTTAAATAAACTATCATTACTAGCCATATTTTTCTCCCTTTATTATCTTATATATTTATTCATAAAATAATGATACATGTTACTACCATTTTATGTACTATAAATGGCAATAACATGTTAATTTTTCTATATTAAAAAATTAATTAATAATTGTATTTTAATCATATTGACTTATTTTTATTTTGTCAACTGTTTATAAGTTTTTTTTATAGGGAGTAGGAATTACACTATATGTTTGACAGTGGTATTCTAAAATATTGATAATATAATTAAGTTCTTTTTGAGTAATTTTTCAATTATTAATATTGTCTAACTCCATAAGTGTATTAAATAATGGTAAGTTATTAGTTATTACTAGAACCACAATTAATACAGTTTTTAAAATTAAATTGAATACCTTGTAATGATAAAGTATGAAACAAAAGGAAACCATACATTTTTTCTATGTGCTATATGTATAATTTCTTTTTGATAACAATTTTATTAAAATAATAAATCAGTTTTAAAACATCACGATTTTTATGTAATTGTTTAAAACTTGATAGTTGCTCATAGGGAATCCAAATCTCATCTTTGCTATTACTACTGACAATAAACATTCATACATCTAAGATGTGATAGTTATGAAAATATTGTTGGAGTTTGGATAATGATACAACTTTAATACCACTATTGTCTGTTAAAATTGTAATGTTACGATTTGGAAAATAAGCATCAATTTTTAAAATTACTCCTATGGTAATATTAAACATTTTTAACTATAACCTAAATCTTTTAGTTTTCGTGGATTATTACGTCAATCTGGCATTACTTTTACAAAAGTTTTTAAAATAATGTGTGAGTCAAAAATATTTTCTAATTCCATTCTTGATAACATACCAATTTCTTTAATCATAGAACCTCCTTTACCAATAATAATTCCTTTTTGCGAATCACGTTCTACAACAATTACGGCATTAATTTCAGTAATATTAGTTTTGGCTTCATAATTAATATTTTCAATCAAAACAGCAACACTATAAGGGATTTCTTCTTCAGTTAAATTTAAAATTTTTTCACGAATAATTTCTTTTATTAAGGTACTATCAGAAACATCATCAACATTTTCTACTAAGTAATTTTTATTACCAACTGGTAAATATTGATGGATTTTTTTTAAAAGAATATCAAGGTTAACATCTTTAGTTGAAGAAATGGGAATAATTTCTTGAAATGGTAGTAAATCTTTTCATTCATTAATTTTGTTCATTAACTGTTCTTTATTGACAAGATCAACTTTTGTTAATAAAAGAAAGATGGTAGTATCAACGCGTTCTGATAATAATTTAATAATATGTTGGTCACTGCCACCAATGTATTCGTCACACGGTGCTAGTAAACAAATAATATTAGTTTCTTTCGTGGCACGATTAGCTGTTCGATTCATCATACGACCTAATTGATTATGTTGTTTATGAATTCCTGGTGTATCAAAGAAAATGATTTGCATATCTTCACTATTGTAAATACCTTTGATTTGGTTTCTTGTTGTTTGTGGTTTATTGGAAACAATAGCTTTTTTTTCTTTTAAAATAGTATTTAGTAAAGTTGATTTACCAACATTACTTCTTCCTACAAAACTAACGAATCCTGACTTAAAATATTCACTCATAAATTAATTTCCTTTCAATGCATTGGGTTTAAAGGCCATAGGTAATAGGTCTTCAACAGCAACGCTAATAATAGATTTAATGTCATTATTATCATTTTTACTACTAATATAAATAATTGCTTCACTAGGCATGGTTTCAATCATAAATTGACGACAAACACCACAAGGTGAACCAATTATTTTACTATCAGTTATTAAAAATAAATAACTAATATCATCTTTTTGATATCCTTGCGCAAAGACTTGGGCTAAAGCATTTCTTTCAGCACAAATACCAGCAGAGTAAGCAGCATTCTCGACATTAACACCAGTAATTTGGTTACCATTTTTTAATGTGACAATGGCAGAAACTCTAAATAAAGAATATGGTGCATAAGCATGGGTTTGTAATAACTTAGCTTTTTTTAATAGTGCTTGTAAATCTGCTGTTTGTTTCATATAAACAACTCCTTAGTTTCTAGTAATATTAAGTTGATTTAAAACTTCATCTTGTAAACCAAACATAATGGTTTCTTCTTCAACAGTTTGATGATCATATCCTAAGGTATGAAGTAGCCCATGAAGGAATAAGAAACATAACTCTCTTGTTAAACTATGAACATAGGTTTGGGCTTGATTAACAGTCTTGGCATAGCATATATATACATCCCCTAAATCTCTAATTTCATCATCTCCTGTGGGGAAATCGTCATCTTCGCTACCAAATGATAGGACATCAGGTACATAATCTTTTTGACGATAGTCAATATTCAATTGTTGACTTGTGGCCTCATCACTAAAAATAACAGCAATCATTCATGGTTTTCTGGCATTTAATTTGCTAGCAAGCGTTTGCAAAATTTTTTGTGAAAGAACACCAAAGGTTTTAATCTCATAACTATGCTCATTGTAAACATTTACCATATTTAAATTTTTAGTAACCATTTTTGATTCCTAATTTCTTTTTATTTAAATTATATCAATATTTAAATTTATGTTGTAAAATTATTTCAAATAAATACTAATAAACTTTCATTTTGGGTCATTATTAGGACTGGTTGGTTAGAATATGTATTATCATTCATGTTTTTAGAAACCAAAAATTGTTCATTATTAATTCATTGTGGAAAGTTAATTGTAAGGTAATTATTGTTAGAAACTAAAAAAATAGTAATTTTATTAGTGTGCATTTGTGTAAAATGTGTTTTTTTAAAATTAACAACATAAACAAATTGTCCTTGTTGTTCATATTTACTATCATTAATAAAAATTATTTGGCCACTAGTGGCTATAACTTGTGGTTTTGTAATAATACTTAACATTAAAAGTAAACTCATAAATAAACCAGTAATCATAACGGTCATGGTAATGACTTGATAATGGATATTTCATTTCATATTATTTTTTCCCTTCTTCAATAAGTTCTTGTAAATTAATAATATTAGTAAATAATGGTTTTAATGTTAAATCATGACCAGCATAAATAATAATAGTATGTGGTAAGGTTGTTACTAGTAATGTTATTAAAGCAACTTTCATTTCACTATTAACATTGCTTAAGATTTCGTCTAATAATAACACTTGACAATTACTGAAAAATAAACTACAAAAGACAATGATTTGTTTTTGACCTTGACTGAGATTAGAGCCATAATCATGACACATATAAAATGATGTTAGACCTATAACTTGTAAAATATTATCAATACCTAGTTGTTGTCACAAATATAATTTTTCGTTAGTAGAGAAAAATGATAAAATATTTTCTAAATCACTACCATGATAAATATAAGGATTAGGAGATAAATAAATACATCTTTTTTGTCATGTGTGACGATTAATAGTTTGTAAATCAATATTATCATTAATATTAATACTTCCACTTTTTGGAATATATTTATGTGCAATTAGCATTAGTAATGAAGTTTTACCAATTCCTGACGTTCCTACTATCATATTAGTATTTTGCAATGTTAAATTCAGGTTAGTAAACAAAGTTTTGTTATCCAATTTAAAATGACAATTTGTAATATTGATTTTGGTAATAGGTGGTAAAATTGTTAATTTATTGTTACTGTCTATTTTTGATTCAAATTAAAAAAGGTGTTAATTCGTTGTCAAGAGTTAGTAAAATCTGGTCAAAATATGAAAATGCTACCAAGATTAGTAAAGAAATTAACTAAATAAACATTAATAGAAGTAATGAAAATTAGTTGTGATAAATTAATTTTGTTATCAAAAATTAAGATAACAGCTAAATAAATAGTAATGAAATTAATAATATTTTTAATAATGCTAATGATTGTATTATTAAAAATTTTTAAACTATTTAGTTTTCAATCATTTTGTAAATGTTCATTAAATTTGGTTTGTAACATAGATTCCATGTAAGGGTGCAATTGACGAAAATAAGCATCTTCAAATTCATTTTTAGTTAAAATAATTTGCTGTTGTAATGTTAATTTGGTTGTTAATGCTTGTTTAACCATTGGTTTTTTTTCATAACATAACCATAATATCAATTAATAATGTAATAATGCCATTACTTAAATTTACAAGAAAAAGCATAAAATTAATTTTTAATAAAACAATAGTTACTAATAAAAATGTCATGGCATTAACAATGATTTCTAAGGTATTATGACAAAACATAATACTAATATTATCAATATCTTGATACATTTGGCACAATTGACTACTACTATAATTTGTCATTTGTAATGGCGTATTTTTAAAACACTGCTGATGAAGATTATTAGTTAAGTGGATTGTAAAAATCTTTGTAAACTTCTGATAAATTTTATTTAAAATATATTCCATAATAATTTTAAACATATTAACAGCAAAGAATACTAGTAATAATGTCACTGCTAATGCAAGACTATTATTAGCAATAATTTGATTAATAAAGTTTTTATAAAAAACTTGTGCCATAAAAAAGGTATTTACTAGTAAACAGTTACTAATAATCACAGTAAGTGCAAAAACTAAGTATCTAGGTAATAATAATGATTGTTTAATTGTTATTGAATTGTTAATAATAGGTTTCTCGATATTTGTTTTCTTGCTAGTAATAACAATATTGCTAAACGTTGTTTCATAATCACTAATCCTAGTTCATAGAAGTTCAAAATCAGCAGGATTGGCAATTAGTAATTGATTTTTATGTTTTTTTTAAATCATTAATTAAAATTTTACGTTTAAAAAAATAACGATAAAGCATTGCTAAACATGCTAATCCACAATCATTATTTGTTTCTTGTTGAATAAAAGGATACTTCATAAAAAATCACCGCCAATGATTAATTGACGATGATTACCAAAATTTCCTTTTTTATTATTTACGAATTTTCTTTTTTTTAGCGGCATTTGCGCGTTTTTCACGAGTTTTATCACGTGAAGAAAGATAATGGTCGTGTCTTTTTTGTGCTCTTTTTGTTTCTTGCGCTTTTTTACTGAAGTTTTTTAACGCTTTTTGAAAGTCTTGCTCACCAACTGTTCGCTCTTCGTTTTCATTGTTATCTGCTTGTGGTGATTGTTTCACTGATTGCATTCATGTCAGCTCCTATATTTTCGTTTTACTTAATAAGTATATTAGTAAATCATAAAATTAGCAATAACTTTCAGAGAATAATGAGTTTTTATTTTCAAAAATAAAAAAATAAAGCACACCATTAGTATCATTTACCTAATATTATCATAATTATTAGTCAAACATTAGCGTTTGAAATTTTTATATTTACTAATTATTTTTTGATATTTCAAAGATATTTTATCATATTTTTTTAAATACTATCTGTTATGCCATAAATGATAGTGGGGGCTAAAATTGTTTCTTTAAAACTAATTTTTGTGGTCCGTGTCTAAAGTATTATTTTTAGCCGGTGGTAAGTAATCACTTAAATATCCTAACAAAGTAAATGTTGAATTTTCATCGTTAACATACCAGATGTCACTAGTTTTACCTAATTGTTCAAACATAGTTTGACAGAAAATACGGAATGAATCTAAGATTTTACGATTGGTTCAACCACCATATGCTTCTGCTCAAAGTGGTGTATCTCAATGAAATAAGATGGGTATAATTTGTACGTTATTGGCTTTTAAACTAGCAAAAACATTTTTGTAAAAGATAATACCTTCCATATTAATGGAAGAATCATTAATAAGCATAACTCGTGTTCAATCTAAATTGTAAACTAAACCATTTAAACCCATTTGTCCCATAATTTTACTATCAGTTTCATATTTATGATAAAAGTCATTCTTGACATTCATTCCTTCAAAAAAGCGATTTTTTTTAATTTTAAACCAATGGTCTCAGATGGTTGGGGTTTTGCCATCAATGGCAAAAGCACCTTCAGTTTGCGGACCAGAAAAGGCGCTACCTCATAAGAATTTGTCAGGGAAACTATATTTTTTCATTGTTATTACCGCCGATAAACTTAAAAGGACGATTAGATACTAAGTAAGGAATAAAGTTTAAATCTTCTGGTGCTAATTTTCCTACAACATTACGAATCCCGTCGTTTTTAATTTTATTAGTAATAATATGGAGTTCACCACAATAGTTTTGTGCATTATTATTAAGGATTACCACATCACCAATTTCTAATCATTCATTAGTTTTGTGCTTGGGGATTGATAAGTCTTTATACGTAATGCGAGACATAGAACTACGAATTAAATCTTGGGCTAAATCAGGACGAACACTATGAATATTGTTATCAAAAATAATAGTTTTTTCATTAGCAGTAACATCTTTACTTAATTGAATATTTAAAGATAAGGTTTCATAATCAATATTGTTGATTTGGATTAAATCATCTTTAGTTAAAAACTGATTAGCAACAATAACCATATCTAAACATAAAGCAACGTAGTGGCGAATTTGTGTTGTTAATGGCCAATCACGGTGCATTTCTAATGCTGGTAAATTGTCATTATAAACTCATGGTCCTACCTTGTCTTTTCCTAATAGAGTAACAAATGAAGCAAACGGAATTTTATTCATGATACTTTCTGCTTGATTTAAAGAAAAAAAATCAATATCAGCACCTGTATAACGTTGGGGATAGAAGTTATAACAACTAATTAAGTTTTTAGCATGAGCGTTATATTGTAATAATAAGCGTTCTACTTCATCAATGGCATGGGAACCGTTAATAATAATTTTAAAGTTTAATTTATTTTGGCTTAATTTGGCTTGTTCTTGAATGGTAATCCCTTCATCACAGCGAATTCCGGTAACACCTTGATTTTTAAATCATTTAATAAATTCATCACGTTTAGCAATATTAAGTTTAAAATCATTAATAAATTCTTGATTAATATCAACATAAACATCTATATTATATTTTTTAGCGGTTGTTGTTAAAACTATTAATTTTTCTAAATGTTCTTTTTCGGTTGGTTTAAAGTTAATTAAAGTTGTGAAAATGGTTTGTATTTTATTTTCACCCAACAATTGGGTGTAACTAGTAAGTTTTTCTAAGGTTGTTAAATGTAAATAAATTGATGCACCAATTTTTGTCATATTTTTGTTTCTCCTTATGGTTTCTCAAGATTTTTTTCTCTCCCTTTTATGTACAATTGAAATTTTACCACATAAATATCGAGAAAAACCAAATGTTATTCATGTCAGAAATTCCTAAATTAAAAATTAAAAAAGATTGAACAATCAATTTTAAGTGTATATAATCTTTATCACCTGTATTGTTAGAATAGGAAAAAATATAAATGGAAAATATAGAAGTAAGAACAAGAAAAATTATTGAAGATAATTACCGAACCCTTTTTATTAATTTTGCAAGAATAAGGTATAAGTCAGTTAACAATACTATAACTAAATCAGATTATGAACAGTACGAAGAATTAATTAAAAATATAAAATTTATTTCAATTCTAAAAGAAGAATGAAAATCAAAAAATTTTAAAAAGAAAGAATTATTAGACCTAAATAACAATATTCCTAGTCTTAGAAACCCTTTTTTACTTTTTTCTGGGAGTTGGATTGTAATTTTAGTCATTACGTTTATAATAATATCTTCTACTATTCCGATAGTATGACTAGGATTAATACTATTAATACCAGTCATACCCTTTATTAAACCTTTTAAACCAATAATTTCTCATATTAAAAATTTATTTAGAAAAATTAAAAATAAGAAAATAAAATATCAAAATGAAGCAAAAGAAAGAAAAATGAAAAAAATATTAAATCAATACGATATAAAACAAGAAGATTATACTATTTGAAAAACTAATTATTTTTCTAACATTGAAAACAAAATCAACACAAACATACAAAGTTCTGATAAGCAAGATAAAAGTATTAAACAAAGCACTATAGATGAAATAAATGCAAGTGAATCACAAAATAACACCAAATGCAAAAAGAAATTCAATGCCATGCGTTAATTAAGTTTACTATCAGATTTCTCTCACATGTATACTTTGATGAATATATGAAACTCAATGAGTTCAACAATGCTTTGAATACACAACAAGTTTGAGAATTATAATTACCCTATATATTTCTTAAAAAAATTTAAAGTTAAAAAATATTTTTATGTAAAAATACTAAACAATTACCTTGTTTAATTTTTAAACTAGGAACATGGTTAGGTAATACTAAAAATTCATTACTAAATGATTGTGTATCATTAGTACTAATAATAATGTCTTGGTTAGGATAGTATTTACAACCACTAAAATTATAAATAACTGGTTGGTTGTCATAACTAAAAAAGGAAATATAGTCATAAGTAAGTTGCTGTTGGGTAAAAGTGTAGTGTTCATTACTTTTTAACATAAAACAATAATTATTTTCTCCAAGTAAAATGGGATTGTATTGTTGATATTTTAAACAAATATTAATGCTTGCCATTAGCATGTCTCAACGTGTCCCATCAGCTACTAACACAATTTGTTGGAAATTTAGTTTGCGTTCTAAAGCTGACATAATGGCTAGTTCACTATCAAGTTGGTCTTTAACACTATTAAAAACAATCATTTCTAAATGTAAATTTTTACGATCTTTATTTATTTTTGATAATTGTTGTTTGCTTATAGTATCATTGTCACCACAAATAAAAGCTATCGGTTTATCATTCTTTAATAAATTTATAATTCCAGTTTCAACTCCAACATAAATGGGATTAATAAATTGGCTAAAATCAATTTTATAATCACGACTGACAATTACTAATTGTTGAAAGTTATCCTTACTCATGAGAAAATAACTTATCCACTTGTGTTTTAATCGGATTGTTACTATTTAATAAATAACTACCTGCTACTAAATAATTAGCACCCACATTAATACAAGCGTGGGCTGTTAAATCATTGATACCCCCATCAACACCAATCGTTAAATTAGGAAAATTATTAGCAATATGTGCTACTAATAATTTAATTTTATTAGTACTATCAGCAATGAAGGCTTGACCACCAGCACCTGGTTTGACACTCATAATTAGAATGGTATCAAGGTATGGTAAATAATGAAAGATTTTAGAAATAGCAGTATCTGGGTTAATCGCTAAACCTTTTTTAAATCCCGGATTTTTTCACATTAGAAATTCTGTTAGTTGGTCTTTCGTTAATGCTTCATAGTGTAAAGTAATGTTTTTTACTTGTGGTAACATGAATGGTTTTAAATAGTCATGAACTTTAGGGGTTGTGATTTTAACCATTAAATGACAGTCAAGATTAAAATTTGGATTAAACTGACAAATATCACTTAAAATTTTCGGACCAAAACTTAAGTTAGGGACAAAATGATGGTCCATGACATCAAAGTGAATTCAATTAATACCTGCTTGTTGTAAATTTGTTAAATCATCTTTCAAAGATAAATAGTTAGCTGTTAAGACACTAGCTGCAATCGTAACATTAGTTTTCATATAATTTTATTACCTCCGAAACTTATTTTTTAGTGTGTTGAAACTCTCCTAAAATTTTACAATAATCTTCATAAAAAAATGTGGGAATAACTCTATTTTTCACAGCTAATTTAATAGCACATTCTGACTCTTGTTGATGTAAACAAGTCCGAAATTTACATTTTTGTCAAATATTATTGAAACTAGGAAAGTTAGTAGCAATATCAACATTAGTTAGGCCTTGTAGTTGAAAAACAGAAAAACCAGGAGTATCAGCGATAATACCACCAAGACAAAAATATAACCGTGATTTAGTGGTCGTATGCTTACCACGATTTAAAGCAGCAGAAATATTTTGTGTTCATAATTTTAAATCTTTATCTAGACTATTTAAGGTCGTACTTTTCCCAACCCCAGATGTGCCCGTTAAAAGTGATAGTTTATTAATAAAAACTTGTTTTAGTTCTTGTAAACCTTGTTTAGTTACATTAGAAAGCAATATCGTTTTAATTCCCAAGTCTTGATAAGATTCGATTTTAGTTCATACTTCGTGGTCTTTGGTTACTAAATCCGTTTTTGTAAAAACTAAAATCATTGCTAAATGGTAAAAATTAAAAATCGTTAGTAACTTGTTTAGTAAAAAACTACTAAATGCAGGCTGTACTAAAGCACTAACAATTAATACTTGGTCAACATTGGCGATGCTCGGACGATATAGTTCATTAATGCGTGGTAAAATCTTTTCAACTAATGGATAATTTGGATCAGAAAAATTGACTTCAACATAATCGCCAACTAAAATTTTAGGTTTGTTAAACTTCAGATTACCTCTAATTAAACAGCGATGAATAATTTGATTAATAGCCACATCAACAAAATTATTAGCAACATTAATGACCATTGCTTGTTGTAAATGCATTGCTTAGTTCCTCCTTTAGTATTAGACTAATACGCTAATCATAACACCAATTAAAGCACAAATGATTATAATTAAACTAAATAAAAATCATCTTTTAACATAGAAGGGTTGTTTTAACTTGTCAACATTGAGATTAATTGTTTTATTTTTGAGAATTATGACTTGCGTTTTATTAGTTCGTTTTTCATTTTTACGCGTACTTTCTAAACAAGTGGCAAGATCACTTTGTAATGCTTCAATCGTTTGGTAGCGACCAGCAATGGTTTTACAAGTGGCTTTCATAATAATATTTTCCAAACTTTGGGGGATTTTATTATTAATGTCACGAACTAAAGGCATGGGTTCTTTAATATGCTTAGATGCTAACATTTGAGGATTTTTATGTAAAAATGGTGGTTTACCAATTAATAGTTCGTATAAAATAATTCCCATCGCATAAATATCACTTTGTGTAGTTGGTTTTTGAAGTCGCACAACTTCGGGAGCAATGTATTTCATGGTTCCGACAACTTGATTAGCATGTTTTTTTACTTCATAATCATCAATGACAGCAATGCCAAAATCTAAAACTTTGATAGCACCGCTGGCTGTTAGGATAATGTTTTCTGGTTTTAAATCACGATGAATAATACCTGCTGCATGACAAGCATTAATTCCTTTTAAAATTTCTTGGGTAATAGCTACTGCTTCACTAACTCCTAAGACCGAATTAGTAGTTAAATATTCTTTTAAAGTTTTACCTTCTAGTAGTTCAAATACTAAACATCAATCAGTTTTATCAATAAAAACATCGTAAACTAAAATGACATTAGGGTGTTTAATGCGTGCTACAGCATTGATTTCTTGTAAAAATCGTTCTTTAATCAAATCATCTAATGGGGAAATAGGATTAATAACTTTAAGTGCCACTTTACGGTCTAAAAATTTATCATGAGCTTCATAAACTTTCGCCATGCCACCAGAACCAATTTGTTTAGTAACTTGATAGCGGTTGTTTAAGATTTTATTTATTTCCATTAGATCCACCAATACTTTAGTTTTAATTATCGCTTAAATATATTTTACATTAAAACATATTTATATTACTATATCACACCTACTTAATAGGAATTTTTTGTTAATTAATTGCTATTAATAATGCCGTTACGTTATCGGTTGAAGCATTATTTAGTGCTTGTTTAATTAATAGTTTAACTTTGATATTAAGATTAACTTTTTTCATTAAAATACTAGTAATTTCGTGATTTTCTAAAAAGTCATGAGCACCATCACTTGTTAATAAAAAATAGCTATTTGTAGAAATCGGTAAATGAAAAATATCAGTTTTTAAAGTTTTAGATGGACCTAAGGCACTCGTTAATGCTTTTCAATAAGTTTGATTTAAATCTAATGGTTCTGGTTGTTCTTCTTGGGTTTTTAAATATAAATTTAAAACATTATGGTCAACAGTTAATTGTTTTAAACCATTTTCATTAAACAAATAAATTCGTGAATCACCAATATTAACTAAGTAGGCTTTATTGTTAGCAATTAAAACAATTACCATGGTTGTCCCCATATCCATTGCTTCATGATTGGAGAGACTATACTCATACATTGCTTCATGAATGGTATCAATTTGAGTTTGTAGTCAAGCGTGAATTTGCATATCGTGTTTTAATTTAGTAAAGTCTGTAGTTTGAAAAAATTTTTTCAACATATTAATAGCCATGTTGCTTGCAATTTCACCACACTTGTGACCACCTAAACCATCACAAACAGCAGCCAAACTTTGTCCAGTTTTGTTTGCAATATATAAAGCAGCATCTTGATTGTTTTTACGATAATTACCAATATCAGTTTTGTAACTAGCAATTATTTTCATAGTTACCACTCATCTCTATACTTCTTTTTTTAACTTGCAAATGTAGAAGCCATCTGTTCCTTCATGAAAACCAAAGATTTGTCGTTCTTCAATAATCGTCATTTTGGGAAATTTTTTAATGAATGTTGCAATTTGATTTTGATTTTCTTCCATGTTAAAAGTACAAGTTACATATACTAACATTCCTTGTGATTTTAATTGTTGATATGCTTTTTCTAATAATTGTGTTTGAACAATAATTAGATTATCAATTTGTTCTTTTGTTCAGTTAATCAATTTAACTTCTGGTTTGCGTTTAATTAACCCTGAAGCAGTACTTGGGGCATCAATTAAAATCTTGTCAAATTTTTGGTTAAAGTTAAAGATAATAGCATCACAAGGTATGATATTGGTGTTAGTTACTCCTAGTTTAATTAAATATTGATGAGCAATTTTTAAACGATTAGCATTAATATCAGTAGCGATAATGGTTCCTTTATTAGCCATAAGGGCGGCTATGTGGACAGTTTTTGAACCAATCCCTGCACACATGTCTAAAACTTCATCATAAGGTTTGGGATCAAGCATGTGACTCACAAGCATGCTTGCTTGGTCTTGCTTAATAATATTTCCTTCTTGATAAAGTTTAGTGTTGAAAATCGATTTATTACTAATAATACCGTCGGAAACGATTTTACTTGGTTGAAAACCAAAGGTTTGGTAATGAGCATTAGTTAGCACATGTTGAACCGTTGTTTTTAAGGTGTTAACACGAAAACTAATTAATGGTTGTTTAAGATTATCTTTCATTAGTTGTAAAGCGATGTTAGTACTAAATTGTGATTTTACTAGGTTGTATAGTCATTGTGGATAACTATGTTTTATGAGTCTGATAGTACTACGTTTGGCTTTTGGTAAATTAAATTCTGATCTGAATTCAGCAAAACAAAGTTCTAATAGTCCAGAACTAATATGAACCATATCTTTGTTAATTGTTTTAACAATATTTAAAGTATCTTTAGTAAACAATTGTCGGTCAGTAATTTCTAGGAAGTAAATTTCATAAAGTACTGTTCATAGAAAGATTGTTAATTCAAAGGGAATAGCAACACTTGGTTGTAAACGTAATCAAATTTGGTTTAAAATATAATCTAAATAAATTTGATTTTTTAAACTACCAAAAACTAGTTTTTCAATTAGTTCTTTTTCAAACATAGGGAGATCTTTATCTTGCATCATGTTTGCTAATAAGACATTACAGTGACCTTTTTCTAAGATGACTTTTAATAAAATTTTATATGCACTAGTTTGTATATTCATTGTTCTAACCCCACTATATCTTTTTTATTAGTTAAATATATTATAACTTAAATTATTTTTTTTGAATTTTGGAACATAGAGGATAGGATTAAGTAAAAATAAATAATAAAAAATGCATTAATTGATGCATTTTTAGGAAATTTAATTTAAATGAAACTGTTGATTCTATCTAAACTAAATTTGATTTTTGATTTAAATTAACTTTCCCTTTTCATTTTTTACAGTCTTCACCATATTTGTACATATTATTAATTTTAATGCCTAGGATGATAGCTGCTCACATAGCACATGGTGTATTAGCACAAATAACAACTAAATCTTTCATTAAGATTGTTGATTCACTAGCTCCAAAATAGGCAAGGTGACATACACCTCATAATACTCAAAGGCTGTTCGCAATAGTGTAAATAATAAATGTTGATAAAGAAATACCGTTAGTTTTTTTAGTTTTCACTGTTCGCAATGACTGAGGAAAGAATGCTACTACTGCAATTAAAGTAGCGATAAATCCAATCGTTGTTACAATTCATCATTGGCTTCCCATTATGCATTTACCTCCAAAGTTCCGGCTTTTTCACCTAGCGTTTTCATATTCTTTACTTTAACATAAATAATACAGTTAGTAGCGATAATTGTCGCTGTATAAGGTAATATTAAAGTTGAACCTCATAAGATAATTGATGCTGTAGTTGCTCCGGGTGCTCACATTACTGGTAAGGCAATTGACAATACTCCAAATAAAAAAAAAATAAATTAGCAATATTATAAATAATATATGTTAATAATGTTATGTGCTTAGTTTCTTTAGTTTTTATTGTTTTGATAGCTTGTGGTATAAATGTTATAACAGCTAAAATGCCTGCTAAATAGCCGATAAATTGAATAAAAATTTCCATTTTATTTCTCCTTTTCTAATCTCTCTGTTGATAATTATATTTTACTTATATTTTTTTTAAAATACAAAGCGTTTTTAAGATATTTTAAAAAATATTTTGTATTAATTTAGTTAAGTAATAACTGCTACTATCAGTAGTATTTAAATTATATTTTAGCTTGTAATTTAAATGCTAAAAGTTATAATGTTATGAATAGTTGTAACCACGGATTATTTATAACAAAATATAATAATACATAAGTAGTGAAAAATTATGAATTCAAAAAATAACTATTGCTTTTTAAACAAACACCAAGTTGTTAATGTACTATATTGTTTTATGTTTCAAAGCCAATGTACTAATCCAGATGAAAAAGGAAATTGTAAATAAAAGTACTAACCGATATCAAGTTATAAATTAAAACAGCCTTTACTTTTCGTAAAGGCTGTTTTTTGATTGAACGTATAACAAAAATAGATATTTAACGAAACCTTACAGTCGCTTGTAAGTCGGTTTCGAGGGGTTGTTTTCCTTATCTATTGTATATCTTCAAAACCTTTTATATTTTACGCACTACCACTATTTTTCTACAAAATTAAAGAACATTTTTGTGTTTTGGAATTGTTTTTTCTTGAGTTTTTTTGTATTTCTTCTTCTTGAACTTTTTGGACTAATTTTGCAACTTTAACACTATCTCCACTGTTGTAAGAAGCAAGTACAGGTTGTTTAAAAGAGCACTCTTTCATAGATGCTGTTTCACGAAGTGGTAGAAGTTGTTTTTTATTACTAACTTTATTTGGTTGTTTTAGTACATCATCACTAACTTCTAGTTCAGATATTTGTTTTTTAGTAGTTAATCAATTTGTTAGTGGTTTTTTACAACTTGTTAAACTATTATTTTGAGCGTCTTGTGCTGAAAGTTGTCGATCCTGATTTTGTGAATTGTCCAGATATTCGTTCATCGGGTCTATTGCTGTATTTTCACTTGCTTCAAGTTTTTCTTGAGAATCAATACTTTGTTTAAATTGTTCTAATTGCTTTGGTGGCAAGAAATTTAAAAAATCAATTGGTTTATTACTTTTAAAATCTCTGCGTCAAAAATCATCTAATACTTTGTCAATTTCAGCATCATTTATTAATATAATGTTTTCAGGATTAAAATAAGTTTTTGTTGATAAATCTAATTCTAAAATTTGGTTTTTACTTTTTGAAGAATTTGAAGTACCTGAAATTAATTTATGTTGTCCTTTTTCTTCATCAAAACCTAAATAAATGGCAGGTCGACCACTTTCATGGTCTTTTACTATATCCCGTTTTAAACGATAAACCATAAATGAATCCTTTTTATTTTTTCAAGGTAAAGTATGTTTAATTGGCTGTGGAATAATCTCTGATTGTACTTTAGTAGTTATCCCCTTTGTTTCTGTTGGTAATAATCTTTCTGCTGATAATTTTTGTTGATAATCATAATAGGGGATTACTTTTGGTTGTGTATCAGTAATTTCTAATTTATTTGCTAAATTAAGTAATTCTTGCATTTTTTCAGGATTATTAACGCTAATATTTTCTTTTGAACAAGTATTATATATTTGTTCAATTATGTTTTTATTATCAATTGTATTTTTTCTTTGTTTAATTTTGTTAATTATTTCGAGGTTAGTTGAAAGTTGATTATTTTGTTTTTCACTAGTTATTTTATTTGTGTTTAAAGATTTAATAATCTTATTAACACTTAAATTAATTTCAGAATTATTTTTTGCACGTTTAATTTCTTGCAAACTATTAGTAATCTCTTCAAGATTTTCTTGCTCTGAAGTTTTTAGTGCTTTAATTTTAGGGACACCTTCTCTTTCTTCAACAATATTATTGGTGTTTTTTTCTTTCTTTTTAAAATTTACTTTTTGTGTTTTAATTTTGCTACGATCTGCTTTACCTTTAGTTTTTTCTTTAATTTTTTGGTAAGTATCAACAGCCACATTTGGTTTATCTTCACTATTAAATAGGTGGCATTAATACGTTTGCTTGGGGTTGTGCTTCAAGTGCTGGATATTTTTCAGTTTCTTTATCAACAATACTTGTTAAATTATCAACTAAGTTCGCTAACATTACATTATGGGCATAGTTTGATTTAAAAGTGCTGAGCAAGTTATAATAACTTTCATCTTTTGGTAAGAGTAATAGTTTAATCTTTGAAGCAGCAAGAATATTTCCATAAAATAATCTATATTCGTCTTCTTCATCTGTTTTATTTTTAATTTTTGCTACAAGCGCATTAGTCAAATCCTTAAATTCTGGTTTTTCTTCTTTAAAATCTTCAATTTAATATCTGAATTATTAATTTCTGTAGTTAATTCATTAAATAATTTATTAGTATTCGTAAAAAGTTTTGGTTTAAATTGTTGTTCTGTTTTTTTAGCGTCTACGTTTGTTTTATAAATTAATGCTAAATTGAGACTTTCAATATCGTTTTTCATTTTTTCTTGTAATGATAAATCTAGAGTTAACTCTGAAACTTGAAAATTATCTAATTCGTTGCTAAGAGTCATTTTAGGTTCTAGCATACAATATTTTTTTATTACTTCGTTCTCATGTTTTTTGTACTCATAATAAGTAGAATGATGATGTTGTAAGTAAGTGCTAATATTTTTTTCACAATTTGCTAATTGTAATCCTTGTCTAGCATAGCGATTAAGTAACCTAGGCACAAAATCAACAAGTAATTCCTCTTTTTTTTGCAGCATTTGCTTATAATAATCATTAAATTCTAGAATGCTTTTGTCTAATATCATATCACGAAAACTATTTTCTTTTCCTCTAATAGATGCAACAACAGTATCAGGAACTACCTGTGATATTTGAGTACCCTTTTCTAATGCTTCAATTGGAAATTCTTTAATAAATAAAATAGCATCTTTATAACTTACTTTTAATAATTTATTAAATACTTCAGTAGCATTTTTACTTTTATTAAAATTTTGTTTCACTCTTTTTCTGATAATGATGAAATGTTTTGCAAATCTATCAGATAATTATTAATTGCTGTTTGATGTGCATCAGTTAATTCATGAACAAGTAGTAGTGGCTTTTCTTCTTCTGGCATATTAGCTTTCTCCTTGTTTTATATATGTAGTGTCGCTAACATCATTGATTGAAAATTTTGATTTAATTGTTCTAATGTGGGGGATAATGTTTCAGGACTTTTTTACTTTTTTCAAAATCTATATTGTAATCTTTTTGAAAAGGATTTGATGTTAAAAGGAAATACACCTATGAAATTAAAAAAGAAATCGTGAATTATTTCATTCGTAAAAATATTTTTACTGTTTCTTAAAAAATAATATTAACTTAAAAATAAAAAAATACTTGCCATTTATAAATATAAATAGTTAAGTATTTTATATACACTTTTTTAAGTTAATACTTATTATAAATTATTTTTTAACCGTATTCAACCCTATAAGTAGAATAAATTTGTTTGCGGATAGGAATACCTATCTGTTTTTATTCTCCTTTAAAACAAATATAACTCCCAACTCCAATCTAAAATAAGTAATAGATTTAAAGAAATACTTATTTACAGTCTTTTCATAATAGAATGTTTTTTCAATTCACTTATTAATATTATTAAATAATTTTAATAATGCTTTAGATGATATTTGAAAAAAAGAAAGAGGACATAATTCCAGAACTACTGCAACTTGAGTTGCATTTGGAACTAAAGATGACTTTAATAATAACAGTTCTGTTTAGTTTACCATAAGTTAAGTGCTAATTGATATTTTTATCGTACAAGGTGCAGGTGACAATAAAGATTTATAAAGCAAGACTTTAATTGAGATGACTTAGAAACCCAAAACTCAATAAAATCATATTTTAGGTCGTGTTGATTACTTTTTTTATTTTTCCCCTACTTTTCTCCAAAATTAAAGCAAAAATCACATCAATAAAAATATATTTCTTTTCCAAAACTTACCATTTAACAGCGTCTATTTCTTACCAAGAAACAATGACAAGATTATCCATGTTATAATTTGAAACAGTATAAGAGAATAAAAATAGTAAAAAGAGAATACAAGGAGAGATACTATGGATATCTATTTAACAAAACGCGAAAAAAAGTTTCGTTTTGCCAAACCTTGAATCACGATAACTTACTTTTGTATTCCTACCATTTTAATTATGGTCATTCAAGGTTTATATGATGTGGTTGATAAAACCCTAGCGTTACAATTTGCAACCGGTGACTTAAGCACTAATGGTTGATATGTTAATGCTTACAATGCATTAAAAGGACTCACTGGAATTGATAAAGTTACTTCCATTCCAATTAATGATATGCGTACTTTTATTAATATTGGTACCCAATATGGCTACCAAGTTTATAATTTACAATGAGCTTTTTCAGTCATGATTGGCTTAGGATGCGCATTAAATTTCTCAATGGCCTATGGACGAAGAGATAAAATAAAAATGCGACAAATTACAGGTAACGGTTTTGCTCTTACTAGTTTGTTTGGATTATTAGTCGGGGTTATTATGTTTTGTTTAATCTATCCTGGATTCAAAGCAATATTTATTACCGTTCAAATGGGAAACTTATATAATCCCATTACCCAACAAATTGCTTGACAATATTGTTATCCCATGATTGTTGGTGCTCCCATGATGTTTTTAAGTTACTATGTTTTATCACTACTACGTAGTGAAGGAAGAAGTAATTTAACTATTATGATGATTGTTAGTTCCTTAGCAATTAATATTGGTAGTTCCATTTTCTTTATGACAATATGCCATTTAGGAATGGTTGGCAGTATGTTAGGAACGGTAGTGGCATGAATTTGTCAAGTTATGATTGGCTTAATAATTATTGTAAAAATGCAAGATAGTAAAACTACTTTTGGTATCCAAGATGTCATCAAAATTGATAAATCAAATTTATTAGCATTTATGAAATTAGGTTTTCCTAATTTTTTAGCCAATGGTGCTTTAGTATTTACTTCATTTATTTCTACCATTTTAATAGTTCAATTACCAAATCAAGACTATGAAAATCATGTTTCTATTCTCCAACAATTAATGTCTTCTATTGCCCCATGAATGATTTTAATTGTTTCGGTTGGTGCTGGTATTACCCAAGGTGCACGTAGTATTATTGCTTATAATTACGGTGCTAAAAAATATAATCGCATTTGACAAATATTAAAACGAACTAGTACTTTATTAATTATTTGGTTTAGTTTAATGTTAATAGTGTTTATTAGTTTTGGCAAAGAAATGATGGAAATGTTTGCCTTTCCTGCTAACTATTCGACCAAGTATCAATGATGATTAGTATTAAACTTTATGTCTTATCCATTCTGTGCTGTTACTTATATTTGTTTAACTTTATTTCAAGGCACTAATAAATCTTTATTAGCTACCATTAGTAATAGTTTACGAACAATTGTTGTGGCTTTACCATGTATTGGTATTGGATTTGTTATTAGTATGGCTACTGGTAATGCCATTTACTATTATGGATTTATTGGTTTAACTGATTTATTTAGTGCTGCTATTTTAATTCCGATTCTCGTTTATAAGTGAAAAAAACATCGTAATAATTTAATTGATGTTACAGATAACTTACAAGAACAACAATTTGTTGAACCAATGGTTACTACTCATGAAGTATTAATGGTTAGTAAATAAAATATGGTTAATAATCAATAACGTGATTATTAACCATATAGATTAAAAAGAGAGAGAAAATTTAATAATTAGTCTTTCATGTTATCGCCATTATAAGCAACAGCAACAGAAGATGAATTAATAATTTGATTATTTAAATTTAAGTTTTTATTTAGACCAATATTACTGATGACAGAAACACTTGATACTGGTAAAGTACGAACACGAAATGATAAATCATGAATTTCTGTTTCATTTAACACACGTAGTTGGACATCAATTAAATATTGAGCGCCAATTCTAAAATTTTTAATTCAAGTAAGACGATTTAGGTTAGCATAGCAAACATTATCTTCTAAAAAATTTAAGATAGCATTGTTACTTGATTTTTTTAAATTAATAAGTGCTAAGTTATCACCAATTGACCCTAAATTTTGTTCATGATGTTCAACTGATGTTTTAATAATCGGAATTACTAAACATTTTTTATCAGGAGTTTGTGTTCAAATGATAACTGGTTCGAGAATACAACCAATACAATATTGGTAATTACAGTTAGCATTCTCACATCTAGTTTCGTTAGTAGTTTTCGTTAATGGAACATTAGCAAAGTAAATGCCACAATTGGTAAGACTTTGCATTTAATGAACCTCATTTTCTCAAAATTATTTATACTAAATCTAAGTTTAATTACCATAAAGGAGTAAATTTGAATCTAAATTTATTATTTTAAATGCTAATGATATAAATTTCTAAAAGATTTTTTATCATTAATATTATGTGTAAGTTTTGGGTTTAAGGGTAAATATGGAAATAAATTTTATTTGTGAAATTGGAATAGATATTAAATTGTATTTTTAAATCTAATAAAAACTTATATCAATTGAATTAAAACATAAAAACCCTTATCTGAATGTATTATCCAAATAAGAGCATAAAACCAAATTTACAATTTTAAATTAATTAAACTATTTGTTAATTGTCCTAATAATAGGACAATATAATTATAACAGACATAGATATTTATTCAATAGATGCTTGCTAAATAGATAGAATAATGTCGTTATCTTATGATAATGTCTTACTAGTTATCTTTTGATTATGTCTCAACCTAAGGTTAAAATAATACCTTAGGTATCATATGAGAAAGGTAGTACTAAGAATGAATTAGAAAAATATGAAGTTATTAAAAACTTAGTAGAAAAGAAAGGTAGTAAAAGAAGAACTAGTATTAAACTAAATTGTTCTTTACGAACTATTGATAGATTAATAAACAAATTTAATAACCAAGGTAAAGAAGGATTTGTCCATGGTAATCGCAATCGAAAACCAAGAAAAACTAAAGATGAAAACATTACTAAAACGGTTCTTGAAACATATCAAAGCAAAGTATATAGTAATAGTAATTTCAAACATTTTAGTGAACTACTAGCAACCAATAAAAACATTACAGTATCATACAATTTTGTTCATAAAACACTTACTAGAACAGGGATTTTATCACCAAAATGTCAGCGTATTACTAAAAAAAGGAAAGCCAAAGCAGAAAAGGAACAACAAAAAATGTTAGACATTAAAATACCAGAAAAAATAGAAGAAAAAACTATAGAAGTAGAGATTTTATCTGAAACAAAAGTATCGAGAATAATATCAAATTCATTAGCTCATCCAAGAAAAGAAAGAAAAAAATATTTTGGTGAACAAATCCAAATGGATGCTTCTGATCATCTTTGAATTAATGGTGAAAAATGACATTTACACATTGGAATTGATGATAGCACATCAAGGATTGTTGGTGCATACTTTACACCAGAAGAAACATTAGTAGGGTACTATACTATCCTCAATCAAATTCTAACTGAATATGGAATACCATATGAAATTAAAACCGATAATAGAACCGTATTTAAGTATGGGGCAAAAGAAGAAAAAGAAAATCCTTCTCCCAAAAATCAAGAGAAGGACTCACATACCCAGTTTGCTTATGCATGTAAACAGTTAGGCATAGAACAAAACAACATCAGTAGCACAAGAAAAAGGGCGTGTAGAACGTTGTTTGGCACTTTACAGTCAAGACTAATTACCGAACTTAAGATTGCTAATGTCAAAACAATTGAAGCAGCAAATGAGTTCCTTAAAATGTATATTACTAAGCATAATGGACAGTTTGCACTTCATGCTAATCTTAGCACATCAGTGTTCGGACCACAACCAAAATGTGAAGTTATTAATCAAACTTTTGCAATCTTAAGTTCAAGAAAAACTAATAATGGTTGTGGTATCAATTTTCAGAATAAATATTATCAACCATATAAAGATAATAAAATTGTAACTTTTAAAAGCAAAACAAAATGCTTAGTAATTCAATGTTTTGACAAACAATTAGTAGCTTCAATTGAAGAGAAAATTTATGAACTAAGAGAGTTAAATAAGCATCAATCAATATCTAAAAATTTTGATTTAGATGTCCCTGAAGCAGAACAAGAAAAGAAAAAATATGTCCCACCAATGACTCATCCTTGAAAAACTAAGTCCTGATAAAATTATCTAAATTCACAAAATAAGGGTCATAAAAATTCTGGGGATGTTTAAAGAATTTTGAGACATAATCAAAAGTCATTGACATAGATGCTTGCTAAATAGATAGAATAATTAACTAAGTTCTTTAAAAAAATCATCCATTTTAAAATAATCAATACTATGGTCAAATGTTGATGAATAAATAATTTTAAAACTTAAAGAAATACGATTTTCATCATTTAATCTTTGAACTTTATCTTTTAATTTATATCTAATATTTTTAATATTTCTAATACTACGATCAGTTTCACGTCTAATATCAAACACAAAAAAACATTTTATTTCATTAAATAAAATCTCACGATTGGTATCAATATTATGTTGAAAACAACTAAAAGTATCCATAAATTTTTTTGATAAATCACTAACAATATCTTCATGAAAATGTTTTTGAATTTTAAATTCAATAAATAAAAACTCATTTTTTTTGTTAAAAGTAATAGCATCAATTGATTTAACACCACGAGTACGATTACAACATAATATTTTTAAATTATCACCATCAATAGCATATTCATTAGAATCTGATGAGTACGTCTTAGAAGCAGTACTATATGAAAGCGTACGAAAAGTCTTTTTATTTTTTTTATAAATCTTAATTAAATTACTTTTTAATGTCTCATTTAAATTCATACTTATCCAACTCCCTGTATGGATAGCTTAAAGCTTCGTTAATATGGTCTAAACTATTCTCTTCTATTATACAAGAATTAAAATTTTTATCTTTATTAATGAAATTATACTTAAATGTTAAGTCTTTAAAGTCACGATTTGACAATGAAGTAATAGTTTCAATAATATAAGGACTATGTGTTGAAACTACTAATTTAAAATTAACAATCCGAGCAATGTCTAATAATAAACGAGCAAACAAATATTGTCATTCGGGATGGATATAAGCTTCGGGTTCATCAATAATAACTAAATTACCTTCTTTAAAGAAACCATTACTAATCATTGTTTTAAATGCTTCAATAATTTTTAAACCACGTGATGAATTAGAAAACTTAACAGTTACCCCTTTTTTAGTTAAACTACCATTTTCCAAGTTGATTTTATTCTCAAAAGCAAAGTAATTATATAGTTCCTTACTAATTTTTTCTTTAACAAGGACAGCTTTTAAATTACTGTAACGTTCAGTTTCATCGTCATCACTAATCTTACTTTTAAAATCGTCTAAGTAATTACATTTTTTAAATTTAAAAATATTATTAATAGATAATTTTAATCTTTCAGTTTCTAACATATACTCAGAAGTTTTTTGAATACGTTTTTCTTCCATCATTAAATCTAAAATTTGATCAGTGTCACTAATATACGTAGCATCAAGGACAGGGTTTTCAATAATGTTTTCTAAATAATTAAATTCATTTTCCAATTCAAACTCATTATTTGCTTTAATAATAATACTTAATGTTTTTTTGTTATCCAAACTAAGTTTTAACTGACTATCTTCATTACTACAGTTTTTATTTTTTAGTGTTTCACTATGAAAATTTTCTGATAAGATGTTGGACATTAAATAAGAAATAATATCTTTTTTATCATTAGTGAAAAATATTAAAATTTCTTCAATATCTTTATTAATAGTATTAATAACATACTTAATAGTTTTTATTTTGTAGGCATCCTTATTAGTATTAATATCAATTTTTTGTAAAGTAATAATAATTAATTCATCATTCTTTTTCAATAACTTATTACAATCTTTTAATAAACTAATTCAAAAATCATTAAATTTTTCTTGTTTATTATCAAAATTTTCTACTCATTTTTGTAAAAACATTTTATTACTTATATTAAGTTGTTCATAAATCGTATTAATTTCTTTAAATAGTGGTGTTTCTTTATCTTTATTACTAAAGTTAGTTTCGATAAAAGTATCAATCGAACTTTCGATTTGTTTGAATGTACTTTCAATAAAACTAAGAAAATTTTTAACAACTTGTGATTCAATATCACTAGTAGCAATTTTCATCATAGCAAAAACTAAACGGCTTAAATAACTTTTACCAGTATCATTAATACCAGCAATCACTGTAATATCACCGATATTTAAAGTAGTATCTTTAAATGGCCCAATGTTTTTTATTTTTAATTTCATGTGTAACTCACCTTTATATATTTTTAAATATTTTAAATCATACAAATATCATACCATTTAAGACTAGATAGATGGCAAATATTGAGTATTTTACTTATTACTAATAATGAGAAAATTAAAATATGGTTGACAAATGAAGCACGAATTATATTTTAAAACTTATTTACTGAGGACTACCACAATAAAAAGCATTAACTACTATTATTTTACCAAAACTTACTTGTAGCCAGACCGGAGTTGTCGTAAATGTTTCAACCACAGACATACTGTTATCAGTTCAAGTTAGTGATGGTGTTGCAGATAAAAAGTTAAGTAAAGCAGCTCATTGATTTTGTTTATCATTACTATTTAAATTTAAAGTACAATTACGAGAAAAAGCATTAATAGTAAAACCACAAATTTTATTTAAAGCAATATTGTTTGAGTTAACTAACTGTGTTGCTAGTTGGGGAATATTTAAATAATTATTATTTAATGTATCTAAATGATATGTTTTCAAAGTTTTATTATTTAGTTTGACACTAACTTCGATAGTACCACCAGAAATTTGATAATCCCAACTACCAGCAGTTATCTTGCCATGATTAACATTATCAATAACAGCAGTTAGATTACTAATATCATCAACATCTTGGCTACTATATATTGTTTCAATACCACCAGAAATAAATCCTAACTGTCTTAATAAATTAGCCGTTTGAAGGTTTTTGGCCGTAAAATCATTACCATTACTAATCAATAATTGCTCTTTGAAATTAGTCTCAGTAATAATTTTACTATTAATAAAAATTTCATACATATTTGTTTGGGCATTATACTGTAATTTTTGTTCTATTTTTGAGATATTATCATCACTATTTCATCCTAATAACAAAGCAAACTCTGAATCAACTTGTGGTTGATTTCATGCTAAAATTTTACTATGTGCATTAATACTTGTTAAAGATACACTACCAATCATAATAGCACCTAGAAATCGTAATATAACTTTCATAATCGTTACCTCTTTGCATAACCATTAGCATAAATGGTATTAAAATCTAAATAATAAATATTACATAAATAATAATAGTTATTTTCTAATTTATATTATACATAAAATTTTAAAATATTAATAATCTTTATACTATCATATGTCATCTAGAATAATTAAAAAATAAGAATAAAAGTATCTTTGTAAAAGATTTTACAAAGATACTGAACAATTTATTTAACTTGATTAGCACAGATTTTACATATGTTTTTCATCATAGAACCATCAGGATTAGTAGCAATTTCGTGTTCTTCCGTAGTAATACCACAACCAGAGCATTTCATATTTATATCTTTCATTATTTTCCTCTCTCCTTTTTTTATTTAATTTTAAAAATTAACGATTAGCACATTCTGGACATTTCATTGCTTTTTGTGCTTTTTTAGAGTTTAAAGCAAGGTCGTTACCATTAATTTCCTTATTGCAATCAACACAATGTAATACTTTTCTTTCAGACATTATTTATACCCCCCTTCTAAAATCACCTTTAACATTGAAATTATAACATTATTAAAATAATTTACTTTATTAATCAACTAGAGGTATAAGTTAACAACTATAAAAAATTCACCATCTAAAAAGATAGTGAATAAAAGATTTGTATTACTTGTTATTCCATAATATTAGTAAACTTAACTAACTTTTACCTAGACTACTTCATACCATTATTAAAAGTAATATTATCTAGATTATATTGATAACCATAGCCATCACTGTCTACATCATGAACTGCTATCACTGATGAAGCTTGATAATAAATATTATTATCATCATGTCAAAGATATAAGGCAAAACACATTTGACTTCAATAATAACCATTATCATAATCTTTTTCAATGATAAATTTATAGTAATCATCAGAATTTCAGTCATTAGTATAAGCATTATCGAAATTACTTAAATCTGGTGGTTGTTTATCTTTAATGCAATTAGTGTTAGCGTTTAAATCACTAAATTTTTTTGAACCTGTATTACCATTCTTAACTTGTAAATAAGAATTGTTACCAAAAACAAAGGTTGGATATAGACTAGTGAAATTATCTCAGTTATTAGCAATTTTTTTTCAATTAACAATGCTTTGCGGGTCACTTCATCATCATTTATAACCATAATTAAAAGACCCAGCACTAGCACTATCGTTAGTATTAACATTCAAAGTAAGATTATCCGTATTTCAATTTGAATAATAGATTTCAATTAAATTATTATTACTATCAAAAATATAATTAGTAGCATAATTTTTATACAACATACCTTCTCCATCACGTGGTGGTGATTGATAAAGCAAATTATAAACATTATTACTAGTAGCAATGATATTAATGATGCTACTTGTTACACTATCATCAAGGTTTTTTAAACTACTTTTACTAATAAAATACTTACCTAAACTAGTAGCAACAGCCATATCAATCCCACCAGGATTACGTTCTGCTTGAGCAATATAATACAAACCTAACGTTTCACTCAAACTATTACTATGTTCTACTTTATTAGCTGATTGTTGACTACTAATATCAATATGATTTTCTATACCACCCATTTGTAAATATTTTCAACTACTATTATCACCACTAAAGTAACTATCACTAAAAATACTTTTACTATAAACATTATAATCATCTTTAATACTTGTTACTTGTTTATGATTAATCATCTCTGCTTGCATGTTATTTAGCATATTTTTATTGGCATTAGAAAGATTTAAACTAGAATCAATTGCCAGATTGCCATTGCTATCAACAAAAAAAGCATTTCGAAAGGGCGTCGTCCCATCACTTAAATTACCAACAGCATGGCTGGTATCATAACTATAATATTTATGGTCAGTTGTTGATTGGTTAGTAATTCACTTATCTTGACTTAAATACCCAAATTTATTATTAAATAATGAAGATGGTGTTTGACCATTACTAGGGTTACTATTAAGTTTGTTGTTAATAATAGTATTGTTAACAACATTCACCGTCATATTACTTGCTAATGTTAAAGTAGTCAAACTACTTAAAATAATTAATATTTGTTTCATATTTTATTTTCCTTTATTGAAATAATTTCTAACTCATTTGTTGATAATCAATTACATACTTAAAATCAGGGAATGTTATTAAAGCACCTGGACTAACTGATATTCCACTAAATTCACTTGATATATCAAGCACACAAAATGGATTACTATAACTTTCATTTGTGGCAAATATTAAAGAAACAGTTGTTAACTTACGATCATTACCACTTGTTTCAACTTTAGTGTGCAATCAAATCATTGTTGTTTTAGTAAGTACATCTCAAAAGTTTTTTTCAGAACCTTCATCATTAGTAATAGATGCTGTGTCAATGTTAAGTGTTGGAGATTTAGGATCGCCACTTTCTAATTTATAATCAATATTGACATGACCTTTAAAACTAGAGTCAATAACACTATAAGAATTATTGTTAATAGTTCCCAAGACACTATCTTTGTTATTTGAATCACCAATTAATCTTTTTGTTAAGTTAGATTGTTGATAATAATGTTCGTTATCTTGCAATAAATTAGGATCTTGACCATCAGGAAGTTTAATTCCATCTATTGGAACTTGTTTTGCAGGGTCAGATGCTAATTCACTATTAATAAAATTAGTATTTTTACCATGAACTATAATATTAATATCTGATAAACTCTCAATAATTCGATATTGTCCAGCTACTGCTGCAATCGTAACAGTAAAAGTTTTACCTTTTTTTTGATTGAAAAGGTTATCACCTACTTGTAAATTTGTACTAATAGTAAAATCATCATCTTTAATTCCGATATCAGAATCATTAGTTTGAAAATAGGCAGATACATCTTTTTTGATAATATCATTAATTTGGGTATTAGCTCTTGCTAGTCCAACGGTTGTTAACTTACCATCGGCATTACTATTATCTTTGTTATCAATATTAATAGTTAGTCAATGTGCTTGATCAGTGTTAGTATACTTGGTTTCAATTGTAGTTTTTAAATTATCTTCGCCACTTAATTTAACACACTTATTAATTACAGGGATAGTTCCATCATAAGTACCAGCAAAGTTAAACTGATTAGCAGCTTGTCAATTAGTAGTAATTGTATAACTAACATTAATAGTATCATTAAAGTTTTTAATTGCATCGCTATCATTGAAATTAAGGTTAAAATATTTATTATCAAGCTGTTCTGGTTTAATTTTCACTCTATCACTTAATTGACTTTTAAAACTATTAATTACTTTTTCTTTAATTAAACTTTCAATATCTTTAACTGATTTTGACTCAGGTTTTTCGACAGAAATAACTTGTGGGTCAAATTGCAAGTTTAAATTCTTAATATCAAATTGATTAGTATATTGCGTGTAATAAATTTCTACTACTTGATTATTACTATCTAAAATATAATTAGTAGCGTAGTTAGTATTATCATCACTATTTTGATATGGTGCACTCATAATATACTGCAAGGCAACATCAGCAGATGAGGAAATAAAAGTAATAATAATACCAGTAAATACTTCATCAGGAACATTAGTTCCTAAAACGCTGCGATTCATAAATGCTTTTGCTAAAGCTAAATATGTGTTTAATTCTTCTTTACTTTGGTCTTTCGCTGCTTTACCAATGTAATAAAGTCCTAATCCTTCACTTAAACTGTCATGATTTGAAACTTTATTGGCACCAGTAACATCAGAAATATCAACATGCTTTTCAACTTGACTTTCTTGAAGGAACTTTCAATCAGGATTGTCACCACTAAATAAATCATTCCGAAATTCACTACCTGTATAAGCATTATCAGTAATACGATTAAAAGCAGTTACTTTGCGATGGACAATTATTTCATCTTTAGTATTGTTAAGATTATTATAGTCAATATTTGTATAACTATCTTTTTTGTTAATTACTAGTTGTCCACTATCATCAACTTTAAAGGTTGTTCTTGCATTACTTTTGTCACTTAATTCATAGTTAGCATGACTTGTATCATAACTATAATATTTATGGTCTGTTGTTGCTTGATTAGTAATTCAATCACTATCATTTAATTTTTGATATTCATCATTAAATATTGGTGTGGCAGAAGCTACTTGTGGTGTTACATTAGTACTTGATTTAATAATACTTTTATGTTCTGTAAAATTAGTGTTTAATGCTGCATTTCCTGCTAAGGTTAAAGTAGATATGCTACTTAAAGTCAATAATAAATTTTTCATTTTTACCTCCAAAATTATTTTAATATGATTAATATAGCAATTTATTATTTAATTATTTTGTTGATAGGAAATATTGAAATTAAAGTTAGGAAACATTAATATAGCGCCATCATCAATTGAGATTCCTGTTTTTTTTACAAGGTCAAAACTATATAAAGTATTATCACCATTAGTATGTGGTGGATCAATGGTACTAGTGAATACTAATTTTACACTATTTAAAATTCTATCTTTTTGTCCTGATGGTGGATTTTTTGTCACACTAGTATATAAATAAATATTTTTAGTTTGATTAATTAAATCGTAAAAATTACTTATTTTTTGATTAGGATTTTTAATATCACTAATATTGAGAGTAGTAGATTCTATTGACCCTGACGTTTCTAATTGATATTGGGAAGTAAACGAACCAGTAAAACTATTTTTTTTAATACTATAAGCATTTTTTAATTGATTTTTTAAACTATCTTTATCATCGCCCATTAAATTTGCTAATAATGTTGCTTGTTGGTAATAGTGTTCATTATCTTGCAAGATATTAGCATCTTGTCCGTCAGGTAAATAAATACCATTTAGTTTAAATCCCGCAGGCGAATTATGATTTTGGGTCGTAGCACTATTATTAGTACCATGAACTGTAATATCAAATGATAAATTACCAGAAAGTTTATAACCTTCTTGCTTTGGAGAAATAGTAATTTTACATTGTTTACCTGAGATACCATCATTATTTTGAAAGAGATTATCTTTTAGTTTTAAGTCAGAAGTAATTTGAATATTATCAGTTTTCAGGTTAAGTAAACTATATTTCTTATTAAAGTAACTTACTACAAGGGGTTTAATAGCTTCATTAATTTTACTATTGGCTGTTATTAACCCTGTATCTGTTAAACTAGTATCAATATTATCTTTATCAGTTTTATTATCAAATATTATGTTTAATCAATTATCAGGGTTTGTTTCTTGTTCAGGATATTTATTTTTAATTTCTGTTTGTAATTGTGCCTCTCCATTTAGATCACATATTTTATTTTGAACATTAACACTAGATTCTAGTTTTCCAGTAAAGTTATCTTTATTACCATCTGTAGTTGTAATTTGAAACTTAACAGGAACTGACTCTGTATTAAAATTGTGGGGTTTATCATCATTATCATTAAAAGTAATATTATAATCACTATCAGGAATAGTAGGAATTTGTAAAATTGATTTTAGTTTAGTTACAAACGCATCTTTAATTGCTGGTTGAATATATTGAACAATTTGCGGAATAGTAGCATTAGTACTACTTTTGTAGTCAGTATAAATTACTTGATTGGGGTTTAAGTCTAACTTTACATTTTTAAGTTCAACTGTCAGCAAATTCGTGATTGTAACTTTAATTACAAAATTAATATTATTATTTACGATACCAAAAGCTTTAGCTTCATCACTAGTATTTACTTTTAAATCATATGATGTACTTTGATTATAGTTGCTTGGTCATTCAAAGGTATTATTAGTAACTTGTTGATTGTTAACTGTAAAATCAACTGCTGGATTATTAATAATATTAGTAAAGAAACCATTAGGTAATGATTTAACAGTTTGTTGGGAAACTGTTTCAATGCCACCAACTTGTAATTTGTTATCAATTTGGTTTAAGATGGCGCTAAAACTAAGACTGTCTTTATCCTTAGCACTATGAATTTGTCAAAAAACTGGATTAGCATTATCTTTAAAAAAGTTTTGTGTAGGTGCTAAGTCAATTGGTTTATTATCTGGCTTATTATTTTCATAATATTGTTCTCATAAATTAGCATTGCTATGAGGATTAAAATTACTATCACTATAGCTAGCATGATTGGATACTAATAACGTAGTTGTTGTTATACCTGTTATACCAAACACTAATAAGTAAATACTAATTAATAATCAATTTTTTTTATGATTTTTTTGTAACTTATTTTTAATAAGCGTTGGGGTTTTATCAACATTAGTAATAATTGTTGGTCTATGATTAATTGTTTTTGGTTTCATTGGTATTTCTCCTTTCTATTCATACTTGTTTTTAATAAACAAAAATTGTTATTTTAAACGTTTACGTTTACGAAGCAATAAAATCACAAATGGTAAAATAATTAAAATACTAAAAAATATACAAGCAAGAATAATAGTCTTTCAATTATTAACCAAAGTTTTAGAAGATGGTTTGGTATTAATATGAAATGGATTTGGATCATCACTATTGGTTGTTAAATAATTAATATAGTTATGTTTAGCAATAGCACCTTGATAAGTAATAAATTGACTAACTAACGCACTAGCATTATCTTTTAAATCGTTAACTTCAAGATTATTAGTACTATTTAGATATTGTTGAAATCCTTGGAATGTCACATTACTATCAGCAAATAAATTAGTACAATTACTAAAAATTGGAGCTTGGTCTTGATTATAAATAGTAACATATTGACCTGATGCTTGTTGTTGAGCTTTGTCTTGCACATTTAAAGCAAGATAGTAAACTTGGATTCCTGATGATGAACTACTTGCTGTTAATGTATAATTATTAGCAATAGGGTTTGTTGTTGTACTATCAATAGTTAAAGTTTTAGCATCAACATTGGCATAAGTTCATTTTTCATAAGTAGGGATTTTAACAGTAGCATTTCCTTTAGCATAGTTCATAACAAGTAAGTTGTCATTACCAGCAACATTTTGAACTAAATATTGACAATCAACATTAGTAATATCATTTTTAGTGCCCATAGTAAAACTTAATTGAGATGTTTTATTACTAATAGTAATATCATGGTGCACTACTTCATTGGTAGCAGAACCACTAGCATCAACGCTAAAATTAGTAGCGTTAAACCCAGCACTAGGATTATGAGCAATAATAGCATAACTAAGATTGCCATTTTCAATTGGTTCAATGTTAGTAGTACCAGATTTAATAACTAATTTTTCTTCTGGTTTAGCTTTAGCTAAAATAACTAACTCATTTTCATTTTCACTTTTAATATTATTATCACCGATTGGAATAACTTTTAAACGTTCAGATAATGATTGATTAATAATATTTTTGCTAGCTTGCAAAGTATAAGGTACTGAAAAATAATTGGTAAAACTACTTTTGGGGTTAATCGTGGCAAACAAACCATTATTAATGCTGGTTGACAATTGATCACTATAGTTAAGATAGACACTACCAAAACTAGAAATTCCACTATCAAAATTTTTATTTGCAAAACTACGACCAATAATTGTCTTATCAAAATATTGTTTTCCATCAGTGGGCATAAAATGATTAGTCTTGTCGTCAATTTGTCCTTGGAATGCGTTAACTACTTCTTTACTAATAAAATCATCACTAATTGGTGCTTGTAACTGATTAGCGATTTGGTCTCATTGCTTGAATTCAACATTAATTAATTTATCTTTATTATTTTTTATTAATTGTGCATAATTATCATTAATCTTATTTCAGGTATTAGCTAATTTAACATCATTATTATTATTTTCTTTAACAGTAATATGAAATCCTGGTAAAGTATGATTACTAGTAGTAGCAAAAGTTAAGCCAGAAGTAAGTGCTAGTGTCGATAGTAATGCTGTAAATTTATAATTAAAATGTGATATTTTTATCACTTTTAATCACCTTCTTTCATTTTTAATTTGGTTTCTTGACTTTGAAAAATCACTTAAATATGGAAAAAATTTAGTTTTATTAAAATAAAAACTAAAGTTTAAATAACCAAATCATAAAATTTATAATTGAATAATAATTTTAATATTTATATAAATAGGGCAGTTTATATATTCATATATCCATTAAAATTATAAGGATTAATTACTAGTAATCCTTATAATTAATAATAAACTTTTTTTCTTAAAAAGCAATAAATAATATTAGGAGTTGATTTATTTTGTTTCCTTCATATGGTATTCATTCTTGGGCTAAATGTGCAAATCAGTTTACTAATAAAACATTACCATCAAAACAATTAGGACATTTTTTACTTAAAACTATTCCATATTCTTCTGCTAAATCTTTTAAATCTTGATGATAATATTGCTTACCATTATCAATATGAAGGATTAAATTTTAATTTGTTCATTAGTAAAGTACTTTAATGCTTGTTCTACAACTAGGTTTAACTAACGAAAAATAATCCATTGTTGTTGAAAACTATCATCCTAAAAATTCTTTTGTAAGAAAAACACAAACTGCATTTATATATAATAGACATTGTCATAAGATAACACCACTAAAACATGTACTATTATATCTAATATAATTTTTAATATTTGTTAAAGTTTATGCATAAACTAAATATATAATATAGTTTATATTTTTAAAAGGAGAAATAAAGCATGGCAAAAAACAATAAAAACATGACTACAGATGATTTAATTACCCGAATTGTAAAGGTAAGTTTTCTAAATGAAAAAGAAATAACAATACTATATTTTGAAAGAAGAGAAAAACATGCCATGGTTTAATATTTTTCAGGATAATAAACCTGACATTGAAAACGTTGATTTTGATATCATTTTTGATGAATTTAAAGAATTAATTTCAGAATGAAAAAGCAATACCAAGATTTTTTCGAATAATGTTGAAAATACAATAGAAAACAGTGCAACATCATCAGCTATTGTTGCTGCATTACAAGTAGTAAATGAAGAAAAAATAAATAACACTATTAAACATTTAAAAGATAGTTTAAAGTATCAATTATTTTGATTTTTTTGAGAAAAAAATCAAAATTAAAATTATTAATGATTTAAAAGAGAAAATAAAAAAAATAAATAGTCATATTATTAAAACAAACAAAGAAATTCAAGATATTAAAAATGATAACGAAGAATATTTAAAAAATGAAAGTATTAAAGATTTTCATTCGGAAAATAATACAACTTTTTTAAAATCTTTTATAATTAAAAATAAAGAAGAAGCAATACATATTAAAAATGCAAATTTAAAAAATGAGAAAATAAAAAATGATTTTTTAAGTCATATTAATCAAACTGAAAAAGAGGCTATTAAAGAAATTGAGGAAATTAATAAAAAAATTAAAAATTTAGAAATAGAAAATGAAAAAAGGAAAATTTTATTACTTTATAATAAAAAAACATGAAAATAAAAAATGACTTTTTCAAATCAACTAGACATGAAAAACAAATTTCAACTTTTTTTAAAGACCTCAATAAATTATTAGAAAGTAAAAAATTTATCGAAACTATTGATAAATGATGAGAAGTTACCTAAAACCAAAATGAAATTTTAAACTTCGGTACAATTTTTTAAAGATCAAGAAAAACTGAATTTTGAAGAAAAAACAAGAAAATTACAAGAAGAAAATCAAAATATTTTAGAAGAATGAGAAAATAAAATAAATGAAGTAATTGAAAACTATGAAAAAGAACTTGAAAATGAAGAAAAGGAAATCATGAAAAAATTAAAAGAGAATACTGAGGAAAAATTAAAAATTTTAAATCCATCAAATGAAATATCCCAACCCCTAAAAGATTCTAAAAAAGAATATGATGATGAAATAAAAAAATTAAAAAATGAAATAATAGAACTTAATAAAAGAATCATTAGTATTAATTATTTATTAGTTAATACTGAAGAGGAATTAAAAGAATATAAATCTAGTATTGAATATGCTGTAGAAGAAAACGAAGAAACGGCAGGGGCTGCTTTCCAGTTAACTGTGTAACTTAGTTTTACAAAATTACTGAGAAGATATACGGAAGAAAAATTTGCAACGCAAATATAAAATAACATGATAAAGTATTCATAGAACAAAATATCATGTTATTTATAAAAACAATATCAACGCAAGATTTATCGGTATGAAAAGTATGATATTTAGAATTCCAATTCCTAAAAAATACTATTGTAATAATTGCAAACGACATTGAAAAACTCAATTTAAAGTAAAATCCCGTTCTTTTTGGTAATAATTTAATAATCAAAAAAGTAATAAATTGTTGCTTACAATTTGATTAATAAGCAACAATTTTCAACATGTATTTTTAGTTAGCAAACTATTCAAAATATTTTACTATTTTTGGTAAATGCTGATGTTTGTCAGGATGTACAGCAATTTTAGTAATACTATGGATACTAAATCCAACTAGTAAATATAGCATAACAAGCGAACTGATAACTAACTCAGCAAATGCTTCTGTTTTAAAAATTATTAATACATCAGAACTTATACTGTAATTAGCAGCAAATCATGATGCAAAAACAATTCGTGCTACCGCGCCAATGGCTAATGGAAATGAATAAGCAGCAAAACCAGTATTAAATTTAGTGACGAAAACTTTAATCATACTAATATAAGCAATAAAGGTAAACGTAATAGCAATTCCTGCTAATAAAAACATAAACACATGATTCTCATTACTTGTCCCACTAAAGTCAAAAAAGTAAGTAACTAACAATAGACTTGCAGGAGCGGCAATAATCCCGATTGCCGGTAGTTCCGTAGTATGTATTGCTGTCACAAATAAGTAACGATATAAAATTAAACAAGTTAAGATAATAAATCCAACAAAACTAAAGTATCATAACGCTTGTAATAAAGTAACATAGTTAGCACCACCAAGTTGCCCTGGTAAAATAGCACAAGCAACAGGAATTCCTACTAATGGTACATACCATGCTCCATCAACATCTTTAATGTCAAACCACATTGCTCTTGTCACTAACCATCATACTAAATAAACTAGTTGACAAATTAAACCAATATATCATAGCGTAATTCCAAAGTAGAATAAACCACCATAAATAGACCCTTTACCAATCGCAAACTCACCAATGGCCATAGTAGTCATGAATAGGACTGGTAAGTGTGAACTTGCACTACCACTCTTCATTTCTTTTCAGAATCATTGGGGATTACTTAGTACTTTTAATAAACATAAGAATAAGAAAAAACTAGCTAGGGTAATGGTCACGTATTGAACTCAATCGCCATTGAAACTAATACCAGGGAGATTTCCTCCAACTGTTGCTTTGTTATATTGGGTGAAGGCAATGCCTAAAGTTGTTAATCCTAACGCCACAGCAGTAAGCGCTAAAGGAATATGTAATAATTTTTTTTGAATTTTTATTAATGTATTTTTCATTTATCTCACCTTTCCTTATGAATTATATCTTATTAGTAGAAGGAATTTTAAAAAAATTTAAAAATAAAAATCATAAATTAAAATGCGCTATAATGTATATGAATACATTATATAAGAGTATATAAAATCATAATTTCTCAAGAAATGAGTGACTAGTGATGAATAAAAAATATTTTAATGATGCAGAGTGATTAAGAAGAAAAAATCTTCGTAAATTTAGTTTCCGTTTGCTTGGTTTACTTATCATAACACTATTTTTAATTTTTGATTTAATTTTAACTATTGATTATCCCAGTACTTTTGAAAATTCAGAAGTAAAGAAAGCAACTGAACGATTATCGATATACTATGCGTATTTTACAACGGGCGAATAAAATATACGTATAGATATATTTTCAATGAGAGAAATATATCTTTAATTGTTGATATAATTATATCATATATTATCATTCTTGTAAACAATAATATCACTTTAATTTTACTATTTTAATCTAAAAATTCCTAACTATTTAGGTAAAGATTTATTTAATTTTATATTAACTAAAAACTAATATTTTGTTTATTAAAATATGCTACTCTTGCATTTAACATATTAATAAATGTTTTAGAATTATATGATTTTGCACCATTTCCTTTTAATGACTTTACTAAATGAAAAACAGTACTTTCAGCATAACAACCAATATTTCAATCTGCTCCTTGATTAATAATACCTTGAGTATTATTTTTAAAATAATTAAATGTTTTTTCATCAACATTATTTTCTAAAATATTAATAAATTGATTATAATTACCGTTTTTAAAAGAAGCAGATGAATCTATATACTTAGTTCAATCAGTAGATTCTTTTTTCTTTCCCCTTTTACCAACAAATGATTTTCAAAGATAACTAAAAGCATGAAATTTATCTAATATATAATAACCACCTAATAATTTAGCCATTGCTCTTATTGATAATGCACCATCACCTGCAATTATTAAATTAAGATTTTGAGATTCTAAATCTTTTAAACTATTTATTTTAATATCATAATTATTATTAATAGTTTCAAAAACAAAATTATATACTTTATCTTGTGTTATATTATTACTATTACCAGTTTTATATAATAAAAAAGCAGTAGTTTTATTTAATAATTGATTTCTATTTTTACCAATATTAATTTTATGAGTATAAAAATTAAAAATTCTAATACAATGTTTTTCTATTATTCCATAATCATTTCTTAAAAATTCATAACAATCATCAATATCAATATGAAGTTTTTGATTATCTAATACTTTAATTTTTTCTTTTAAAGGTTGAATAGTAAATTTACTATTTTTTATTATATTACTAATAGTTTGATTTGAAATAGGACAATCGGGTAACATATCTTTAATATCACATTGTCTTTTACCTTTATGTATTTGTTTTAATATAAAATTTAATAAACGATTAGTACAATTTTTATATTTTAGAATTTTAATAAAATTTTTTACTGGACATATATTTTCATTAGTTTCTAAATTTTTATATATTCTTAATGGAAGATAAGATTTTCCAAAAGGATTAATAATTAATTTTACTCTTCTTTGTATTAATTTATATTTATTTTTATCATAAGTTTTAAAATAATTATAATCATAATTTAATAAATCTTGTTCATATTCTTTTATTTTTAAATTTGTATATTTAATATCTAAACTATCATAATCATATTCATTATTAATTAAAGTCATAATATTAATTCCTTTCTTTAAACTACAAATAATTATATATAAGAATAATAGTAAATGTTATAATATACATAAGGATAAAAGGTGAATAATATGCCAAAACAAAGAAAAGAATTAGGAGATTATGAGGTTAAAATTAGTAATTATTTACGAACAAAAAATAAAACATTAACACCACAAGGATTAAATAATGCTCTTGGAATTGATAGAAAATTTATATATGATTGCCGACGTAGAAATAGTCCATGACAAGTAAAATTTTTAAAAAGTTATGATAAAGCACGTAGTATTATTTCAACTCATATGTTAGAAAAAGCATTAGTAACTCCACAATTAATTTATGAACATTGAAGAAAATCACATCCAAATGAATTTGATATAAATGAAGAAGATAATAACACTCAAAATGATATAATTATTAATATTACTGAACCAAGAAAAATAGAAAATAATGACTAGAAAATCTATAATAAATATAGATTTTTTCTTTATTTTAAAGGGGAAAAATGATATAATTAATATTAAGGAAACAGTAGCCATTCTGCGAGTTTAGGAGTTAAATATGGAAAACTTTAACTGAGATAAAAATAAAAATTATACTAATGAAGAATTAGAAAATTTATTAGAACAACACCGAAATTTTGTTTATAAAAATACTAAGACTGAATTAGAACCAAAACTACAAGAACAACAAACTAAATTAAAAGAATATGAAACTAAAATTAATAGTTATGAAGAGCAACAATTATTTTCTAATATTAAAGATACTAAAAAAGTAAATTTAATTAAAAATTTAATGAGTACTGATAATTATAAATCTTTATCTAAACAAGAAGCATTTAATAAAATAAATGAAGATTATAAAGAATTTCTTATTGATAAAATATCAGAATCTTTTAAACAAGAAAATAAACCTAATACAAATGATTTTAATCCTAAAACTCTTTTAGATTTACATACAAATAGTATTAATCCAGAAGAATTAGAAAGAAAATTAAATGAAAAAGCAAAAACTACAGGTATTACTGACCCTAACGAATTAGAAAAACTTGTAAATTTAGCAAGAGGAAATGCACTTAAATCTATTAAATAGAAAGAGGATAAAATGGCAATTCCACAAATACCTAAAGCATTTATTATTGGTGGTAATACACCTACTGAAAATGCTGTTTTAAGTGTACTTGAAGCACAAGTTCGTGGTGAATTAACTGCTGAAATAAGTACTTTATTTATGAGAAATACTGTTACTGCTGACCAAATAGCAAATATTAGTGGTGTCGCAATGGCAATATATAGAGCAACAGTTCGTGTATTATGAGGTTCAACATGAGATGAATTTACTGGTACTAAAAGACAAAAAGGAACAGTTAAAACAACAACATTAATTATTGATAAAGAATTAACAATTGATTTTAATATTCCAGAATTTGATATTGAAAGATTTATGACTTCACCAGCAAATGTAGCAACTCAAATTGTTTCAAATTGAACAAGTTCATTTATGAGAAATTTAAGAGAAAATTTTGAATTAATATTTTTACAAGGTACCAAAGATTATGCAATTGCTAAATCATTAGTATTACCTTTAAATTTAAATAATATGACTAAAGAACAAGCATTAAATGCTTATTATATAATTGGAGAAAGAAATAATAAATTAATTAAAAAAGTAGATGATATTACGGTTGGTATTAATAAAGCAGATTTAACTGGTGCTTGTGGTATTGATAGTAGTTTTAATTTGGCAAAAGCATTTACATTATTAAATTATGGTCAAATTGCTGCAAATACTTTAGCAACTGGTAAAAGATATACAAATCAAATTATGGGTATGGAATTTTATGAAAGTTTTTATTTAGAACAAGATTTTATTCATGATACAGTTTCTGGTATGCATTTAGAAAAAGATTATAATTTATTAAATTTATTTGGTGTAGTTTATAACAGATATATGTGAGGTATGCCTATTTCATTTACAAAAGTAAGAAATAAATTAGATAATGCAACAGATAATATTCGTATTATTGGGAAAGCATTATATGCATTACCAAGTGCAATTAGACCAGATTTAATGTATATTATTCAAGAAAAAATGCCAACAATTGATGAAATTAAAACAGCAAGAGCAAAAAATTATAAAACAGACCCAACTAATGTTAATGCTACTTATCAATCAACAGATTATGATAATATGAATATTTTAGATTTACAAAATATAATTTATTATAAAGATTTAGGAAAAATTACTATTGCTAGTGATAATCCTACTAGTGATGAATTAGATATAGCAATAGTAAATTCTGGTAATGTTGGATTTACACCTAAAAAAGCAACATATACTAATATTACTAATACAAGTGCAACTATGACTGGTGATAATAAAGAATATTATGGAACAGTAAAAATAACATTTTCAAAAGTAAAAAAGAAACAAGTTAATAATGACTAATATATATGAATATTTTAATTATAAAAATGAAATTATTATAAATTCACCAAAACCAGAAGATTTAACTACTAGTAATGATTTAAGAGCAATATTACTTGATGAATATCCTAAATTAAGAAATGATTATTTTATAGTAAGTGATATACATGATGATTTTGCTATATGTGTTGGAGATAATATAAATTGTCAAGGTAAAGTAATAATTCAAATTAAAAAATCTACTAAATTATTAAAAGGAGAAAATAAACATGCCACAACATGCTGAGACTACATCATTGAGTAATTATACTTTAATAAAATTAATTAGAACAGGTATAAGTCCTATTTCAGCAATGATTGGAACCAGTGCTTATTATGGTCAATTAATAGGTAATCCAATATTAGGCTCAATTAATAGTTTATTATTTGGTAAGAAATTAGGTTTAGATATTTGAGCTTTAAATCAAAGACCAAGTAATAAAACTAAATTTATTAATACTTCTAAAAAAATATTATTAGGTTTAGGAACAATTAGTTTAGTAAATTATACTAAGTTTTTAAATACTGTTATTAATCCCATAGAACCTACTACAACATCATTTCCTATTACTAGTACTACAGCACCTATACATACAACAACATTAATCACTACAAGTACAACATCTACTACTGTTAATCCATTTCCAGATAATTTATTTAATATTTTATTTAATAATAATCCTAATAATTTAATGGATTGAGATACTTATATTTCATTAAATGCTTATGGTATTTCAAATCTTATTAGTGGAATTACTGAATTAATACCTAATAGATTTGAACCAATAAGAAAAATAGCAAATATGGGTACTGGTGGGTGTTTAATTAGTAGTGGTGTAGCAATGGGTATTAATAATGATTTTAATAATGCTTATGCTATTCCTACAATAATAGCGGGTGCTAGTGAAATTATACATAATTTATTACCAATGAAAACAAATCATGATAGAGAAATGCAAGAAACTAGTTTTATTGATAATGAAACTCAACCAATAATATCAGATGATAATATTTTTGATTGAGATAACTATGAAATAAGAAATACTATTAATGATTATGTTCCTAATATTCAATGTAATAATAGTAATTTTAGTTTATAATGTTACCTTTAATTATTAGATTAATATATTCTGCATTAGCAAGTGATGATATTCGTGTATTAATTGTTAGTTTATTAAAAAATTATAGTAAAGATAATGGATTAAAATCAGTGTTAGATAGTGAAAATGTTTCTATTGAAGAATTAAATCAACCTTATTCAGTTTTTAATCCTAATATTGCTAAAAAATTATTATCTATTTTAAAACCTAATGAATTAACTATTTTAAAAACTGAATTAGATAAATTATTTGTTAATCCAATTAAAAAAGTTAATAATTTATTTAAAGATAATAAAACTAAAGATACTAAAGATTTAAATAATAAAGATGTAAAAGAAACTGATAATAAAGATGATAAAGGTTGAGTAATATTATCTAGTTCATGATTAAAAAAAGGTTTATTTTATAAATCTAATAAATCACTTAAATTAGGATTATTACAAGTTTTAATACAATCTGATACATATAAAAATAAACGTTGATATGGTCCATATACTTATCCTAATGTAAATGAAGAGACTTGAGAATTAATGAAAGTTCAAAAAGGTAAAAATGGTAGTGGTGCTGGAACAATATTTTGAAGATATTTTTTAAGGGGTTTTTTACCTTCACAAATACGTAAATATGTTAAGAAACAACTTAAAGAAGAGAAAGGTATTAGTAAAGGTAAACAACGCTATAATGTGCTTAAATCAACTAATATTAATGTATTAAAAACAACTGCATTTATTAATAGATTAGAACGTGGATTTTTTAAACTTAAAGAATTTAAAACTTTACCAAAAACTGAATTAGGTAGTAGAGCATGAAGAGTAGAAAGAAAAGAATATTTAAATTTTCATAAAACAAGTAGTACTACTAAAAATATAGGTATTTCTATTTATAAAAATAAAAGTAAATATAAAACATGAAAGTAGGTGATTATATGGATATAGATTTAACAAAACCTATTAAACCAATTGGTATATGAAATACTATTAATCCAATATCAAAAGATAATAAAGAATATAAAAAATTAAATAAAATTTGATTTAATAAAAATAGTACTCATATAGATAAAATCAAAATATTAATATCTAATATTTTAAAAATAACTAGTCATATTATTGGTATATTAATAACATTATTTTTTACAATAACACCATGATTACTACCTAAAATACCAATAGAAATGGGAATTGGAAGTTATACAACTCAATATAATTTTACTTGACCTGACCATTTAATATTAACTTTATTTCCAATGTTTAGTCATATAGGAGTAAATGTTATTACTAAATTAGGTAATTATGGAAAATTAATTAAATATGGATTAATAACAATTCCAATTATTATTACAAGTCCTTATTTAATTTATCAATATCAACAAATTAAAAAACATAAAAAAGAATGTATTTTATGTAAAAATCATTCAAATAAAATTCAAATAGAAAAGGTGTAATAAAAAATGAATTTAACAGTATATTTATTAAGTGGAATTATAGGAGGAGCAGTTACTAGTGGTGTTATTATTACTTTTGTATTATCTATTATTTCAAAAAAAATTAAAAAAAATAAACAAGATATAGTTGCTAAAGAACTTAAAATTAATAAATTAATTGAATATATTATTTTAAATATTAAACAATTAAATGATAGATTACAATTAACAGAAACTCCTATTGCACAAAAATTAGATGCTTTTGATGTTGATGAAAAAGATTTTGAAGATTTTATTATTGCTCAAAAAGCAAAACGTCAAGAATTAACAAATAAAGATAAGAAAAAAGTAACTAAAATTAAAATTTAAAGGGTTTAAATACCCTTTATTTTTACATTAAGGAGTAAATTATGGCAATTAAAGACCCAATATTATTTATTACAGTTGAAGAATTTAAATTATCAAAATATTTTAATGAATTATTATTTGATAAAGTAACTACTCCAGATAATGAAATTTGATTTGCAATATCTGTAGCTAGTAGTAATATTGATTATTTAAGTGGTTTTACTATTAGTAAAAAATGACCAGAAATAACACCAACAGATTTTACAGATAATGTTCAAACAGCAACTACTAATTATGTTAGATTTTTATTAACTAAAGATGTAGATTATTTACGTGGTCAAGGTTCAATTAGTCAAGGTGGATTAACTTATAGTGAAACTAATCCAGATGACCCTTATTTTATCCCACCCGAAGTATTTAATTATTTAAGAAAAATTAAAGAATATCCAAATATTAAAGGTTTTAATTTAAAAGGAATAGAACCACAAAAAAATAATTATTTTAATAAATTTATTTCAAATTGTGGAGAAGATAGTCCATTAAATGCATATATACCATATACTAATATAAAATCATTAGATATTAGAACTAAAATTACTATTACTAATACACAAAATATGTTAAGACCAGTTGTTAATATTGATACTAGAGGTATTAATACAAGTACTACAGTACCTGAATTTAAAAGTCCAAAAAAAACTATTAATATTAAATATGATAAAGAAACTCATATAGTTAATAGTGATGTTAGTGATAAAGTAATTTATTTTGATGACCTTGATGATAAAAAAAATGCTATTGAAATTTTAAAACATACTTTAGTACCTAATTTTATATATAAATGAGTTGCTTATAAAAATTTTAATCCGTTTACAGAAGATTACTCAAGTTATTTAAATGGAACTTTAATTCCAAAAAAATATGCAGATGATAAATTATTATTAAAACAAGATAAATTAATTGCAGGTACTAATATAACTATTAAAGATAATATTATTAGTGCTACTGGGGGAAGTTCAGTTGATGAAAATAGAATATTTGATAATAAAGATGATAAAGATACTACTACTAATTTAATTAATAATGTTATTAAAAAAGGTAATATTACATTAACATATAGAAATAATCCGTTTGTAACTGATGATTTAGATATTCCACATAAAAAATATGTTGATGATAAAATTAATGAATTAAATTTTATTAAATGAAAATCAGTTGGTACTATTAGTAATGAAAATGATAATATTGCATTTAATTTTAAATTAAACACTTTATATAGAGTTGCTTATTCATGAGCATATCTTAAAAGTAATGGAAGTAGTAAATATTTAATTTTTATGTGAAGAGGCGCACCTGCTATATTAGATAGTACATTTCAAGCAGAAAATAATCAAAAGGTAGTAACTAATTATGTTGATTTAGGTGTTACATCAGCAATGATTTATTTAAAAAAATATAATTATCAAACTGGTTTTTTGCTTTCATTAGAAGAAGCAGAAAATACAAATACTAAAAATTATAGTGAACAAATATTACCAATAACTCCACCAATACCACCAACACCTTGTCCATGTCCAAAATGAAAAGAAGTAGGAACAAGACAAACTAAAGATAGAATTTTATATACTTTTATTGTGGGTAAAAAATATAGAGTTACTTATATGTGATACGGAGATACGCAACCTATTTCTTATTCTATAACTAAAGAATTTGATAAACTAGTATCAAACAAGATTGATTGTATATATACAATAGATAGTTATGTACGAAATTGAAATGTAGTTAAAAATAGAATTGAGTTGTTTAAATTAGAAGTTAATAATATTTGTATTAGAATTAACAACGCTGGTGGTATTACTTATGGAAATATTTTAAAATTAGAAGAATTACAAGAATAAATATAAAAAGTTACCAATTAAGGTAACTTTTTAATTAGATTGTGTGGGAATGTTATTTTTAGGTTTTCTTTTAAATTTAAAATTTATTTTTAATTTAGGATATTTTTTAAATAATTTTAAAATAATTGGAATAAAATAAAAACATAAAAACTCAATACATCCAAAAATAATATAAATGTAATAAAGTTGTTTTATATTTAAATTATTATCATAAAGATAAATTAAAATTGGACTTATAAATAAAAAACTTAATAATATATATATATATATATAATTTTTAAAATTCTTATTTTCACATAAAAAATTAAATAATTTATAAGATAAAAACATCAAAAACATAAAAAAAATAGACATACTTATTGAAATTGTATAAGGAGAATGTGTAAATTCTCTTCATCATAGCCAATCATCTGAATTATTACGATTTAAAAAATACATATTTTAATCACTTCCTAAAATTTAATTATATTTTAATTCTAACAAATTATCTTGCGTTTAAAACTATTTTATATACATTTGATTTTATATTGTTCATAAATCTATATGCTGAACTTTTATCTTGGTCTCTTGGAGTATGATTTTTAAACTCTATTTTTGATAAATTAGCTTCTAAATAAAAAGTTCAATTTAAATTATTATTATTTATTATACTTAAATTTATGGGATAATAACTATTAATTTTTTGTTCATAAAAATAAGATGAACCGATAGGTTGAGTATATTCTATTTTTAAATTAAATTCAGTTTCAACTAATTTATAATATTTTCAATTATTATTAGAATTAAAATAAACTATTGCTAAATTATCTACATAATTATATGGTATTACATAAAAATCTACATTATAAAAGGATTGTGGATAATCACCATTATTAAGATTTAAATCTTTTAAATCAATTGATAAAAATGTATCTTCTTCTTTTGCAGGATGAAAACTTTCACTATTAATATTTATTTTAGTTGAGCCACTATCAGCATTTTTTGAATTATGTGTTGTTTCAATATCATAATTATAATATATAGTTATACTTTTATAATATCTTTGTAAATCATTAAAAGTATTAATTAATAATGTTGGGTCTAAATAATCTTTTAAATTAATATCCTTAGATGTATTTATTGTTTTATTATTATTTAATCATTCTTTAGTATTATCTTCTGCATTTTCTGTTATTAACATTACATCATTTGCTGTCATTTCTATTTTTAAATCAGGTATTATAATTATTGATTTTGCTATGTTTTGTGGACTTGGTGGTAATATGTTTGCTGGATAACTAAAAGTTATTTCTTCACTTTCTTCATATTCATCATGATTTAATTTATATAAAGTAGTTCAATTAAAAGCATTATTAGTTAAAGCACCTTTATTTTTATATCTAAATTGAGCAACTGAAAGTTCATTATAATCTCCTTGATAAGTAAATGGATTATCACTATAAAATGTATGTCTTTCTTCTCCTTGATGTAATGATTGAGTTACAATTGTATCAATAATATAAGCATAATTAGAACCATCACTAACACCATTACTTGTTGGATTTCATTGACAATCTTTATCTAAATTAGTTAATGGACTTGCTATATCTAAAAATTCTGTATCTTCTGCTAAAATATAAACTTTATTATTTTTCTTTTGTGATAAATCAACTGTACTAATTTGTTCTTTAGTGGTTAATTTATGACCAGTAGTAGGGTCTCATGGATATACTGATATTCTATCTGTAAGTTTCATAGTCATAGCAGTTGTAGAAACATTAGCACCTAATAATTTACCAATAGCAAAATCATTATCATTAGTAAATGCATTTAATGGAATTAAACCACCATTACCAATAATATTTTCTAAATTATTTGTAAAAAATGCTGACATAAAACCATTAAAATATAACATTTTTTTATATTGTTGATTATTTTGATTAATAATAAAACCAATTGGAATACCTAAACTTAAAACATTTAATAATTTACCAATTAATGGTATATCACTTAAAGCAAAAGGTAATCATTGTACACTATCATAAGGCATTTGTATTAAACTACTAAATACTACTGAATTAAAATTTAATATAGCACTCATATATTTTTGACTTATTTTTGAATAATCTACAGTTGGTGAACCAATAATTAAATTAGTATCTGGGTCTTTATATTTAAAATTACTAGACATATCTACATTATAATTACCAGAGATATTATTAATATTTCATTCACTATCTCAAAAGAATTTAGCTTCTCCAATTGCTGTACCATTACTATTAGTTGCTTTTGTTTTATCAAATGCTAACATACCTTTAAAATCTTTTGTAACAAATAAATTTGCTTGTAAATTTAAACTAGTTGATAATCATTCTTTTCAATTTTTAAAATTAAGATATCCAGTAGGTTTTACATCCATTAAATTATAAAATGTAGTTTCTGGATGACTATTAGTAGTTATTTTATCATTAATACCTGCTAATAAACCACCATTATTTTTAACTGATGTACTTGAATGGTCATTATTACCAGCAATAAATAATCTTCTTGAAGCAAATACTTTTTGTTCAAATATTTCATTATTATTAATTTTATTAGGTGCTTGACCTTGTATTATAGGTCTACCATAATAATAACAACTAGATAATAATTCTAAACCATAAGATTGTCTATGACTATATCTAACTCCAATATCACGCATTAAAGTACGATTTAACGTTACTAAACTATTTTGAATAGTAGGGAAAGCATAACCACTACCTGGACTTGCATATTGTACATAATCAAGCGTATTTTGACCACTTGCTACTGCTCTATCATTAACTGAACTAAAAGTTAATACTTGCATACTAAATTCACCATTATAAGGACTATAATAATTAGTTACATTTGAAATATATAATAATTGTCTATCTTGATTTTTACCAGTATTACCACCAATATTTTCATTTTTATCATTAAATACACAAAAAAATTGTAAATAATCATCTACTGTAATTTGTTCTTCAAACATAACTAATATATATTGTCTTGTTGTAGAAATTGTTTTAAATAATTGATTATTAGGTAAACCACCAAAATCTACACCACTTGTATCATCAATTAAATAAGCATTTCAATAATCACCAATTTTATATTGTTTAGTATAATATTGGTCTTGTCCAGTAGTTTTATGAGTAGTTGGGTCTGTTATACCTTTATTTTTTTGATAGATTTTAGTACTATTTTTTCAAATACATACAACTGGAGTATTACCAGAAAGTATTAATTCATATTGACCAAAATCACTAATTTTACTATTAATAGGTTTATAACCAGTTTCAGTTAAAGGTATTGCTCCATTATTAATTATAAATGGAAATATTTTTCAATGACTTAAACGTTTAATTATTGCTTGTTGTCTCTTTAGATTTAGATGTGCGTGTTTCATTAATTGAATTCGTTGATGATTGCTCATTTTCACTATCTCCTAATTCTTTATTTAATTTTTTATTTTCTGTAATAATATTTTCAAATTTATTTTCTGCCATAAGTTGGTCAATATTATCATATTCACCAATTGCTTCACTTACTGTCATAGTACCATTATTTAATCTTGAATTAATAATTTGGTCTTGTACTATTTGGTCAGTCATTGCTATAGGTATAAATTTAAATGAATAAGGTCTTTCACCAATACCATTTCATAAATTTTCACTAATAAGAAGTAAATCAAATATACGATAAAAATAAGCACTATAAAATGCTATTTTAATTTCTGTTGTTTCCATATCAAATTTATTATTAAACATACTTTGTGTTTTATTAGTATAAACATCATTACCATGTTCATCATAATCATAACCAGAACCATTAAATATTGCTTTAGCAGTACCATTATAATCTAATCAATATTCACTAAATTTTGGGTCACCTTGTATAATTTGCATACTACCATTACCATTTTTATCATATCCAGCACTACCAACATTAACTATCATATCTTTTTTAGGATTTTCAATAATATTACCATTTTCTTGCATTTCTTTAACTGTTTCATTATCTAATACAGCAAATAAAGTAGTAACATTAAATTCTCTTTCTAATCTTTTTTTCTTAATAACTTGATTTAAATCTCATATTAAATCTCATACTGCTGTACAATCTGGATATGCATTTAAAGTAGTTGTATTACCATATAAATTAATAATTGGTAAATTAGTTATTTCAAAAATAGGAATATAATTAAATGGATTTTTAATTTCATAAGTATTTAATGGTGTTATATTTGGTTTTAATTTAGTTCTTGTAGAACCTAAAATAATATCTTTATTATTATCTTTATATGTTTCATATTTAACTTTTCCATTTTGTATTGTTACTCAAGTTAAAGTAGCACTATCTGCTTGTTCATTAATAAAATAAAATTCTGCTGATTGTTCTTGTTCATTATATTTAGCAACTCTACCACAAAAACTATTAGGTAATATTTTAAGGGATTTACTATTATCTTCATTAACTATAATCATAATAAATACTTTACCCATTAGTGAATTTTGTAAACCAAATTTATAAAATTTTTCTAATCATTTATCTTTTAAATTCATTTCATTAAGATAATCTAATATTTCTTTTTTACTTGAATTAAATAAAAATCCTTTACCTAATCATAATTTAGTTGATTTTTGAGCAATAATCATTGGTATATCAATATATCAATCTTTTTTATCACAACTTAAATATTCCATTGTATTTATCATATTAATCACCACCAAAATTATTTTTATTAATTAATAATTTATTATTAATACCATTAATTAATCATTTCATTTCATGCATTAATGCATACATATCACTATCTCAAGTATCATCATGTAAATCTAACATTTTCGGACTATTATTATTAGTATCTAATTTCTTTTTATCTAATCATTGCATTAAACTATATTGTCTTTTAGTTTCTGGACATCTTTCTCAATTAAAACTAATAATATTTTTAAGCATACAAATTGTTGTAAAATCAATTCTATCATTTAAATATAAAATTGATTTATCTACTGCTATAAATTTTAATCATGTTATATTACGTTTTTTAACTCAACTTTTTAAAACATCAATAAATACTAACCCACCATTACCATAATCAACATAACAAGTAAAACCAAATAACATTGCTATATAACGTTTACTTTCATTAATATAATAATTAATAATATCATTTGCTAAAGTATCAGTATCTTTATATTGCATAGTAACATTACTATGATAAAATTCACTTTCTTTATGTGCTCTTCTACCATTATCATTTTCACCAATAAATCATAATGAAGCAGATGTAGGATGACCACTTGGACTTGTTGCCATACCTATATCTAAACCCCCAGTTAATCTTTGTACTTGAAAATCTAATTTAGTATTAACTTTATCTAAATATCTAGCAAAAATAGCACCTTGTAAAATACTTGGTACACCATAATATCAACTTTGTGCTTTAATTGGATCTAATACTTTTAATTCTTCTAAATCATTAATCATATCTAATGTAAGATTATGAGCATTTACTTTTCAATTACTATAATGAAATAATTTAAAAATATTATTATCAAATATTGATTTAATTTGTTCATTTTTTTCTTTCATTATTTCTAAATTAAAAGGTACAATTTTATTCATATATTCAATATAATATTGATAAATATTATCTGGATTACAACTTTTTATTTTTATTCTTTTTTTAGCATTACCTAATGCAAATGTTATTGCTTGAAATTCTTGTTGACTAAATTCATTTGCTTCTTCACATCATTCAATTGCTAAATCAAAACCTTTTATTTCACTACGAGAAAGACCTTTTAAAGGTATTCTATCATTTGAATTACTATATACACCCATTACCCTAATAAATGATTTAAAACCTTTAAAACGAAAGTCTGCTTGCTTATTAGGGTATTTTAAAGTAAAGTCTTTATAATCATTCAATCCAATTATTATTAAAGCATTATATATTTCTTTTACTAAATCATTAATATCTTTATTTAATTTTCTAAATGCATAAATAGCAATTGATTTTTGTACTTTAATTGATATAACTATTAATATTGCTAATTCTTCTGCTATACTATATGTTTTACTAGAATATCTACTACCACTAAGATTATATTCACTATGAGTAAAATCACTTTTATTTAATAATCAATAACTAATTTCATTTAAGTATGTAAATTCTTTATTCATAATATTACTCCTTATTTTTATAATATTCTTTAATTTCTTTTACTTTATTATTAAAATCTAATTGATGTTTTTTACACATTTTAAAAAATTGAACAGAAGTATTTTCTAAATCTGTAGATTGTAATTTAATTAATACTTTACTATTACAATCTTTACAAATACATTTTAATTTAGTTTTCATTTTATTTTTTCCTTACTAAATCAAGTAATAAAACAATAAAACAACCTAAATTTATTAATGCTATTATTGTAGAATTTATAATTATTAATATTTCTCATCAAACCATTATTTCACTTCCTTATTTAAATAATATCAACCAATTAATAAACTTTCTGCTTGGTCATGGTCTTTAATTTTAATATTTCAATTATGGTTCTTAATCATGAATTGAGAAAGTTCAATTGATAATTCTTTAGTTCAAGGTTTATAATTTCAATTATATTTAATTTCATCTAAACTTTGATATCATTTTCTTCATTCACTTGAACTTATTAACATATCTTTTGTTAATAATTTATTAAATTGACTTGATATAAAACCACGTAAATGGTCTAAAGTTTCTTTACCACGACCAAATTTTGGATTAAAAATACCACGTTCAATTACTAAATATAAATTATCTTTATTTATACATTCATCATAACTATTAATTTCATCAATTATAAAAGTATTAAATTCAATTTCAGTATTTTTTTTAAAACTATAACTTTTTATTCATATTGGTTTTTTATTTTCTCATAATGTAAATCCAGTATTTTTAATACTTGGGTCTACTGAAAGTAAATAATTATTCATTACTAAATACCATATTATCTAAATTATCAATATTATTTTGTATTTGTTCATAATTAATATTTATTTCTTCTTTTGATTCTTCCATTACTTTTAATTTAATTTCTTTATTATCATTATTTGGATTATCAACATACATTATATTTTCATTATCTAATACTATTGCTTGGTCAATTTGCATTGCTCTATCAATAATATTTTGATTTTCTAATTTAATACTAGGGTCTTTATTAATATCTCTAATAATTGCTTTAATAACTGTTTTAAGTGCCATAGCATTAAAACTAGTAGTTCATGGACTATTACCATTTGCTTTACTATATTTTTTTCTATGTTCTTCACATTCTTGTTTAGTCATACCTTTAATAAAAGTAATTATTTTACCTAAATAATTTTTAATAGAAATCATACCATAATAACCAATAATTATTTTATTTTCAAATATTTTACTAGGGTCTAATTCTCAACGTTTAGTTTCTTTATTAAAAATATGTTTATCAGTAATAATTTCTCTTTGAAAATCAATTACACAATTTGAACGTTGTAATAAAGTTAAAAAACCATCTTCTTGTATTTGTACTTGTAATTCATTATTATAAGGTATTAATGCTATTTCTTTTTTAATTGGATTATTACTTAAATCTAATTCAAATATAGTTGCTAAAGTATTAATAACTGATTGTGGATTTAATGTTGATAATTTTTTATCATTTAATTTTGTTAATTCATAATAGTTAGTAAATTGTTGTATTTTTGATTTATCTATATTTTTAGGTAAAGTTAAATTTGCCATTAGTGATTTTCCTTTCAAAGTGCAATTGCCATTTCTCATTCATATACTAATTCATCTGTTATTTCTACTAATATTTTTTCTACTTTATCTTTTTGAATTCAATAAATATAATGTATATTTGATAAATTAAAACCATTATTTTTTAATATTCAATAATAAGCAGTTAATTGTAATATTGATTTTTCTTTATTTTCTTTATACATATTTGATAATGTTTTAAAATCAATTATTGTATATAAATTATTTTCTTTATAAATTAAATCTGGTGTTCCAGCAATAATATCATAAGTAAATACTTGTTCACATATATATTTAGTATTTACTTTAAATTCTTGTAAATTATTTAATAAATTTTCACAATATTGTAAATAATTTTTATTAAATAAATGTTGAATATTATTTAATAATTTATCTTTTATATTATTAATATTTATATTTTTAAAATATAATTCTGCTACTTTATGAACAGTTTCTCCTCTTAATCTAGCATTTTCTAATCTATCAAAAGGTATATTTTCATAAGGATTTTTATCTTCATATAAATAATATTGAATAATTTTTGAAACTGAGATTTTTTCTTGATTATTTAAAAAATATTGATGTGTATCTTTTTTAAAAATTAAATTATTTTTTAATTGCATTTTTAATTAAACTCCTTAGAAAAGCATTAATTGTAATATGATTTTCTAAGCAATATTTTTTAAATTCATAATATTCATCTATAGTTAATCTAACAATCATTTGTTTATTTAATAAATCTTCTTTATTTTTCTTATGTGCTGACATTAAAATTCAACTCCTTTAATATCTAATTCCATTACTAATATTTCATAATGTTCAATATAAGCATTTTCTAATATATGATGTTTATAATTTTTATGAAAATTAATAGCATTTTCAATTGTAGAAAATATTTTTTGTTTTCTTTTATTAGTATAATTTACTTTATATTTTAATAAATAATTATATTGCATATTATTTTTCTCCTTTAACCTTTAATAATTTTTTTATAATGAATAATTACTTGTTCTAATTTATTTATTTTTTCATATGAAAAATAATCTTTCATAATTTTTAAATCACCATCATTATCAATTTCAAATTCTAATTCTTCATATTTACTATTAAATTCTTCTTGTAATTCTTCAAATTTATCTATTAATTTTCTTGCATTTTGTAATTCTAATTGATTCATTATCTTTTCTCCTTTAAAAATTTTCTAATTGTAATTCATTAATATAATAGTTATATAAACTATCATAGTTATCACTTGTTAAATATATATCTTCTTCAATCATATTATTAATACATTTATTACAATAATAAGAATTATCTATTTCACTAATTCAAATATATTTTTTATTATGTAATTTACATTTCATTATTTTTACCTATTAATTTATAAAAACAGTTATTACATGTTCTATTATTTATAGATGATTGTTTATGACAAATATCACAACTATGAGTAATAATATTATTTAAATAAGTTTTTTTATATTCAATATTTTCTTTTCATAAATACATATATATTAATTCCTTTCTTAATATTTTAAATAAAATATTTTATTATTATGAGTTACTAAATCTTTTAATGATGTTACTATATAATTTATTACTAAATCATTATGATTATATGGATTATTTATTTTAAAACTTTTTCTATCTTTTTCTCAGGTAATATTATATTTAAAACATTCTTCATTTTTTATTTGTCCAATATAATAACCATTATATTTTTTATAAAATTCAAAAGTAATTAATTTTTCAATAATTTTATTATTTATTATTGGTTTTTCTTTTAAATCTTCAATTTGAATATATTGTTTTAATAATTCTTTTAATTGCACACCATTTAATTCTTTTTTTATATTATCTTTAAAAACTCAATATATTCGTGTTTCATCAATATTAAAAGAATTTTTTTTAATAAAACATTTAGAAATTGATATTTTATATTCTCCAAATTCAATTATTATTGCACCATTATCAGTTTCTTTAATAATTTGCTCTTGTGAAAATTCTATTATCATTTTAAAAACCTTTCTTTTTATTCAGCACTGCTACTTTTAGTAAGCAGTTGCTGTTTTTTTATTTTCTTTTTTAAAAAAATCTTATAAATAGGCTCTTTATCACCTACAGTGATAAAGCCTAAAAAAAAATAAATATATATATACTAATTATTTAATTTATGTTAATATATAATTGATAAGGTATGTATTTATATATAACCCCCTTTATGTGTAATAATTTAAAAATAATTAAAGAACAGGGTTTATGGTTATTACATAATCTTGAAAAATTCTTTACTAACTCAATATAGAGACTTCAATTAATAGACAAATACATACAATAACAATTCAATAAAAATTAATAAATTACTCTTTTATACTCATGTAGTAGTATTTACATAAAGTACTCACAATTTAACTAACTACGAGAGTTTATTTAATTTAACAATTAAAAATGAGAGTATTATCTCTCATTTATATTTTTATTAAATCTATACCTATTTTTTATACGGCCTTTACGCAAACTAATTACTTAGTTATTATTTATTTGTTTTTCTGTTTGAAAATAGATTTAAACCTCATTCTAAACCACGTTTTTATACTTTATTAAGTATTACCGTTTATATTGCTATTACTATGTTAGTGTTCTGGGGAGGGATTGCTACTAAATCACAAGAACGTAGTAAATTTGGAACTGGTATTTATCCTTGATTTAAAACTGTAATTTTACATTTCTTTATGCCTGTAATTATGATTATCAATTTTGTCTTTGCTTGTGGTGAAGAATTTTATAGTTTAAAAGAACATCATAGATTATACTTATGATTTATTTGTTTTTATCCTTTTTTTTATTTAATTGTTGTGGTGGTACGTGGGGTATTACGTACTCAACAAGGAGAATTAGATGCTACAAGATATCCTTATTTTTTCTTAGACTACCAAACTAATGGTGTTGGGCTTTTAGTGTTTGCTATTGTTGGGATTTTTCTAATTACTATTATTTTACAATATTTTTATTTATGAATTAATAATATTAGATATAAAAAAATATCCAGTCGATGATTCAACCATTAAAGAATTTTATGTTCCTAAAGTAAACTACCCTTATGGTACTAAATTATAAGTTAATAGAAAGCTACTAATACATATTTTATTAAAGTTATGTATTTTTACTATTGATTAACTGTTTCTACTGTTGTTTGTTGAGTACTGTATTTACCCATAATTAGTAATACACCTGAAGCGATATTAAGACCAAGGAAAATAATGTTAAATCCACTCATTCAATTAAAATTTCCAAAACACACAGTTTTTAAGTATAATCCCGATATTCCTAATGTTAGGCTTCCAACTACTAACCCATCTTTAGCCCTACCTTTTAATACGTTATTACACATAATAATTAAAGTAATACAGCTTCCTAGTTTAATTAGTAAGCCAATTACAAGAATAGCAATTATGCTTGTTGATGCAGTTTGAACAACAGTACCAACATTTTTAGTCATCATCGCGACAATCGCAGCGCTATCAGCAATTAAAATAATAAAAAAAAGGGCACAGAATATAATACTAACAATGTTAGTAATAAATCCAATCATAGCACCTACTTTTAATTTTCGATCAAGAGTTTTTGTTTCATTCATAATAATATGGTTCTCCTTCTTTACATTTTTAAATAATTCTACTAAATTGTAACTTATAATTACTAAATAGTCAAAACTTCAAAAAGTGTAATTAATTATCGTTATTTCCTGAAAATGTCCGATGCCATTATCATCTTTATACTTCTTTTTGTTCGTTGTATAATGATTTACGCATTCTTAAAAACAGTTTAATCGGAACACCCTGAAAGCCAAATCGTTCACGAATTTGATTAGTTAAGAAACGTTCATATGAAAAGTGACAACGTTGTGGATCATTAACCATTAAAACAAAAGTTGGCGGATTTTTATCAACTTGGGTTCCATAATAAATTTTTAGCCTTCCACCTTTAAAATATGGTGGTTCATTAATTAATTGTGCTTTATTAAGAACTTCATTGAGAATACTTGTTTTAATTCGTAAATTCATATTCATTAATACTTCATTAATAGTAGCAAATAATGTATGGACACGAGTATTCTCAAGTGCTGATAGAAATACAATAAATGAATATTCTAAATATTTAAATTTATCTTTGATTTTTTTAGTAAATTCAATCATGGTTTTTTCATCTTTTTTTACTAAGTCTCATTTATTAACAATAATAATAACTGGTTTATCTAAATTCTTAGCCATTCCTGCTACTGTTAAATCTTGCTCTTGAATTTCAACACTACCATCTAATAAGAATAAAACGATACCACTGCGTTCGATGGCATTAGTTGTTCTAATTAAACTATATTTTTCTAAATGTTCACTGATTTTACCTTTTTTTCTAATTCCTGCTGTATCAATCACACAATATTGGTTTTTATTATAAACGAAATTACTATCAATGGCATCAGTAGTAGTACCAGCGATTGGTGATACAATCACTCGATTTTCTTGTAAGATAGTATTAACCAAACTAGATTTGCCAACATTAGGACGACCAATAATAGCTAAATTAATATTTTTATTTTGCTCTTTGTTTTGCGCTTTGGGTGATTTAGCAATAATTAAATCTAACAAGTCACCAAAACCAATACCGTGAGCAGCAGATACTAAGATTGGATCACCAAATCCCACACTTAAATAATCATAAACTTTATCTTCATCACGAGCTACATTATCGTATTTATTTGCAACAATAATGACTGGTTTTTTGGTTTTATAAAGTAATTTGGCAATATCTTGGTCTTCATGCGTTAAACCTTCTTGATATGAACACACAAATAAAATAATATCAGCTTCAACTAAAGCAATATTGACTTGCTCATTAATTTGTTTAGTAAAATTAGTAATTTCTTTGGTAATACCACCAGTATCAATGACCACAAAGTTTTGTGTTAACCATTCACCAATGCCATAAATACGGTCTCTTGTGGCACCAGGCATATCTTCAATAATGGCTACTCGTTTTTGTAATATCCGATTGAAGATTGAAGATTTACCAACATTTGGTCTGCCAACAATTACAACTTTTGGTAATTTATTCATTTGTTTCCATCCTTATTTTATTTATTAATGACTAAAGTAATTATGGTATAAACTTGTTAATTTAGCAACTGTTACTTGTAAATCATAGTCACTATTATCTAAAACTTTAGCATCTTCAACAATAATTAGTCTTCCTGTACTACGATTTTTATCAGTATTATCACGTAATAGCATATCTTCATATACTTGTTCTTGTTTAATATTAATACCTTCTTTAATATATTGTTTGTATCTTCTAATACTACGAGCATGAAGACTAGAAGTTAAAAAGATTTTTAACTGCGCATCAGGCAACACAACACTAGCAATATCTCTTCCGACAACAATAAACCCTTGTGTTTTAACAATATCTTGAATTCGTTTCACAATAATTTTACGAACCTCTGGTAAAGCAGCAATTTTAGGAACGTTTTTTGTAACATTAGCACTATAAATTTCATCAGTGACAGGTTGACCATTAAATAAGAAGTGACCATTAACTCATTTCATTTCAAATAATTCTAATGCTTGGGTCACTAAGTCTTCACTATCGAAGGGAATTTGTTTTTTTAAACAATACTCAGTAAAACTACGGTACATAATCCCTGTATCCATATAGTTATAGTCAACTTTTTTAGCCAATAATGCTGCTGCTGCTGACTTACCAGATGCTGCAGGTCCATCGATGGCAATATTAATTTTTTTAATCATTATTTTATCTCCATTCTCTTTAATCAATATAAGTTATTAACAATAAAATTAATGTCACAACTAAAACTAAACAAATAATAATGCTAAAAATTGTTAAACTAGTTTTATAATTGTTTTTAGTTTTAATTTTTTGTAACTCATCTTGAAAATTGTTATGTTGATCATTAATTTCGATTAAACCTTGTTTGAAATCGCGAACATTTAATTTATGTTTTTGATATTTAGTTTCTAAACTTTTAATGAATAGTCTAACATCACTAATTTTACTTTCCAAATGCGTTTGAAATTCAACAATTTTATTGTGCATACTAGTAATTAATGTTTTATATTCTGGATTAATGTCATCTAGTGATGATGGTTCATTAACAACTTTGGTTGTGAAATGTTCAAGCGTATTGTTAATATCAACTAACATTTTTTCAAGTACATATTTATCATTATCTTTTAATTTTTCATCATTAGTTGTTAATAGATGGGTTTCAAAATTAATTAAATTTAATTCATGATTTAAATCTTTGAAAATAGCAGTAAAATATTCTTTATCAATTTTCATTAATTTTTGGCGATAATTTTCTAACATTTGTTCTTGTTGTCAAATATTAGCATTATCTTTAATATCCTGAGCAATTTGATTACGAACTGATTGATATTTTTCCATTCTTGTCATAAAAGCACCTACTAGCAAACAATTAATTTTAACATTATTTATTGAATATTATTATTTTTTCTTCTCATTTTTAGCTCAGGAATCATTGAATTTAAAAATCAATTTTACTATTACTAATTAATCAATTTCGTTTAAGGTTTTAATAGGATTAATTTTTTTCATACTATTTCAACCAATCATAAAGGTAGCACCATAAATTCCTAACACAATACCTGCTACAACAAATGGTAGCCATCATGTAAAGAATAGTGGTAACACCCAAATTGTGTGTAATGCTAAATAACTAATAACTTGGCTCACAATAACTCAACCAATAGGAAATCCAATCACAAACATGGCAATAATTAATGGCAAGTACATACCAATCACAATATTAGTGATTTTACTGTCACTATAACCTAAGGTTTTCATAGTAGCAATAACTTTTCGGTTTTCATAAATAACTAAGTTACTTGTTAGCAAGATAATAAAGAACGAAATAATTAATGAGAAAACAATGAACGCCGCTAATACTGCATCGACTAAAGTGGTAATTTGATTTAATAATTGATAATGGACATATAGTGGTGATACATTAAGCGCAGAACCAACACCATAGCCTTCATAGGTTTCACCACTCGCTTCTTCAAATCCACCATTTAAACCAAAAGGACTGTAATCGCCATATATCTGTGATGTTGAAAATGAATTAGTAATATCAGGTAATACATCCGAATTTGAAAATTTAAAGTTAAATAGGGGATATTCATTATCAAATACTTTGACTAAATTAGGGTCAACAGTTGCATCATTAACGAATTTAGCATAATCCATATCTGCTGGCTTTAAAACACTAAAATCAATACCATTTCAGGTTGCTTCATTTTTTCATTCCATTTGAAAAATACGAAATAACATACTACGACTATCAGTATTATTGACTGTTTTATCATTATAATGTAATAGTTTATCAGCATTAGTTTTACTAATATAAGCATTCGGTTGACCATAGCCATTATATATTCCTACTACTTTATATTTGGTAAGAATACTATCACGAGTAGTAACAACATTACCAGCGACATTCTCTTTTAACATCTTTGTAGCAGTATTTAATGAAACATATGGATTATCTTTTAATTTATTGACTTTTGTAAACCTAGTACTTTGTTTATTTAACGTAACATTATTTGATCGATTACCAACTATATTTTTACCTAACTCAGTAAATGAGATATCTTTTACATTAAAATGGGTATAATCATCACCAGGATTATTTTTAAATTCCATAATATTACCATTAGTTGTCATCATAAATGGATCATTAACATGTAAGTTTAATTGTTTAGCAATCGTTTGATTAATAACAATCCTTGTTGTATCACTACCATCATCACTTTCTAATAAAGGATTTAAAACATTGCCATCACTATCATATAATTGCATCATTGATGGTTTTTCTAATTGTTGTTGACTTTGTAATCCATAAACTTTCATGGGATATTTATGGCCATTAAAATATTTATCAGGTTCACCAACAAAATAAGTACCTAATTCATCAGTTTTGTTATTAAAGGGAAGGACATTAAAACTAATATTAAATGGAGAATTGGGATCGTTATAAGCATTGGCAATATTTTGACGAATAAAATATGGTGAACGACTATACGTACCTTGTACTACTGTTTGACCAATTCTACTATAAAATAAGGCACCAAATCATGTTGATATTTTATTAATTCAACTATTACGTGATGCTTGTGAAGGCAATTCAGTAGCAGATTTTGTTAATATTTCTTTTTCATTAGTTACATGCCACGGATAGGCCTTATCACTTTGGTCAAATTGAAAATTATCAATCGTAGTTTCAAAAGTATCACCACCTTCACTAATTGGTGGAATATTATCATAAGCAGGAATAGTTTTTTTGCCTAAAAAATCATTCTTAGTAGCAAAGCTTTTAAATAAAGTATTACTAAAATCATTAGGATTATCACTTAACTGACCAGACTTAGAGATGACACCACTAATATTCATCGCGACAGTTGAACGATAATCTTGATAAAACTTACGTAATAAATTATAATTATCGTTACTATAGTAACTATCAACATCAGTATTTTGCAAAGCATTTAAGTAAATAGGCCATGCTGCAGGTCAAGCACTAGGAACAATTGTCGAAATTAAATAAGGACTATTAGCATCACTACTATCTAAACCGTTTAAAAAAGATTTAGTAAACATTTTACCATCTAAGTAGGTTAAACTAAATAATCCCAATGTCGATAGTGCTGCACTAGCATTCGCAAAAGTCATAGGTGCATAAGCTTCGGAATTAATATTATTTGCTAAGATTTCTTTCACAAATTCATCATTATTTTCATCACCTCGTAGTGGTCGTTGATAGGTATCAGTGCCTTGTTTTATCGTTTTATAATCTCATGGTTTAGTATTAGGATTATAAGTTTGGTAAAAAGTATATGGTGAGTTGTAAGTAGGAATATTATATTCAACTGCTGATTTATAGTTCATACCTGTAAAGGAAAGCAATTTATTATCAGCCATAATTTTTGGCCCAATAATAGCTGTTGTCATTAAAGTAGTTCCTAAAAACATTGTTAGCGATGCAGCAGCCATTTTGCCAATACTTGATGTAAATAATGCTAAACGAAATCTTGTTAAAAATCCACGATTAATACTTACACGTTTTATTGCTCTAGTAAAGTGTGAATCTGCAGTTACTGATTCGTTTTTAATTAATTTAATGGGATTTTGAATAACAGTTAAAGCACTAATTACTCAGGCAATAATTGATAAAAACCCAAATGTTAAAATTAAACAATATAAAAAACCTAAACCATCAAATACAAACTTTCCAAAATCTAAATTAAAATAGTTAGCAAAAGTATGAACAACAATTAATTGTAAACCACTAGCAGGTAAGAATACTAAAATCGTACCAATAAAAGCTGCTACCATGGGATATGCCAATGATGTAATTAAGATTTTAATATTACTATAACCAAGCGATTTTAAGATTCCAATTTGCATACGAGAATTATCAATATTTTTATAAGTAATTAAAACTACTGTAATTCCCGTAATAACTAAAACAATTAACAATAACGCGATTAGTAAACTAGTAAAACCATTAATCGTACCTGTTAAAATACTAGTACGACTATTAAAGCGATAATCACTATCTCCTAAATTATAAACTAACTTAGCATCAGCATCGATAATGCTAACATAAGTAGTACGTAATTGATTACTAACATTAGTAATATTATTGTTTTGACCATGATTTCATTTCCCAACAAAATAAACTTCACGATCGGCTTGTGAACTGACACTAAAATGTTCTAATTGTTTATTATAAGTTCAAAAAAAATTATTATCTTTACGAGAATTACTTAGTCCAAAACTAATTGGATCAACATATAAAACACCTTCACGTGTTTTATTAGGAATAGGAGTTGTTTGGTCAATAATAGGAGTTGTAAAATCAGCACTAGTGCCAAATCCCACAATTTTTAATCAATTAAAAATACTATAAATCGGATTATTAATATCATAATTAACTTTTAAACTAGTACCCAACTGGTCTTTTTGAACACGAATAATATCACCAATGTGTAAATTATTTTTATAAGCAAATTCTTTATTAATAACTGTTTGTTTAACAGCAGGTGTTAATTTATCGGGATTATTAGAATCACCAATGGTATAACCATCACTGATAACTAATCGGTCAATACGTGCTTGATTATTATAAGTTAGTAACTTTAATACTCGTTGGTTCTTATTATTGTCAAGTTGTAAGTTTCTTCCTTCAACCCGGTCCCACATGAAACTATTATCAATTTCATTAGCAATGTTATTAATCACAATATTAGATTTTTCTTCTAAAAATGGTGTAGCGGGAATGGGGCCAATGGTAGCAGTTTCTGATAGGTCAATAACAAAGTCATGCAAGTTAGAACCATGTTGGGGATCATTACCAATTAATATTACATATTCACTAGAGATACGACTTAAACTAGTTTCCATTAATGAGAAAATAGTTGATGATAATAATACTAACACTATTAATCCCACTAATTGAATTTTATTACGAAATGCTTGTTTAAAAGCATTTTTAAATAATAATGATTCTTTTTTCATGCTATTAACCACCCTATTTTATTTCCTCATAAAAGAAAACTATATACTTAATTCTAGCATAAAAATTTATTTTTAATAGAATAACGGAAAGTAGTAAGATTATTAGTTTCTGAAATAATTTCCAAATAGTAGATAAAAATTAAAAATATTGTCATTGAAACAGTAATATTTAACGAATGTCATGAGAAATATTAAACTGCTTAATTAAATTAAAAATTTTTAGAAACTAGAGTGATTACAAACAAAATTGCGTTTTAATTTTAAACAATACATCAACTTAATTTTACAACTCAGGACTCTATAACCCGAAATTTTCTTCTATTTCATGATAAAATACTATTCAAGAAATATAAAATAGGTGAGGTAGAAATGGCATTTTTAAAACGCATTGAAGCATACGGCTTTAAATCATTTGCAGAACCAATCAAAATTGAATTTGATAGTAACATAGTCGGGATTGTGGGACCCAATGGTTCTGGCAAGTCTAATATTAATGATGCTATTCGTTGAGTCTTAGGCGAGCAATCAGTTAAATCATTACGTGGTGAAAATAGCGAAGATATTATTTTCAATGGTGCCAAAGGCAAGCAACCATTAAATAGCGCCCAAGTAACACTAGTGTTCGATAATACTAGTGGTATTTTTAAAGTTGACTTTAATGAAGTACAAATTACCCGTAAAGCCTATCGCAATAGTAGTGAAAATGAATATTTCATTAATAAAGCTCGTGTGCGTTTAAAAGATGTTCAAGAAATCATAATGGGAACTGGCCTTGCTAAAGGTTCACTTGCTATTATTAGTCAAGGTAATGTTTCTAAATTTGCCGATTCAAAACCCGAAGAACGAAGAAGTTTATTTGAAGAAGCAGCAGGTGTTTCTAAATATAAAAAACGCAAAGAAGAATCACTACGTAAATTAGAACGTACTAATGATAATTTAACACGAGTTAGTGATATCATTAGTGAAATTCATCGTAAAATTGAACCACTTGCCAATCAAGCTCAGAAAGCTAAAACCTTTCTTGAACTACGTGATACTTTAAAAAAATATGAAATTACGATTATTGTTAAAGACTTAACTGTTTATCAACAGCAATTATTATCAACTACCACTAGTATCACTAATAACAGTAAACTGCAACAACAACTTAATTTAAAAATTAGTAACAACAAACAACAATTAAAATTCTTAAAAAACAAAAGTTATGATTTAGAAAAAAATATTAATAGTTTAGAAATGAACTTATCTAACATTAATATTTTATTACAAGTACTAGAACAACAGAAAACCTTAATTCAAACTAAAAACCAACAACAAGACCAATCAGAAGTTACGATCTTAAAAAGTAATATTACTGATTTAATGGCATTAATGGAACAAAAAAACTTATTAATCCAAAAAGAACAACTGCACTTTGATATGATTAGTGAATCCTACAATGATTTAAACATTCAATTACAAGATTTAATGCTAGGTCAAAACAATCTTCATCAAGGGTTAGGTGACAAAAAAGCACAACTAGCAACTGCCATCAACTATCAAATTCGTAGTAATCAAAAATATTTAGGTGTGCAAACAATTTTAAATAATAAAGAAAATTTAACTGGTATCGTTGGTGTCGTTAGTGATTTAATTACTGTACCTGAACTTTATACTAATGCTATTGTTATGGTGCTTGGTAACGCTTTAAAGAATATTGTTACTGTCACAAGTAAAGATGCTACCAAAGCTGTAGCGTTTTTAAAACAAAACCAAGCAGGAATTGCGACATTTTTACCTTTAAACTCCTTACAAGTTCGTACTGCAACAAAAGAAGATGAAATTATTGTGATGAGCAAACCTGGATTTTTAAACTTTGCCCATCATATTGTTACTGCTACTGATATTTCAATGCAACCGATTGTTGATTTTTTATTAGGACGTACTATTGTTTGTGAAACTTTAGAACAAGCAAGAATTATTTCCCAATTAATTGCTGCTAAGTACCAATGTGTTACCCTAGATGGGCAACTAATTAAAGCCGGAGGAGCCATTGTTGGAGGTTACCATCAACAACGTAATAATGTTAATATTTTCCAAGAAAAACGGATAATTGAACAACTAAATGATGAAATTAAATCTTTAGAACAACAACTAGTTAACATTAATGTCCAAACTACTAGCATCCAAAGTGAACTTCACGAATTACAAGACCAAAAAATTACGAGTAATCTAACAATCAATAAACTAATAACCGATAATAATGAATTCAAAAACCGTTGTCAACTATTAACAAGCCAATATCAAAATCTAACTGGTGAAAAACTAGATATTAATAACACCAAATTAACTGATGTTTTTCTTCAATATGAAACAAGCAAATATGAACAAACTCAAACTACCCAACAATTACAAGTTATTCGTAAACAAAAACATCAGTTACTAGAGCAAATGCAAAAATTAGAAAACGAATTATACATTTGAAACCAAGAACACTTTATGGCAACTGAACAGTTAAATAAACAACAACTAGATCATGTAAAACTAGAAAGCAAAATAGAACAACATCTCCTACGTCTAGTTGAAACTTATAATTTAACTTATGAATATGGTAAAGAACACTATCATGAACCACTTGCCGATGAAGCACAAGCACGAATTTTAGTACAACAATTACGTAATCAAATTGAAGATTTAGGATTTGTTAATATCAATGCGATTGAAGAATTCGAAAAAGAAAATGAACGTTATTTGCATTTAAAAACTAAACATGATGAATTACAAACTGCTTCCAAAGAACTGTTAAAAGCCATTGATGAAATGGATAATATAATGATAACCCAGTTTGATGAAACAATTAAAGCTATTAACTTAGTTTTACCAGAAACATTTCAAACATTATTTGGTGGAGGAACTTGTAGTTTACGTTATACCTTACCTGATGATATTTTAAACACTGGTGTGGAAGTCCTAGCTAACCCCCCAGGAAAAAAAATTAGTAATTTAAACTTACTATCAGGTGGTGAGAAATCATTAGTTGCATTAGCGGTATTATTTGCCATTTTAAAAGTAAAACCATTACCACTAACGATTTTAGATGAAGTTGAAGCACCACTTGATCCTGCTAACTTGGAACGTTTTGCGCGTTATGTTCGTAGTTTTTCTAAAACCACACAGTTTATTATTGTTACTCACCGTCCTGGAACTATGGAAAATTGTGATGTTTTATATGGAACAACTATGCAAAATCAAGGCATTACAAAAATGGTTGCTATTAAACTAGCTGATGCTAAAACTATTATTGCTAGTGAAGAGAAACCAATTAGTACTAATTATGTGGTTTAGTATAAACTGAATTGTTTATTTTTTTTTGATCAAAAGAAGGTTTGAATTTTTATTTTCGCACTTGGGATTACAATTCGGGAATATTAAAAATATTTAATATTATAATCAGCGTTTATTAACTTTAATATAAAACATTTTCAACAATTGACTTGCAAAGAAGTATACTACTACTACCCCTGCTAAATAAGCATAAAATATTGGTGGAATTGTTGTTAAACCAATAGTAGTTCCCAATGCTGTATAAGGAATTAAAATCCCAATTCCGGTAATTAAAACGGTAGTACTGAATAACTGCCACGATGGACGACTTTGTAAAAAGGGGATTTTTGAAGTTCGTAACAACTGGACAATTAAGGTTTGACTAGTAATTCCTAATATAAATCATCCTGTTTGAAATAATGATATTCAGTATAAAGCATCTGTTCTTGATGAATTACTATAGTTACTAAAAATATGTAAACCATATCCTAAAAATAAGAAGGTGGTTATATCGAAGAGCGAACTTAAAGGTCCATTTCAAAAGGCAAATGGTAAAATACTCTTAGTATCTCACTTTTGTGGTTTAGCCACAAAGTCATTATCAACACGATCTCAAGGAATAGCTAATTGAGAAATATCATATAACAAGTTTTGCAATAACAATTGAATAGCCATCATTGGTAAAAATGGTAACCAAATTGAAGCAATTAAAATACTTAGTGAATTACCAAAATTAGAAGAAATAGTAATTTTAATATATTTCAAAATATTACCAAAGGTAATACGACCACTAATAACACCTTGTTCTAGAACTTCTAAATCTTTTTCTAATAAAATAATATCAGAAGCTTCTTTTGCAATATCAGTGGCACTATTGACTGAAATCCCCACATCAGCATGATGTAAAGCAACAGCATCATTAATCCCGTCACCTAAGAATCCAACAGTATGGCCATTTAGTTTTAAAATATCAATAATGCGTGCTTTTTGTAATGGATCCATTTTAGCAAAAATAGTTGTCTTATCAACAATAGTACGTAAAAGTTGGTCATCCATATTTTCAATATCAGAACCCAATAATGGAACACCAGGAGTTAATCCTACTTTTCTACAAATGGCTTTAGTAACAATTTCATTATCGCCAGTTAAGATTTTAACTGCTACACCATGTTGATTCAATGAGTTAATAGCTTTAATAGCGCTTGGTTTGGGTACATCTAAAAAACCAACATATCCTGATAAAATTAAGTTTTCTTCATCACTAATTTTAAAAATTTTTTTATCACTCGTAAATGGTTTATAGGCAATAGCAATTACACGTAAACCATCATTATTAAGGTCAACACTTAATTTTAAAACATTATCTTTAATTTTATCAGTTAATGTAATAACTTTGCCACCAATATCAACTTGTGTACAAATTTTTAATAGTTCTTCAACAGCACCCTTACAAATTAAAGTGTTAGTTACTTTATCTTTTGATACAACAACTGACATTCTACGTCGTGCAAAATCAAAAGGAATTTCGTCAATTTTACGATATGGCATAATATCAGTAACGCTATTATGATGAGCTTTAATATGTTCAACAATTGTCTTATCAATATTATTTTTTAATCCTGTTTGAAAAGAACTGTTTAAATAAGCCATTGCTAACACTTTCTCTGATTCAACGCCATCAGGATTTAAATGTTTAACTAATTCAATACGGTCTTCAGTTAATGTCCCAGTTTTATCGGTACATAAAATATTCATGGCACCGAAATTTTGAATACTAGTTAAATTTTTAACAATAACTTTTTTACGTGATAGTTTGACAGCACCTCGTGCTAGATTGGCACTAATAATCATTGGTAACATTTCTGGGGTAATACCTACAGCAACCGAGATTGAAAAAATTAACGCAGTTAAGATATTTCCTTTAGTAAAAACATTAACAATAAAAATTAATGGTACCATTACACACATAAAACCAACTAAAATATAACTTACTTTTTTGATACCTTTATTAAAACTAGTAGTAGGACGTTTTCCTGTGACAGCACTAGCAATCGAACCAAAGTATGTATTAGCACCTGTCGCCATAACAATGGCAATAGCACCACCAGAAACAACACTAGTGCCCATAAAACATAAGTTCTGCAGTTCCAAGATACTACTTTTCTTAGCATCGTTAGTAGGGTCAATAGCATGCTTTTCTACTGGTAAGGTTTCACCTGTTAAAGCTGCTTGGTTAATAAATAAATCAGCTGATGCTAAAATTCGAACATCAGCAGGAATCATGTCACCTGAAGATAAGAAAATAATATCACCAGGCACTAAGTTTTCGATTAGTATTTCTTGGGTAAAATTTGAAACGCTATTTAAATCATTAAAATTAATATTTTTATTTTGGTCCTGAAATCGAAAGACACTGGCGGTTGTTTCAATTAACTGTCGTAATTTTTCTGATGATTTATAGGAACGATAATCTTGAAAATAAGAAATAAAGACACTCATTACAATCATTACTAATACAATAATAGCACTATATAAATCAACTTTACGATCATTACTATTATCAAGGACACTATAACTAATAAAATTATAAATAACAATTAACGTTAATATAATAATAAATGGATTAATAATATTATGAACTAATTTTTTGTACCAGACAAAACGTTTATGAGAAAAAATGTTTTTTCCATTTTCTTTGATTCTATCTTCAACATCATCAAATTTTAAACCTTTCATCCTACCATTTAATTTTGTGATGGCTTCTTCTTTTGACATTTGGGAGAATTGTTTAAACATAGTAGTTGTTTTTTGTTCTTTATGTTTCGTCTTTCAAAAGTGCATGACAGAAAACCCCATTTCTAAACTTATTTACTTTAATTGTATACTATAAATAAAAGGACTTTATTCAAAGAGAATAAAGTCGTGACAATTGCAAAAATAGCAGACATTAATATTCCCTCGTTACAGAATGAGCACGATATAGCTTAGGTATCCTACCAGCTACGTTAGCAAAAGCCTTAATCCGACTGTTGCTGTGTTGACCCATAAAATGTCTTTGGACATAGGATGGGCAGTAGCGTATTTCTATAAAGGAGCCTTTCTGAACAGAATATAATTATTAGTTTTTAAAATACAAGTTATTTATAACAGAATTAAAAGCAAACATCAATCAATTTAGAATAGAATAATTTTTTGGTACCATTAAGCATTAATTTAATTGAACCATACTTTTAAATTAGCGATAATGAATTTGATAAAAGGGAAAATAGATGAATATTTTTTATAATTTTATCAATTATCAGGTGCTGATAGTTGATTAATTTTTCTTATTGACAATAGATTATTTAATCAACAAAATAAGAAAATAAAACTAACAATTACAACTAAAATTCCAATTGAAATACCAATCATTTCACCAAGACCTTCTTTAAAATTTAAGAATTGATAAGGGTAAGAATAATTAATTACTCATTTTCCATCATGAAATACTACTTCGCCTACTAATGAACCTTTAATTAAAGCATTAATAAAAAATAAAAACGGGAAGATTAACATATAAGGTAATTTTTTAAATGCTAATTGTTTATAAGTAACCGGCTGACTACTAGGAGTTACTAAGAATAAGACAATTACTCCTAAAGGTACTATTAAATGTAAAAGAATACTACTCACAAAAGTCATATTATCTAAAATTCCGATTTTATTATTTTGTGCTTGAATCGGTAATAGTGCTAAAAAGTAAGTAATAAAAATAGTACTAGCATAAACTACTGTCGCTAAACGGAAATAATAATTAGAATATTTATTTTCATTTTCTTGATTGTGAAATATAATCAATAGAATTAATAAGACAATGATAATGATATTAGTTTCAATACTAAAGTATGATATTCCTGTTCATAAAAACATAGCCGGATTAAGTGAGTATCATAAACCATGAACATTTTCAAGAAGAAAAGTACTATCTTTATTTCAACCATTTAACTGATTAGCACCAGCAACAAAAGTTTGAATCATGGCATATAAACTTACAATAATAGTTAGTATCTTAATGAATAGTTTTCAATCATATAAATATTTTTTTCAATTCATTGTTTTACTCCTATCTTATATAACCTAATATTGTAATTATAACTACTTTTGCACGTTTATGTGTTAATTATGCATTGTGCATGAATTATCTAAAAAGTAATTTGAAGTTGTTAATAAAATTATCCATGATTACCAGTAACAAGTTCGGCGATTGTTGCTCCTGTAGTGCCAATATAACTTAATTCAACTTGATATATAAGAGAGGGTGTCACCTCTAAGTTAGAATAATTGGTATGCTATTGATAAGAAGTACCGTTTTGCTATTAAAAATAAAATCAGTTCACTAACACAGTAACTAAAAAGACTTTTAGACTTTCCAAAACCAACAAATTTCTTAATTTTAAACTTAATAATCGCTGACATATATAAATGAATCTCACATACTAATTAAAAATGTCTATTACTAGTAATAGACATTTTTAATATTTAAGAACAGAATATTATACAAACTTTTTAATTGCATTATGAGTAGCGCTAAGGATACGTATACCACCATTATTTTTATGAAAAGCAACTTGAATTTTGTCACCAATTAGTTTAGTGATTACTCCTTTACCAAAAATTTCATGAACAATAATATCTCCAACTTTTCAATCATTACTAATAGCTTGGTTATTGTCTTTGTTTGCATCAAATTTAAAATAATTAAATTTTGAATTACTACGATTCTGGTAACTTTCCGCCATCTCTTGGTGTTCATTATTAATTATTTTTAAATGGGTAATATCTAAATCTTTTAAAAAGCGTGATGGTTGTTTCATAGCATTTAAAAAAAATGAAAAACCATCAGCACTTGATAAAAATAAATATTTTTTAGCTCTGGTAATAGCAACATAAAATAGACGACGTTCTTCTTCAATTTTATTATCTTTATCATTATTTTTACTATGACCTGGTAAGATACCTTCGTTAATACCTATAATAAAAACAACATCAAATTCTAGGCCTTTAGCACTATGAATAGTCATCAAACTGACAGCTTTTGCATTACTATTTTCATCTAAGTCAGTATATAAACTTGCTTCTTGTAAAAAAGAAGTAAGCAAAGCAGTTCCTTTTGTTTCATTAGTACTATCAAAATCTAATAATTGTGTCAATAATTGTTGTAAGTTTTGAATTCGCTCAGTTTCCAAGTTTTCCTCTAATGTTTTTAAATAATTAGTTTCTGCTAATACTTGTTCTGTTAATTTATGTAATGAGGTAACATCTTCAATATTTTTTTGGATATCACTAATTAATTTAATTAATGGTTGTAAGTGTTGACGGTAATTTTTTGGTAAGTTGTATTGATACTGAAATAAATATTCATTTAGACTTAATGAATTTTGTTTAGCTAGTTCTAATAAATGGTCAATAGCTTTAGGACCGATTTTTGGTGTAGCATTCAAAATACGAACCATTGATAAATTATCGTTTCAAGCAATAACTTTTAAGTATGCTAAAATATCTCTAATTTCCTTACGTTCGAAAAATTTGTAACCACCAAAAATTTTATAGTTAATATTATTATTAATTAATGCTTGTTCTAAATCTTTTGATAAATAATTATTACGATATAAAATTGCAATATTATTTAAACCTAAATGATATTTTAAATGAATTTTTTTAATACTTGTAGCAACTCAATGCGCTTCTTGAGTACTACTGCTAGCATGATAAACAACTACTTCACTACCCATATCATTTTTAGTAAATAAGGATTTATCAATTCGTTGGACATTATTTTTAATTAAACTATTAGCAATGTTTAAAATTTTAGTGGTACTTCTAAAATTTTCATTTAAAATAAAAGTTTGGGTATTAGGGAATTTTTTAGTAAAATTTAAAATTAAATTAATATTAGCACCCCTTCAACTATAAATAGTTTGGTCTGGATCACCAACTACTGTGATATTATTATGATTTGTAGAGAGGGATAATAATAAACTATATTGAATATCATTAGTATCTTGAAACTCATCAACTAAAATAAAACTAAATTGGTCTTGTCATTTTTTTAAGACATGAGGGAATTCTTTAAACAAACGTTGTACTAACAATAATAAATCATCAAAATCTAAACAAGAATTACTTGTTTGATATTGTTTATATGATTCATAAACTTTAGCTCGTAAAATTCATTGGTCTTGATTTTGATAATCGTTTACTAATTCATCATAAGTAGTATGATGATTTTTTCAATTAGAAATACTGCTACTTAATAATCTTAATTCTGCCAAATCAACTTTATTTGAGAATTCTTTTTGATAAATATCTTTTAAAATTTTTCGTTGGTCTTCTTGGTCAATAATATTAAAACTATTATTAATTTTTAAATTATGAATATCTTTTCGTAAAATTTTAGCACATATTGCGTGATAAGTAGCAATGGTAACTTTGATATCATCATTTTCTAATAACTGTACTACTCGAAGTTTCATTTCTTTGGCTGCTTTATTTGTAAATGTTAAAGCTAAGATCTTTTCGCTTGGTATTTTTATTACATTAATTAAATAAGCAATTTTATAAGTCAAAACACGAGTTTTTCCCACTCCAACTCCAGCAATAATACGGCATGGTCCATCAATATTAATAACTGCTTGCAATTGTTGGTCATTAAGATTGTTAAGAAGTTTATTTTTATCCATTTTTTGGTGTCCTTAAATTAGTAAATATCGATACGTTTAAAGATTATGAATATTTTCTAATTCGTCATCACTAATATTACCTGGTTGGCAGAACACTAAGTGGATATGTGGTTCATTATGTTTTTTTTGTTTAACATTTATTTTTTGGATAATCGGGTTTTTATTAATAACATAAGTTTTAGCACGACGGTCATAAAACAATTGGTGATATTTGTCAATTTTCGTTACAATCATGATACCACAATATCAAGCAAAATCAAAACTAACCACAATACGAATAAGAATATTTATTCAAAAATTTAAAGTATTATTAGGTTTAATAGTAACAATATTTATGTTAAAAGTCAATCTCAGAAATAAAATTATTCCCATCGTTAGACCTAATGGAATAAAAACCAAAAACATTTCCCGATAAAAAAGTTGCTTTAAAGTTAGGTTTTCATTATTATCATTTACTAACTTAATTTGTAAAATTAATTTACCTAACGTTCGACCATGTCATTTTCAAGGAACAATAACAAAATAGATAGTAACAATAACAATATTAATAATAAATACAAGCATGATTTTTCATCATTCTTGATTAGTTTTATCACCTAAATAGATTCCTAAACCAATTACTAGTGGGATAATACTAACAATAATTACATCAAAAATACGAGCTGTAAGGCGCTTTCATGTTTGAGCGATTTTATAAGTTTCAGTTAAGGGCTTGTTTTTGTTGTTCATAGTTTTTTTACTCTCAATATTTTGAATCATCCACAATTTTATTTTCACGACAATATGTTTTAACATACTTACTTAAATCAAGGCAATACGTCGTGAACACATCGTATTTATTAATAGTTTTTAAATAAGGATTTTTAAGAAAATTTTTATAACGAAAATCAATGGTATCTTTAACACGATTATAAGCTTTTTGAATTAGTAATGGCTTTTTGGTAATACTAATAAAACGTAAGAATGTATACAAATAATAACGAACAAAGGCATATTCTAGTTCATCATGTAATACTTTTTTAATTTTTTGGTTATTATAATAGTTTAAAATATGTACTCACTGATTTAACAAATCAAAGGTATTATCATGTTCTAAAGAATTAAATTTACAGGTAATTAATGTATCAATAATAGCATAATATTCTGTACAATGCGCTAAAAACGAGTAAAGAAATAAACTATCAAATTGAATTTCTTTACGAAATTGGATTTCATGTTCTCTAATAATACGTAATTTCATTACTTTCGTACTTAAAATTGGTGATGTTAAAGCATAAACGCTTTTTCCCTTAGGTGTATTTAATTGATACAACTCATTAGTTTCGATTCTAATTGTTGAATGGAAAACGGAATTAGCATCTAATTCATAATGAACACGATATTCAATGCAATCAATTTTGGGATTTTTTTCTAATGTTTGTGTAATAAGCAATACAAAATTAACATTTGGAATTTCAGTTGGATTTAAAACAATTACATATTCTCCTCGTGCATATTTTAATCCTAAATTACGACCAATGGAAATGCCACTACTTTGAAAATAAGTAATAAGAACTAGTTGCTCTGAATATAATTTAAAAAACTTAGACATTACTTCTAAGTTTTCATTGTCAATTCCATCATCAATAACAACAATTTCAAAATCAGAACTTTTTTGTTGGAATATATTTTCTAATCAATAGTTTAAAACTTTTGATTCAATAGCTGTTGTATTTAAAATAAAACTTAGCAACATAACATTCCCTTTCTTGTTTCTCCTTTAATTATAACATTACTTAATTCTTTTGTTTAATAAAAACCAAAATAAGTAATTAGTTATAGAATATTATTTATCGTTGAAACGTTCTTGTTTTTCGATAACAGAGGAATATAATTTCTCATCATTTAAATTATACTTTAAATTTTTTTTATTACTCAATTTTAGTGGTAAGCTGCCCGCTTCTTTTACTTTTTTCCTATTAGTTTTACTAATTAATTTTGTTGTTTGTTTTTCTAAAGCACATATTTTTTTGGTTTCAAATCTTTCTATTTTTAATAAAAAACTACTAATGAATTTTTTATAAGAATTAACATAGTAACGTAATAGTTTCTTATTCTGCGCATGATTATGATATTTAAGTAAAATACAAACATAATTTAATTCCTTATCTTTTTCTTTAGCAACAATTGTATCAAAGAAACTTTGGTAGTTATGACTTAAATTATATTCTTGACCCTTAACAGGACTATGATAAGTAGTAAAACCTAAATTACCTGTGGTATTATAATATTTAAAACCAGCAACGCGTGTTGTTTTTTGCCCATGGGGATGTTCTTGCGATTTAATATCTGAAATTTTAAAAATATTATCGTCATCAAAATCTAAAAAATAACAATAAATCTTATGAGTAAAATCAGTTTTTGTTTTAAATGATATGTATAAATCAATTTTAGCTTCATAATTTAATTTATCAAAGGTGCTAACATAAGGTTGATAAAAATCATATTTTTTTTCAATAATTTCTCAACTTTTATTTTTAGTAATTACCTTTTCAATTTCATCAATACAAATACTTGTTTTTAAAATATTTTTTTTCATAATCACTTGCTCCAATCTTTACTTATATCATAATCTAGTAACTATTTTATCAAATTATAATTTAATAGTGTGATAAGACGAATTATAGGTTTGAATAAAGTTTTTGTTGGTCGTAGGGTCTAATCTAAATCAAATAAAACAGTTAAATAAAAGTTAATGAGTATATTGTTTTAATGGTTTTACTAGAAATTTTCTTTAATAATCATACTTATCAAGTTTAGACCAACAACAATTTTATTTATTCATTACACAGTTAATGTGTAAATTACTATATCTACTGCGAGCACAATTTAAAAGCATAAAATATACTCACTTCTTAAAAATTAAGGAGTTATGGTTTAAAATCATTGCTGAATTTAAAAGCATATGGTTTTTGATTTTAAAGATTTAAAAGCAAGGTATTGTTTGTCAAAACAACAAAAAGGAGTGATTATTTATGGATAATAACAATATTAGAGGAATAGCAGCAGAAACAACACGTGATAATGCTAGAACAACTTATCAAAATTTAGTAACAAGATTTAATGCTGAAGAAAGAAAAATTAACACTCTACATACAGAACTTACACGAGCAAGGGAAAGGATGAGGGTAGCAAGGAGTAACCGACTCAACAACAAACCCGTGCAACAACAGCAAATTCAGCATATTCTTATAGTACTGGAGCAGAAAGAGAGGCACTAAAATATAAATGAGAGGCAGCAGTAAAACGTTATGAGCATTTTAATGGTAAGAAAATACAAGCAGAACAAGAACATAATATATTAGAAACCAATTTCAATAATAGAGTGGCAGCCCTTAATAGGTTAAAAGATGAACGTAATAATGCTCAAACATATTATGATCAAGCAGCAAGAACGATTGATAATGTTTTAGGAAGACTTAATACAGCTCGAGCAGAACGAACAGAATTAGAACGAGTAAGAAATTGAAATAACTTAGCACGACAACAAGCAAATAGTAATAGTAGTAGTTCAAGTGCTAATGATAGTCCTAATACTTGAATGAATAAAAGATTTGGAAGATAAATTTTAAGGGACGTATCCCTAAGAAGGTAGTTAGTAAAAAATTATTTTTACTAACTACCTTTGTCAATTTTTGACCAATAAAGTCTTATTCGCCTTCTTCTAGCAAAGGAATGTTATTAGTTTCAATTAGTAATGTTTCTGGTTTATGATTTTCTCGTTTAGTTCCAAGTTGTTTATTATCACGTTTATCATACCATCAGTTAACTAATAATGACAATGGTACTAAAATTACCACAAATAGTAATAAACAACCAAGACTTCATAAAATATTAAGTGCATTAGGATTAATAAGAATTTCCCTTAATCCTTTAATAGCATAACTAAATGGTAACACGTGGTACATGACTTGAAAGAATCCTGGTTCAAGTTCCACGGGGAAAGTGCCACTTGATGATGAAAGTTGTAAAATCAATAAAATAACAATTAAAAATCTTCCTAAATCATGATTGCGGAACATATGAGCAATACTTTGAACTACTAAGTCAAAAACTATCCCAATACACCACATATATAATAATAATTGTCAACAACGACTTCATAAATCAGAACTATGGAATAGCAATAATAATGAAGTAGTTAAAATCGTTGATTGTACTAATCCAAACATGACCATTCATGCTGATTTACCTAAATAATTAGATCAGAACTTAGATTTATTTAAATCCTTATCACGAATGAAAGTAAAGGTTAATAATAAGGTTCCTACTCACATCCCGATACACATAAAGTACGGACCTAAACCAAAACCATAAGGTGATTTATCTTGTCCTTCAATGTTAATATTAAAATCAATAAAATTTAGTGGTGCTAGTAGTTCATGATTCATTCAATATGTATGTTCTAACTGTTTAATCTCCTTAATTTTATCATTGTTATCAACACTATTAATCCGAGTATTAAACTCATCAGCATGCGGACCTAGACCAGGAACGACAATTGATAAAAAACCATATAAGGTTTTAAAAGTTTGTTGAAACTTTTTATAACCATCAACACCGTCTTTAATAGCATTATTGTATCAATAATCAAAAATTTGGTCACTAATAACGACTGGTAAGAATTTACCAAAGATACTATCTTTTAAAGTATTTAATGCAAAATCATTAATTTCCCCTAAAATGGGACTAACTTTATATGAAGCTTCTAAACTAATTTTGGGACGATCAGTAATTTGATTAATCAAATTCCAAATCTTTTCAGGTTTTTTAATCTTATCTTCCACGATTTTTAAAGATTTACTAAAAAAAATATTAAAATCATTAGTAAAGTTTTTATCAACTATAATTTCTGTCAAAAATGTTTTATCATTTTTATGTTGTTGGTATGTTTCATCATTATCATAATAATAAACGGTAAAGGTTTTCTTCTCATTACTAATTTTTAAATCATTAATATTAAATTGATAAGCACCATATTTATTTTGTGAAATTCCATCTAAATTTAAATTATGCAAGTTAATAACACGGTTATCACTACCAGAAGCATCACTATACGTATCAGCGTTGACTAATGCAATAGGCAACTTATTAATATTACCTAAAGGATTAAAAAATGCTCACAAGGCAATAAAGGCATATAAGAAAGGAATAAAACATAAGGCAATACTTTTAACAATGGTTTTCCGATTTTTATATACGTGATTAGAACCTATTGTTTTAAAAGCAGTTTTAAATTCTTGATTACCATTTTTTATTGATTTTAAAAGTTTTTGCACAATTTTTACTCCTTAAGTTTTATTTATCACTAGTTTTTAGTTATAATAATATTATAAAATACATTTACTAAAAAGGAGAAATAAATATTATGGTTCAACTAACAATTAAGGGTAACCCTGTTCATATTAAAAATAATCCCATTAAGGTTGGCGATACATTAAATTTCACGGCAGTTGATAATGTCCTGTGTGAAATGAATTTAGCACAGTTTCCTCATCGCTTTAAAATCATTTCTAGTGTTCCTAGTATTGATACTAAAACTTGTGCTTTACAAACTGCATATTTTAATGTGGAAGCTGCTAAGTTACAAGAATTAACTGTTATTACAATTTCTAAAGATTTACCATTTGCGCAAAGTAGATTTTGTGAAAACTTAAAACTTAACAGTAATTTCCATATTTGAAGTGATTATCGTAATAATGAAAATAATTTTAGTAGCAAGACTAATTTATTAATTGATGAAACACAATTGTTAGCACGTAGTGTTATGGTACTAGATGCTAGTAATAAAGTTTTATATTTACAAATTGTCAAAGAAGTAAGTGATGAACCAGATTATGACCACATATTAAAGTTTCTTAAAACATTAAACTAATAAAGAAAACTTCTTTATTATTCATCTAAATCAAAGTCTTCTAATTTTTCTTGTTTATCCTTTATTTTATTAATAGTTATGTCAAGGTCCCTTATTATCTTTTCATTATCTAATAATTTCTTTTTAATTACTTCTCATCTAATGTTAAATCTTTAATAATCATCTTTAATTTCGTTAATTACTTTTTTAACTTTACTAATATTTTTATTCAACTCATAGTCTTTTTGAATTTGAGAAATAATATGGAATGAATAGGCTAAAGTAGTGGGTGAACAAATCCAAACTCGTTCACGAAATGAAACATCAAAAATCTCGGGAGTGTAACAAAAATCCGGAATTAATTATTCAATATTGTCTGATTATCATTTGAGACGAGAAATAATTAAGAATTTTTATGTAATTATAATTTAATAATACTCTTAATTATAAATAATTGCAATTAAAATAAAATGCATACAATAAAAATTGTAATAAATGATAAAATCACACTTAGATTATAAAAGGAGAATGAAAATATGAAAAAGAAAAAACTACAATTAATAACCGGATCACTATTTATTGTAACTATTTTAATTATGATTTCAGGATTTTTATTAATAAGTTTATATCATTTAAAAGAAATATGAACAATTAAACATTATAACGAGAAAATAATAATTAATTATAATGGATTTGATTTATTAAAACATTATAATTTAAATTCTATATTAGTAAATAATTGTAAATTTTCCAATAGAATTTCTGGACTTTGCACTATTCAAATTTCTAATCATCATTTATTATTGCAGTTACAAATTGGACTTATTTTACTAATAATTATAACTCCAATTTTAACTTTTATAATTATTATATTAACTAATTTCTTAATTATTGTCAAAATAAAATCTAAAATAAATAATAATTTTGAGATGCTATTAAAAATTGCGAAATAATTAATAATTACTATATACATTAAACCTAAAATCTTAAATTTATTTGTTGGCATTTAAAGATAATCATTTGCTTATATGTTTCAATACTATAAGTGCGATTACCAAGCATTGACTTTAAAATATGTCAAACATTACTTTCAGCATAACAACCAATATTTTCTTTACAAGATTGATTAGTAATGCCTTCTTTATTATTAAGAAAGTATTTTTTCTTTAGTTTTTTATGTTTTAAAGTTTTAAGATAATCAAGTAATTTATCATATTCACCATTTTCAATAAAATTTCTACAAGTATTATATTCTTGATAATACTTGCCTTTATTACCAGCAATAATGCCAAGATATAATACTTTAATTGAATGAAATTTATCTAAAATAAATTTGGCATTAAGATATTCAGCAGTTTTTTTAATTCAACCAGCACTATCACCACAAATAATTACTTGTGCTTGGTCAAAATTTTCAAAAAAAATGTTTTCCTTGTTCTAAAATAAAGTCAGCAGTTTTTCTAACACCAAGCACAGTTTTATTTAGTCTAATGATAACCTTTGCTCTTTTATTAACTAATGTATATGATTAATATTATCTGTATAAAATACTACTAATCGCATTGAATATTGATTAATTTTACGCTTGTATTCTCAAAATTTTGGGATCGTGGCAAAGATGTCGATAACTCATCATTTTTATAAATAGATTCCTTGCTAACCCTCATTACAATCTATATCAAAATTCACAAAAAGACGAGAAATAAGTATCGTCTTTTTTTGTAATTGTAAAATTTGCAAATTTTATAACCGTCTTTATCACTATTATCAACACGTGTTAGGGACATAAAACAGTGAACCATAACACAGTTGTTCAAAATAGTGGCTAGCATGTGGACTTGCATGTTGAAATAAAAAGTGGAGTGATACCTAACAAAATATACTAACCATTAATAATGGTAATCCTTGGGGTGGGAGCGGATTGGCAACTAGTATATATAGACCCGTTTTGGGAGACATACTGTAATTAGTTTTTTATTTAACAGCACTGCCACTTTCAGTGAGCAGTTGCTGTTTTATTTTTTTCATTTTTTTGGGCGAGTAACATAAATTTTAAAACTTGTAAAAAAAAATTAAACGGGGCTAGTTCAATATAAATATAACTTGCTAAATGCAAGTTATTAAAAACCAAAATGCTTTATTAAAAATAATACCTTTAATATTTATGATAATAATAATTATTGAATTTATAATTTAGAAAATATTAAAAAAGAATTAACTGGTGTGCAATTAAAAGAATTATTAAAACCATATATTAGATGATTATATGACATTTACTAATGATAAAAATGAAAATGAAATTATGTCCTTTATTTTAGCAACACCAAAAGCAATGAAAAGATATATGCTAGAAAATACAGTTGTTTATGTGCAAGAGATTACGGACGGTAAAGTTGGTAGAGCATATAAAGTTGGTGGTGAAGTATTGGGTCAATCAATTCCTTATATGTCAAAAAAAGAAACAACATCTCGTTGAATGAATGATGTGTGGTGTAATTAAAAGTGAAGTAAAAACTGACTTAAAATCTAAAATTACAAATTTAACATTAGATACTACGGCAAGAACAGATAAAAATAATAGAGATTTAGACACAAATATTTTATATACAAAAGAAATTAATGGTTTAAATCCAAGTTTAGAAACTCCTACAATTAAATATTTTAGTGATGACCAAGGTAAAAATATTATAAGTAATAATAAACAAAAAACTGGTGATTTATATGTAATTATTAGAACAAATATAAATGACCCAAATTATAAAGGTTCAACAAATCCTATTAAAATTAATCTTAAATAAGGAAAATTAATACTATGCCAATTGGTACTACTAGCACTGCTATAATTTTAAACATAAATAAACCAAAACATACTAGAATAAGTAAACAACAAGAAAATAAAAGTTGATGATTAGAAATTTTAGAAATGATTGGTGTACCAGTAATAGCAGTGGCACTTGCTCCTTTTACTGGTAGTTTAAGTGAAGAACTAGCACTTGGATTAGGTGCAAGTGACTTGCTTGCTAGTATTAGTGCAACAAGTATTGAATTTGCAACTGATTTTACTATTAATCAAGTTTATGATTATTTAAAAGGAAATGTAACAAAATTAAATACTTTTTTTAATTTATTACCAGCGTTTGCCGGACTTAATAAAATTACTCGTGGTATTCGTACTACTAAATTTATTAAACTAGCACAAAAAACTAAAACATTAGAAAAAATTGGGATTAAAGAAGCAAAAAATTTACAAGATGTTACTAATCAAGTAACAGGTAAAGAAATTTTAACAGATAAAATTATTGGTAAACAACGATATTTATTTAATTATTCAATTGCACCTAATCGTGAAACAATATTGCAAAACTTAGGTTATGTTGCTCAAAGACAATTTAAAAATAATTTTAAATATTTAGAAGCACAACAATTAAAAGATTATTTATCATTACAAAATTTATTAGTAAAATTAAATCCACAATTAGAAACTAAATTAAAAATTAAAGATATGGATAGAGTAAATAACTTTTTAAAACAATATAATATTGAATTTAAAGCAGTATTAAACATGAATCAACATGAATGATTAAATTTAGTTCATACTTTACAAATGCAAAATAAAGGTAAAGCGTTGATTTTAATTTTAGAACAAATACGTGCTAATGCAATCAAATTTAATTTTAAAAATAGTAGTATTCATAAATTTGTTTTAAAAACTAATAAAACTTTTAAATACTTTGACATTAGATTTTATTTAAGAAAAGGATTAAATAAATTTTGAAAAGATACACCTTATTTTGAAAAATTACGAGAGAAAATCTATAAATTACAAGAAAAATTTGAACAATTAGAAGAAAAAGCAATAGCAAAAATTAATAAATTAAAAGAAAAAGCAAGTGATTTATTTACTAGTGCTGAGAAAAAAGCAATTAAACATGCACAATTAATTCCATTAAATTCACCAGTATTTATGGGATGTAAAATTCAACCATTATCTCTAGATAAATGTGCTATTACTATTTATCATCGTAATCCTAAATATAAACCATTTGTTGTTATTGATACTTTTATTAAAGCAGAAACTTTCGTTACACAAGTACATCCTTTTCATTGATATCGCTGAAATAGTGGTTGATATATTGGTTATGGAGTTAATACTAATAAATGATTAAAAACAATTGCATTTGCTCCACCAGTTGTTCAACAGATTATAAGAGATGCTTTTAAGGTACATCGCGAAATATTAAGAATAGTAAGAACTTATCATAAAGTTATTAATGTTATTAATAATCCGATGGAAAATGTTACTAAATCTTTTAAAAGTGTTAGTTTAAAATTTGGAGTTTATACGTTGTTTGGTACTGGTTTATTACATCATTTAAAAAAATTTGCTTATAGTCAAGTGGTTGAAAAAGGTAAGAAAAAATTACAAAAAGAAATTATACATATAGCACATAGAAAAACTAAAAAACGTACTAAACATTATAAAAAAGCATTTTTTAAGGAATGATAATATGATAAAAGAACTTTGAACTGATATTAGTTTAGAAAATTATAATAAGTGATATCCATTAACCGGAACAATTGACGACACTCCACAACAATATGTAAATACATGACCAAATGCTAAGGAATGATTTACTACATTTGCTATTCGCGCACAAAATGATATTAATGCTTATCTTAATTTTATTTTATATAAATTTCCTTTTGATAGTTTTAAAGATAAATTACTTCAAGAAACATTAAGAGATATGGTTTACGTAATGGTGGAACATTGAGTATTTAATCGTACTCCAATTGAATTTAATGTTGATACTAATATTCAATTTAATAATGGTACACAATTTAGTGCTAGTAGTATTCCAACAATTAATGTGTGAGATTTAGCACCAAGTAGAATGAAAATTCTATCTCAATTAACGCAATTAAAAGAGCTCCTAATGAGTTATGATGAACAAGAAATTGATGTTGATAAAATTGATTTAGAAGCATTTTATACCAGAAATCAAGTAGATGAATTAATTGATAATGAAAAAGAACAAAGAATTAGTGGTGACAAAGATAATCATGATTTTATATTAACTAAACAAATAAAATTATATGATGATGTTATAAGTAAAAATGAACATGAAGTATTTCGTGGAGCAGTTACTAAACTTGTAAATAAAAGTTATGTAGCAACTGAATATAACCCCGAAACTGAAACAATGGTTTTAAATTGACCAAGTGAAATTGGTACATTACCACCAGAAGCATTACAAAATAATCCACAAGAGGGTGATTTTACCCATGCTGCAACTGCTGATTTTTCTGCTAAACAACAAAAAAGGATTACTAGTAATGAAAATAATATTAAGTTAGCAAATAAAGAAATTGAAAGTATTAAAAATAATTGATTTAATATTGAAACAAGTCCTTTATGAAAAAAGTAGAAAATGAAAACATAGAATTACAAAAATGATATGTAATAAGTTGAGTAATTAATTACAATTATGATATTGGTAATTTAGTTAATTTTAGAAGAACTACTAAAGTATTTTTATCTGTTCTAGATGAAGATATTGCTAAGGGTATATTTACTTTATATTCCATTTTTTATGTAGATGAATTAGGTACAAAAAGATTGGAAAAAGGCGTAAGAATAGCTTTTGATACAAATAATAAACAGTTTACTTCATTTGGTTATAATCACCCACAATATACACCTAATACTGGTGCAATGATTGAAAAAATATATCAATATCAAGGTTTTGGCACTCCAACTGAATTTATAGCAGAAACTAATAATGATGATAACTATTATACTAAACAAGAAACTAATGAACTATTAGATAAAAAACAAGATAAATTAACTGCAGGTACTAATATAACTATTAAAGATAATATTATTAGTGCAAGTGGTGGTGAAGTAGATTTATCTAATTATTATAAAAAAGAAGAAACTAATAATTTATTAGATAAAAAAGAAAGTATTGAAAATCATAATAATGATATAAAATCAGTAGAATTAAAAATTAGTCAACTTCATACTGAAGTAACTAATAATATGAATATTATAGTTTTAAAACAAAATATTAAAGATGATAATTTACAAACTACTGATAAAACTATTACTGGTGCTATTAATGAAAATAAAACTAATATTGATAAAAAACAAGATAAATTAACTTTTAATAATCAATTTAAAAATGAAAATAATACAATTTCATTAGATACAGAAATAGTATTTAATAAATTAAATATTTCTAATGTGAATACAATTGATAAAACTGTTAGTGGGGCAATTAATGAGATATATAAATTAATACCTAAATGAAAAAAAGTAGGAGAAAAAGTAAATGATTATAATTTTATTAGATATAATTTTAAATTAAATACTTTATATAAAGTTAGTTATTCATGAAATGCAAGTGATAAAGGTGCAATAATTTTTAAAACATTTTTATGAAAAGGAGATACTACCGTATTAGATTATACTTTTTGAAATGAGAAAAGTAAAAAATATGATGTTGTATTAGTTGCAGATAAACCTACTCAACCACAAAATTTAAACGGGGTTTATATTAATTCATTTAATTCTTCAAATGAACCAGTTACTATTAGTGTTGGTGAAATAATTTCATTAGAAGAAGAAGTAAAAGAAAATACTTATGAAATTAAAAGTAATACATTAGATATTAAACAACCTAAAAATATTAATATTACTAAACCTTTACATATTAATTCAAATACTTTAAATATTAAAGAAATAGCAGAAAATACTTTTGGTATTGAATTAAAATCAAATCCAATACCAACACCTTGTCCATGTCCAAAATGAAAAGAAGTAGCCCTTAGTACAGATGGTTTTACTATAAAATATGATTTAAAAGAAAATACAAAATATCGTATTTATTAAAATTGTTCTAAAATACCAGTTACGATTTTAGAGAGTGGAGTTTATAAAGTTATTGAATTATTCAATATTAAAAAAATAGATAAAAACGAAGCTTCTATGAAAGATATCATTATTGAAACAATTATTAGTATAGGTATGATGAAAAATATTACTTTAAGATATTATTGGGGTATGTCATCAAGTGTAAGCATGTTAAGAATTTCAGATAATTTATTACCTTCAACAACAAGACCGGACTTTGGTACACTTTGAAAATTAGAAGAATTACAGGATTAATATTATGTTTTTTAAAATTATAAAAATTATTTTAGGTTTAATTGGAATAGTATTATCATCAGCAACAGCAGGTTTAATTATATTTATTATTATAAAAATTATATTAAAAATTAATCATTTATTTTAAAAGAAAGGTAAATAATTATGAAAATATTTAATATAAAAGAAAAACTAACTGAAAATGATAATACAAAATTATTTAGTTTAAGTAAAGAAAAAACAATACATGCTTCTATACTAGATTTTTTTGGATTTAATAGTTTTAATCATGAAACTCATTTTACTGATTTTGTAGCAGAAAATAATGCTAATTTATATAATGCACCATTAGAAATTAATAATGACAAAATTAAACAATATTTAATTAATCAAGAATACTATCGTAAAAATTGAAATTCTATTTTTAAATTAAGTAAATTAGGAATTAGTGGATATTTAATCTATATTTTCAATTAGTAAATATACAACAAAGAAATTATGATATTACTGGTAAATTAATTCAATGTACTATTTTTTATGAGAATTATCAAAAAAATGCTCAAATAGTAAGATTATTTGAAATTTATACGCTTAATAATGAACAAGTAACTATTAATCGTGCGATTTATAGTATTAGTGATAATAAAAAACAATTTGTATTAGATTATAAAACATATAATAACAACTCTAACTTAGAACAAAAACAAGTATTAAACATTAATTATATACCAATAGCAATTATGCGTAATCGTGCTAATGAAGAACCTGACTGTAATAAAGTCATGGATAAAATTAAAGCATTAAATATTTTCTTTGAACAAATCATTTTAGATGTCATTTTAAACTCACCTAAATTTGTTTTTAATAATATTTATGGTAATAATCAACAAACAATTGATGATGCGATAAGAAAATTAATTACTAAAAACTATTTATTTACTGATAAAAGTCCTAATGATACTCCTAATGGTTTAGTAACTATTATTCAAGGTAATTTTAAAGGTAAAACATTAATAAGTGATGTTTATGATTGATTAATGAAATATCTAAGCGTTGTGGTTTGCATATACCAAGTCAAAAGAAATCAGCACAACAATCAGTTCCTGAAAGTACCGCTGTAAATATTTCAACAGTTAATTATATTGAACAAAAACTATGACAATTTAATATTGATACTCTTAAATTTATTCAATTATTAGTACGCGTTGATAAAGATTTATTAGATAGTAAAACATTTGAAATTAATGATGAAAAAGCAATTGAAAATTTAACAGTTAAATTAACTTTATTTAATCCAGTAAATAATCAATTAGTAGGAGAAAATGACAATGGACAACAACAAACCACAAACTAAGTTTCCACAAAAACAAACTAAACTCAATCAAGCAGAAAATGATTATTTAATAGATAATATACCAAATGATTTTTCAAACCTTATGGGCAATACTAGTGACCCTGATATTAATAGAATATACGATAAATTTAAAAAACGAACAATCTATATTTATGAAATTGAACGTTTATTCAAAAATAATGAGAATAATACTTTAAAATTCTCACCTAATACTATTAAAATTGGTTTTATTGATATTGAGCAAGTATTAACTACTAATGCTGTTGAAACATCAGACTTTAATATGCAACTAAATCAAAGAGCAAGTACCAATATTAATGATAATACCATTGAATATAGTATGACTGATATTAAAAATTTAATCTTTCAAGAAATAGATTTATTAAATCAATTTAAGTTGTATGCTGTTAGTATAAATGAAACTTTAACTGAAAATAATATTGATAATTTATATATTATTAATAGTTATTCCCAACCTTATCAAAATCCAAAATTAAGAAGTACAAAAAGTATTACTATCATAAAAATTAAAGATTTTAAAACAAGAGATGGTTATCCAATCATTATTAAATTACAAAAACCATTAGATAAAGATACAAAAGTTATTGGATTAAAAATTAAAGCACCAAGAAGCATGCTCTTTGGCAATATAAAGGTACTTGGTGAAGTAGATAATATGGAAAAGTATACCCTAAGTTATTTGTTAAAGATAAGATAGCATTTCCGTTATTATCAATGCCAATTGAAACTCAACCAAAAGTTTGAATATTAGAACAATGATTTAGTGAACAAATATTACCATGAAATTTAGCAAAACAATTTATTGGACAAGAAAAATCAGTTTTAGATTTAATTACTATTGGTGGTGGAAAAGAAACTAGAAAAGAAGTTATTAACAATGCAAGAGTAACTAACGTTTGATTAGGCCATGATTTCACTGATAGTCCTGGTTATTGACCATTAAATGGACAAAAAGAATTAAAAGATAAAGAAATATGAACTTTTCGTATAACAGATAATGAAAGCGAACATATTTCTACTAATGCTATATTTAGAGATGTTGAAATAGAAATAAAAGATGCACCAACTATTGATAGTTTACAAAAATTATTATTAGATATGTTAAGTTATACATATAACTATAATAGAAATTTTGAAGGTGCAGAATATGATGAAAAAACCGGTAAACCTAAAAATGATATTGCAAAATTACGTGATAAATTCTCAGGACAAAAACCAGATGAAATAATTACAAATTTATTTAAACAATGGGAGTTTGAATATCCAAATTATATAAACTTATTACAGATTAAAATATTTAAACAAATATTTATAATGTTATCAAAATATATTTATTCATCATTATCAATTAATAAAGGTTTAAATGATGATAATAAAATTTTGTTACCTTATTATTTTGAATTAAAATCAAGGCCAATAAAACCTACTGGTAAAGATATTTGAAAATTCAAAGATGTAAAAGTAATATTAAAATCTGAATATTTTGATTTTACAGATATAAACAACATTAAATTAAAAAATAATGATATTAGTCAAAATGAGTTATTTAAACTAGATGATAATCAGTTTAATTGATTATCTATTACAAATGAACTTGAAAGTAATAATATACCATCATTAATTCCTGCTGATTGAACACTAGGTAATGGTGAATATGGTAAATACTTTACAAAAGCAATTATTGATAAAAGCAAAATTGAAAATGTTTTAAATTTATATGGTTCAAATAAATCACAACTATTTTCTAAATTAGAGTTTTATAAAGAAATTTCACAAATTGATAATAATAGTGAATTTGAATTACAAATTGAAAACCCGATTAATAACTTAAATCGGATTGAAATTAGTGGAATATTTGGTTCTGGAAATTATGATTTAATTTTAATAACTGACAAACAAGAAATTAATTTAAAAAATATTAATTTATTTGATAAATATAATGAAAATATTTCTTATATTAATTTAGAGATTTAATTATTAAAATATCCATCAGGATAAATACCATCTCATTTTACATCTTCATCATAATGTGATTTAATATCAAAATATAAATTTATATTTGTATCATTATTTATTTTATTAGACCATATAGTTGTCCCATCCCCCAGTAGACTGTATAGTCATTCCCTAAAAATGATTGATAACCATTAGTTTGATTATGTGCTATTGAACCAATTATTAAACCAGTAACTCCACTTACAGCACCAGTTAGTGCTAATGCTAATGTTATTTTACTTAAATTTGTTTTTATTCATGTTTTCATATTAAATTACTCCTTTTTTCTTAATTTTACTATTAAATTGTACTTAATTTTTGTATTTTTTGCAAATATACCTTTAAACGTTAAAATAACGCCAAATACAAGGCGTTAATTTTGTGATACTATACTATTACTAGTATTGTTTTCGTTGCTTATATGGCATAAGAAAAAACACTTATTTTAGTAGAAGCATTATTTTTACCCCTAATTATATTTTTGTATGGATATAGCGCATAAAATAACGCATCGTAAGGGTCTTGGTACATAGTTTTGTCAGGAAATGTTAGTTTTGATTTGGTCATAGCGTAATTCTTCTAAACATTGCGTACTTTTTAATAAATCATTTTTATTAGCATAAAAATTACCATAACTCATAATATTACGCATTCATATACAACGGTCAGTTAATCCTGCTTCTTGATTAAGACTAGAAGCATGTTTAATAGCAACTTGACTCATAATTAAGATATTATGTTCATCTGCTAATTTTTGACTTATTCAATCGATAGCAGTTTTTGCTTTATCATCATAATAGTAAATTGCTTGGTCAAAATTTTCAAAATTATCAACTAATCCACAAATTTCATCAACATAAGCATTAATCTTTTCATTTTCATTAATAAAATCATTGGGAGTAATTACTAATTCGCAAATAATATAAGGGTCATAATAACCACTATTATTATATTCTTTAAAACCAGTTACCATAAGTACAGTATGGTCTTTGGAACCTGTTGCTCAATCAATACCAACACTATAAAAATCAAATTTATAAGTATCTTTTTCTTTGTTATAGAATTCTTGTAAATTATATGGTTGTCAATATTTTATTGCTTTTAGAAATGGAAAAACAGTTGCATCACTATCTAAATATTCAAATCCATAATAAACAGTATTAAATTCATCAGGATTTTTCTTTTTTAATTCTAAAATTAATTTTTGCGTTACTGGTTCTAATTTATTTCAAAATGGAAATAAAAAGTAAATCTTAAAATAAATAATCCAAGTCCACTAAACGCTTCATTATCTTCATAGTAGACCTTACCAATTTTTTTAAGGGTATCTATCACTTTATCATTTAATGGCAAATACGGGGTGCAATAAAGTAAATAAAAAGGGTGGTATTTATCATAGGGGTTACAAGTAAAAGCAATAAAGTGATTTTTATAAAAATAACGAGTAATTTTTTTACCATAAGTTGGACTAAATATATTTCTATCAGTAAATATTCAACTTCAGTCTTGAATTGGTTCATTAGATACTTTAATACGATTACTACGAAACATTGATAATTTTAAACGTTCATAACGTTGAGTTAATTGTTTTTCACTTAACGTTTCTTTTTCTTCTGCCATAATAATTTCATCTGTTCTTGAACATAAATAACTAGAACCACCAACTGATTTTCCAAAAATCTTATTACCATTAGCATAACCAATAAAATCTATTTGTTGATTATTAGGAAAGATAATACAACCACCATCCTTAGTGATTTTTCATTTAATACCATGGGGATTATTAACTCCTAAGTGAATATCATACTTATCTTCTAAATATTGACAAACATCCATTAAAGAACCAATGGTTGTTTCATTATGAGTATTTTCATAACGTCTTACTTCTTGTACAGAACTATCACTAAAATTACAACACACAAATAAATCAAACGCTAAACAATTTCATGTTTTTCTTGTTAAGCGTGCAGTTGGTACAAAACGATAAAAACAATTGGTAGTAAAAAATTCTGCTCATTGTTCACCAACAAATTCTTTAAAAATATCTCAATTAAAACCATAATTATTATCACTAAAATTAAGGTCATATTTTTTATTTAATTGTGCATAACTACTAATAAGTGTCATATTTTATTCACAAACCTTTACTTATAAATTAAAATTAAATCATTAACAAACCAAATTCAGAAAGGAACATAAAACATGTTATCATTACCATTTCAAAATCATTTTGATTGAGACAAACATCATTTTAATCAAGATGAATTAAATTTAAAACAAACAGAGAAATTATTTAAAAAAATAGATGAACAATTATGAAATGAATGTGATAAATCTATATATAAACCATATAGATTTAGAGGCCGTATAAAAAATAGGTATAGATTTAATAAAAATATAAATGAGAGATAATACTCTCATTTTTAATTGTTAAATTAAATAAACTCTCGTAGTTAGTTAAATTGTGAGTACTTTATGTAAATACTACTACATGAGTATAAAAGAGTAATTTATTAATTTTTATTGAATTGTTATTGTATGTATTTGTCTATTAATTGAAGTCTCTATATTGAGTTAGTAAAGAATTTTTCAAGATTATGTAATAACCATAAACCCTGTTCTTTAATTATTTTTAAATTATTACACATAAAGGGGGTTATATATTACATACATACCTTATCAATTATATATTAACATAAATTAAATAATTAGTATATATATATTTATTTTTTTTTAGGCTTTATCACTGTAGGTGATAAAGAGCCTATTTATAAGATTTTTTTAAAAAAGAAAATAAAAAAACAGCAACTGCTTACTAAAAGTAGCAGTGCTGAATAAAAAGAAAGGTTTTTAAAATGATAATAGAATTTTCACAAGAGCAAATTATTAAAGAAACTGATAATGGTGCAATAATAATTGAATTTGGAGAATATAAAATATCAATTTCTAAATGTTTTATTAAAAAAAATTCTTTTAATATTGATGAAACACGAATATATTGAGTTTTTAAAGATAATATAAAAAAAGAATTAAATGGTGTGCAATTAAAAGAATTATTAAAACAATATATTCAAATTGAAGATTTGAAAGAAAAACCAATAATATATAATAAAATTATTGAAAAATTAATTACTCTTGAATTTTATAAAAAATATAATGGTTATTATATTGGACAAATAAAAAATGAAGAATGTTTTAAATATAATATTACCTGAGAAAAAGATAGAAAAAGTTTTAAAATAAATAATCCATATAATCATAATGATTTAGTAATAAATTATATAGTAACATCATTAAAAGATTTAGTAACTCATAATAATAAAATATTTTATTTAAAATATTAAGAAAGGAATTAATATAAATGCTTAATTGAAATATTATTACTCATAACTGTGATATTTGTCATAAACAATCATCTATAAATAATAGAACATGTAATAACTGTTTTTATAAATTAATAGGTAAAAATAATGAAATGTAAATTACATAATAAAAAATATATTTGAATTAGTGAAATAGATAATTCTTATTATTGTAATAAATGTATTAATAATATGATTGAAGAAGATATATATTTAACAAGTGATAACTATGATAGTTTATATAACTATTATATTAATGAATTACAATTAGAAAATTTTTAAAGGAGAAAAGATAATGAATCAATTAGAATTACAAAATGCAAGAAAATTAATAGATAAATTTGAAGAATTACAAGAAGAATTTAATAGTAAATATGAAGAATTAGAATTTGAAATTGATAATGATGGTGATTTAAAAATTATGAAAGATTATTTTTCATATGAAAAAATAAATAAATTAGAACAAGTAATTATTCATTATAAAAAAATTATTAAAGGTTAAAGGAGAAAAATAATATGCAATATAATTATTTATTAAAATATAAAGTAAATTATACTAATAAAAGAAAACAAAAAATATTTTCTACAATTGAAAATGCTATTAATTTTCATAAAAATTATAAACATCATATATTAGAAAATGCTTATATTGAACATTATGAAATATTAGTAATGGAATTAGATATTAAAGGAGTTGAATTTTAATGTCAGCACATAAGAAAAATAAAGAAGATTTATTAAATAAACAAATGATTGTTAGATTAACTATAGATGAATATTATGAATTTAAAAAATATTGCTTAGAAAATCATATTACAATTAATGCTTTTTTAAGGAGTTTAATTAAAAATGCAATTAAAAAATAATTTAATTTTTAAAAAAGATACACATCAATATTTTTTAAATAAACAAGAAAAAATATCAGTATCTAAAATTATTCAATATTATTTATATGAAAATAAAAATCCTTATGAAAATATACCTTTTGATAGATTAGAAAATGCTAGATTAAGAGGAGAAACTGTTCATAAAGTAGCAGAATTATATTTTAAAAATATAAATATTAATAATATAAAAGATAAATTATTAAATAATATTCAACATTTATTTAATAAAAATTATTTACAATATTGTGAAAATTTATTAAATAATTTACAAGAATTTAAAGTAAATACTAAATATATATGTGAACAAGTATTTACTTATGATATTATTGCAGGAACACCAGATTTAATTTATAAAGAAAATAATTTATATACAATAATTGATTTTAAAACATTATCAAATATGTATAAAGAAAATAAAGAAAAATCAATATTACAATTAACTGCTTATTATTGAATATTAAAAAATAATGGTTTTAATTTATCAAATACACATTATATTTATTGAATTCAAAAAGATAATGTAGAAAAAATATTAGTAGAAATAACAGATGAATTAGTATATGAATGAGAAATGGCAATTGCACTTTGAAAGGAAAATCACTAATGGCAAATTTAATATTACCTAAAAATATAGATAAATCAAAAATACAACAATTTACTAACTATTATGAATTAACAAAATTAAATGATAAAAAATTATCAACATTAAATCCACAATCAGTTATTAATACTTTAGCAACTATATTTGAATTAGATTTAAGTAATAATCCAATTAAAAAAGAAATAGCATTAATACCTTATAATAATGAATTACAAGTACAAATACAAGAAGATGGTTTTTTAACTTTATTACAACGTTCAAATTGTGTAATTGATTTTCAAAGAGAAATTATTACTGATAAACATATTTTTAATAAAGAAACTCAACGTTGAGAATTAGACCCTAATAAAATATTTGAAAATAAAATAATTATTGGTTATTATGGTATGATTTCTATTAAAAATTATTTAGGTAAAATAATTACTTTTATTAAAGGTATGACTAAACAAGAATGTGAAGAACATAGAAAAAAATATAGTAAAGCAAATGGTAATAGTCCATGAACTACTAGTTTTAATGCTATGGCACTTAAAACAGTTATTAAAGCAATTATTAGAGATATTAATAAAGACCCTAGTATTAAATTAGAAAATCAAAATATTATTGATAGAGCAATGCAAATTGATCAAGCAATAGTATTAGAAAATGAAAATATAATGTATGTTGATAATCCAAATAATGATAATAAAGAAATTAAATTAAAAGTAATGGAAGAATCAAAAGAAGAAATAAATATTAATTATGAACAAATACAAAATAATATTGATAATTTAGATAATATGGTATTTAGTAATGAATAATTATTTACTTTCAGTAGACCCAAGTATTAAAAATACTGGATTTACATTATGAGAAAATAAAAAACCAATATGAATAAAAAGTTATAGTTTTAAAAAAAATACTGAAATTGAATTTAATACTTTTATAATTGATGAAATTAATAGTTATGATGAATGTATAAATAAAGATAATTTATATTTAGTAATTGAACGTGGTATTTTTAATCCAAAATTTGGTCGTGGTAAAGAAACTTTAGACCATTTACGTGGTTTTATATCAAGTCAATTTAATAAATTATTAACAAAAGATATGTTAATAAGTTCAAGTGAATGAAGAAAATGATATCAAAGTTTAGATGAAATTAAATATAATTGAAATTATAAACCTTGAACTAAAGAGTTATCAATTGAACTTTCTCAATTCATGATTAAGAACCATAATTGAAATATTAAAATTAAAGACCATGACCAAGCAGAAAGTTTATTAATTGGTTGATATTATTTAAATAAGGAAGTGAAATAATGGTTTGATGAGAAATATTAATAATTATAAATTCTACAATAATAGCATTAATAAATTTAGGTTGTTTTATTGTTTTATTACTTGATTTAGTAAGGAAAAAATAAAATGAAAACTAAATTAAAATGTATTTGTAAAGATTGTAATAGTAAAGTATTAATTAAATTACAATCTACAGATTTAGAAAATACTTCTGTTCAATTTTTTAAAATGTGTAAAAAACATCAATTAGATTTTAATAATAAAGTAAAAGAAATTAAAGAATATTATAAAAATAAGGAGTAATATTATGAATAAAGAATTTACATACTTAAATGAAATTAGTTATTGATTATTAAATAAAAGTGATTTTACTCATAGTGAATATAATCTTAGTGGTAGTAGATATTCTAGTAAAACATATAGTATAGCAGAAGAATTAGCAATATTAATAGTTATATCAATTAAAGTACAAAAATCAATTGCTATTTATGCATTTAGAAAATTAAATAAAGATATTAATGATTTAGTAAAAGAAATATATAATGCTTTAATAATAATTGGATTGAATGATTATAAAGACTTTACTTTAAAATACCCTAATAAGCAAGCAGACTTTCGTTTTAAAGGTTTTAAATCATTTATTAGGGTAATGGGTGTATATAGTAATTCAAATGATAGAATACCTTTAAAAGGTCTTTCTCGTAGTGAAATAAAAGGTTTTGATTTAGCAATTGAATGATGTGAAGAAGCAAATGAATTTAGTCAACAAGAATTTCAAGCAATAACATTTGCATTAGGTAATGCTAAAAAAAGAATAAAAATAAAAAGTTGTAATCCAGATAATATTTATCAATATTATATTGAATATATGAATAAAATTGTACCTTTTAATTTAGAAATAATGAAAGAAAAAAATGAACAAATTAAATCAATATTTGATAATAATATTTTTAAGTTATTTCATTATAGTAATTGAAAAGTAAATGCTCATAATCTTACATTAGATATGATTAATGATTTAGAAGAATTAAAAGTATTAGATCCAATTAAAGCACAAAGTTGATATTATGGTGTACCAAGTATTTTACAAGGTGCTATTTTTGCTAGATATTTAGATAAAGTTAATACTAAATTAGATTTTCAAGTACAAAGATTAACTGGTGGTTTAGATATAGGTATGGCAACAAGTCCAAGTGGTCATCCTACATCTGCTTCATTATGATTTATTGGTGAAAATGATAATGGTAGAAGAGCGCATAAAGAAAGTGAATTTTATCATAGTAATGTTACTATGCAATATAAAGATACTGATACTTTAGCAAATGATATTATTAATTATTATATAAATGAAAGTAAACGTTATATAGCAATGTTATTTGGTTTTACTTGTTATGTTGATTATGGTAATGGTGGGTTAGTATTTATTGATGTTTTAAAAAGTTGAGTTAAAAAACGTAATATAACATGATTAAAATTTATAGCAGTAGATAAATCAATTTTATATTTAAATGATAGAATTGATTTTACAACAATTTGTATGCTTAAAAATATTATTAGTTTTAATTGAGAAAGATGTCCAGAAACTAAAAGACAATATAGTTTAATGCAATGATTAGATAAAAAGAAATTAGATACTAATAATAATACTCCGAAAATGTTAGATTTACATGATGATACTTGAGATAGTGATATGTATGCATTAATGCATGAAATGAAATGATTAATTAATGGTATTAATAATAAATTATTAATTAATAAAAATAATTTTGGTGGTGATTAATATGATAAATACAATGGAATATTTAAGTTGTGATAAAAAAGATTGATATATTGATATACCAATGATTATTGCTCAAAAATCAACTAAATTATGATTAGGTAAAGGTTTTTTATTTAATTCAAGTAAAAAAGAAATATTAGATTATCTTAATGAAATGAATTTAAAAGATAAATGATTAGAAAAATTTTATAAATTTGGTTTACAAAATTCACTAATGGGTAAAGTATTTATTATGATTATAATTAATGAAGATAATAGTAAATCCCTTAAAATATTACCTAATAGTTTTTGTGGTAGAGTTGCTAAATATAATGAACAAGAACAATCAGCAGAATTTTATTTTATTAATGAACAAGCAGATAGTGCTACTTTAACTTGAGTAACAATACAAAATGGAAAAGTTAAATATGAAACATATAAAGATAATAATAAAGATATTATTTTAGGTTCTACAAGAACTAAATTAAAACCAAATATAACACCATTAAATACTTATGAAATTAAAAATCCATTTAATTATATTCCTATTTTTGAAATAACTAATTTACCAATTATTAATTTATATGGTAATACAACTACTTTAAATGCATATCCAGATTGTACAGCAGTATGAGATTTAATATGAGATTTAAATCAAGTTATTAAGAAAAAAAGATTAGAAAGAGAATTTAATGTTACTACTTTATTTGCTGTATTAGATAATGAAACAGTTAAAGAAATGCAAGAAAATGGTAATATTATTGAAAATCCTAAAAAAGATATGATAGTTAATGTTGGTAGTGCTGGATATGATAAAAATGGGAATGGTAGTATGCAAATTATACAAGGTGACCCAAAATTTAGTGAATATTGATTAGATTATAATGGTACTGCTAAAGCAATATTTAATGGTTCTGGTTATGATTATGATGAACATGGTAATGATGTTTATACTAATAAAACACAAAGTATGTTTAATAATAAATTTGATATGGAAACAACAGAAATTAAAATAGCATTTTATAGTGCTTATTTTTATCGTATATTTGATTTACTTCTTATTAGTGAAAATTTATGAAATGGTATTGGTGAAAGACCTTATTCATTTAAATTTATCCCTATAGCAATGACTGACCAAATAGTACAAGACCAAATTATTAATTCAAGATTAAATAATGGTACTATGACAGTAAGTGAAGCAATTGGTGAATATGATAATATTGACCAACTTATGGCAGAAAATAAATTAGAAAATATTATTATAGAAAATAAAAAATTAAATAAAGAATTAGGAGATAATGAAAATGAGCAATCATCAAAGAATTCAATTAATGAAACACGCACATTTACATCTAAAGAGACAACAAGCAATAATTAAACGTTTAAGTCATTGAAAAATATTTCCATTTATAATTAATAATGGAGCAATACCTTTAACTGAAACTGGTTATAAACCTATTAATAGTAAAATTAGTGATTTTGGTCAATATGAATTAATACTTTCTGGTAATACTCCAGTTGTATGTATTTGAAAAAATAGTACTAAAATCTATCAAAAAAATAAAGGTATAACAGACCCAACTACTCATAAAACTACTGGACAAGACCAATATTATACTAAACAATATAAAATTGGTGATTATTGAAATGCTTATTTAATTGATGATACAAGTGGTGTAGATTTTGGTGGTTTACCTAATAATCAATTATTTAAAACAATTTCTACAACAAGACAATATATATTAGTTATGTTTGAAGAACAAATTACAGTAGATGATTATTTACAATTTTTTTGTGTATTTAATGATAAAAATGAAAATATTGGTGGTAATACTGGTAAAAATCAAGATAGACAATTATTATATATTTCAAATGTAACTAATTATTATAGTCCTTATAATGGTGAATTTAGTATGCAAGTATTAACTTTTAGTTCAGTTAATGATAGAGCAGTAGCAAGTGGTCAAAATACGCTTGATTATGTACAATATGCAAGTCCAGGTAGTGGTTATGCTTTCCCTACTATTCAAAATAGTTTAGTAACGTTAAATCGTACTTTAATGCGTGATATTGGAGTAAGATATAGTCATAGACAATCTTATGGTTTAGAATTATTATCTAGTTGTTATTATTATGGTAGACCTATAATACAAGGTCAAGCACCTAATCAAATTAATAATAATGAAATATTTGAACAAAAAGTATTTGCTTCAAGAAGATTATTTATTGCAGGTAATAATGACCATTCAAGTACTACTGTTAAAAATAATGGTGGTTTATTAGCAGGTATTAATGATAAAATAACTACTAATAGTCATCCAGAAACTACATTTTATAATTTAATGGATGCAAAACCTACTGGATATCTTAATTTTAAAAATTGAAAAGAATGATTATCAACTAGTTTAAATTTACAAGCAAATTTATTTGTTACAAAAGATTTTAAAGGTATGTTAGCATTTGATAAAACAAAAGCAACTAATAGTAATGGTACAGCAATTGGAGAAGCTAAATTCTTTTGAGATAGTGAATGAAATATTAATAATATCTCTGGTAATTATAATGTAGATATGTCTAGTAATTTTAAATATAAAGACCCAGATACTAATTTAATTATTGGTTCACCAACTGTAGATTATTCAAAAATAAGTCAAAAATATATGAGTGCTATATTAAATTTTAATTCAGTAGTATTTAGTAGTTTAATTCAAATGCCTTATGATAGTGTACAATGATTACCATTTGCTTTAAGTGATATACCATTAATTGGTAAATTATTAAATGTTTTAAGTTTAGGTATTCCAATTGGTTTTATTATTAATCAAAATAATCAACAATATAAAAAAATGTTATATTTTAATGGTTTTATGTCAGCATTTTTTACAAATAATTTAGAAAATATTATTGGTAATGGTGGTTTAATTCCATTAAATGCATTTACTAATGATAATGCTTTTGCTATTGGTAAATTATTAGGTGCTAATGTTTCTACAACTGCTATGACTATGAAACTTACAGATAGAATATCAGTATATCCATGAGACCCTAAAACTGGTCATAAATTAACCACTAAAGAACAAATTAGTACAGTTGATTTATCACAAAAGAAAAATAATAAAGTTTATATTTTAGCAGAAGATACTGAATTTTTAGATATAGCAAGTCCATTAACTAATTTAGATAAAGATTGTCAATGAAATCCAACAAGTAATGGTGTTAGTGATGGTTCTAATTATGCTTATATTATTGATACAATTGTAACTCAATCATTACATCAAGGAGAAGAAAGACATACATTTTATAGTGATAATCCATTTACTTATCAAGGAGATTATAATGAACTTTCAGTTGCTCAATTTAGATATAAAAATAAAGGTGCTTTAACTAATAATGCTTTTAATTGAACTACTTTATATAAATTAAATCATGATGAATATGAAGAAAGTGAAGAAATAACTTTTAGTTATCCAGCAAACATATTACCACCAAGTCCACAAAACATAGCAAAACAAATAATTATAATACCAAGTAATCCAAGTATAACAGAAACAGTGAATTTATATCCAACTTTATTATATAAAGACAAAAACCATTTAGAATATGATAAAAATACATGAATTAATAATAATAAAAATTTAAAAAATTTAGAAATAGATATTAATTTTAAAGACTATTTAGACCCTACATTATTAATTAATACTTTTAATGACTTAAAAAGATATTATAAAAGTGTAGATATTTATTTATCATGAAACTATGAAACAGTTGAAAGTAAACAAGGTAATAAAAATAATATTTTAACTTCAGAAAAATTTATACCTACAAAATCACAAAGTTATTTTTTTAGTCAAAATTTATCTGAACTAAATACTTATAATGAAACTAAAACATCAAATAATTATGATAATTATGAAATTATAGAATACCCAAGTGGTGAAAGTTATGTGTTTGATAATTATGGAGTTTCAGTAATAACAAAAGAACCCAATAATATTGATTGACTATATACAATTTCTAAATGTTCGCTTAAATCAGAAGCTAAACTCCTTAAACAATTAATAATGGAAAAAGATAGTTATACTTATTTAGGTTTTTGTGATATTAGTGATAAAGAATTTAAATTTAAAATACAAATGTTTCCCATAATAACACAAGTACAAGTTATATATCAAGATTGTAATACATTAAATCCTAGTTCTAATAATTCTCAAATCATAAGATATATAAATAAATATTATTTAAGTATTGATAAAATAATATTTAATTCACGATAATTTAAATAATATGCTAATATTAAATTATTAATTTGGTTTTAATACCCTTATGAAAGGAGAAATATGAAAGTTGATGTAAATTATTTAATAATAATATTATGTATTATTTATGGATGAATAATGTTATTTGTTATTCCTCTTGGGATTAAGTTATGTAAGAAAAATCATTCTTTAGGTATAGTATTATTATTTATAGTATTAAATTTTATTGGATTAATAGTAGCTTTAATTATTATTAAAAATAAATGTGATGATTTAATAGAAGAAATAGGACATGATAAATATAAAATAAATTTTTATAGGTTTAAATTTAAAAGAAAACCTAAAAAAACTAAAATTCCCACACAATCTAATAAAAAAGTTACCAATTAAGGTAACTTTTTATATTTATTCTTGTAATTCTTCTAATTTTAAAATATTTCCATAAGTAATACCACCAGCGTTGTTAATTCTAATACAAATATTATTAACTTCTAATTTAAACAACTCAATTCTATTTTTAACTACATTTCAATTTCGTACATAACTATCTATTGTATATATACAATCAATCTTGTTTGATACTAGTTTATCAAATTCTTTAGTTATAGAATAAGAAATAGGTTGCGTATCTCCGTATCACATATAAGTAACTCTATATTTTTTACCCACAATAAAAGTATATAAAATTCTATCTTTAGTTTGTCTTGTTCCTACTTCTTTTCATTTTGGACATGGACAAGGTGTTGGTGGTATTGGTGGAGTTATTGGTAATATTTGTTCACTATAATTTTTAGTATTTGTATTTTCTGCTTCTTCTAATGAAAGCAAAAAACCAGTTTGGTAATTATATTTTTTTAAATAAATCATTGCTGATGTAACACCTAAATCAACATAATTAGTTACTACCTTTTGATTATTTTCTGCTTGAAATGTACTATCTAATATAGCAGGTGCGCCTCTTCACATAAAAATTAAATATTTACTACTTCCATTACTTTTAAGATATGCTCATGAATAAGCAACTCTATATAAAGTGTTTAATTTAAAATTAAATGCAATATTATCATTTTCATTACTAATAGTACCAACTGATTTTCATTTAATAAAATTTAATTCATTAATTTTATCATCAACATATTTTTTATGTGGAATATCTAAATCATCAGTTACAAACGGATTATTTCTATATGTTAATGTAATATTACCTTTTTTAATAACATTATTAATTAAATTAGTAGTAGTATCTTTATCATCTTTATTATCAAATATTCTATTTTCATCAACTGAACTTCCCCCACTAGCACTAATTTTATTATTGTCATCAATAGTAATATTATCCCCTGCAGTTAATTTATCTTGTTTTTTATCAATATTTACTTTATTTTCATTAATAGCAGGAACAATTTCTTTTTTATCTGTAATTAATTTTTCATCTTTAATATTTTGTTTCAAAATTATATTACTCATATTATTAGTTACTTCAGTATGAAGTTGACTAATTTTTAATTCTACTGATTTTATATCATTATTATGATTTTCAATACTTTCTTTTTTATCTAATAAATTATTAGTTTCTTCTTTTTTATAATAATCAGTTAAATCTGGTGGTTCACTACCACCAGTAGCACTAATAATATTATCTTTAATAGTTATATTAGTACCTGCAATTAATTTATCTTGTTTATTATTAATTTCATTTTGTAATTTATTACTAATATCAGTATTAACTACATGAGTTTCTTTATCATATTTAATATCAATAGTTTTTTTTGGACTTTTAAATTCAGGTACTGTAGTACTTGTATTAATACCTCTAGTATCAATATTAACAACTGGTCTTAACATATTTTGTGTATTAGTAATAGTAATTTTAGTTCTAATATCTAATGATTTTATATTAGTATATGGTATATATGCATTTAATGGACTATCTTCTCCACAATTTGAAATAAATTTATTAAAATAATTATTTTTTTGTGGTTCTATTCCTTTTAAATTAAAACCTTTAATATTTGGATATTCTTTAATTTTTCTTAAATAATTAAATACTTCGGGTGGGATAAAATAAGGGTCATCTGGATTAGTTTCACTATAAGTTAATCCACCTTGACTAATTGAACCTTGACCACGTAAATAATCTACATCTTTAGTTAATAAAAATCTAACATAATTAGTAGTTGCTGTTTGAACATTATCTGTAAAATCTGTTGGTGTTATTTCTGGTCATTTTTTACTAATAGTAAAACCACTTAAATAATCAATATTACTACTAGCTACAGATATTGCAAATCAAATTTCATTATCTGGAGTAGTTACTTTATCAAATAATAATTCATTAAAATATTTTGATAATTTAAATTCTTCAACTGTAATAAATAATATTGGGTCTTTAATTGCCATAATTTACTCCTTAATGTAAAAATAAAGGGTATTTAAACCCTTTAAATTTTAATTTTAGTTACTTTTTTCTTATCTTTATTTGTTAATTCTTGACGTTTTGCTTTTTGAGCAATAATAAAATCTTCAAAATCTTTTTCATCAACATCAAAAGCATCTAATTTTTGTGCAATAGGAGTTTCTGTTAATTGTAATCTATCATTTAATTGTTTAATATTTAAAATAATATATTCAATTAATTTATTAATTTTAAGTTCTTTAGCAACTATATCTTGTTTATTTTTTTTAATTTTTTTTGAAATAATAGATAATACAAAAGTAATAATAACACCACTAGTAACTGCTGCTCCTATAATTGCACTTAATAAATATACTGTTAAATTCATTTTTTATTCCACCTTTTCTATTTGAATTTTATTTGAATGATTTTTACATAAAATACATTCTTTTTTATGTTTTTTAATTTGTTGATATTGATAAATTAAATAAGGACTTGTAATAATAATTGGAATTGTTATTAATCCATATTTAATTAATTTTCCATAATTACCTAATTTAGTAATAACATTTACTCCTATATGACTAAACATTGGAAATAAAGTTAATATTAAATGGTCAGGTCAAGTAAAATTATATTGAGTTGTATAACTTCCAATTCCCATTTCTATTGGTATTTTAGGTAGTAATCATGGTGTTATTGTAAAAAATAATGTTATTAATATACCAATAATATGACTAGTTATTTTTAAAATATTAGATATTAATATTTTGATTTTATCTATATGAGTACTATTTTTATTAAATCAAATTTTATTTAATTTTTTATATTCTTTATTATCTTTTGATATTGGATTAATAGTATTTCATATACCAATTGGTTTAATAGGTTTTGTTAAATCTATATCCATATAATCACCTACTTTCATGTTTTATATTTACTTTTATTTTTATAAATAGAAATACCTATATTTTTAGTAGTACTACTTGTTTTATGAAAATTTAAATATTCTTTTCTTTCTACTCTTCATGCTCTACTACCTAATTCAGTTTTTGGTAAAGTTTTAAATTCTTTAAGTTTAAAAAATCCACGTTCTAATCTATTAATAAATGCAGTTGTTTTTAATACATTAATATTAGTTGATTTAAGCACATTATAGCGTTGTTTACCTTTACTAATACCTTTCTCTTCTTTAAGTTGTTTCTTAACATATTTACGTATTTGTGAAGGTAAAAAACCCCTTAAAAAATATCTTCAAAATATTGTTCCAGCACCACTACCATTTTTACCTTTTTGAACTTTCATTAATTCTCAAGTCTCTTCATTTACATTAGGATAAGTATATGGACCATATCAACGTTTATTTTTATATGTATCAGATTGTATTAAAACTTGTAATAATCCTAATTTAAGTGATTTATTAGATTTATAAAATAAACCTTTTTTTAATCATGAACTAGATAATATTACTCAACCTTTATCATCTTTATTATCAGTTTCTTTTACATCTTTATTATTTAAATCTTTAGTATCTTTAGTTTTATTATCTTTAAATAAATTATTAACTTTTTTAATTGGATTAACAAATAATTTATCTAATTCAGTTTTTAAAATAGTTAATTCATTAGGTTTTAAAATAGATAATAATTTTTTAGCAATATTAGGATTAAAAACTGAATAAGGTTGATTTAATTCTTCAATAGAAACATTTTCACTATCTAACACTGATTTTAATCCATTATCTTTACTATAATTTTTTAATAAACTAACAATTAATACACGAATATCATCACTTGCTAATGCAGAATATATTAATCTAATAATTAAAGGTAACATTATAAACTAAAATTACTATTATTACATTGAATATTAGGAACATAATCATTAATAGTATTTCTTATTTCATAGTTATCTCAATCAAAAATATTATCATCTGATATTATTGGTTGAGTTTCATTATCAATAAAACTAGTTTCTTGCATTTCTCTATCATGATTTGTTTTCATTGGTAATAAATTATGTATAATTTCACTAGCACCCGCTATTATTGTAGGAATAGCATAAGCATTATTAAAATCATTATTAATACCCATTGCTACACCACTACTAATTAAACACCCACCAGTACCCATATTTGCTATTTTTCTTATTGGTTCAAATCTATTAGGTATTAATTCAGTAATTCCACTAATAAGATTTGAAATACCATAAGCATTTAATGAAATATAAGTATCTCAATCCATTAAATTATTAGGATTATTATTAAATAAAATATTAAAATAATAAACTATTAATTGAGCCTAATATTGGATTACCTATTAATTGACCATAATAAGCACTGGTTCCAATCATTGCTGAAATAGGACTTATACCTGTTCTAATTAATTTTATTAAAGTATAATTACTCAATGATGTAGTCTCAGCATGTTGTGGCATGTTTATTTTCTCCTTTTAATAATTTAGTAGATTTTTTAATTTGAATTATTACTTTACCTTGACAATTTATATTATCTCCAACACATATAGCAAAATCATCATGTATATCACTTACTATAAAATAATCATTTCTTAATTTAGGATATTCATCAAGTAATATTGCTCTTAAATCATTACTAGTAGTTAAATCTTCTGGTTTTGGTGAATTTATAATAATTTCATTTTTATAATTAAAATATTCATATATATTAGTCATTATTAACTTGTTTCTTTTTTACTTTTGAAAATGTTATTTTTACTGTTCCATAATATTCTTTATTATCACCAGTCATAGTTGCACTTGTATTAGTAATATTAGTATATGTTGCTTTTTTAGGTGTAAATCCAACATTACCAGAATTTACTATTGCTATATCTAATTCATCACTAGTAGGATTATCACTAGCAATAGTAATTTTTCCTAAATCTTTATAATAAATTATATTTTGTAAATCTAAAATATTCATATTATCATAATCTGTTGATTGATAAGTAGCATTAACATTAGTTGGGTCTGTTTTATAATTTTTTGCTCTTGCTGTTTTAATTTCATCAATTGTTGGCATTTTTTCTTGAATAATATACATTAAATCTGGTCTAATTGCACTTGGTAATGCATATAATGCTTTCCCAATAATACGAATATTATCTGTTGCATTATCTAATTTATTTCTTACTTTTGTAAATGAAATAGGCATACCTCACATATATCTGTTATAAACTACACCAAATAAATTTAATAAATTATAATCTTTTTCTAAATGCATACCAGAAACTGTATCATGAATAAAATCTTGTTCTAAATAAAAACTTTCATAAAATTCCATACCCATAATTTGATTTGTATATCTTTTACCAGTTGCTAAAGTATTTGCAGCAATTTGACCATAATTTAATAATGTAAATGCTTTTGCCAAATTAAAACTACTATCAATACCACAAGCACCAGTTAAATCTGCTTTATTAATACCAACCGTAATATCATCTACTTTTTTAATTAATTTATTATTTCTTTCTCCAATTATATAATAAGCATTTAATGCTTGTTCTTTAGTCATATTATTTAAATTTAAAGGTAATACTAATGATTTAGCAATTGCATAATCTTTGGTACCTTGTAAAAATATTAATTCAAAATTTTCTCTTAAATTTCTCATAAATGAACTTGTTCAATTTGAAACAATTTGAGTTGCTACATTTGCTGGTGAAGTCATAAATCTTTCAATATCAAATTCTGGAATATTAAAATCAATTGTTAATTCTTTATCAATAATTAATGTTGTTGTTTTAACTGTTCCTTTTTGTCTTTTAGTACCAGTAAATTCATCTCATGTTGAACCTCATAATACACGAACTGTTGCTCTATATATTGCCATTGCGACACCACTAATATTTGCTATTTGGTCAGCAGTAACAGTATTTCTCATAAATAAAGTACTTATTTCAGCAGTTAATTCACCACGAACTTGTGCTTCAAGTACACTTAAAACAGCATTTTCAGTAGGTGTATTACCACCAATAATAAATGCTTTAGGTATTTGTGGAATTGCCATTTTATCCTCTTTCTATTTAATAGATTTAAGTGCATTTCCTCTTGCTAAATTTACAAGTTTTTCTAATTCGTTAGGGTCAGTAATACCTGTAGTTTTTGCTTTTTCATTTAATTTTCTTTCTAATTCTTCTGGAATAATAACTATTTGTATGTAAATCTAAAAGAGTTTTAGGATTAAAATCATTTGTATTAGGTTTATTTTCTTGTTTAAAAGATTCTGATATTTTATCAATAAGAAATTCTTTATAATCTTCATTTATTTTATTAAATGCTTCTTGTTTAGATAAAGATTTATAATTATCAGTACTCATTAAATTTTTAATTAAATTTACTTTTTTAGTATCTTTAATATTAGAAAATAATTGTTGCTCTTCATAACTATTAATTTTAGTTTCATATTCTTTTAATTTAGTTTGTTGTTCTTGTAGTTTTGGATTTAAGATTTTATTTTCCATAAATTCTTCATGTTCTTTAACTAATCTTTGTAAATTTTCTGGTTTAGAATAATCTACTTTATCATCTCATTTAAAATTTTCCATTTTAAACTCCTTATTAATAATAATTCCTATTATTAGGCAAATAGTCACGCCATGTTTCATAATAATTATATCATTTTTACCCTTTAAAATAAAGAAAAAATCTATATTAAATATAGATTTTCTAATTATTATTTTCAATTTTTCTTGGTTCAGTAATATTAATAATTATATTACTATTATTTGTTTCTACATCTTGATTATCTATTAAATCATCAAACATATCTCTATGATTTGTTCTTAAATATAATCATTCATATTGTGCAACTTTAGTTACATTTTTTAATCGTGCAATGCCTATTTTAAGGCATGCTTTATCATATTCGTTAATAAAATCTTTTTGTCATTTTGTCGGTCTTCTTCGGCAATCAAATATGTATTTATTATCAACCTTTAAAATATAATTTAATTCTTGTTTAGTACATTTTTTAAGATTATCTTTATTTGTTCTTAAATATTCTTGTATTTTTTCTTTATAATTACCTAATTCTTTTCTTTGTTTTGGCATATTATTCACCTTTTATCCTTATGTATATTATAACATTTACTATTATTCTTATATATAATTATTTGTAGTTTAAAGAAAGGAATTAATATTATGACTTTAATTAATAATGAATATGATTATGATAGTTTAGATATTAAATATACAAATTTAAAAATAAAAGAATATGAACAAGATTTATTAAATTATGATTATAATTATTTTAAAACTTATGATAAAAATAAATATAAATTAATACAAAGAAGAGTAAAATTAATTATTAATCCTTTTGGAAAATCTTATCTTCCATTAAGAATATATAAAAATTTAGAAACTAATGAAAATATATGTCCAGTAAAAAATTTTATTAAAATTCTAAAATATAAAAATTGTACTAATCGTTTATTAAATTTTATATTAAAACAAATACATAAAGGTAAAAGACAATGTGATATTAAAGATATGTTACCCGATTGTCCTATTTCAAATCAAACTATTAGTAATATAATAAAAAATAGTAAATTTACTATTCAACCTTTAAAAGAAAAAATTAAAGTATTAGATAATCAAAAACTTCATATTGATATTGATGATTGTTATGAATTTTTAAGAAATGATTATGGAATAATAGAAAAACATTGTATTAGAATTTTTAATTTTTATACTCATAAAATTAATATTGGTAAAAATAGAAATCAATTATTAAATAAAACTACTGCTTTTTTATTATATAAAACTGGTAATAGTAATAATATAACACAAGATAAAGTATATAATTTTGTTTTTGAAACTATTAATAATAATTATGATATTAAAATAAATAGTTTAAAAGATTTAGAATCTCAAAATCTTAATTTAATAATTGCAGGTGATGGTGCATTATCAATAAGAGCAATGGCTAAATTATTAGGTGGTTATTATATATTAGATAAATTTCATGCTTTTAGTTATCTTTGAAAATCATTTGTTGGTAAAAGGGGAAAGAAAAAAGAATCTACTGATTGAACTAAGTATATAGATTCATCTGCTTCTTTTAAAAACGGTAATTATAATCAATTTATTAATATTTTAGAAAATAATGTTGATGAAAAAACATTTAATTATTTTAAAAATAATACTCAAGGTATTATTAATCAAGGAGCAGATTGAAATATTGGTTGTTATGCTGAAAGTACTGTTTTTCATTTAGTAAAGTCATTAAAAGGAAATGGTGCAAAATCATATAATTCTAAAACATTTATTAATATGTTAAATGCAAGAGTAGCATATTTTAATAAACAAAATATTAGTTTTTAGTTAATATAAAATTAAATAAATCTTTACCTAAATAGTTAGGAATTTTTAGATTAAAATAGTAAAATTAAAGTGATATTATTGTTTACAAGAATGATAATATATGATATAATTATATCAACAATTAAAGATATATTTCTCTCATTGAAAATATATCTATACGTATATTTTATTCGCCCGATTTAGACAACGAAAATTAAAATCAAAAAAAGGTTTATTAACTTATAAACGACGTATTTGTTTATATTATAACCCAAAAACACAAAAAAATGAATATATTTCATTATTAGGGACGAATTAATCTAACGTATAGATTTTCTAACTTCAAACAATAAAACTAGCAAATGTGAATCGTATGACTATTTGTCGCATATTTAAAAAATATGTAATTGTCATACAAAATATTAGTAAAATTAAACTAGAACCAAACCAACCTATTTATATTAGTATTGATGATGGTCATCGAAAATTTTGAGAATATAAGCGGAAAATTAATCAATATTCCATGCGATTACTAGTATTTTATACAGATAATATTAATCATACATTAGTTAATAAGAGAGCAAGTGTCATCATAAGGCCAAATAAAACTGTGCTTGGTGCTAAAAAAACTGCTGACTTTATTTTAGAACAAGGAAAACATTTTTTTGAAAATTTTGACCAAGCACAAGTAATTATTTGTGGTGATAGTGCTGGTTGAATTAAAAAAACTGCTGAACATCTTAATGCTAAATTTATTTTAGATAAATTTCATTTAATTAAAGTATTATATCTTGGCATTATTGTTGGTAATAAAGGCAAGTATTATCAAGAATATAATACTTGTAGAAATTACATTGAAAATGGTGAATATGATGAATTACTTGATTATCTTAAAACTTTAAAACATAAAAAACTAAAGAAAAAATACTTTCTTAATAATAAAGAAGGCATTACTAATCAATCTTGTAAAGAAAATATTGGTTGTTTTGCTGAAAGTAATGTTTGACATATTTTAAAATCAATGCTTGGTAATCGCACTTATAATATTGAAACATATAAGCAAATGATTATCTTTAAATGTCAAGAAATTAATTTAAAACCATAATCTAATTTTTAAATTAAATCTTGAAAACTTATTAAATGTCTGTTTAGTAAGTATTTTTTTGTGTCTTTGAATATACTAAACTATTGAAAATAATTAGAATATGTATTTTAGTTGTAATTATTTATAATTAAGAGTATTATTAAATTACAATTGCATAAAAATTCTTAATTATTTCTCGTCTCAAATGATAATCAGACAATATTGAATAACTAATTCCGGATTTTTGTTACACTCCCGTTAAATATGGATAACGTTTGTTGGGAACTACTGCTAAGTTTTCAATTAAACTAGAGAACTCTTCAATGATAGCACCAATAATTAAAATCATATAATCTTATCTCCTTAGTTTATTTTATCTGATAATTATATTCTTATTTCTATTAATAGCATTATTATTGTTATTATCAGAGCTAATATTTAGTTTAATGCTTCCGTCAAAGTTTCTTGTTGCAATATTTCTATCTGGGGGTTTTACTAGGTTTGAAGATCCATTGTTTTCATTTACATTTGGTATTTGTTTTATAAATGTTTCTATAATTTTTTTTCTTATTTCTTGTAACTGTGAGAAAAATTCATCTTTAGGATTAATAACATCTTTAATATCTCAAAATTTTTGTTCATGTAAAATATTAATTAATTTATCTTTATTTTTATCAACAAAATTAAAATTTTTACTATTAACAAATGATGGATAATCAAAATTATCAAAAGTAAAATAATTATTAATAGATTGTATGTATAATCTTCTTTGACTAAAGGTATGTTTTCACTTGTCATCTTCAATTATCTGATAAGTATTTGTATTATCACTAATAATGTATTGACTAAAATTAGCATTAATATCTATACTTTCATTATTAGGGACAATATTTAGAATTTTATATTCTACTTGAGACTCAGTATAGTGTCTAATTTTATCATCATATTTAAAAACTAATATTTTGTTATTATCTTTATTAATCAATCAAGGAATATAAACAATACCTTTACTAATAAATCGTATTTTACCAATGTTATTGGATTCTAAATCAATTATTTTTTGATTTTCTAACATAGTCTTTACCCCTCTTTAAAATATTTATAAAAAGAACAAATAAAATTGTTCTTTTTTGTTTTATTTAAATTTATCTAACATACCTAACGTACTAATAGCACGCACGTAAATTAACATTGACTTTCATAATTCATCAACTTTAACACTTTCATTATACTGGTGTTCAGTTGAAACAAGATGATCAAAGATGGCACCAAAGGCAACACAGTTGTCCATGGCACGAGCATATGTCCCACCACCAATGGCAATGGGAACAGCTTTTTTATCACCTGTTACTTCATGGTAAATCTTCATTAGTTCCACTACGATAGTTGAATCTTGCGGCATATATAATGGTTTATCATAGTGTCGCTCTTTAATAGTTAAATCATACGGTTTTAAAATCATGTCTAAACGTTTAATAACAACTGATAAATCAGTTTTAACTGGGATACGAATGTTACATCCTAGAATTGAACTTTTTTTATCAATGTTAACAATTCCGACATTAATAGTGAAACTACCTGATTCATCATCTAAGTCACCGAAGTACTTTGTTAAAGCAGTATCTTCATGTAAAATTTCACCAACGAATTGAACTAAATTATGTTTAATATTTAACTCATTACATAATAGCAAACTTTGTAATCCTGCATTAATACCTTCACTAGGACGTGAGCCATGAGCAGGTGTTCCATGAATAATAACCTGTTTATCCTTATTTTCAATACGATATTTTTTATTTTTTCCTAATTTAACAAAGTTATCAATATCAACACCTGAAATAGTACTTGTTGAACACGTAACATTGTAAGCAACACCAGCATTAATGTTAAGCGTATTATGTCCTGCTCCAATAATATCCAAATCGATAATTCCTTTTTCAGCATAAACTAAAGGAAACATACCATCAGGAGTAAAACCAAAAGTTGGACTTCCTTCTTGTTTCATATATGTATTAATTGAATCTCATGTTGTTTCTTCAGTTAAACCAAAGATAACACGAATTCGACGTTTAGGAACATAACCATGGTCTTTTAAATATTTTAAACAATATAAAATAATAATTGTTGGACCTTTATCATCTAAAACACCACGACCATATAAGATGTCATCAATAATTTCAGGATTAAAAGGAGGAATTTTTCATTCGTCTAAATTACCTGGTGGTACAACATCAAGGTGACCTAATATGGCAAAAATTTCTTCACCCTCACCAAATTCTAAATATCCATATTTACCTTTGGGGTCACGGACAGTAGTAAACCCTAAACTTTCACCTAATTCCATCGCAAAAGTTAATACTTCAGCAACACCAATCCCATAAGGGGCATCTTTAGTGGGCGTTTGAGCAAAAGATTTTATTTTAACAATATCTCTAATTTTTACCATGGCTTGGGAGAAATAAGTATCTTTTAATAATTTTTCATTGAATTCCATATGTTTCACGCTCCTAAATAATTATGCAATATTATACAACAATGTTATAAGTCATTAACCTTTTACATAGTACTATTAATTATAATATCAATTATAAGTTCATTTAACAATCCCCAACCGACATTTGTACAAAATAATTGTTGATTATTAATAACTATTTGACCATTATCCAATAATCTTGTAATTAATTGTTGGTTATTAACCATATCTTTCTTAAAATTTTTTGTCAACTTAACACCACTTCTTAATAGTAAACCTTGCAATAATTTATTAATAAAACATTGCTTACTATCAAGATAAGTAATTGTTTTCTGATAAAGAATGTCGTCACTATTAGTAATTACCTGTGTTCCCTTATTAGTTACTATATAAGAAACAGCATTTGGCCCTAATCCATAATAGTTTTCTAATAAACAACAACCAATAGTATATTGTGAATAGTTACTACTATTTTTTGCATAACTATAATATTCATAGTTGTAGTAATTATGAAGTGTTAAGAAATCATTAATTATTTTTTTAAACTGTAGGTTAACATGAGCAGAAGCATTATCAAAACTAATGTGTGGTGCTTGCAAGAAAATACATTGTTGTAAATCACATAATAATTGTTCCTTTGTCTGGTTAGGAATATTATAATTTAAATCAAGTGAAAAATTAGTAAAACCCATCTTAATACTATTATGAATAATAGTATTGATTGGTAATTGATTAGTTAGTGCTTGTTGAAATGTTGTCACTTTTCACACTAAACGGTTAACACCAAATGTTTGCAATTATTTTAGAATATTATTGCTAATAGTATCAATACTAGTTTCAAAACTATACTGATTAATATTTTTGACAATGGGTGCTAACAACAATAATATTTTTTTTAAAAATAACAAAGGCATTGCTTTGGTACTATTAGCAATATAAATTGTTTTTAATGCTAAATCATATTGTTTAGTAATATGATGTATCTCATATGCCATTTTTCTTAAAAACTGTTGTGCAACTTGAAAATCATCATGAACTAAATCAGGAATATATAAATATAAATGTTGAATCTTAGAAGGATATTTCATAATTAAATAATACTACGTTTATTAAAGCATTAATTGTAAAATTGGAAAAAATATCATTAAAATATTAAGTAAACTAGTCTTATTATTTATAATACCTGCATTATTGGTACATTACTACATTCATTTGTTGATGGTTGAGTGCTGACAAAACTATCAACACTACCATTTATTACTTTGCTATCAAAGTTATTATCAATATTGCTTTGAGTAATGATTGGTGATACGTTTTCTTTTAAAAAGTAATTTTTAAAGTTATTATAAATATCAAATTCATTTTCTATCAAAAGAAAAGCGTTTATTCCTGCTCCAATCCGTGTAAAAAGTGGATTATCAAAAATCATACTAAAAGTATAATTAAATCGTTTAGAGAATGAAGGTGGAAAACTAAACATATAACCCATTGCTAATAATTCAAAACTAAAATCTAGTTTTTCCATTACTTTAATAATTTTTTCAAGATTATTGTTATTATCAAAAGTCTGATTACTTTCTATTAATGATGTTGCATTTTCATTGTTATTTTGTCGCTTTCAACTATTTAGTGCTTTTAGAAAAACAATGATAATTTTGCTTATTGCGCTACTGCTTAGTAAACAGAAAGCTAGTATTGGTATGTTATTAAAATTAAGAAATAAAGTTTCTTGTTTATTTAAAATGATATTTTGGTCAAGATTATTTAACCATTCGTCATCCATTTCGCCTCACGGTAAATTTGAACGCATTAACATTATTCCCAAAGGAATAGGTAAACTTAATGTTTTAATAAAAAAATCAATAAAAAATGCTTTCTTAGAATTATAGTATAATTTTTGACTTGTTTTTTTTAGATCTTCTACCATTCCAATAAAAGCAATAACTGCTGCTTCATGTGAAGCTAAAATAGTCTTTCTTTGTCTTGTTGAAAAATCTATTAAAGTATCACCAATATTTTTAAATGTATTTCATATTGTTGTTTTTCGCGTTTTATTTTCTATAATACTATCATTATCATTCTGATTAGTTATTAATTGTTGCGTATCGCTTTCATTACTAATTGTTAGTTCGTTTTGCTGATTAGGCATTTTTAATCTTCCTTTCAAAATAAAAAAAATCAATTATTTTTTTTAAAAAATAATTGATTGAAAACTGTATTTAGTTTATGCAATACATTATATATAAATTTGTTAAATTATGTATTATATATGCATTTGTTCATTTATAAGTTTAATAGGCACATAGCACTGTTTAGTTAAGTTGAACATCTTATTTTGGATTTGCACTAAATTACTACTCGGAGACATTTTTAATTTTAAAATATTCTACTTATAAATTATTTTAAAATTGAACACTAATTAAATTAGCGTTCAATTGTTATTTTTAAGTTCGTGCTTTTCAGTTTTGTTCTTTAATAATATTTTCATTACCTTTTGATGATAATTTAGTTGTTCAACGTGGGTAATTTTCTGCTTTATTTTTAGCATTAACTACATTCATGGGATCTAAATTGTATAGTTCAGTTGTTCCACTCTGACTAGCTGGTCGATGTAAAACAATAGTTCAAGAATAAGTTTTTTCATTACTAGCTTCTGATAAATCATTAGTAAATGAATCACGGAACATTCAGGCTCCTGCATAATCTTTACGATATAATTTATCACTAACCCCCTCAATAGTTTCTGCTTTTTCCCACACTGTTTGAATTTGGTTTAATGTTCAATGATTAACATTTAATTTAGCTGTAGATTTAGGTACTTTTGTTGTTGATGTTTGTCTCATAGCAGTTTTTGGTTGTGTTCTTACTTCATGATTTTTCGTATCTGATTTTTCTTTTCTAAATTCAGAATCATCTGGCTGTCCTTGCGTTGTACCTTGAACATCAAACCCACCTTGATTTTGTGGTTCATAACTAATTGGCATAGAATTAGTAGTAGCATCACTCAATACTTGTGGCTCTTTAATTGATGAATCTTTACTTTCATCAGGTAAATTATCATATTTTGAAATACTAGATGAAGTAGTTGATTTTTCATTGTTAGGTCGTGAATAAATTGATGTATCTGTTGTAGATGCTGTTAATGTTATTTTTGGTTCTGAACTATTTTCTAACATTGGTTCTGCTAATCGCACCGGATTATTTTGATTATTACTTTCTTGATTTTGGTTAGATACAACTGCTTCTGAAACATAGGCGCCTGTATTGGTAGATGCTTCACCTGCAGTACTTGTATAAGTAAGAGTAGAGGTTGGTGATGATTCAGTATTATTTTTACCATTTTCTAAAATATTAGGTGTTGTTTCAAAACTATTTTGACTTTGAACACTAGATTGTTGATCAGGAAAAGTCGTATTATTAGTTACCGTAATATTAATAGGTTGCTGACTAGTAGGGGTAGAGGTAGGAGTTAGTGTTTCTGTTTGCGTGCTTGCTAGTGGGATAGAAATTTCATTTTCTTGTGGAATAGGAGTTGGTTCAACAACAGGTAATGGTTTTTCTGGTTGTATAACTGGTACTAATAAAGCGTTGGAACTATATTTTGAACTAATATTAATTAATAATCAAATACTATTACCTACTAAAAAAATAGCGCCTAATGTTGCTAATTCTCATGGTAGAAAAACAGCAACCACAAGACCAAGAGTATTGATTGGATTATTAACATCTTTTTGAATTAGAAAATTTACAACGTCAAAACGAATATAGGTAAAGACAATAAAACCCACAACTAGTAATGTTGAAAAAATAAAACTAATTAAACTAAATAGTGCTGAAAAACCATTTTTAGTTCTAATAAACACAAAGGGAATGACAACTAAACCGATTGCGAATGCTGAAACAGCAAAAATAATAGCACTTAATTCTCCAAAACTCATTTTTAAGGTATTAGGGGCCATCGTGTTAAAAACAGTAATATAATAATCAATTCCTTCACGAAAAAATATTCAGCATACTGCTCAACCAATTAATAAGATTAGAGCAATAAATCCCCCGCTAATCATAATTGCTAACCGATTATACAAACCCATCCGATGCACTTTAGGACTTGCTACGACAACTGATGTTGTAATTGATTCAGAATTTGTTTCTTCAATCATAAAAAAGACCCCAATCTATTCTAGTATATTCACTTATTTTAATTAATTATATCAAAATAAATTACTATAATGTCGTGTAATCAATTCCAGTAGACTTCTGAGTTAAAAATGAGAAAAAAATAACTTTCTTTTTTAAAATTAAAATTATAACAGAGTATTTAGAAGTTCACTCTAAAGTGTATGAAACCATATATCTAGAAGGAATAACATAATAATTCAATAACATTCTGTTATAATTTGGGAAATTAAAAGGATAATTCCGTTTTTTAATATTATAGATGTTTAATAAAGAATTTTCTTTTTATACTATTTTAATTCGTTTATTTGGTTGTTTTGCTTTAAAATCAGGTATTATTAAAACTACAATTATTTATAACTATACCAAAATGTAAGTTTTTCGCAGCATATCCTACAAAACTTATATGTCATCTTAGATAAATATCATTATCATTATGAGCGATTAGAACTCAAGCATGTAATGTCACAAGCATACCAACTGGACTTGTATATTCATGTTGAATATATCAAAATTGGTTTTTATCAATGTCAGTAGTATTAATATTTAATTGTGTTCCTGTACGATTACCTTTACCATATTTTGAACTAACTTCAATGTAAGAGGTTTGATCAAAAGTTAAAGTTGGATATAATTTGATAAAAGTTGCTCAATCATGAGCATATTTAGTTCAAGAAGAAAGAAGAACAATATTTGGACCATCAACGTCGCGTCGCGATTGTAGGTGATATTATAACTATATGAATAGTTATAAGCAATACCTTGATTAAGGTCATCCCTATTTCATTTATTACAATAAACTTCAATTAAATTATTACTACTATCAAAAATATAATTCATAGCATAGTTTTTGTATAAATTACTTTGTCCATCAACAGGTGGTGATTGTAAAAGTAGTTTAACAAATATTAATAATACTATTTGTTAAACTACTTTTACTTATAAAATATTTACCTAAATTATTAGCAACGTTCGCGTCAATACCACCTGGATTACGTTCTGCTTGAGCAATATAATACAAACCTAACGTTTCACTCAAACCATTACTATGTGCTACTTTATTAGCTGATTGTTGGCTACTAATATCAATATGGTTTTCAACATCACCCATTTGTAAATATTTTCAACTACTATTATCACCACTAAAGTAATTATCGCTATAAGTACTTTTGCTATATGGATTATAACTATCTTTAACACTTGTTACTTGTTTATGACTATCCATTTCTTGTTGAATGTTATTTAACGTACTTTTATCGGTATCAGAAAGTTTTAAACTAGAATCAATCGTTAGATTCCCATTGCTATCAACAATAAATGCATTTCGTGAGGGTGTCCCATCAGATAATTTACCAACAGCATGACTTGTATCATAACTATAATATTTACTATCAGTTGTTGATTGATTAGTAATTCAGCTGTCTTGGTTTAAATAACCAAAGGTATTATTAAACAATGATATTGGTGTTTGGACATCAGTAGGACTACTAGTAAGGTTGTTATTAATAGTAGTATTGTTATTAGTAACATTTAAAGCAACATTGCTTGCTAATGATAGAGTAGTTAAACTACTTAAAATAATTAATAATTGTTTCATGATTATTGCTCCCGTTCTACATATGATAAATTATTTGACTTAGGTTTTATATCTTTTGAAAATAATGGAACATTACTAATTTCTAATAAATTATCCAACGATAGTAAGTTAAAATTGAATTTAATACCTGGAAAATGTTATTTGAAATCAACAAAAAATATGGAAATATTTAACTTATCATAGAGAAAAAATACTAAGAAAATAAAAAGACACCCCCAATAAAAATTAAGGAGTTTTATAAATGAAATCATTATTAAAAGTAGTTACTATTTTAAGTTTAACATTATCTAGCACAGTTAATATCATTGCATGTGATCAATCACACGCGAAAGATAATCCTAATATACCACCAACTAATCCTGATATATCTTTTGATATATCAAATCTTGATTCAATTAATCATAAGCTAGTAGTTTATGAAACAACAAGATATAAGGATTTTAATAACGATATTTTAAATAGCAAAGAATTACTAATGTTAAAACCTAAACTTAACGGAACTATCAAAATCCAATATTTTGAAAAATTTGATAATAGAGACATTACTAGTTTACTTATTGGTCCAATGGAAGTAAAAGTAGTAGTAACTATTACTAATGATACTTTTTATTTTGGTAAAACTAATCCTTTAGAATTAGACCTTGTTCAAGGTAAAATGGATTTAAGTCAACACTTAACTAGTTTAAATTATCTATTAGGAAAGATTACTGTTACTCCTGGTGAAACTTATAATTATTTAACTAGTCAAATAATTAATGCTCAAGAATTTTTAGCATTAAGACCACATCTTGAACAATACATAATTGAATACTATGACAAGCCAAATGGTAATAGTATTATTAATAACCAACAAAATGTTGGTTCTATTTGAGTAGTTATTACTGCTACAACATCACCAGAAGATAGATTTTATCAAGGTTCAACTAAACCTTTAAAAATAAATTTAAATAAAACATTATTAAATAAAGAAATCACTGAACTGGATGGTCCTAGTAGGGTACCAATGAATTTTAATAAGTTTTTTTATGATTGAAATCAGTTGATAATGTTTTCTCAGCAAGTTTACAATTTAAAAACAAAATTAGTACGCGGTTATCAAATTCATTATTATGATAAACCAAATGGTAAAGATATTACTAATCAAAACCAAGACCGAATAAAATTTTATGTAGTAATCACAGATGCAGATAATGACCCAGTTTATCAAGGTTCTACAAATTTTATCCCTGTAAGTACTGGAAAAATCAATATTTCAGAATATTTATCAATATTAGAAATTAGTTCTAAAAAACTTTTTGTTAATACTAATAAAAGATATAGTGATTTAGATTCTCAAATTAGAAATGATTGATATATTAAAAATTTGCATATTCCGATAAAAACTAATTTTCAAATTCATTATTTTAAAGATAAAGAACAATATTTTGAAATAACTAATGATTATCAATTTGCAAACACTTTTTATATTACAATTACAACTGCAAATGATGATCCAATTTATTAAGGAACAACACAACCTATTAAAGTTAGTTTTGAAAAACAAGATTTATTTGAGACGATACATTCATTAAATGATGATAAAAATCCTTACATTTTTAATCCACAAAATAAATGGCATGATTTTGATAATCAAATCATAAACTCACAAGCTTTTAAAAAGCTATCAGTTCCATTAAAAGATGGGTATAAAATAAGATACTATAGTGACCAATCAAAAACTACAGATATTACTAATAAGCAACAAGAAAGAACTGACTTTTGAGAATGACAGGAAGTTTGAGTTGTGATTAGTGCTGCTTGAAATGATGACAATTATATAGGTTCTACTTATGCATTAGACCTTAATATAAATGTTAATAAGGTAAATTTAAAAGATGCTTTAAATAATCTTGATTCAATTAATCATAAAATTCATGCAGCAGATCCATCACAATTAGAACCTTATTTTTGATTAATTGAAGATATAAAAAATAGCAGCGAAATTAAAAACCTTAATCCAAGTTTATTTGATATTACAAAGGGTAATTATGAAGGGGTATTGAATTTTTATCAAGATTCACAATGTATAATTAATATAAATAATGAATTACAAAAAACTGGAACAGTTTATATAGTTATTATTTCTCCAGAATATCATTGATATTATTATGGTTATACAAATCCAATAGCATTTACTTTATTATAGATGTTCATTGCTTTTCTAAAATTTATGAAAATTCGTTATTATATTAACCAAAAAATGAAACAAGAAATAACTAATGAACCACAAAATTTAGATTTATTTTATGTAGTTATTAGTATATATTGAACTGATAGTAATTACTATGGTTCGACAGTTCCATTTGCTTGTAAATTAAGTAAGAAAAAAAATATAAGATTGAAAGCAGGAAAATAAAAATGAAATTATTACATATAAAAAATTATAGAACTCTTAAAGAAGCTAAATTTAATTGGGAGTGTAACAAAAATCCGGAATTAATTATTCAATATTGTCTGATTATCATTTGAGACGAGAAATAATTAAGAATTTTTATGCAATTGTAATTTAATAATACTCTTAATTATAAATAATTACAACTAAAATACATATTCTAATTATTTTCAATAGTTTAGTATATTTAAAGACACAAAAAATACTTACTAAACAGACATTTAATAAGTTTTCAAGATTTAATTTAAAAATTAGATTATGGTTTTAAATTTATTTCTTGACATTTAAAGATAATAATTTGCTTATATGTTTCAATATTATAAGTGCGATTACCAAGCATTGATTTTAAAATATGTCAAACATTAATTTCAGCAAAACAACCAATATTTTCTTTACAAGATTGATTAGTAATGCCTTGTTTATTATTAAGAAAGTATTTTTTCTTTAGTTTTTTATGTTTTAAGGTTTTAAGATAATCCAGTAATTTATCATATTCACCATTTTCAATAAAATTTCTACAAGTATTATATTCTTGATAATACTTGCCTTTATTACCGGCAATAATGCCAAGATATAGTACTTTAATTAAATGAAATTTATCTAAAATAAATTTAGCATTAAGATATTCAGCAGTTTTTTTAATTCAACCAGCACTATCACCACAAATGATTACTTGTGCTTGGTCAAAATTTTCAAAAAATTGTTTTCCTTGTTCTAAAATAAAGTCAGCGGTTTTCTCAGCACCAAGCACGGTTTTATTAGGTCTTATAATGACACTTGCTCTTTTATTAACTAATGTATGATTAATATTATCTGTATAAAATACTACTAATCGCATGGAATATTTATTAATTTTACGCTTGTATTCTCAAAATTTTCGATGACCATCATCAATACTAATATAAATAGGTTGGTTTGGTTCTAGTTTAATTTTACTAATATTTTGTATGACAATTACATATTTCTTAAATATACGACAAATAGTCATACGATTAACATTTGCTTGTAACATGGTATGACGAATATCTTTGTATCTTTTTCCATCAGCAAAATATGCAATAACATTTTGTTCGATATCTTCTCCAATTCTCTTATATTTAGGTAATTCTAGTTTTTCATCAACTAGACAAACATATACTAATTGGTTTGATTCTGTGTTATAATATTTGTAAATACGTCGTTTATAAATTACTACACCATATATTGTGTTTCTTTTTCTTTTTTCAAAATCAACAACCATATATTTGCTTTTATCTCGTGTTTTAAATAATTTTAGGTCTAGTTTTTCTCATCTTTTTTTGATATATTCTAAATTTAATTGATTAATTTTTTGGTATTGTTCTCGATAATTTCAAGACATTGTATGTCTCCATTCTATTTAATGTTTGATACATTAAAATTTTAATTTATAAGTAAAGGTTTGTGAATAAAATATGACACTTATTAGTAGTTATGCACAATTAAATAAAAAATATGACCTTAATTTTAGTGATAATAATTATGGTTTTAATTGAGATATTTTTAAAGAATTTGTTGGTGAACAATGAGCAGAATTTTTTACTACCAATTGTTTTTATCGTTTTGTACCAACTGCACGTTTAACAAGAAAAACATGAAATTGTTTAGCGTTTGACTTATTTGTGTGCTGTAATTTTAGTGATAGTTCTGTACAAGAAGTAAGACGTTATGAAAATACTCATAATGAAACAACCATTGGTTCTTTAATGGATGTTTGTCAATATTTAGAAGATAAGTATGATATTCACTTAGGAGTTAATAATCCAAATGGTATTAAATGAAAAATCACTAAGGATGGTGGTTGTATTATCTTTCCTAATAATCAACAAATAGATTTTATTGGTTATGCTAATGGTAATAAAATTTTTGGTAAAGCCGTTGGTGGTTCTAGTTATTTATGTTCAAGAACAGATGAAATTATTATGGCAGAAGAAAAAGAAACGTTAAGTGAAAAACAATTAACTCAACGTTATGAACGTTTAAAATTATCAATGTTTCGTAGTAATCGTATTAAAGTATCTAATGAACCAATTCAAGACTGAAGTTGAACATTTACTGATAGAAATATATTTAGTCCAACTTATGGTAAAAAAATTACTCGTTATTTTTATAAAAATCACTTTATTGCTTTTACTTGTAATCCCTATGATAAATACCACCCCTTTTATTTGCTCTATTGCACACCCTATTTGCCATTAAATGATAAAGTTATAGATACCCTTAAAAAAATTGGTAAGGTCTACTATGAAGATACGGAAGCGTTTAGTGGGCTTGGATTATTTATTTTTAGATTTACTTTATTTCCATTTTGAAATAAATTAGAACCAGTAACACAAAAATTAATTTTAGAATTAAAAAAGAAAAATCCTGATGAATTTAATACTGTTTATTATGGATTTGAATATTTAGATAGTGATGCAACTGTTTTTCCATTTCTAAAAGCAATAAAATATTGACAACCATATAATTTACAAGAATTCTATAACAAAGAAAAAGATACTTATAAATTTGATTTTTATAGTGTTGGTGTTGATTGAGCAACAGGTTCCAAAGACCATACTGTACTTATGGTAACTGGTTTTAAAGAATATAATAATAGTGGTTATTATGACCCTTATATTATTTGTGAATTAGTAGTTACTCCAAATGATTTTATCAATGAAAATGAAAAGATTAATGCTTATGTTGATGAAATTTGCGGATTACTTGATAATTTTGAAAATTTTGACCAAGCAATTTACTATTATGATGATAAAGCAAAAACCGCTATTGATTGAATAAGTCAAAAATTAGCAGATGAACATAATATCTTAATTATGAGTCAAGTTGCAATTAAACATGCTTCCAGTCTTAATCAAGAAGCAGGATTAACTGACCGTTGTGTATGAATGCGTAATATTATGAGTTATGGTAATTTTTATGCTAATCAAAATGATTTATTAAAAACTACACAATGTTTAGAAGAATTACGCTATGACCAAATCAAAACTAACATTCCTGATAAAACTATGTACCAAGACCCTTATGATGCTTTGTTTTATGCGCTATATCCATACAAAAACATAATTAGGGGTAAAAATAATGGTTCTACTAAAATAAGTGTTTTTTCTTATGCCATATAACCAACGAAAACAATAATAGTAATAGTAAAGTTCACAAAAAATTAACGCCTTGTATTTGGCGTTAATTTAACGTTTAAAGCATATTTGCAAAAAATACAAAAATTAAGTACAATTTAGTAGTAAAATTAAGAAAAAAGGAGTAATTTATTATGAAAAAAATTATGACAATGATTTTGTACTTTGCATCTATACCATCTTTTTCCATAAGTACTTATCGATGTGCGTTAACAGGACATACTATTCAATGCAATGATGGTACTTGAACTAATAGTCATGGTAAAGGTGCATGTTCATGTCATGGTGGAATAAAACATTAAATAAGGAGAAGTAAAGAATGAAAACATGAATAAAAACAAATTTAAGTAAAATAACATTAGCATTAGCACTAACTGGTGCAACAACTGGAACAATTGGATTAATCATGGGGTGTGTGTTTACCCATAATATGGAAAATTCCTATTTAGAACCAAATGGAGAAATTGTATTAGGAACAACAACTATTTGATGAAATAAATGGGATAGTCCGAATGAAACTGAATTATATTTTGCTAAAGTTAAATATCATGATGAAGATGTAAAATGAGATGGTACTTATACAGATAATTATTTTAAATAATTATATTTCTAAATTTATATAAGAAATGTTTTCGTTGTATTTATCAAATAAATTAATACTACTTAAACTTATTTCTTGTTTATCTGTTATTAAAATTAAATCATAATTTCCCGCACCAAATATACCACTAATTTCAATCCTATTTAAGTTAGTAATCGAATTTTCAATTTGTAATTCAAATTCACTATTATTATCAATTTTTAAAATTTCTTTATAGAATTCTAATTTAGAAAATAATTGAGATTTATTTGAACCATATAAATTTAAAGCATTTTTGATTTTATTTTTATCAATAATTGCTTTTGTAAAGTATTTTCCATATTCACCATTTGCTAATGTTCAATCAGCAGGAATTAATGAAGGTATATTATTGCTTTCTAATTCATTTGTAATTGATAATCAATTAAATTGGTTATCATCTAGTTTAAATAATTCATTTTGACTAATATCATTATTTTTTAGTTTAATATTATTTATATCTGTAAAATCAAAATATTTAGATTTTAATATAACTTTTATATCTTTATACTCTCAAATTTTATTTTTATTTTGATGTATTGGTTTTGATTTTAATTCGAAATAATAGGGTAATAAAATTTTATTATCATCGTTTAAACCCTTATTAATTGCTAATGACGAATAAATATATTTTGATAACATGATAAATACTTGTTTAAATATTTGCATTTGTGGTAAATTTATATAATTTGGATAATCTAATTCTCATTGTTTAAATAAATTACTAATTACTTCATCAGGTTTTTGTCCTTCAAATTTTGCACGTAATTTTGCAATATCATTTTTAGGTTTACCAGTTTTATCATTATATGTTGCACCTTCAAAATTTCTATTATAGTTATATGTATAACTTAACATATCTAATAATAGTTGTTGTAAACTATCAATAGTTGGTGCATCTTTTATTTCTAGTTCAACATCTCTAAATATAGCATTAGTAGAAATATGTTCGCTTTCATTATCTGTTATACGTCAACTTCATATTTCTTTATCGTTTAATTGTTTTTCACCATTTAATGGTCAAATACCGGGACTATTAGTAAAATCATGACCTAATCAAACGTTAGTTACTCTTGCATTATTAATAACTTATTTTCTTGTTTCTTTGCCACTCCCAATAGCAATTAAATCTAAAACTGACTTTTCTTGTCCAATAAATTGTTTTGCTAAATTTCATGGTAATATTTGTTCACTAAATCATTGTTCTAATATTCTAACTTTTGGTTGAGTTTCAATAGGCATTGATAATAGCGGAAATGCTATCTTATCTTTAACAAATAACTTAGGGTATACTTTTCCATATTATCAACTTCACCAAGTACCTTTATATTGCCAAAGAGCATGCTTCTAGGTGCTTTAATTTTTAAACCAATAACTTTTGTATCTTTATCTAATGGTTTATGTAATTTAATAATGATTGGATAACCATCTCTTGTTTTAAAATCTTTAATTTTTATTATAGTAATACTTTTCGTACTTCTTAATTTTGGATTTTGATAAGGTTGTGAATAACTATTAATAATATATAAATTATCAATATTATTTTCAGTTAAAGTTTCATTTATACTAACAGCATATAACTTAAATTTATTTAATAAATCTATTTCTTGAAAGATTAAATTTTTAATATCAGTCATACTATATTCAATGGCATTATCATTAATATTAGTACTTGCTCTTTGGTTTAATTGCATATTAAAGTCTGATGTTTCAACAGCATTAGTAGTTAATACTTTTTCAATATCAATAAAACCAATCTTAATAGTATTAGGTGAAAATTTTAAAGTATTGTTTGTACTATCTTTAAATAAACGTTCAATTTCATAAATATAGATTGTTCTTTTTTTAAATTTATCGTATATTCTATTAATATCAGGGTCACTAGTATTACCCATAAGATCTGAAAAATCATTTGGTATATTATCTATTAAATAATCATTTTCTGCTTGATTAATTTTCGTTTGTTTTTGTGGAAACTTGGTTTGTGGTTTGTTGTTGTCCATTGTCATTTTCTCCTACTAATTGGTTATTTACTGGATTAAATAAATTTAATTTAACAGTTAAATTTTCAATTGCTTGTTCATCATTAATTTCAAATATTTTACTATCTAATAAATCTTTATCAATACGTACTAATAATTGAATAAATTTAAGAGTATCAATATTAAATTGTCATAGTTTTTGCTGAATATAATTAACTGTTGAAATATTTACTGCTGTACTTTCAGGAACTGATTGTTGTGCTGACTTCTTTTGACTTGGTATATGTAAACCACAACGCTTAGATATTTCATTAATTAATCAATCATAAACATCACTTAATGTTTTACCTTTAAAATTACCTTGAATAATAGTTACTAAACCATTAGGAGCATCATTAGGACTTTTATCAGTAAATAAATAGTTTTTAGCAATTAATTTTTTTATAGCATCATCAATTAATTGTTGATTATTACCATAAATATTATTAAAAACAAATTTAGGTGAGTTTAAAATGACATCTAAAATGATTTGTTCAAAGAAAATATCTAATGCTTTAATTTTATCCATTACTTTATTACAATCAGGTTCTTCATTAGCACGATTACGCATAATTACTATTGGTATATAATTAATGTTTAATACTTGTTCTTGTTCTAAGTTAGGGTTGTTATTATATGTTTTAAAATCTAATATAAATTGTTTTTTATTATCACTAATACTATAAATTTCACGATTAATTGTTACTTGTTCATTATTAAGAGTATAAATTTCAAATAATCTTACTGTTTGAGCATTTTTTTGATAATTCTCATAAAAAATAGTACATTGAATTAATTTACCAGTAATATCATAATTTCTTTGTTGTATATCTACTAATTGAAAATATAGATTATCATTAGCAATATAAATTAAATATCCACTGATTCCCAATTTACTTAATTTAAAAATAGAATTTCAATTTTTACGATAGTATTCTTGATTAATTAAATATTGTTTAATTTTGTCATTATTAATTTCTAATGGTGCATTATATAAATTAGCATTATTTTCTGCTACAAAATCAGTAAAATGAGTTTCATGATTAAAACTATTAAATCCAAAAAAATCTAGTATGGAAGCATGTATTGTTTTTTCTTTACTTAAACTAAATAACTTTATATTATCATTTTCAGTTAGTTTTTCTTTTCTTTTAAATATTTTCATAATGATTTACCTTTCTAAAATATTTGATTAATTTTTAATATGATTTTTACAATAATAAATATAACTAGACCTGCTGTTGCTGATGATAATACTATTCCAATTAAACCTAAAATAATTTTTATAATTTTAAAAAACATAATATTATTCTTGTAATTCTTCTAATTTTAAAATATTTCCATAAATAATACCACCAACGTTGTTAATTCTAATAAAATTATTACTAACTTCTAATTTAAACAACTCAATTCTATTTTTAACTAAACTTCAATTTCGTACATAACTATCTATTGTATATATACAATCATTCTTGTTTGATACTAGTTTATCAAATTCTTTAGTTATAGAATAAGAAATAGGTTGCGTATCTCCGTATCACATATAAGTAACTCTATATTTTTTACCCACAATAAAATCATATAAAATTCTATCTTTAGTTTGTCTTGTTCCTACTTCTTTTCATTTTGGACATGGACAAGGTGTTGGTGGTATTGGTGGAGTTATTGGTAATATTTGTTCACTATAATTTTTAGTATTTGTATTTTCTGCTTCTTCTAATGAAAGCAAAAAACCAGTTTGATAATTATATTTTTTTAAATAAATCATTGCTGATGTAACACCTAAATCAACATAATTAGTTACTACCTTTTGATTATTTTCTGCTTGAAATGTACTATCTAATATAGCAGGTGCGTCTCTTCACATAAAAATTAAATATTTACTACTTCCATTACTTTTAAGATATGCTCATGAATAAGCAACTCTATATAAAGTATTTAATTTAAAATTATATTCAATATTTTCATTACTAATAGTACCAACTGATTTTCATTTAATAAAATTTAATTTATTAATTTTTTCATCAATAAATTTTTTAACAAATTTAGTAGGTGGAATATCTAATTCTCCGGTAAATTGTCCATTTCCTAATTCATTATATTGTAAAACTTTATAAGTAGTATCTTCTTTAATTAAAGTTAATTTATCTTGTTTTTTATCTATATTAGATTTATTTTCATTAATACCACCACTAATTGTTTTATTAGTAGTTTGTAAATTTTCGTCATTAATATTTTGTTTTTTATCTAATAAATTATTTGTTTCTTGTTTAGTATAATAATTATCATTATTATTAGTTTCTGTTATAAGTTCAGTTGGAGTACCAGAACCTTGATATTGATATATTTTTTCAATCATTGCACCAGTATTAGGTGTATATTGTGGGTGATTATAACCAAATGAAGTAAACTGTTTATTATTTGTATCAAAAGCTATTGTTTACGCCTTTTTCCAATCTTTTTGTACCTAATTCATCTACATAAAAAATGGAATCTAAAGTAAATATACCCTTAGCAATATCTTCATCTAGAACAGATAAAAATACTTTAGTAGTTCTTCTAAAATTAACTAAATTACCAATATCATAATTGTAATTAATTACTCAACTTATTACATATCATTTTTTTAATTCTATATTTTCATTTTTTACTTTTTTTCATAACGGACTTGTTTCAATATTAAATCAATTATTTTTAATACTTTCAATTTCTTTATTTGCTAACTTAATATTATTTTCATTACTAGTAATACGTTTTTGTTGTTTAGCAGAAAAATCAGCAGTTGCAGCATGGGTAAAATCATTCTCTTGTGGATTATTTTGTAATGCTTCTGGTGGTAATGTACCAATTTCACTTGGTCAATTTAAAACCATTGTTTCAGTTTCGGAGTCATATTCAGTTGCTACATAACTTTTATTAACAAGTTTAGTAACTGCTCCACGAAATACTTCAGGTTCATTTTTGCTTATAACATCATCATATAATTTCATTTGTTTAGTTAATATAAAATCATGATTATCTTTGTCACCACTAATTCTTTTTTTGTTTTCATTATCAATTAATTCATCTACTTGATTTCTGGTATAAAATGCTTCTAAATCAATTTTATCAACAGCAATTTCTTGTTCATCATAACTCATTAGTATTTCTTTTAATTGCGTTAATTGAGATAGAATTTTCATTCTACTTGGTGCTAAATCTCACACATTAATTGTTGGAATACTACTAGCACTAAATTGTGTACCATTATTAAATTGAATATTAGCATAAACATTAAATTCAATTGGAGTACGATTAAATACTCAATGTTCCACCATTACATAAACCATATCTCTTAATGTTTCTTGAATTAATTTATCTTTAAAACTATCAAAAGGAAATTTATATAAAATAAAATTAAGATAAGCATTAATATCATTTTGTGCGCGAATAGCAAATGTAGTAAATCATTCATTAGCGTTTGGTCATGTATTTACATATTGTTGTGGAGTGTCATCAATTGTTCCAGTTAATGGATATCACTTATTATAATTTTCTAAACTAATACCAGTTCAAAGTTCTTTTATCATGTTATCATTCCTTAAAAAATGCTTTTTTATAATGTTTAGTACGTTTTTTAGTTTTTCTATGTGCTATATGTATAATTTCTTTTTGTAATTTTTTCTTACCTTTTTCAACCACTTGACTATAAGCAAATTTTTCTAAATGATGTAATAAACCAGTACCAAACAACGTATAAACTCCAAATTTTAAACTAACACTTTTAAAAGATTTAGTAACATTTTCCATCGGATTATTAATAACATTAATAACTTTATGATAAGTTCTTACTATTCTTAATATTTCGCGATGTACCTTAAAAACATCTCTTATAATCTGTTGAACAACTGGTGGAGCAAATGCAATTGTTTTTAATCATTTATTAGTATTAACTCCATAACCAATATATTAACCACTATTTCAGCGATATCAATGAAAAGGATGTACTTGTGTAACGAAAGTTTCTGCTTTAATAAAAGTATCAATAACAACAAATGGTTTATATTTAGGATTACGATGATAAATAGTAATAGCACATTTATCTAGAGATAATGGTTGAATTTTACATCCCATAAATACTGGTGAATTTAATGGAATTAATTGTGCATGTTTAATTGCTTTTTTCTCAGCACTAGTAAATAAATCACTTGCTTTTTCTTTTAATTTATTAATTTTTGCTATTGCTTTTTCTTCTAATTGTTCAAATTTTTCTTGTAATTTATATATATTTTCACGTAATTTTTCAAAATATGGTGTATCTTTTCAAAATTTATTTAAACTTTTTTTAAAATAAAATCTAATATCAAAATATTTAAAAGTTTGATTTGTTTTTAAAACAACTTTATGAATAACACTATTTTTAAAATTGAACTTAATAGCATTAGCACGAATTTTTTGTAAATCTAAAATTAATGTTTTTCCATATCTATTTTCTGTATGTATTGTGTAAACTAAATTTAATCAATCATGTTGGTTCATTTTTAATACTTCTTTTAAATCAGTATTATATTTTTTAAAAAAATTATTTGCTTTTTCAATATCTTTAATTTTAAATTTAGGAATTAATTGTGGACTTAACTTTATTAATGTATTTTGTAACAATAAGTAATCTTTTAACTCTTGTTCTTCTAATTTTTTAAAATTATTATGAAATTGTCTTTCTGCAACATAACCTAAGTTTTGCAATATTGTTTCACGATTAGGTGCAACTGAATAGTTAAATAAATATCGTTGTTTACCAATAATTTTATCTGTTAAAATTTCTTTACCTGTTACTTGATTAATAACATCTTGTAAATTTTTTGCTTCTTTAATCCCAATTTTTTCTAATGTTTTAGTTTTTTGTGCTAGTTTAATAAATTTAGTAGTACGAATACCACGAGTAATTTTATTAAGTCTGGCAAACGCTGGTAATACATTAAAAAAAGTATTTAATTTTGTTACATTTCCTTTTAAATAATCATAAACTTGATTAATAGTAAAATCAGTTGTTGCTTCAATACCAACAGCAATACTACTACCAATAAAATCATTTGCACCTAATCCAAGTGCTAGTTCTTCACTTAAACTACCAGTAAAAGGAGCAAGTGCAACTGCTATTACTTGTACACCAATCATTTCTAAAATTTCTAATCATAAACTTTTATTTTCTTGTTGTTTACTTATTCTAGTATGTTTTGGTTTATTTATGTTTAAGATTATAGCAGTGCTAGTAGTACCAATTGGCATAGTATTAATTTTCCTTATCTAAGATTAATTTTAATAGGATTTGTTGAACCTTTATAATTTGGGTCATTTATATTTGTTCTAATAATTACATATAAATCACCAGTTTTTTGTTTATTATTACTTATAATATTTTTACCTTGGTCATCACTAAAATATTTAATTGTAGGAGTTTCTAAACTTGGATTTAAACCATTAATTTCTTTTGTATATAAAATATTTGTATCTAAATCTCTATTATTTTTATCTGTTCTTGCCGTAGTATCTAATGTTAAATTTGTAATTTTAGATTTTAAGTCAGTTTTTACTTCACTTTTAATTACACCACACATCATTCAACGAGATGTTGTTTCTTTTTTTGACATATAAGGAATTGATTGACCCAATACTTCACCACCAACTTTATATGCTCTACCAACTTTACCGTCAGTAATCTCTTGCACATAAACAACCGTATTTTCTAGCATATATCTTTTCATTGCTTTTGGTGTTGCTAAAATAAAGGACATAATTTCATTTTCATTTTTATCATTAGCAAATGTCATATAATCATCAAGTACAATTTGACATAATACTACTTTTACATATAAATCATTACCGTTTAATCTTAATTGCTGTGCTAATTGATTATCAGTAATTATTCCTTTATTATCTGCTAAATAAACTAAACTATCATAAAGATTATTAGTAATAAAGAAACGAGAATTAGCACCATTTCTTAATTGAAATAAAGTATTTCATGCCGATAACATTGCTTTTAAATAACCAATTGGAGTTGTATCATTAATTAATACCTTAGTAGCAAATTGTGAAATTACATTAGTGTCATCACTTGCTAATTTATCTGTTAAATCATTTGCAACTTCATATTGCATAGTATATAATAAATTTTGACCATTTTCTGCTAATAAATCAACAGCTGCAATAGTTTCACCTGCAACGTATAATTTTTCAATAATTTTGTCAATTTTATCAGTTTGAGCATAACTAATATCAAGTCTTGTACTTTTATCATTTCACTCAAGTACTTTAATTTTTGGGTCTTTTGGTAATTTAATAATGAATTCAATTTTAGTAGAATTAACCATTTCAATAGGAAAAAAACTTGCTCAGGGACTATTTGATTGTTTAAAAAATTCAATAAATTCAGGAGCTTCTACTAATTTTTCTGTATTATTTAAGTTTGTTTGGATATTTACTGCCATTTTAATTTTCCTTTTCTATAAATAATTTTTCTTTTTATAATCCAATAATGGATTAATTTTTGTTGGTATTTGGTTATTAATAATTGTTTGTTGATTACCACCAGTATTCAGTGGTGTTCTTAACACTGGCTGTTCTTTAATTAATTGTTTTATAGTATTTTCTATTTCTTCACTTTTAGTATCTTTTGTTTTAAACTTTAAATAATCATGAAATTCTTGTTTAATTTGATATTTATTAAAAATATTAACCATTTGTTGTTCTTTAATTTCTTGATTAATTTTATTTAATTTATTTTCTGCTTCACTAATTTTTTGATTAATTTCATTTTCTTGTTGTTCTTGTTCAACATTATTTTCAGCTAAGTTTTGATTTACTATAGTAGTTTCATTTTCTAACATTATGACACTTCCTTACTTACATTTAATATTTTACTTTCATCTAAATTAAATGGAATTGCCAAAATTTGATAATGAATAATTTCACGATTAGAATAGCCAATTTTAGCAACTACTTCTTTAAATCTTAAATGAAATAATGTTGCTAATTCTAATGTTTCAAATGATTTATATTTCATATCATCACTTTGATTAGTTTTATACATTAACAAATAAATTTGTTTCATGTTAGTAGTCATTCCAATTTTATTATTTTCCATAGTTATTTCACCTCCTTACTTTTTCCTTTTTCCATAAGTTTTTCTAATTTTATTTGTTGCTTATTTAACTTATTTTCTTGTTTTGTCATTTTATTATAAGAACGTATATGTTTTGGAGTTGTAATATATTTTTTTAAAATTACAATAATTTCTCTACAAATTAATGTTCCTACAGATGTTCCAATAATAATTAATTCATGTATAAATTCTTTCATTTTATATTTCCCTTCCTTTTATAAATGATAATAATTTTCATCAAAAGTTAATTGTGCATTAATATTAACTTCACTCATATCACTACCATAACTATTAATACTTGCATTATCATTAATAAGATTTGCTATTTCATTTGTAAATGAAGTTTCTTGCATTTCAGTATTATGATGTGTAATTTCCATAGGTAATAAATTATGTATAATTTCACTAGCACCCGCTATTATTGTAGGAATAGCATAAGCATTATTAAAATCATTATTAATACCCATTGCTACACCAGTTGAAATTAAACAACCACCAGTTGCCATATTTCAAATCTTTCTTATACTCTCAAAACGATTAGGTATTAATTCAGTAATTCCACTAATAAGATTTGAAATACCATAAGCATTTAATGAAATATAAGTATCTCAATCTATTAAATTATTAAGATTGTTATTTTCATTCACCATTAATGGTCATGGTGGTGTTTCTGTGGTAGTAGTTGGAATTGGAGTTGTCGTAATTGGTAATGGACTAGGATTTGGATTAATAGTAGTATTAAAAAACTTAGTATAATTTGCTAATCCAATTGTTCCTAAACCTAATAATATTTTTTTAGAACTATTAATAACTTTATTTCTAGTAGTTGGTCTTTGATTTAAATTTCATATATCTAAACCTAATTTTTTACCAAATAATAAACTATTAATTGAACCTAATATTGGATTACCTATTAATTGACCATAATAAGCACTGGTTCCAATCATTGCTAAAATTGGACTTATACCTGTTCTTATTAATTTTAATAATGTATAGTTATTTGTTTGTGGTGTTTCTGTATTTGGCATATTTTTCTCCTTTTTAATTTCCTTGTTTTTTAATTCAAACTTTAACTCATCCTTTATAGACTTCATTATCGCCAACTATTAAAGCTTCATTATCTTCAGTGTCAGAAATAACTATATGTTTTGATTTAACATTAGGATATTTCATTAGAATAATTGCTCTAATATCATTATGTGTATGAAGTGCCTGCGGAGATGGTGATAATATTTCAATTTCATCTTTATTTCCAAATAAAGTAGGTAGTATAATCATATTTATTCCTTTCATTTTTTAAATCATTTAACATTAATGGAACAAAATGCACGATTTTTTGGAATATTTAAAGTATTAAAGATTTGTCCAGTTACCATAATTTCATCATTTTTGTTTAATAAAATACATCGTTTATAAAGTTTTGGATTATTAAAAATTAAGGTAACATAGTTTAATCCATTTCATTGACCACGAACAGTATAATATAAATCTTTATTACCTTTCTCATGATATTTTGCTTCTATACTGTTACTAAGTTTTACTGTTAATTTAATGTAATTCGCTTTATCTTTCATTTTTTTTAGTTCCTTAAATAATATTGAATATGCTTATAAGCATCTTGTTCATGTTTTGTTAAAATAATATTTCCTTGATAATTTTCTATTTTACTTTTATTTTTTGGTTCACTTTATTGATAATCTCAATTCATAACATCTTGTACTAGTACCATTAAAGCACCAATAACTTTTGGAGTTGCTAATGGATTAGTTAATAGTTGTTTTGAAGTTAAAAAGAAATTTTCTACAATAACTAAGATTTTTTCATTTTCAAAATGTTGTTTAATTATTAAAAAGTATTCTTTAAATAGATTTTTACTTTCTAGAACAGTTTTTGTTTTAAATGTTTCATTAAAAATAATATTATTAGTTTCATTTGAATATATAACAATTCCACTTGTACCAATACCCGCGGGGTCTCAATACCAATAATTAGTTCATATTTCATGTTTTTTCTCATAATGTAAAACCAGAATTGTTTATACTTGGGTCTACTGATAATAAGTAGTTATTCATTATTCAAATTCTCCTTGTTCTAATTCTATACACATACAACCATAATCACGTTGACAATAAAATTTATTCATTATTCAAATGATTTTTTTAATTAACATAAAATGTATTTTTACTATGAGTATTAATATCTTTATATGGAGTAATTAAATAATTAGTGGGTAAATCATTATGATTGTATTCAATAATCTTGTATGCTTTATTATTTTCAACTCATTTAACATTGTATTTAAAACATGAATTAATAATGTTTGTTTTTGGGTCTTTTATTTCTCCAATAAATCACCCATTATGTTCTTCATAAAATGTAAGTTCTTCTAATTTAATTTTATTAATATAATATTCTTTTTTAGCAGGGGGTTGATTAATAGTTATTTTTTGACTATTAATATATGGTTTTAATAATTCTTTTAATTCCATACCAATTAATTCTTTTTTAATATTTTCTAAATTAAAAACTCAATATGTATATTTATCATCAACAATAAAACTATTATTTTTAATCATTCAATTTGGAACAGATAATTTATATTCGCCATAATTAATCATAATAGAATTTGATTTTTCAGTAATTTGTTCTTTTTGAAATTCTATTTGCATTTTAACAATCCTTTCTTTTTTTTATATATCCTGTCGCTATAAGCGTAAAGGATATATATGTTATTTATTTTGTTAACACTAATATAATTAATATTTTCTAGAAAAACTGGGCTCGTAAATAAATTGTAAAATTTTGAAAAAAACTTAAAGCATTTGATTCAATTTTTAATAACTTGCATTTAGCAAGTTATATTTATATTGAACCAGCCCCGTTTAATTTTTTTTTTACAAGTTTTAAAATTTATGTTACTCGCCCAAAAAAATGAAAAAAATAAAACAGCATCTGCTCACTGAAAGTGGCAGTGCTGTTAAATAAAGAACTAATTATAATACGTCCCCCAAACGGGTCTATATACACTAGTTGCCAATCCGCTCCCACCCCAAGGATTACCATTATTCATGGTTAGTATATTTTGTTAGGTATCACTCCACTTTTTATTTCAACATGCAAGTCCACATGCTAGCCACTATTTTTAACAACTGTGTTATGGTTCACTATTTTATGTCCCTAGCACGTGTTGATAATAGTGATAAAGACTGTTATAAAATTTGCAAATTTTACAATTACAAAAAAAGACGATACTTATTTCTCGTCTTTTTGAAAAGGGTATTTTATGAGTTTAAAAAGTAATGAGTCTTTTAAAGATAAATTATTGATAATAGAATAATTACTACGTAAGTTTGTTACGCCTCCATTTAATTTTCCAAAATTAAATTTATTTATTGGAGATAATAATATTGGCAAAACATCTTTAATGAAATTATTAGATACTCTATTTAATAATAAAAGAATTGATTTTGTTAATACATACTTATTTAATTATACTTTTCCAGATGTTTCTTTTAATAATAAAGAGCCAATAGAAATTTTAATAGTTGATACTGATATAATACATAAACCAAAAAAGCAAAAGAAGAATTTTTCATTGTTGAATATTATAAAATCTTCTCTGCTACTAAACTTGATAAAATATTCATTTCAGAGTTTGCATATATTGAACAAGATAATAAAAATAACAACTCATTAAATAAATTTAAAATTAATTACAAAATTGTTCCAGAAAATCATACTTTATTTGTCCAGTCAATACAATTTGATAAATATAATCTAGAAAGAGGGTTTTTAGATATTTATAATGAAGATAAAATGGAATATTTAAAAAAAATTATGAATAAATCATCAGATTTTAATTATATTTTTAAAGTGGATTACGATAATTTAACAAATTCTTTTAAAGATTCTATAGAAACTACATTTAATATATCACATTCTACTAGAAATAATAAGAAAAAAGAATTAAGCGTTATTTGAGAAAAACAAATATTATTTTTATTTACTATGCAAGATTTTACTAAACATCAATTATATATTTTAAGAATACTTTCAAAATGAGAACATATAGAAAAAGAAGGTGCTTGTGGTCATGATCTACTCCATAATTTATTTTTAAGTTATGAAGACAGTAAATCATCAAGACAAAATATTAAATATGATTATGAAAATATTGTTACAGATTATGTGGAACCAATAAGAAACGCGTTTAAAAGGTTTTATACTAATAATCAACTTTCTGATTTAAATTCAACAGATAGTAAATCCTTAACCAAATTAAAATCTAATCAAGAATTACATTCTAAAGTCGAAAAATTTTTAAAAAGTTCAGATATGTTATCAAGTATAAAAATTGACGCAAGGTCAATAGATGATAATATAGTACACATACCAAAATACAAGAAAAGTAATTCTAATAAAGAATATAAACTTTTCATTTCAGGAACAGGAATATCTCAAATACTACCAATTTTAACATCTTTATATGATAATCAGTTAAATAAAGTTTTTATGGAACAACCTGAAATTCATTTACATCCAAAACTGCAATCTCTCGTAGGTAAGTCTATCTTTGAATGATTTATAGAACATAAAGATGATAAAACACTTAAAAATCAACTTTTTATTGAAACCCATTCTAAATATTTAATTGATCACATAAGATATCAAATTTACAAGAGTAATGAAGAAATAATTTTAAAGAAAGAAAAAGAAATTGAGACCATTTCATCTAAAATAAATCTTTTTAAAGAATCTAAAGATAAAGAAAAATTACTATATTTTATTTTAATAAAAATAATGATGATACAGTAAGCATCAATAATATTGATATTCAAAAAATGGAAAGTTAAATGGAGAAATTGATAATTATACAAAATTTTTTATTGATGAAGCACTAAAAATAATGGAGATTTAAAATGGAAAATATATTTTTAGACACTAATATTTTTATATATCTTGATACAGAAGAATGCTTATCACAGGTAACAAGAGATTCAATAACTAATTTTATAAAAAATGGTCATAAGTATATGTTTAATATTGTAGGAAAAAAGATGAAATACGAATTACTAAAGGTACAAAAATTTAGAAATAAATTGCACAAAATAGGTCCAGTTTTAGACTTAATTAATTCATTAAAAATGAGTAGTAAATCATTAAATATTTATATTTGAAATGAAAAACATGATAAAAAAAATAGATTCAGAAATTAAAAATTTTATAAAGACAAAATTTATTTTTTAAATGGTGAAACTTTTAAAACTCAAAATATTTCAGGAGATCCACACATTGTATATTTAACTGATAAGTTTAAAATTAAAACTGTAATAACTTATGATGGACCTTTATGTACACAATTAGATCAGTTATTTAAAAATTATTCAAATCATGAATTTTTGTTAATTGGTAAAAATACACTACAAAAAAAATCATATAAATTACATGATGATATGGTATTATAAAAAAATATGATATATTATATATAAGTCATCTTAAATCAATAAGTTGATATTAAAGGAGTAATTACATATGGAAAAAGACATTAAAGTTGCTTATTTATTAACTAAATTACAAGAGACAAAATGAAATGATTCTAGTTACTATTCTGATAATAAAAAAAATAAAGATAAAAAAAATAATTTAATGCAACATCAAAATGGTAAGATTTATGTTCTTACCATTTTTTATTTAAGTAAATTAAAACAAAATATAAGTATAATATACCTGTAATACAACATTTGTATACATTTAAACACAAAGTAGGTTTATCCCATTTTTGTGTTTTTTGTATTCATTCGTGAGTTGACAATTAAATGCATTAATAACCTAATTTTATAATTTAAACTCTTAATTGAAAGGAACAACCCACATGGAACAAAACTCTAATAAAAGTAAAAAAACTGAATACATAAGATTTCTAATTAAAGCTAAACGTCTAATTTGAGAAAACGATAAAAACTGTTTAATCAAATATAGCGAAAATTATGTTGATATTTTAGAAATTGATGGAGCTTCTAATAATGGTGTTGATGAAATCAGAACCAAAATTGATGGTGTGAACTTGATAAAGATGGCAAACAAGTTTACAAATCAACTAAACTATCACTATGAGACTTACGTAAACATTTTGCTTCTGAAAGTGTCAATGACTTTTGATTATGTCTCAAAATTCTTTAAACATCCCCAGAATTTTTATGACCCTTATTTTGTGAATTTAGATAATTTTCTCAGGACTTAGTTTTTCAAGGATGAGTCATTGGTGGGACATATTTTTTCTTTTCTTGTTCTGCTTCAGGGACATCTAAATCAAAATTTTTAGATATTGATTGATGCTTATTTAACTCTCTTAGTTCATAAATTTCTATTTTCAATTGAAGCTACTAATTGTTTGTCAAAACATTGAATTACTAAGCATTTTGTTTTGCTTTTAAAAGTTACAATTTTATTATCTTTATATGGTTGATAATATTTATTCTGAAAATTGATACCACAACCATTATCAGTTTTTCTTGAACTTAAGATTGCTAAAGTTTGATTAATAAATTCACGTTTTGGTTGTGGTCCGAACACTGATGTGCTAAGATTAGCATGAAGCGCAAACTGTCCATTATGTTTAGTAATATACATTTTAAGGAACTCATTTGCTGCTTCAATTGTTTTGACATTAGCAATCTTAAGTTCGGTAATTAGTCTTGACTGTAAAGTGCCAAAACAACGTTCTACACGCCCTTTTTCTTGTGCTACTGATGTGTTGTTGTTATAGTTCTATGCCTAACTGTTTACATGCATAAGCAAACTGGGTATGTGAGTCCTTCTCTTGGTTTTTGGGAGAAGGATTTTCTTTTTCTTCTTTTGCCCCATACTTAAATACGGTTCTATTATCGGATTTAATTTCATATGGTATTCCATATTCAGTTAGTATTTGATTGAGGATAGTATAGTACCCTACTAATGTTTCTTCTGGTGTAAAGTATGCACCAACAATCCTTGATGTGCTATCATCAATTCCAATGTGTAAATGTCATTTTTCACCATTAATTCAAAGATGATCAGAAGCATCCATTTTGATTTGTTCACCAAAATATTTTTTGCTTTCTTTTCTTGGATGAGCTAATGAATTTGATATTATTCTCGATACTTTTGTTTCAGATAAAATCTCTACTTCTATATTTTTTTCTTCTATTTTTTCTGGTATTTTAATGTTTAACATTTTTTGTTCTTCCTTTTCTGCTTTGGCTTTCCTTTTTTTAGTAATACGCTGACATTTTGGTGATAAAATCCCTGCTCTAGTAAGTGTTTTATGAACAAAATTGTATGATATTGTAATGTTTTTATTGGTTGATAGTAGTTCACTAAAATGTTTGAAATTACTATTACTATATACTTTGCTTTGATATGTTTCAAGAACCGTTTTAGTAATATTTTCATCTTTAGTTTTTCTTGGTTTTCGATTGCGATTACCATGGACAAATCCTTCTTTACCTTGGTTATTAAATTTGTTTATTAATCTATCAATAGTTCGTAAAGAACAATTTATTTTAATACTAGTTCTTCTTTTACTACCTTTCTTTTCTACTAAGTTTTTAATAACTTCATATTTTTCTAATTCATTCTTAGTACTACCTTTCTCATATGATACCTAAGGTATTATTTTAACCTTAGGTTGAGACATAATCAAAAGATAACTAGTAAGACATTATCATAAGATAACGACAATTAATTTACCCATTAAAAAATTAATAAAGAAAATAATTGTTTTTAAAAAAAAATATTATATAATTTTATTTGTATTATTTAACTTAAAGTTTAGTAAAAATAAACAAAAAAGGAGAAAATAATTAATTATGAAAATTGGCAGAAAGTTAAAAACTTTAAGATTAAAACATAATCTAACCATGGAAGAACTAGGTAAACGCTGTGATTTATCAAAAGGTTTCATTAGTCAACTAGAACATGATGTTGCATCACCTAGCATTGAAACCTTGAAGAATATTCTCGATGTCTTCGACTATTCATTATCTGCTTTCTTTGCACAAGAAACCAAAGAAAAAATAGTTTTCAAAGAACAAGATATTACCATCCTTGATGAACATGAATATCAAATTAAATGAATTATTCCTAACGCCCAAAAACTATCCTTAGAACCAGTCATCTTAGTTTTAAAACCATTCGGTAGTTCCAACAAGGTCCCCCCCTTTCAGGGGCAAATCTTTGGTTATGTTCTTACCGGCACAGTCTATGTCCACTATGGTGGTAACAAAATTAAAGCCACCACTAATGAAACATTTTATCTTAAAGGTAATGAACGACATTATCTGGAAAATACCAACAAAAACTCTGCTACGATTTTATGAGTTTCCAATCCACCAATTTTTTAAAAACATTTTAAGGAGGGTAATATGAGCACTAATATTTTAGAATTACGTAACATTACTAAAGAATATGATGGTAAGGTTGTTTTAAAAGGAATTAGTTTAAACATTCATGAAGGTGAATTTCTTACCATTTTAGGTCCCAGTGGTTGTGGTAAAACCACCATGCTAAGAATAATTGCTGGGTTTGAACAACCCAATAATGGTCAGTTATTATTTAAGAACAAAGATTTAACTAAAATTCCCATTCACAAACGTGAAATTAATACTATCTTTCAAAATTATGCTTTATTTCCTCATTTAAATGTTTTTGACAATATTGCTTATGGTTTAAAATTACGTAAAATTGATAAAGAAAAAATTAAAAAGGAAGTTAAAAAAGCTTTAGAACTAGTTAAACTGACCGGAGTTGAAGATAAAGATGTTAATGATTTATCAGGTGGTCAAAAACAAAGGATTGCCGTAGCACGGGCATTAGTTCTTAATCCAAAAGTTTTACTATTGGATGAACCGTTTGCCGCTTTAGATTTAAAACTACGTCAACAAATGCAAGCGGAAATGAAAAAGATTCAAGAAGAAGTTAACATTACTTTTATTTTTATTACCCATGACCAAGAAGAAGCTTTCACAATGTCAGACCGGGTAGTTGTTTTAAATCAAGGGCAAATTCAACAAATTGGTAGTCCCCAAGATATTTATAATGAACCAGAAAATAAATGAACTGCTCAATTCGTTGGTACTTCTAATGTGATTGATAATGGTATATTTGTTAATGATAATTGTGTGCGCTTTGATGGAAAAAAATTTGCTTGTTCTGATACTGGATTTGGTGAAAATGAACGCAACATCGATATTGTTATTCGTCCCGAAGACATTGATTTAGTTAATGCTGGCGTTGGATTTTTTGATGGCACTATTAAATCAGTAGTGTTCAAAGGTTTACTATGGGAAATTGATATTACGACTAGCAAAAGAAAATGAGTAGTTCATACTACTGATACTTTTGAAGTCGGTAATCGTGTTGGTTTAAAATGAAATGTCGAAGATATTCATGTTATGTGAAAGGAAATTGAAGAGTAATATGAAAAAGTGATTTAAAAAACACAAAGCCCCAACTCCTATTTTTGAACCTACTGAAACTAATCCTATTAATCCCATAGATAATGAAAACAACAATCTACTGGTTGTTATTCGTCCAACAAATAATAAAAAAACATTTAACATCAAATCTTGGTTTAAATTTAAAAATCTAACTACCAAAAAACCTAAAACTACTAACCGACCTAAAAAGAAAAATCCACCACTATGATTAAAAAACAGCAAAACAAACTGATTTAAAATTAAAAATAAAATTAAAGACAAATCAGTAAACTTTGGTTTTAAATCATGAGTAACACTTTCTTATCCTTATTTGGTGTTAATGGTAATTTTAATTGTTTTACCTTTATTAATTGTTATTTTATATTCAATTATTAAAGCTACTAACAATGCTTGAATCTTCCGTTTCACTTTTAGCAACTTCAATGATTTCTTCAAAGAAAATAGTTTCGTAATGGTGCTGCTACGTTCCATTGGATACTCGTTTGTTGCGACATTAATTGCTGTGGTATTTGGTTATCCTATTGCTTATATTATGGCTTTTATGTCAACAAAAATTGTCTCAAAAAATATTTGAGTTCTAGTAACATTACCAATTTGAATTAATATTTTATTAAGAACCATTGGTTTACAAATTATTTTCAGTATCTTAGGACCTAATATTTTATTAGGAACGCCAATTGGAATTATTTTAGCCATGGTTTACATGTTTATGCCATTTGTGATATTACCCATTTATAACTCTTTAGAAAAAACTGACCACAGTTTATTAGAAGCAAGTCAAGATTTAGGTGCTTCATCTTGAAAAACATTCTGAAGAGTTACCTTCCGATTCTCAGTACCGGGTATTGTTTCTGGCTTCACATTAATGATGTTAAGCGCCATGACATCACTAGTAGTTGTTAAATACATTGGAGAAGGAAAAACGATTTTAATTACCAATATTATTGAGTCTTATTTCTATCGTGGTGCTAATTTTGCTTATGGTGCTGCTATCTCAGTTATTCTTGGGATTATTGTTTTAATTATTATTTTTACATTAAAAGTTGTTGGTCGTTGAGCCACAGGTAAAAAACTAGGAGGTGTAGCCTAATGAAAAATTTTTTCAAAAATAGTTATTTAGCTATTATCTTTTTATTGCTTTACACACCCATTTTAGTGTTGATGGCTTTTTCATTTAATGGTGGTGATTCAGTTCGTAGTTGAAGTTACTTTTCTTTTGATGCTTATGCTGATTTATTTGCTCAAAGCCAATTGTGGCAATCAGTTAGTGTGACGTTAATTGTTGCGTTTATTTCAACCTTTGTGGCTGTCATTATTGGTACTTTTGCGGCATTAGGTTTAAGTAAAACCCGTAAACTAACTCGTAATTTAACGCTGGGAATTACTAATATTCCTTTAGTAAACGCCGATATCGTAACTGCGGTCTCACTAATGTTGTTATTCATGGCTTTAGGATTTAGTTTTGGTTTAGGAACTCTAATTTTAGCCCATATTTCTTTTAATATCCCTTATGTTATTATTACTGTCTTACCAAAGATTAGACAAATTAATGTTTCACAATTAGAAGCAAGTCAAGATTTAGGCGCTTCGCCTTGATATACACTACGAAAAATTGTTTTACCAACAATTAAACCAGCGATTATTGCTGGTGCTGCCATTGCCTTTGCTATGAGTTTTGATGATTTCCTAATTTCTTATTTTACAGGGGGTAATACTTCAAATGTTTCAACTTTTATTTATTCTTTAAAACGGATTAAACCCTATATTAACGCCTTTTCAACCATTATTATTGTTTTAATTACATTAACTATCATTTCATGAAATGGTTATGTCGTTGTTAAAAAACAAATTAAACAACGTAATGAAAAAATTACTAAAAGCATTTATCACAATCAAAAAATAACTAAAAATGAAAAACTATTAACTAAATGTTATTTACAATTAAATAATTTTAATACCAAAAAAGTGAAATCAAAACATCGTAAATCACCTTATCGGGAAAATAATTTCGAACTAGTTACTGAACAAGATATTAGCAATGCCGAAAATCGCATTGCTAAAAATCCTAAATTAATTGCCCATATCTTAAAACTAGAAGCAAAAATCGAAACGGAAATGATTTGAATTAACCACATAAAAAGCAAAATTAGTGCTAAAAAAATTTTGAAAGAAGAACGTTCTAAAGCAATTCGTGATAAATACCACTTCTTAGTTTGACCATGAAAAATGATTATGATTAGCATTCTATTAGGTTCAGGATTCATTGGGCTTGGTGCATTCTATATTTATACTAACCTTTATGATTTATCAATTGCTAATTGAGGTGAATATATTAGTCCCGAAGTCTTAAACGGATTTGAAAAAGAATATCAAGTAAAAGTTAAATATACAACTTATGATGATAATGAATCGTTATATGCAAAACTATACACTACTAACTATGATTTAATGGTCCCTAGTGATTACTTAGTAGCAAAGCTAGCAAGTGAAGATCGTATTATTAACTTTAATGACACTCAATATGCTGGTAAATTAAACTTTACACCCAAGACTGTTATTAACACTGAACTATATAATTTAATGCAAAGCTATCAAGTTAAAACAATTGATGGAACAGTAAGTCCTAATGGTTTAAATGATTACAGTATCCCTTATTTCTGAGGTGATGTGGTCATGGTTATTAATGCTACTAATCCTAATAATTTAACTGACCTTGGTATCACAGACCCTGACCAAGCCCAATGAAGTGTTTTACAAACAGCAGCAACTTTAAACAAGAATATTATTTTAAATGATGATATGCACAACTTATTTATGACAGCACTAACTGATTTACATTACAAAAATAAATGAGGAGAAAATACAGGTACTGGCGATAATAACCAAATCAATAATACTTTCCACGATAATATTAATGCCCATAATAAGACTGAAATTGATGATGCTAGTACTTGATTATCGCCAATTATCAAAAATAGTAATACTAAACTACTAAATGATAATATTGTCGACGAAATTAAGTCTAATAATTGAGATATTGCCATGATGTATAATGGTGATTTATTATCAGCTATTAGAGATAATACTGCTTTTCTAGATGGCAAATATTTAGCAATCAGACCTTACATGGGAACTAATATTTGAAATGATGATATGGTTATTAGTAAAGATTCACCCCACAAAGATTTAGCATTCAAATTTATAAACTACATTATGGATAAAAACCAACAAATAAGTTTAAGCAGCGAATTTGGTTATACTTCTCCACTACAAGCAGCAATGGATGAAGTTAGCGTGCTTTATCCTCAAGCCATTTGAAAACACGTATATACTCCTAGCGATGGTCAAATAACCAATCCTGCTAATAATCCTTTAGGATTCTTCAATGGTTTATACCATCGTGATTTTGATGCCTATATGCAAACTGTTTACAACCGATTATTAGCACGTTAACTATCACAAACTATAAATACAGCCGTTAATATAAAAAAGATGAAAAATATTGCAATATTTTTATATTCTAGTATATAATTGAATACGAAAGGGGTTAATTTATAGTGATACGTCGTAAAAAATGAGAAAAACATGAAAAAGAAAAAATATGAAATAATTACACTAAGAAAATGAATTCTTCATTTAAAGGCCTATCTGAATTTTGGACATTAAATGTGCAAGCACCATGTCCATGATGCTGCTTACCAATGATAAAAGGTGCATATCAAGGTGAACAACCAACATCAGCTTTTGTTTGAAATATTGACCATATAGATGGTAATTCTAGTAATAACAATTGACAAAACCTTCAACCAATGCACGTAGAATGTAATATTAAAAAAGACTAACATTATCGACACTAGTAGCATGTTCTTTAATTTTGTAGAGAAATTAAGGGAAAATAAAAAAGGTACCAACAAGACCTAAGATTTAATCTTATTGAATTTTGGGTTTTTATATAGCAAAGTACAACACGGCATATTTTTGATAAGGGTGGTCAATTAATGTTCTAATTTTTAAATTATCATTTTGGATTTATTCTGTAAATAACGTTTTTAAAAAATAAAAGTATTAATCTTGATTAAAGTCAAGATGATAAAATCAGTTGAATTTATAATTTAGGATTATTAAATTTTTCAATTACTTTTTTATATTTTTTATCAATATTTTTTTCCTTAAATAATAAGTGAATAATTGTGATTTTATCATTTAAATTATCTATTTTTCTTAACTCAAAAGAACAAGTTTTAATAAATTTAATAAACACTTTTTTTAATTTTCTTTTGGAAATTTTAGGGTATTTTTGATCGATTACTCATCAATAGTTAAAAATAGGAAATCTAGGAGAAGCCATCAATTACAAAGACAAATTAATCATTCATCAAATGCTTCAGCAAAAAATTCACTTTTAAGATTTCAAAAGTTATCAATAACTTTCAATCAATAAGAGCGCCTATAATTACTAAGAACAACAATTAACGGAAAAAATTCTCTTTTAATTAGATTTGTACCAATATGAGTTTCATTATTTAAATAATCAACTAGTAAGTCGGCACATTTTGAATTCGATTTTGCCGTAATATTGTTTGAATAACTAACCGTTAAATTTTAACTAAATTATTCTCTTTAATAATAAATTTATTAAGTTTTTGCTTAGTTTGCTTTCAATTACCATTACTAAAATATTGTCCACGAACACCAGGTTCAGCAAATCAAAAGTGAATTTGATAATTATTATGATAAGTAAAATTATTTAAATCTTCAAATTTTAAAGTATTTTCATCACCATTAACACTCTTATCATAAATAAGTTGATTGTTATCATCATATACCTGAATTCCAACGTATTTTTCATCTTTAAAATAAAGATGAATTTCAGAACCAATACCGACAAAAAATAGCTTTTGATTAGTTACATCTAAGTTTAAAATTCCATGAAAATCATTGCCAAGACCAAGTATTTTAACGCTACTATCAAGGATTAGTTTATTTGGAATTATATATTTATTACCAATTTTATTAGGCTGATTAACGTTAATTGCAAAATAAGAGTTATTACTAGAATAATTAGTATTTCTTCAATCAACTTGCGAAAGAGTATCAAATGTCATATCTGCACTCATATTGGTAATATATTTCTGTGCAAGTTGAGCAGTAACTGATTGTCCAAACCGTAAATTTCGAATTGGCACAGTGCTATCAACTTTTGGTCCATTTACTACTTGATAATCAGGTAAAATATAATCAACAATCGCATTATTTTCAATATGGCCATCAAAAATATTATTTCAAATTTTAACTGTTAAATTGTGATATTGACTAACAATTTTCTTTGTATTATCTGAAACTTTAATTCCTCATTTTTCAAAGAAAGGAGTTAAGTTACGATTTACTAACTTAGAAGTCATTTCAATGAATAATTGGTATTTTTGTTCATTAGATTTTGGTTTTTGTTCAGGGTTCAATAATCGATACATTTGATTTAATGACGGAAAAAATGATTTACCATAAGCCATATGTAATTGTAAAAATAGACCTAATTTACCTCAATCATCTAAACTTTCAATACTTTTATTAGGATTAGGAGATTTAATAAAATTTTTAATAGCATTGACAACATCAGGGCTAGCAAAAACGCGATTTTTAAATCCTAATTGTTCTTGAATAGAAAAAGAATTAATATTAACTGTTACTTCAGTAAATCCATCAAATTTATAACCTGGATTTTGATAAGTATGACCAATTTCATGTCAAAGTGCTCATCAATCATTTAAAGACTTATATTGAAATAAATCTTTCCCTGCATTTGTATCTTGTTGAAAACCAATATAATTATTAGTAGCAAAAGCATAACCAACACCACTATCGGGATTAGCAATTTGAATTAAATTATGATGTTTTAAAGCAACACCATCATAATTAAAATCAAGACCACTAATATGATTAGACATTTCATAAACTTTATCTCAGTTTTGAACTGTATAGTTAATATTATAAGTATTAGGATCGTTTTTTAATCAAAGTTCTTTCGCTAGTGACATTTGAAAAGTACCAAAAACATTTTTACCAATGATTTCTACAAATAGTGTCTCACTTCATTGTTGAAGTTGCTCTAAAAAGTTTTGATTACTAGTTTCATCAACTTTAAAAGTTGGAACATTTATGCCAGCTTCTACGTTAACTTGAACTTGAAACGATTTATCTTCAGTTTTATTGCTTAAATACAACATACCTTCAGTTTCAGAAATAATTATGTTGGTTTCAGGAGTTAATTGATATTCTTTTGGTGACAAACTTTGACCATGATTTAAATTAGCATAATCTCCTCATTGTCCAATAAAAATACTAAATTTGTTATCATCAACTTTTGGAAATTGAATTATAACCTTTGATCCTTTAGTAACAAAAATTCCGGTCGGTGTAAATTGTGAATGAGTTAAAAGTATATTTTCGATTTGACGATGTCAATCATTATCACCTTGTGGTAGTGCCAAAACTTCTTTAGTGATATTGGTGGCATATTGTTTATAGTTGGGCTTACTTATCAAGTTATGATGATAAATATCATCGAAAATACTTATACTTTTAACATTAGTAAGCCAATACTAGTTAGAAAACTACTACCAATAATTAATGATATTGATATTTTTTTCATTGTTGTTACTCCTTATCAAATTCATTTTCAAAAATAATTCTATATCTTTGAATAATTTAATTTTACCTATTTATTTTCAAAAATTAAGAATTTATCATACTATAAATGTTTTTATTATCATGTAATTATTTTTAATAACATACCACTTAAAAATTCGTGAATCTCGAAAATAAACATTAATAAAACATGCCCTACCTTTTTTATTATTAACCATTGATTTTTAAAACCAATAATAGTTATTGAAAATTTTCTTGTAAATATATCATTTATTTTTTCTTTAGCAAAGTACAATACGACAGATTTTTGATAATACGTTAATCCATAGTGCTAATATTTAAATTTTCATAAGTCGAGGATATTGTTGAATGTTGGTAAATCCTATTTCATGATAATGAGTAATAAATTCTTTTAAACTTGGTTATATTTTGCTAACTTTATTTAAATTTTTATAACTTACGTCATATAAGGTTTGCACATCACAAGCTAATATTGAACCTTCTTCAATGAGTTCACTAGTTAAATTTTCTTGGACTTATTTTTTCTTTAATCTTTTGGTATTTGTTGATTGAGCATATATGTTATCACTATTAATTGCCATTTCGACACAGCAATTTAAATCTTTGCTATTTTCTTCCAGATGTTTTTTTCTTGGATCATCTGGGTTTTTAAAGTTACCTTTGTGTATCTCTTTAAGAAGCGATTCATCAATTTGGATAGTACCTTTAAGTTTTTTAAATGGATATTGTGATTTTGCTAATTGTGGTGATTTCATAAGTTTTTGGCGATTAAATCAGACAGTTTTAAATGTAACATTAATAGATTGAAAAAAAGACAAATTGATCGTAGTTATATTGGATCATGATTAGTAAAGCCAATGTCAAAAGTTAATGTTTATAAAACTAAATTAGTAGTTGTTATTGCTTATATTTTTATTTTTCATTTTATAAGTTTGAAGTTTCAAGAAATTCTTTTTGATAATTTAGTGCAAGATTTTTACTAGTGAAACATTTTTATAATTAAACAAATGGATAGTAAATAAGGTGGATTATACAATCCATCTTTTTGTGAAAGGGTTATCTCTAAATTCCTGAGTAGAGAATGTAATAAATAAATAACACTTTTTTATTTGATATAATGTAAAGAACTAATCATTTAGATTGTTAAAAATGAGATTATAAGGGGATGATTTTATATGAAACAATTATTAAAACTTTTAGCAGTTTTAACTGTTAGTACTCCATTAAGTTTAAATGTTATAGGTTGTGAGAATAATAAAAGTACACCAGAAACACCAAAAACTTTAACAGTAACAGATATTGGAATAAAAATTAAAAGCATTTTTCAACTATCAACAACAGTTCTTCTTGAACAAAAAGCTACTAATAATGCTTATTTTTATAATACACTGACAAAGAACCTAGTTGATTTGCAAAACGAATTAGGTAATGTTGAAGTTTTATCAAAAACAACAGCATTATTTATTACCCGAACAACAACATTTTTTTATGCTGTTGGTCAAACTTCAATAGATTTAGGAGTAAGAGTTTTAGGTAGCATTGTGTGTTGTCAAATACAAAAATACCCCTTACTCAGGTTCCAACTAGTGCTGACAATACTTATTTCTTTGATGTTGCTAAAGTTAATGATGCTAGTAAAGGTTTAGTTAATTTAGGAGGCAAATATAGAGAAAATCATAAATTATCAAATACAACAGCTGTTTTAGAATGAGGAACTACTGATACTGATTATATACATCTTACTTATTTGATGCTACTAAAGTTAATAATAGTAGTAAAGGTTTATTAGACTTAAAAACAAATATTACTGATTTTTATCGTATCTCTGATACAACAGCAATTGCTTCCAATGGGGATAATAGTAAATCATATTTTTTTGATGCTACTAAGTTTAGTAATGGATTTACTGAATTAACTAATTATTCATATGTAGGAGTTTTGTCAAACACAACAATAGTGTTAACTAGTAATAATGAAAATTTCTTACTTGATACTACTAAAATTAATGATTGAAATAATAATTTAGTACCAATGACTAAAATATCTATTTCAGAGTTTAGATCTGTATCAAATACAATGGCTATTTTTACTGAAGGTGTGACTAATGAAGGTTTTTTATTACAATATCAATAGTTTAGTGTTATGTAAAATTTAAGAGGTATTTCAAGATTTCAAACTTGCATTCTTACAAGAATTGATGAAAATAATAATAGTTTCTTTGAAATTAATGGTTTTGGAAGAGTAAATCAACAAAAATCAATTAAAAAATTAATGAAACATACAAAAGATCTTATATTAATATTTTCTGATGCTGAATTGACATATAAAGTTTTTTCAGAACACAAAAACGCTACCCATATTGTTATTAAAAGTAACGAAAAAGAAAATAAAAAACTTCAAAAAATTGATTCTTTACGTAGCAGACTAAAATCATTTTTAAGTCCTTTTAAGGGTGTTAGTAATATTTACGTAAAATTTTATTTAAAATGATTCCATTTTTTGGAAAAAACAAAGCATTATAATAATAAAAATCAGACACATAAACTATGAAATTTACTTCTCGGGTTTACCTTTCACAGAATTAGTTAAGAAACTGTTAATTATTGAATACTAATTAGTTAGTAACAAATAAAATCTATTTAAAGATGATATGCCATAATTGTAATGATAAACTACCTTTTCTTGATAAGAAAAAACTTTTGGTGTTATTTATTTCCAATATTTGCAAAAAATTCGCTTAAAATAACACTATTAAAGGCTATTTTCTTTTATTCAAAATTTCTACGATAATGCTAACAATTTTTTTGTAGTCTTTTTCTGATTTTAGAATAGTCAAATAATCTTTTAAATACTTAAAATCTTTTATATCTTTTATAATTAAATCTAAAATTTCCTTGCTCATATACCCAGTTGAACCTATAAGTATAATTATTTTATTTTGTGATTTTGCTATTTCAAATTCTTCCATCATTCCTTGCGAATTTATTATTTTATTATGTTTTTTGTCAAATTTATTACCAAAAACAAATATAATAACTCCTGATTTTTCAATTATTTTATTACGATAATCGTTCCAAATTTGATTTATATCATGTTTTTTTGATTGTTGTGGAAATGGTCATACATCTAAAATTTCTTCTAAATTTGTTCCATTATCCTTAGAATAGTCAACTGCACCACTTATAATAAGATCGCTAACCCCTAAACCAAAACCACTAATTATTTTTTTCTGTTTTTTACATAATTCATTTGCCAAATTGTATAAAAATGTTTTGCTATTAATTTCATTATCAAATTCCTTATAACTATAAGCTGCACCTGAGATAAAAATATTTTTTCTTAAGATTAAACTATTTATTGAGTTAAAAATTTCCGATAATTCAGAATAATCTTCTAACAATACTGTCTTTATATTAAATCTTGTTTTTAAATCTTTGATTTTATGTTGTAAGAACATTCTTTCAAATTTTTGATGTTCTTTTATATCTTTTAAAAAAATAAAATGCTCACTTTTATCTTCTTTATTTACATTCATATTTACTTTACTTAAAATTAGATTTAAATTGGTATCTTCCATTGAAGTTCCTATAAATAAAAAATTCTTATTAATTAATTCCATGCTTAGTTTATCTCAAAAAAATTTCCTATCTTTTTCATATAAATCATAACTATCTTTTGAAAACACAAGATATTCTTTATTAAGAATATCGCCATGAATTTTAAAAATAGAATATTTTCTACATGCAGTATAAAATTGTTTCTTATTATAAATAGAATCATATTTCTTATTTTCATTATTTAAGGCTTTTTCTAATAAATCATCATAATTTGTTGTTCAAAATTGTTGAATTGGTAATCTAGTTAGTGAAGTTAAATTTTTTCCTGGCTTTTTATTCTGTAGATTAATTTTTTCTGATATTATATTTAATAGTTCTCTTTCTGATCCCTTTTCGTTTATATAGAACTGAGCAATTAAAGCTAAATCAATATTTTCTTTAACTTCTAACTTTAAGTCCTCAAAAATGTCTCTTAATAAATCAATTCATGTAGGTAAACCTACTTCTACATTTATTCCAGCCCCTAGAAAAACTGCTACCTTGTTTTGCAAAATCATTTTTGAGTATCGTTTTATAAAATCATCTTTTTTAATAACGTCTAACATTATTGAAACTCCTAACCAATTTTTATTATAAATATGCTAATATTTAAAAATTTTCTCTGAAATGGATGTTATTTAATAAATTCTTATCTTTTATCTTATACAGCATTACCAGTTTTAGTCAATTTCTCATTACTATTGATGCTGTTCTCAGGTTGAGTTAAGTTATTAACTTCATTAATTTTAAATTTACTTTCTTCAAATGGACATTTTTCTTCATTTTTAGTTTTAAGTTGGGATGTATTGTTTGGACTAATACCTTTTTTAGAATTATCTTGTGGTTTATCAATTAATTTTTTTAATTTACCAGGATTTGAATACATATGTGAAAAACTTTCAACAGTGGCATAGCCATTTATTACATTATCATAAATTCTTTGACCAGAGTTTTGTTCATAAATCAAAGAACTATAATTTTTACCATCAAAAACAGGATTTGTTTTTTCTTGTTCAATAAAATCATCAGTTAAAAGTATTATTAAGTCATTTCACTTTTTTCTTCTACCCAAACTTCCATAAATTGATAATGAAGTTGCAATTTCTCAATCAACGAATCGTCTATATTTTGTATATTTTCCTAAAATAATTATCGTAACATCTGTATCTTTTAAATAGTGTTCTCTGATAATTTGAAATGCTTTTCTATCAGGCAACTTAGTATCAATATTATGTGTCTTTACAGACATGTCTTTCAAGGCAAAATATTCACTATAAAGTTCTGTAAATAATTTTGATAATTCATCTTTTTCTTTTTGTTCACTTGCATGATAATACGTAATAAAAATTGTTTTCATTATATAACTCCTTGTATTATTTTAATTAACTTATTAATTTGAATTTCTTCTTTAGTCATTTTATGTTTATTTGGATAGCTTACTAAATTATTAATTTGCTCATTAGTATGACCTGAGAGTGAAAGCAATGAAATAAAATATAAGTATTCATTTTCATCTAACACCTTTTCTAGGTTTATTAACTTGATTTCAAAAATCTTTAATGGTATTTTCACCTAAATATTCATAATTAATAGTAGACTTGCCATTATTATCTATTTTTGATAATAATCTACTATTAACTAAGCCTATCAACATCTTTTATAAAAATCTCTTGAAAATATTTTTCTATACCTACTGCTAATTGTGCTTCTATTTCTGTAATTTTATTAAAAACATTTGAACAAAGTATTTTTTTTAACTTTACTTTTATTCTTATAATTTAATGAAATACTATTACTAAAAATAATAATAGAAAAATAAGTATACTGAGACTAGCAACAGCACCTATTCAATTAAGGATGTCTTGTTCATTCAACCTATTCCTCCTCTTTCTTTAATTATTTAAAAATTTTCTTTTAATTTATAACAAAAATATTGATATATGATAGAGTGCTATTTTAATAATTGACACTAAAAAGTTTTATAAATCAACAAAAATTAACTTGAATTCTATACATATGCTGTGATGGAAAAAATTAGTCCATCACTACTTTTCTACAAAATTAAAAAAATCTTCTCACCTTTTCCCCAGTGGTATCCAGTGGTATTAAAATTTTATCATTTAATATTTTTGTAAGTATAAATTTGAACTTTTTCATCCGATAGATGTTGAATAAAGTTGCTTACTAATTATGTATTACGCCCTTGTTTTTATTCATTCCTTTTTAATAATTTTACTTGCAATATTTATAATTTGTAGATAATATTAGTACAGAAATTAATATGTAAAATATTAATCTTAAATTAGATAAGTACCATTATAATCATTAAGTTATATAACAGCGAGAGTGGACAGTGTAAGCACTTAACTAATATTAGTGGGAAGCTCCTAATTTTTCATATTTAATAAAACAATTAAGAGCATTTATTATTAAGTTAATAAATGAATTAGGATGGTACCGCGTTCAATTAAACGTTCCTAAATTAAGGAACGTTTTTTATTATTTTAAGGAGAAAATTATGAGCACAAAATGAACAACAGATAAAGTAAGAACAACATGACTAGATTTTTTCAAAAATTATGACCACCATGTTTTAGCAAGTGCTTCGCTAGTTCCTAATGATGATCCATCATTATTATGAATTAACTCAGGAGTTGCTACTTTAAAACCATATTTTGATGGTCGTAGTACTCCAGTTGCTAACCGACTAGTTAACTCACAAAAAGCGATTAGAACTAACGATATTGAAAATATCGGAATTACAGCACGACATCAAACTTTTTTTGAAATGTTAGGTAATTTTTCGATCGGTGATTATTTTAAAGTTGAAGCTATTACTTGAGGGTGAGAGTTCTTAACAAGTAAAAAATGATTAAACTTGGATCCTAATTTACTTTATGTAACAGTTTTTAGTGAAGACCATGAAACATATGATTTATGATTAAATATTATTAAGTTACCAAAAGATCATATTATTAAAGGAACAAGAGATACTAACTTTTGAGATATGGGACAAGGTCCATGTGGCCCCAATACCGAAATTTATTATGATCGTGGTATTAAATATGATGAAAAAAATATTGGGATTAAACTATTACAAGACGATATGGAAAATGATCGTTATATTGAAATTTGAAATATTGTTTTTTCTCAATTTAATAATGATGGTAAAAACAACTATTCTGACTTACTGCGCAGAAATATTGATACCGGTGCTGGTTTAGAAAGACTAGTAACTATTTTACAAGATGTTCCTACTAACTTTGATACTGACTTATTTCAAAATATTATTCATAATTGTGAAAAATTAACAAATATTCGATATGATATTAACAATTATTTTACTAATCAACCACAACAAAAAACCATTAATACTGCCTTTAAAATTATTGCTGACCATATTAGGTGCTTAGTTTTTGCTATTAGTGATGGTGTCTTTCCAAGTAGTAAAGACCGTGGTTATGTGTTAAGACGATTAATTAGACGAGCAGTTGTTTACGGTCAAAAGTTAGGTATCAATGAACCATTCTTATTCAAACTAGTACCAGTAATTGTGAAAGTAATGGGTGTTCACTACTATGAATTACATGATAAAATTGATTTAGTAACTACTATTATTAAAAATGAAGAACTTAAGTTTTGAGCAACGCTAAGTACAGGAAAACAGTTGTTGTTACAAGTTATTAAAACTCAGAAAAAAGTAGATGCAGTGAGTGCTTTTAAACTATTTGATACTTATGGTTACCCGATTGAATTAACTTTAGAAATGGCGCAAGAAATGCATGCTACTGTTGACTTAAAAGGTTTTGAAAAACTGTTAGAAAATAGTAAAGATAATACTAGAAAAGTACGCTCTTACCATCAAGCATTAACAATTCAATCTTCATTGTTAACCAATTTAAAAGTTGATTCTACTTTTATTGGCTATACTCATGACCAAACTAAAACTAATATTAATTTTATGTTTAAAGATGAAAAAAAGGTGACAAAGTTAACAAATGAAACTGGATTTCTAATTTTAAAAGAAACACCTTTTTATGCTGAAAAAGGTGGGCAAGCAGCAGATGATGGATTCATTAAAGGTATTAATAGTAGTGCCTATGTTAGCGATGTCCAACAAGGACCACAAAAGCAACATATCCACCAAGTAACAGTAACAGGAACACTAACAACTACTGATATAGTAGTAGCAGAAATTGACAGCAATCATCGTTTGGATACTCGTAAAAATCATTCTGGAACGCATTTACTACATGCTGCGCTACGAAAAGTATTAGGACAACATGTTATGCAATCAGGAAGTTTTAATAATTACCAATATTTACGATTAGATTTTAGTCATTATGAAAATATTACTCCTGAGCAACAAGCACAAATTGAGACACAAGTAGCAACTTGAATTAAAAGTAAAACCAAATGTGAAGTTATTCATTGTGCTTATGATGAAGCAATTAAACTAGGAGCATTAGCATTTTTTGGTGAAAAATATGATGAAACAGTGCGTGTGATTAAATTTGGTGATTTTTCAATTGAACTTTGTGGCGGAACACACTGTCATAATACTAAAGAAGTAGAACAATTATTAATTACTAATATTGAATCAAAAGGTTCTGGTTCATACCGTGTTCATGCTTTAACATCATATCAAACTATTAATGAATATTTAAGCAAACAATTATTAACAATTCAAACAGAGAGTGCTAATTGATTTAATCAATATCAAAATCTAAAAAATAATACTAATCAAGATTTAACAATCGAAAGCATTGCCAAAACTATTAGTAAACTGCAACCCTGCATTATTGATTGACGAAATGGTAAATTATTAATTAATGAACTCCAAAGTTTATTTAAAAAATGACAAATTAATAATCAAGAATTACAACGAACTATGGTTTTAAAACAACATTTAAATTTAGTACCAGTATTTAAAGGACAATATCAACTGTTAATTGCTAATTTTAATGGTTTAGATGTTAAAACACTACGTGAATTAATGGAGCATTATCGTAATCAGTACCAAAATATTATCATTATTTTTATTAATAAAAATAATGAGCAAGAAAGTTTAATCTTAGTAGCATCAAGTAAAGAATTACATAGTAATAAACAATATCACAGTAATGTAATTTTACAAAAAATCTTGAAAGCCTATGATGGTAAGGGTGGTGGTACACCAATTTTAGGACAAGGTAAAATTAATAAGACTGTTACTGATAATGATATTATGAAATTCTTATAAAAGAAAGAGAGGATAGAAAGTTTTCTTTCCATCCTCGATTCATAGTAATTATTTTTAGTTAGATAGGTCAGGTCAGGCATTATTATCAGATAATTTGGTAATAGTAATCGATATTACTATAAAAAATTTATCCAAACATTAAACTACAAGCAAATAGGATTACTTTTTTCATAAAAAAGGTAGTTAATGAAAAAGTCATTCTTACCTGTTACCTTTTGTCAAATTTAGACCAATAATAATTTTACTTACTCATACTTGAATTATAAATATATTAATTATTATTTTTAAATGTTTTTAATTTAATAGTTAGTGATTTAATTATTGAGTAAGTCAGTGAGTGTTATTATTTTTTACAAATTTAAATAATATGTGTTATTATTAAATTATAATTTAATAAAAGTTCAATCCTAATATAGATATTTTTCTATATTGGGTTTTATTTTTGTTAAATTAATATTTTAGATAAAGAGAGATTGAAAAATATGCCTGTGGAAAGCAAAATAGATTTAGAAAAACTTGAAAAACGTATTCAAACAATAAATAAAGTAGGAGAAATATATATTAATAATAATCAACTTGTTGACAAAGCAATAGTTTCCTTAACTGATATTGCTTCTTTAAAGAATGAATTACAAGAATTATCAAATAAACCTGATGAGATAAAACATGAAGATGTTAAACAATTAGAATACTTCTCATTATATATGAAAAAACTAAATGATTTCATAGGTCCAAGGTCGAACGAACTAACTTTAGAAATTAGTTCTAATTGTGCTAAATGGTTATTTACGAACGATTTTCCAGCTAAATTAGAAAAATTATTTGAATTAAGTATTTTAAAAGAAATTAAAGATAAAATAATTTTTAGAGTAGCAAAACGTTTTATTGAAGAAGGAAATATTAATTATATAAAAATGTTAAAAACAAAATATGATAGTTATTGAACTATTTCAAAACTTATGGATGATGAGAAAAAGCAAGATAATCTTTTTCATGTTGCTGTTGCTAATGGTCAACTTGAAATATTAACGTTTTTGTTTGATTTATTAAAAGATGACGAAATTAGTGCTAAGAAAAATCAGCTTGTATATTCTCTTTTAGAATCTGCTTTTAAATATAGTGCAAAACATTTTGTAGAAACTAATTCTTTTAACCCCGATATCATACCTTTTTTATTAGAAAAAATTGATAGTAACCGGTTAGAAGAAATGATAAAAGTTTCTAAATATAGAAAAATTGTACATGTAGCAGCAATGTCAGGCGATATAAATGGTATGAAAGCCCTATTTGAAAAATTAAAAAATCCCTTATCAATAAATAAATTAATGGAAGATTATGGAACTCCTTTACAAATCGCAATTATAGGATCTAGTACACATGATAAAACCGGAGTACCATTAAAAGGAGAAGTATGAATACGTTCATTTGATAATATGTTTAAGGAATTATTAAAAGAGATTTCCTTTGATGTTAATACTAATTCTATAAATAGAATTTTATTAGTTGAAAAATATGAAGAAATAGCAAAATATTTACTTTCTATCACTCCTGGGCAAATTAATTCTAAAGACAATGAAGGTGATACTGTGATACATGAGTGTGTATATAGATCTAATCCTGAAATGTTAAAATTAATTTTAAAAAATAAAGGTGATATAAATGCTCAAAATGAGGAGGGTAATACTCCTTTACATTGTGCAATATTTTATGCTAAGTTGTCAGTAATAAAGGTGCTTTTAGAATCAAAAGAAATTGATTTAAAACTATCAAATGAGGAAGGATTGACTGCATGTCAATTACTATTACTTCCAGACGTTAGGCAAACAAATAGTGGAAAAACGGATAAAGGGCAAATAGCACAGTTGTTTAAAAAAGCTCTTGAAAATAAAAAAATGTTTGTTCCTAAATATTTAAAACTTATAAAGGATAGTGAAGAAAACCTTCAATCTCAAAGTATTGGGATAATATTAAGTCAAGGTCATGGTTTAAGATATATACCAAACTCAGGACCATACCAAAATCTTTCTTCATCTTCAAATATGTCACATCAACCTCAGGAGATTGAAATTGATTCTTATGATGAAGTTGATGGTCACAATGGATCTGATATTACTAGTGTTCCTATGGAAACTGATGAAGACTTTCCAACAGATGCAATCAATCATACTACAGCAGGAGATACTATTAATACTAGTAGTGGATCATTAAGTTTAGATTAAAAACCTTTATAAATACATAACTATCAAGAACCAAGCATTTAATGCTTGGTTCTTATCTTATAAAGGTTATGTTTTCATTATTGAGCATAGATAATAATCTTATTAAGATTGAACTCTTGTATCTGTTTGTTCTTTAACACAATCGTGAATTTTCACTTCATAGTTTTTAAATAATTTTTCATAATCACTATTGAATCGTGGTAATAGTTCGTTTTTACTTGAAAAACGGTCAATCAATAAATGTAAATAATGGTGTTCATTAGTAGCATTTAAGGCTTGTTCGTAATAAGCAAAACGTTCTTTATGTTTAAACTGGACACCTAAAACTTTAAAATTATGAGATAAGTAGTTGCGAACATCTTTAATGTATTCTAATTGTTCTAGTAAAATTTTACGATCATTGAAATCTTTAATTCCAAAGTAATGAGCAATTTTAGCAATGCTTTTATGATTTAAAGTTTGGAGTAAACTCATAGTTCATTCAAAGGACATAACTTCTAATAAACTACGAATGGTACGTGATTTTAAAACACCACTGCGTCCATATTTGTTATAACCAGCGCGAATTAAATGTAAAGCCGTTTTCATTTGTTCTAAATGGTCAGGATTCAAGTAGGTAGTATTATTAACATTTTGAATATTATCACTTAGTAATTGCTGTAATAGCGCATATTTTAATGAATTTTCAATCATTAAAATATGCTTTAAATATAATAAACGTAAATCAATATTTAAAAGTAATAAATTTTGTAAATCATGTTGCGGATAATTGCGTTTTAGTAAATCTAAATATTTTTCTTCAACGATATGTTCTATGATTCATGATTCATTCAATGGCATGTAGTTTGCTCCTTAAATTCATTAACCTCTAATTTTATAAACGCCAACACGTAGTGTGTCTTCTTGCTCTTTAGTTTTTTCTTTGTTAGTATCATGCTTTAGTTCCTGTTTTCGTAGTAATTCTTTTTCAATAAAATCATCAATGTTAATATTGGTATTTTGGTAAGTTACTGTTCAGTCAAAAGTTTTGTTAGTAAAAGCATTTTTATTTTTATTAGTATCCTTGAAAAATGCTTGGACTTCTTGATCCATAAAATGTTTTTGTTTTCGTTTGCGAGCAAATAGATTTCTAAAGAACTTTTTAAAGTTAAAAATTGATCAAAATTGCCGGAAGTTAATGGTCATGGAAAGAACCAAAATTAGTAGTGCTGAGTAAAGTAATGAATAACCAGTGACTTCTAGTGTAAACTTAACATCGCGGAAATCAATATTTGGTGGGTATAGTTTAAAAAAATAAATGACACCAAATAAGACAACTATTAAAATCGGTAAAATTAAAACTAAGGTATTTTGAATAATAAATCGTAAATCACTATTGTAAGTTAAATGTTTTCATACATAAACCCAAATCGAAATTAAACGATAAATTCATCCAAGACAACTAGCTAAAATAATCATATATAGTGCAAGGGCTAAAAGTTGATAATCATGGCCACGATTACCATAACTTGATAATGTTCAACCTAGAATAACACCTAAACTAACATTAATAATAGCTTGGATATAAGAACCTCAAATCGTTTCTTTATGTTTAACAGTAGCATTAACAATAACTTTTCCTGGTTCTGTTGCTACTTGAATAGTATTTTTTAAAGAAAATAATAAGATAAATCACGGTTGGTTTAAAAATAAATTAGTAAATAACCCTTCTGATGATTTAAACTCACTAGCATGAGTAGCATCTATGCTAAGGGGTACTCCTAACGTTGACACTAAATAAGGAGTAATAATGAACTGATTAATGAATAAGAAACCAGCAATCATGTAAGCATATAGTTCAAATTTGGTGTAGACGGTCCATCGAATTCGTCCACTCTTGGCAATTCAATAACCAAACACTTCCCGAAAGGAACTAATCAGAATTAAAGCAATCGAACGCATGGTTGTAGCAATAATTAAATAAATAGCATAAATCGATGTTGTGGTTAGTGATAAAAATAAAGTAATGAGAATAATATCAACATTGGAAATAATCATATCGGGTAAACGATTTAATGCTATTCATCATGATTGTTTTAACATACGTCGTTGTTGTGTTCATTTTTTATGTTGTAATCATGGGTATTCAATTTTAACTACTAGATAAGTGACAAATACTTTTAGCAAGCCACAAATAAAGTAGGCAAAAAACGGGATGTACATACTAATTGGTTCATTATTTGGTGCTCTAATAACCATTAATGTAATAATTAGAATGTACATAATAATTTCTGAAAATATAAAAATTAAACGGTTTAGGTAACCTTTTTGGTCAGCTTGAATTAAATTTTGATAAGCACCACTGAAATAAAAAAATGTTAGTTCACGAGAACCTAAAGAAATGATAATTAAGGCAATTTGTCAGAAGGGAATATCCATTCTTAAACCTAAACTAGGAACATACTGGCTAGAAAGACCTAATAAAAATCCAGCACTAACAAGAATAATTAAATAGATTTTTCCTGAGTGTTGGTAGTTTTTTCTTGTTGTATTAATAATGTCATTAACAGTTTCGTAGTCGTCATTTTGTAAAGGACGGTATAAAGAAAAAATGGTAATTAAACCAAGTCCACCTTCTGTTAAACTCAAATAAGTCAAGAAGGAAATAATAACACGGATCAGTCCGTTAATTTGTGCACCATAGGTGTTGGCAGTAATATAAAGGAAAGTCAACTGGAGAATTGAAATGACGATTGTCATGATAACTCCAATAACTGTATTAAAAATACCTTTTTTAGTTGACATTACCTTCACCCAATCTACACTTTAGTATAAAGTAATTCTATCATTTTTCTATTTTAATCTGATTAATTAAATCAGGAATTAGTTCTTTTAAGATAAATTCTTTCCCATTTAAATACGATAAGTTTCCTGTTAAATCATTAAAGCCTAAATAATAAGCATATAATGCAATCTTTTGAGGAGATGTAATTGTCGAACCATATTTAGTATCACCAACAATTGGTAAGTTTAAAAATTGTAAAGTAGCGCGAATTTGGTGTTTTCGTCCTGTTATTAATTGACATTCAACTAAAGTAAAATTTTTTGTCATAAATAAGGGAGTAAAAATAGTAGTACAACTTTTGCTTTGTTCATAAGATTCCATGTTAAAAATCATTTTCATTTCATCTTCATCATGAGTAATAAAACCAGAAATGTCTAATGTTTTTGTTAGTTGCCCTTTGCAAATGGCAAGATATTTTTTAATAATACTACCATTTTGGTTAGCTTCATAAAAAGCATTTTGTGTTATTTTATTTTTAGGATAAATAATTAATCCTTTTGTTAGTTTATCTAAACGATATTGATGACTAATAGTGAAAGTTTGTTCTCTTGGCGCTTTAGGATTTTTTTGTTGTAAGTAGTAACGAACCATTGTATCAAGGTTAGAACCATATGTTTGGTGAACTACTAAGTTATGAGGTTTATCAACGATTAAGAAATTATCATCTTCATATACTAAATCAATGGGTGGTTCTTTGGCAAGTTTTTCTGGTTTATAGTTAACTGCTAAATTACTTTCATAAATATCAATCTTATCATTTTCAGTTAAACGAAATTTAAAGTCAGTAATTTGTTTACCATTAACACGAATTTTTTTGGTTCTAAATAAACGATAAATTTGCGAGAGCGGGGAAGTTTTAAAAACTTTTTTAAAATAGTTGATTAAAGTTTGTTCTGCATCATTAGCAGTGATTATTAGTGTTGTCATGAATGTTCTCCTTTGAGGGTTATTTAATAAAACCAGAAATAGTAGCTAAGATGTTGGAAAAGGCGTGTAAGCCAATAGTGTATGTAACATTACCACGTGTTATTACAAATAGGAGCGGTAATAAAGCACCCATTGCTAAGTATCCTAAGATATGATTTCAATCGCCACCATCCATTACATGCATTGATGGAAAGTAAATTAATGATGCAACATATCCTAATCAACGATAACGAACGATTGTGAATGTGCCATGGCGGTATGATATTTCTTCATTTAAAGGGGCGATAAAGATTGTACCAAGAATTAAACTAAAAATGCCATATGGTGATTTCATTAATAAATTTAAAGTATCTTGATTTTTTGAACTATCATTGTCAGTTAAAAAATTAATACTAGTAAATTTGGGAATTAAATTAATTAATACATTAAGGACTGTCCCTATTACAACAAAGATTGTAATTCATGTGATTAAATCAAGTTTAGCGCATTTAATTGTTGCTATAATTCTTGCGCGTAATGATTTACAAAATGTAATCACTAAAATAGACCCTAGTAGTTGGAATAGTTGTTGAATTAAGAACATGGTTGCTAATGAATTAACATCATTACTTTTTCCTGAAATAAGTTTAGTACCTATTAGGAAAATGGAAACAAAAATCATACTAATAAATCCGAAAATACAATGGGTATATGCAGCTCAACCCCCTTTTTTTATCATTGTTGGGCTATCAATTCCTAATGAGACAATAAGACCCAAAATTGGTAATAAATAGTAAATAAAAATATCAAGAAAAGAATTAGTATTATTATGAAAAGCATAGGCTTTAATAACACTATATAAAATGGGAATGGCGATAAAGGAAACAATATAAATAATAGTTAAACTTCATTTGGCGGTTTTAAAGTTAAAACTGTAATTTTCATCACTTGTAAGTGTTTTTGAAGTAAATTTATCAATAAAAATAGCCTTTTTTGCTGTTTTTTGCAAATTATATTCATTAATCTTATCAGTTTCATTTACATTAATTTTACGTGTGATATTATTGTTTTGAGAAACATTAATTTGATTAGATTTTTTATTAAAACCATATAAGCTTTGTTTCAAGAAAATCACTCCCTTGTTATTCGAAATTAATTAATTCATCAGTTTTTAGTATAACATATAGTGATAAATCTTGGCAATAAACTTGTTATTATTGTATTATTTTAGTATAAATACACAATAAAGCATGAAATGTATAAAGAAGGAGAAAGAGCACAAAATGCCTAAATATGAAATAGATATTATCGAATTACCTTATAGTTATGATGCCCTAGAACCTTATATTTCTAAAGAAACGATGAAATATCACTATGATAAATATCATCGTGGGTATTTAACGTCTTTAAAAGGGATTCTGGATAAGCATCCAAAAGTTTTTGCTAATTATAATTGCGAAACTAAGGGTGAATTAAATCATTTATTAAGTAACTATTGTAAATTAGAGGATACATGTGATAATAAAGAAAATTGTAATGTGAAAAAATTACAAAGTAATATTCGTCAATTTGGGGGTGGATTAATAAACCATAATTTTTTCTTTTCAATTTTAGGAAAGGGTAAACCATTTAACAGTGAATCACAAATTGGAAAAGAGATTATTGCGCGTTTTGATTCTTATGAGAAATTTAGTGAGGGAATAATTAATACAGCCCTGGAAATTTTTGGTAGTGGTTGGGCATGACTAGTTATTGATAATCTTGGAAAGTTAAGGTTATATAAAACATTTAATCAAGATAATCCATGATTTTTAAATATGACGCCTATTATTGCTTTAGATATTTGAGAGCACGCTTATTATTTGCAATATAAAGATAATCGTGAAGAATATTTAAAAGCACTATTACAAGTTATTAATTGAGAAAAAGTAGAGAAGTACTATCAAAATTATTTAAAATTAAATAATATTAAATAGATCTCTTGTGTGAGGTGAACATTTATAATAAAAATAAAGGCATGGTTAGTTCTTTTAATAAGATGTAATCACCTATAATAAAGTAGACACAAAAAAGAAAAAAGTGACGATGCTCCTAATAAGATTACATTAAAAGATAGGTTCTTAATGATGTTAGAATATTGGAATAAGTTATGGAATTGAAGATATCTTAATTGAAAACCATGATTTTAAACTCTTTCAAGGATCAAAAATCAAATGTTAGCAACTATTAAAAGTTCTTGCTGATTCTAGTTATATCAAGGTTTACAAAGTACTTATCTCAACTCAACTGTCTAGAAGTCTTGTAAAAATGAACCCTAATTATATTAGGATTCATTTTTATAATTCAGGAAACTACTTTGTAATTGTTTTTTTAGTTTCTTCTTTTTTTTCAATTTTAATTTTTGTTACATGTTTTTTAAAACCACAACGATTACAGTTTAATTGAATATTTTTTGCTTCTAAAAAATCAGCAATTAAAATAATTCTTCCACAACGATGGCAAGCAAAAGCATTGTCAGGTTTCTGTGCTAAGCGAACAGAGGCATATGTATCTTTCATATTATTACTCCTAACTTAATACGAGATATTAGTAGATTTGATAATGATTTTAAAATATTAAAAAAATGGACCTAAAAAATGCAATTTAAGCACAAAAAACTTTCTAAACTTAAATAAGCTTAAAAAAGTTTTAAAAAAACAAATATTAAAATAGATATTATTTTTTAATATCAATTATAATTATAAAACATTATTGTTAAAAAATGTTTTATTTTTATTTTTTTATCAAAAATTTAAGCTTTAATTGATAACAATTTTTATATGTAGTTAAACTAAAAATTTGTTTTTAATAAAATCAGTTCATGTGTCGTGCATAGCCAGATTATTTGATTAAGTATTATTAATCAGAATTAATCCCAAATTGTAAATATGAATGGGACAATTTTTAACAGTAAATTTAAAACTATTAAATAATATTAGTTTTAAATTTACTAAATAATACTTGATGAATAACTTAAATAATTTTAATATATTAATAATAATTAGTTTATAATATTATTAAACTTAAGAACTGTATTTGAAATACTTAACTATTTATGTTTATAAATGGCAAGTATTTTTTTGTTCTTAAGCTTAATGATTTTATTTAAAGAGCAAGAAAAGTGTCTTTATGAACATTAATAGAACAATTAACTAAGAATTTTTCAAGTATTTCACGTTAGTAACAGGTAACTACGAAGGTATAAAAATTGATTCAGAATCTGCTGGTCATTATAGTGCATTAGATTATACAATGGGTTTTAACAAGAGTTTAATAGAGTTCTTAACAAAACATGGTGCTCGTAGATTTAATGGGCAAGAATTAGAACCTAAAAAATTTATGAAATAGAAAAATTTATTAAACCTGTTGGTAAACTACTTGTTGAAATAGGTTATGAAATCATTAATAAAATAAGCCATGATCTAGTTTATGAAACATTAGCTATTACAAGGTATTATTATTGAAATAAAAAGTTAGTGGTGCTACTATCATAGTAAATATAAGTTTCTGCAAATGGGTAACGGGGAAGTTTTGTTGCTTTTTACTATTGATTAAATAAAAATTTAGCTAGGTCCAATATAAAAATTGCATTTTTGAAAGGAATATAACATGAGCAACAATCTGTTTATAATTGATATAGATATAACTAAAAACTATATATTAGAATTTGAAACATTAATTTTAGAAATGATAACTAGCAGTGAGAAAAATATTCCTACTCTTAATATGGTTAAATCAAGAATTGAATATTTAAAAGCATATTGGGAACTTCTCGATTTTGAAGTTCTAACTGATTTAGAAAAAAATGAATTGTATTATCTAAATCACAATATTTTAAAGGAAATCATTCTCTTTAAATGTTATGAGAACCCTAATTTGACTTTTACAGAAGAAGAATTTTTTGAAAAAATTAATGCTTTCCTTGACAAGAATCCAATAAAAATAAACGATGAAGAAAATATAATTCATTTTATTTGAATTGGAGTAATATCTGAAAATGTCAGTGATTATTTAAAAATTTGATCTGAAACAAATGAAAAATGAAAAATAAATTTTTATTATGAACCTGAAGGTTATTTAATAAAAACCTTAAATGAACTAATTAAAGAAAAAAGTTCTTGAGATAGAGTAACCCCCATTAGAGAACAAATAGAGAAGATTATTAATTTTCAAGATGATTTTTTTACAAACTATGATTATCAAAAAAGTATTGATCAAAATATTAAAGAATTTATTTTACAAAATAAATGAATGGTAGAAAAAGAAATCGATAAAATTATTGAAGAGGCAAGTATAATTCATGAAAAAACCTTTAAAAACTTAAACAATATTAATAAAATTAAAGTAACTGAAAATGAATTTTTTGAAAATAAAGATATTTTCCTTCTAAATCAAAAACAACGACACAAAATATATTTACAAGAATTGCTTTTGCGACAACATTTTCCCGCTGCTAGTGATATATTGCGTTATGAGATTTTATTTAAGCAAGGAGGTTATTATTTTGATTGCGATGTTTTGCCAAAAATTAACCCTAAAATAATACCTTTCATTAAAAAAGCAACAGACCATTTAATTCCAAAAACTGCTGAAACATCATTATTTTTTTAAAAACTAATTGCTCAAAATTTATCTGAAAGTTTGAATGAAAAATATAACAGCAATGTTTGTAAAAATATTATAACTTTAATTTTTATAAATACCATGCCTTTTTGAAATTTTAAAAGCAATATTTTCAAAACTGTTAGTAAATTCCTTTACACATCATCCCGAGAAAAGTTATAATTATGAATTACCTGCTTATTTTTCTGATTTTCAATTTTTTATTCCTATAATAAAAAATGCCATAAAAAAAATCAAAGAAGAAGGTATTAATCCATTTTTAAGTCTAGAACCTAATATGCCATTTAATGGGTTTAATCAATTAGTTTCAAATTCTCTTTTTTTATGAATATAAAAACCCTTTATCAGAGGTAGTATTTTGAAAACATATAGCTAATAACGCAATAATTTCTAAAAGACAAAATATTAAACTAAAAGATACTATTAATCAAATTAGTTCAAATTATACTTTAATTAACAAACCCCATTCAGAAGTAGATTATAATGAAATTAATTATACTAAAATTAATAATAATTTAAGTTACTATCGTTTAGATAATATTGTTTCTTCTGCTAAGGCAACTATCAATTATACTGGGCCTGGTGTCTTATCAAAACAATTAGGTAACTTGTCTTATCGAAAGTCAATTTATATTAATAATACAATAGAAAATACAATGGAAATATGAATAATGACATTTGGTAATAGCGCAGCAAGTTTAAAACCTTTAATAAGATTAAGAGATGAAGACATGTTTTTTTGAAATACTATTGAATCATTGGTTTCTTCTACTTTTGTTAAATCAAAAGAATGTTCAGAAGAACTCTTAAAATCTTTAAATAAAGCATCAGAAACTAATAAGAGCACCAATGAAAGCTCGACAAAACATACCCATGAAATGTCCAACTTAGGGGGAGACCCTTGGCAACAAATTAATGATTCTGTTCAATATCAACCTTCAATAGTTAATGATGCAACTTTAATTTTGTAGAAAAGTAGGGGAAAAATAAAAGAAGATATCAACACGACCTAAAATTTAATTTTATTGAATTTTGAACTTGTCAAGTAAAGTAGATGGCAGATTGGCAAAACAAACGCAACGATTTAACTTAATTTGTGGAATATTTAATTTACACTTAAAATAGTTTTGCACCATGTCTAGAATGGTTAAATGGATTTAAAATCTTTTTTTAAATATCAATCATATCCTAAAGCAATGATGGCAACAATCACGCCAACACTAAGAAATCCACCAATCACATAGCCAAGGATATTACCACGAATTTCATTGATAGTTCAATTAGCTGCTAAAGCTTGTAAGTTATTAATTTCACTGGCCTTCATTGCCAATAATCTAGCTTCTGTATATCCTAATTTAAGTGCACGATTGAATAAGTTAACACCTTCATCAGATTTTCAAAATTCAGTAATTGGTAACGTATTATTATGATAAATACTAAAATATTGTGAATTTATCGTATTATCTCAAGATACAGTTTCGACACAATAAGTAAGACTATTATTTCCTATAGGCAATTTAAAATTCTCTCCAGGCTGAATAGTTCATAAATTATTTTTATTCATACTATTTTCATCAATCGTAGCGATATTAACACATTGAATAGTACTATCATATTTAAAGTTAATAGTAAAACCGTTACTATCATTAGTACTATTCATATCATATAACTGTTTATTATTAACTCCCACGTATTGGTAACTAGTATCAGCAGTATTATCTAAGGTTGGTATTCTCGGAATACTATAAATTAAAACATGGTATATTAATGGTGCACTATCACTAAAATTAAAAGTGATATTACTAGTACCAATGGTCGAAATAGTAGTAGTAACATTACCATAGCTATCTGGATTTAAAGGAAGATTACCAGCAATAGTAACATTGGTTAATCTTTTATTAGTAACATTTAAAGTTAAAGCACCATTACTAATTCAACTATTAGTTCGGTCAATGAAATTTTGTTTTCCAAAGTTAAGATAGGCGTTAATAAAAGTACTATTTTGTTTGATATCAGCATTGGTTCAAGTAATAGTATTAATATTAGCAAGTTTCTTATCAGCTTTGTCAGTTAAGAGTAATGTTGAAGTATTCGTTGTTAATAAACCTAAATCATTATTAATAGTTTGAAAATTAGTGGCACTACCAATTTCAGTAAACTTTAAAGTATTATCAAGAAATCATGCTGTTTGGTCATCATCAATAAAAACTCCTAAATTATTATGAAGTAAAACAAAATTATTCATTAAATGATTTGTAATTTTAGTAAAAGTAATATTCACAGGGTCAGTAGCATCAATTAAATAAGGATAACCATAATTGTTACTACTATTTTCAAAACTAATATTTAGGATTCCTTGGTCGTGATTAATTGGCGTAAAAAAGTTAATTGTAGTACTAGATAGTGGTTCACTACCAGGGTTGATAATTAGGGGATATGTACTAATACCACCACTATTATCAATTGTTACATATAACAAATGACCATCTTTATCACGAATAATACCACTCTTATCATTAAGTTTAACAAAACATTTTGCAATATTAGGATTTGGTGCTATTATCTGTTTTCCTCCTGTATCATTAATGTTTGTAATTTGTTTATCATATTTTAATAAGTAACACTTTTGGTCACCACCAACAAATACACCATAATCTTTGTTAATAGCAGTAAAACTTGTTACTCCATAACCGTAATTATAAGGATTATCAACTAAGGCACTAACAGAGCCATCATCAGCAATTAAATCAGCTCCAACCCCCATACTAACAACCTTATCACCCCATCTAGCGAAGGTGTTATTAACTGTTTTTAAGGGATTAGGAATAATATTTGCATCTTTATTCATTAAAAATGACTTATTCAAATAATTGGTACCATCAACAGTATGATAATTATTACAAGTAGCAATTCCTAAGTCATCATTAAATTGCATAAAGTTATTAATTTGTAAATCTAAATTATCATAAGTACCATCGGTGTTTAATAAATAACTTTGATTAGTAGTTGCAGTAAAAACTCCAGCAATGGTTCTTGAAGTATTCATTGTGTTTCAAGTAAAAAAATGACCTTCGTTAAAAGCTAAGTTTAAAGTTTGATTATTAAAAATATCACTATTGGATTGATGATGTAATTCATTTAAATTAGCATGTTGCGATTTTATAGTATAAGTAGTAGTAAAAATTGCTAAAACTGTTGTTAAAAGTAGTTGCTTTCACATAATACCAAGTCCTTTTTTCGTGTTATTAAATAATATTATCAATAATTTAAAAGTACACTATATTAAATTTTAAAAAATACTATACAATTTATATTATAATAAATTTATTAAACTTATTTTAGTTTTGTCATTATTTTAAAAATAATGACGTTTGTGTTACTAAATATTATAAAAAAGGAAGAATGATTAATCATGAGAAAAATTTTAACATTAATAGGAATGTTGACATTAAGTAGTTGTGCTACTTCTCCCATCTTAGCTTGTTCAAATCAAACTCTTGATGGAACCTTAAAAACAATTAGTGGTGGTGATACTAATTATGAAGCATGAGATTTAAACGTTGGCGTTAACAAGCCAACAGGTAAACCGATTAAAGATCAACAACCTATACCATCACAAACAATTACTAAAGATAAATTAGTAGTGTTAGCTCAAACCTTAGTCCAAAAGATTATGGATGAAGCAAAAAGTACAACTAATATATCTTGATTTGATGCTAGTCTTAGTGAAGGCACTAAATGTTATAACTTTAGTATTGATAATGGGACAACTGATAGTACTACAGGTAATAAAACATGGGTTGTTAATGGAACAACTGCTCGGATCGCTGTTGATATTATATATCAAGTGGGAGTCGTTGCTAACGATAAAACTTTCCAAAATCAACAACAAGTTAAAGTTACTTTTAATTTAAAATGTGATTATACACAAAGTGACTATATGGTTAACACAACAGTTGAAAGCATTACTCATATCCAAAATAATTCATTAACAGTTACAATTGAAGATAAAGATAAACCTAAGGTTGGGACAACTTTTGCTGATTTAAGTACTAATCTTCAAGGATCAATCAAAACAGAATTAGTTAAACAAACAAAAAATACTAATCCATATGTCAATATTGTAGCAACTATTCAACAAGGAATTACTGATGAAGTCGTATCAGATACATTTACTATTAAAATTACATTTAATGTTCAATTCCAAGATTCTTTTATTAATATGGCTAATCCTTCACCATATGATAGTACTGTCTATCCACAAACAACAATTAATTTTATAGTTAGTTAGAGTTAGGAAATTTCAAAAATGCCTTCTGATAAAGTAAAACCAAAAAAAGATAAAGAAACACCATTAATTGTTGACGCTTTTAATTTTAAAAACATTGGTGTGAAACAAGAAATTCGTTCTTCATGGAAAAACTTTAATTGAAAAATAACGTCTAAAAATTTAATTTTAATTTTTATTGGTGCTTTTTTAACCACTACTTCTTTTTATTTCCTCATTAACCGTGCCGGCTTGTATACTAATGGATTATCAGCCTTTGCCCAATTAATTGCCAAGTTTATTGCCGCGCCTTATACAGATGTAGCAGAAAAAGAGCAAGTACAAGCACTTTGATTTTATCCAATGTTTGTAGCTATTAATATCCCTATTATTATTTGAGGATTTTTAAAAGTTGGTTTTCGATTTACTATTTATACTATTATCTATATGGGTTTTCAAACTGGTATTAACTGACTTTTAACATTTATTCCTAATAGTTTTCAGATTTTAGGTAGTCAATCAGAAGACCCTTTAGCACGAACCTTTATTTTTGCTGCGTTAGCAGGACTAATTTATGGTGCTGGCATTGGAATTTTATTTAAAACTGGCGGTTCTAGTGGTGGTATGGATTTCATTAGTACTTATATTTCTATGAAACGTAAATATTCAATTGCTACTATTATTAGAAACACTAATATTATTATTGTGATTGTTGTTTTAATGCTTGATGGTATTTTTATTCAACATAATAGTTTCATTGATAATATTTTAACTAAACCCTACTTTATTGCTACTATTGTTTATATTTATGTTTCTGCATTTATTATGAACCGTGTTTATCCAAAATATATGTTGATGACAGTATTTATTATCTCTACTGAATTAGAACAAATTAGAAATGATATTTATCGTAATAATTACTTACGCGGTGGAAATGTATGAAATGTTAAAGGTTTGTATTCTGGCAATGAATATAAAATGATGATGACAACAATGTCATTATTAGAATATAATTTTTTCAAAAGTAAAATAGTGGAAATTGACCCTAAAGTCTTTATTGTGGTCTTGCCTGCTAAATATATGCATGGTGGTAATGCTGGAAAACCACCGCAAAACGCGCCAGTTAATATTACTGAAATTAATGATTTTCTTGTGAAAAATTAATGATCTTCCCAATTAACACTTTATTATAGGTGTTCAGTTACCACTAAACTTGTATTCATTTTCAGTACTTGGTACGTTCTATAAGAAATTAATAACTATTTATTCATAGATTACTAATGATAGTATAGTATAATTAAAAAAAGTATTTGTAGGAGTTTTTTTAATGTTATCTCAGATTATGCCGTCATTATCAAAATTAAAACTAACTAATAGTTTTAATTGAAAAAGAAGTTATAGTACTGTCAAAAAAGTTTTTAAAATAATTTTTGTTGGTAATACCCGACCGCGACAAATGTTTAATTTATATTTTTATACCTTAATTCTTGGAACTATTCTTTTAATGACACCCTGAGCCACTACTAAAGGTCAATGAATTTTTCTACAAGCTCTGTTTACAACTGGGAGTGCTTTTTCTGATACAGGCTTAACTGTTAAAAGTACAGCTAATGATTTTACTTTCTTTGGTCAGTTTATAATATTAGTTTTAATTAAGTTTGGTGGTGTTGGTTTAATTACTGTTAAACTAGCAGTACTTTCGGTTTTTCAATTTAACCGTAATCCTAGTTTACGTGAACGATTACTAATGCAAGGTGAACGTGGTTCTAATAAGTTAGGTACAACCATTGATGTCCTTAAAGTAGGAATTATCGTTATGACAATTACCGAGTTTTTAGGTGCTATTGTTTTATTTTTGTATTTTTATTTTGTTCCTAATAGTAACATTGCTTATGGAACAGGAACAAGCACTCACATTTATCATGAACATGTATGATTATCATTATGAGGCGGAATTTTCCATTCCGTATCCGCTGTTAATAATGCGGGATTTGATATTGTTGGTAAAAATTCTTTATCTGCCTTTCAAAGTGATTATTTTGTGCAGTGAATTTTTGTTACTGAATTTGTAATTGGCGGAATTGGTTTCCCTGTTTTTTACGATTTATATCATTGATTTAAAAGTAAAACTCACGGTAAAAAATTCCGTTTTAGTTTATTTACAAAAATTACGGCAACCACTTATATTTTAGTAGCCGTATTTGGTGTTGGTGGGGTAATGTTTATTGAATACTTTTCTCGCGATTTTGACACTGATAGTGGTATGAAACCTATCTTTAAAGATTTATCCACTTCTGATGCCTTAATGGCGGCATTTTTCAATACCATGTCAACACGAAATGCTGGTTTTTATACTGTTGATTTAAATAAATTTCATGTGGCATCACAAATTATTCAATCACTAATGATGTGAATTGGTTCATCACCAGCAAGTACTGCCGGTGGAATTAGAACTACAACCTTAGCCATTATTATCTTAACTATTTTCAGTATTGCTCGTGGTAAAAATAACGTTTCTGCTTTTAAACGAAAAATTCCTGATGACACTGTTCGTATGTCATTTGTTATTGCCTTTCTTGGTGGTTTTCTTGTATTCTTATCAGTAATGATTATTGCCATAGAAAATATTTTTATGAATCAAAACAGTTCAATTACCTTTGTCCAAATCCTATATGATGTGTCTAGTGCTTTTGGAACGACTGGATTATCATTATTTGATAATTCCAAATTAGGAATTGTTAGTCAACTTAGTTTAATTTTACTAATGTTTGTGGGACAATTGGGTGTATCAACTACGGTATTAGCATGAAGTGATCGTAAAAGAAAACCAACTATTAGTAGACTTGAAGAAAATGTTTTAATTGGATAAAATTAAGATTGGTGAAAAAATATGACAAAAATCTTAGATGGCAAAATACTTGCCCAAAAAATCAAATTAGAAATTAAACAACAAGTAGCAAATCTTACCAAAAGAAAACCAAAATTAGCTGTTATTATTATTGGCGATGATTTAGCTTCGCAAATGTATGTTCATACTAAAATCAAGGCATGTCAAACATGTGATATTGATGGGCAAGTAATTGCTTTAGATAAATCTGCTAATCAAACAGAAGTTATTAGTCACATTGAGCGTTTAAACAATGATAGTACCATTGATGGAATTTTAGTACAGTTACCTTTACCAAAACATTTAGATATGTTAACTATCATTAATACCATTACTATTGATAAAGATGTTGATGGTCTCACAAATATTAATGCTGGACGATTATTACAAGGTGATAAACAAACAATGCTACCTTGTACAGTCAAAGGAATTTTAGAACTATTAACTTACTATAAGATTCTGATTAAAGGACAAAATGTTACTATCATTAATGATAGTAACATTGTCGGTAAACCTTTAGGTTTATTATTAAACAATATGGGAGCGACTGTTAGTGTTGCCCATAAATTAACAAAAGATTTATTCGCATATACTAAGAATGCTGACATTATTTGTACTGCCACAGGGGTTCATAATATTATTAATAATAAACAAGTCAAACCAGGAGTTACCATTATTGACATTGCCATTAATTATACAGGACCTAATAAAAAATTGGTTGGTGATGTAAATTTTATGGAAATGGCGAAAGTGGCAGGTGCTATTACCCCTGTTCCCGGTGGAGTTGGACCAATGACGATTGCTATATTATTAACAAATCTAATGACTTGTTATGAATTAAATAATAAATAATAGAAAGGTTCACTTAGTGAACCTTTCTATTTAAACTAATGAATTCAAGACTACTTACCCCCCCATTTAATTTTACAATTCGGGAATTTCATCCAGTGGAACATTCTAAAAGAAAATTAATTGGAAAAATATAGATTCAGAAAATATTTATCAATTTAAAATTAAACATAGAAAACGAAGGGCATGTTTTTCATTTGAGAAAAAAGAAAAAAGTACTAAAACATGTACATAGAGGAAATATAATTATGTTTTTTAATAATAAACACATTTTTTTGTTGTATATTTGATTTTTCAGTTATAAACTTGAATTAGATTTACTTAGATATAATAACGCTTAAATTTATTACAAGAATTGTTAATAGCCCATGATGAATGATTATATATGTTCTAAAAACTTATAATTTAATTTTACAACTCAGGATTTATAATAAAAATTTTTATACATTAATTAGTGTTGTTGATTCAATCAATAACATCTAATAGTTAAAAATATTGTTTATAAATTAACTTATAAGTTTTATTTGTAAGTACTTTATTCAACCGAATTTTTTTGAAAATTAAAAATTACTGTTATTAAATTTGTTTAATACTCTTTATTACCATTTCATACTTTTCTCAAAATTCTAAATATTTTATCAATTATTAGCAGTGCTTAATTACACAAACGTTATGAGAGGTAAATCTTAATTTATAGATAAATATAAAAATATGTTGGAGATTGAAGTGCTTTGAAATGATTAAAATACAATTTATTTATGCCAGATATGATAAAGAAGATAATTGTTTGGGTGTTTATGACACAATGGAAGAAACAATATGAAAAGTTTATCATATAGATAAAAGTAATAAAAAAAGTTATTACCAGGCGTATAATAATATTTGCCGTTCTTATAATAAATATAAAAATAATTATGGAAATGTTGTTTGTTATGAAGGATTTTGGTACAAAATTCCTTTAAATGAAAATGGTTATTAAAATAAGATAAAAATAAACAATTTATAATGAAGTGGATCAAGAGTATTTCAATGGCTGATAAAAAAATAATTTTTTTACATATACTTATGAAAAATGAAATGATATGAATTAGTTACGCTTTCTTTAGTTTGAACATTTGGTTTTAAGAAAATAACATTATTTAGTGTAAATTTTAATTAAAACGTTGCGTTTGAATTGACAATCTACCATGTTTATTGCATATTCATTTTTTCAGTTATAAACTTAAATTAAGGTTTACATAGAATACTTTTAAAAAGATTAAAAATTTATAACTCTAGTTTATAAAAAAGGTAACTTAATTTAAAATTCTTAATACTATTTAACCTTTTCCTCTAGACCAACAATATTGCACAATAACAAACAAATTGGTATTCTAAGTAAATCTTAATATTAACAACACATAAAGCATAATGATTTTAATTATTTGGATGATTATGCTCTACTTCCATCAACAATCTACAAACCTTACTTTAAACCTATCATATTATTTTAAAATAACTTTTCTTCTTTTATTAAAAATGGATAATAGTTTGTAGTTCAAGCGATATTAAACAATAGTGTGAGTAAAGAGGAATAAAAATATTACAATAAAAAGGAGCAGTAAAAATGGAAGACACATTACAAGCAAAAAATGAAAAAAAGATAGAAAAAATATCTGATAAATCATTTATACATATTTTACCACCACATATATCTAAAAATGATGATGAAGTAGAAGACTTTACTTTCAACATTGAAGTAGAATATAATAGTGATTTAAAAAAATTAGAAAAAACAATTTATAAAAATTTACAAGAACAATTAAAATTAAAAGAAAATTATATTGAGTGAGGAATTTCAATATTATCAGAAACTGGAATTAAAGCTAGAAATGTTGCATCTGTTTCATTACTTTGTGATTTAAATAACATTAAAGAGAATAAAAACAAAACATGTTTACTCAGTTATAACATTGCTTACCAAGAAATAAAAAATGGTAAGATTATAAAAAATGCAACAAGTGATTTCCCATTACATATCAAAATTACTCAAAAAAATGTTATACATGATTCAGCAACATTAGCATTAAATTTAAATGCAATAAATATTCCTTATTTAGATTTATACTTGACAACAGCAGAAGCATTCGGGTTACAATCAAAGATTTATTACATACCAATGCCAGGTAATCCAACGTTACCAGGATACTTCTGTGTTAAATAAAGTTAATGGAAACAATATTCCAATTGTTAGCCAAAGAATTTTAGATGATCTTAAGAGAATCTTCCAAATGGCATATGATGCTGCTTAAGGTGGTTCTCCAACTAGACCTTGACAATGACAAGTGTCAGGCTCTACAATTACAATCGATGATTTAAATGCTAGTTTTCAACATCAATTAATGGCATGTAAAGCAGCATATGATATTGATGGCTCTCATCACTTGCGTTTAATTTACAATTCTTAACACATGTAGAAAAACTGTCTTTGGCCCAGGTCTAGTTTCAGCTACATCAACGGTTCCATTTACGATTAAAGTTACATATGCAGTCTAGGAAGTTAAAAACTTAAAATAAATTATGAAATAAAAAATAGAATTAGTAAAAAGTCGTGAATTAAAGCGGTTTATGAACCTTTTCTTTTAAATTGATAAGTTTTTATTCTTAAAAAAGACCATACTAAAAGTAAATAAAGGGATTGCTAATAATACAGGAGTTAGCATTTGTCATGATAAGTTAACTCAATTAATAATAAGTGAATAATATTCATTTCATTCAGTAGGACTAATAAATATTTTAATGGGATTAGTTTCATCAAAACTCATAGGATTTTGAACTAATATTAAAAGCGTAAAATACTTCAGAATATAAAAAGGATTTTCTTTAATGGGGGTTACAACATACATAATATAAAAGATAGTAAATAATGATAATAAAACTGAAACAATGGTTAAAGAAATAGCTTGTTTATCAATTATTGATACTAAAAATAAAGCAAAAGCAGCAAATAATAAAGCAACTAAACACATTTTTATATTAATAGTAAATAAATATAAAAATGTTTTACTAGTAAAATCTTGCATTAAACTACCAAAAAGAATTTCTTGGAAAGTTAAACATATAATATGAAAAATAAAAATATAAGCAATAACAACAAATAATTTAGTTGTATAAACATTAACTTTTGACATTGGCATTACTAATCATGAACCAATATAACTACGGTCAATTTCTTTAATGAATAATTTATAAATTAAAAGAATAGATAAAATAAAAGATAAAGCCATAGTACAAGCTACTACTAACGCTGAGAAAACTGAATCTCCAACACTACCATCTGTACTTGACCCACCAGGATAAACATGTGAAAACGGAGAAAACGATTTAGGACCAATTAGGTCTGGTATTATCATAAAAAGTGATGCTATAGAAAATAACATTAACAATATTCACGTACTTTTCAATTGTACTTTCAAAAATTTAAAATTGATCATTTATTTCACCACCATAAAATTTTAAAAAGTGTTCTTCTAATTTAAATTGTTGTTCTGTATAAGAGTCAACTTTAAATTTAGTTAAATCTTTTAGAAAATCATTAATTTTTTCTTTTTTGACAAAAACTTTAATTGTATTATTAGTTACTTCTGTTTTTCAACTTAATTGTGAAAATTTTATTAAATAAATTTTTTCATATGGTATTTTAACATCTTTCATCAAAATTTCAGATATAATTTTTCCTGATTTAATAATTGCAATTTTATCAGCAAGTGCTTCCACCTCACTAAAAATATGAGAACTAAAAAAATTGTGGTTCCATTATTTTTAAAGTCTTTAATTACTTTCAAAAACTTTTCTTGCATTAACGGGTCAAAACCTGATGTTGGTTCATCTAGAATTAAAATCTTAGGTTTATGCATACAAGCAGCTATTAAGGCAACTTTTTGTTTCATGCCTTTTGACATTTTCTTAATTTTTACTTTCGGATTAAGGTCAAAATAATTAAGGCTTTTCTCCCTTTATGTACTATTAAATTTTATCACATAAATGCTGAGAAAAGCCTATCTACGGACTTCTCCCCACAGTTTTAAATCAAACATAGCATTACAGTTTCAAAACTAGGTATGTTATTGAATTTATATGCTGATTCTTTTGCATATAAATGAACATGATGTTTTGCAACTTTGATATGTGTTTTAAATGTTCTTCGTATATGTTTTCATACTGATTCAATTTGGTTGGTATTTACACCAGTTTTTGAAACATAGCCATTTTGATGGTTAACTGTTTCATGCTTAGTGAAAACCGATTTCAAATCGCGATATCCTTTTCACAAATCAGTATGTACATCACACTTTGAAGACATGTGGTTTCTTGCAAACTGCAAAAGATTTTTACTGTTTGCGTTTTTCAATACTTTCACAATTAAATTATTGGTTGTTTTTTGATAAATGCCAACAATCAAGGTTTTGTTTAACAAGGATCTTCCTTGTTTTTTAAAACCCATATGTGAAAGATACATTTCATCTATTTGCACTATCCCTTCAACAATGAATTGAGGTTTTTGTTTAGCAATGGCACTTCGGATTTTATGACCCATTCTTCAAGCTGTTTTCAAGGTCACTCCCAATTCTTTTGCAACATCAGTTGATGGAATTCCATGTTTGGTGTTTATTCATCTAAAGATGAGATAAAACCAAGATATTAAAGACGTTTGGGACTTTGAAAATATAGTGCCCGTGAGAATACTAAATGTTTGATGACATTTCAAACATCTCATTCTTTTTAAATCAGAAGTATTCAAATTAAAACTAGAACACCTAATACATTTGCTTTGTTTCAAACTTGCTATATATGCAAGACATTGTTTTTCAGTTTGAAATATTCTGTTGAATTCATTTCAATTCATTTTTTCCTCCACAAGTACATGTGGGGAGAAGTCCGATAATTAATTAATTTTTCAACATATGTTCATTCCACATTATATCTAATACCAGCAATTGCTTTTAAATAATCAATAGCTTTCATATAGTCTGGAAGAATATTTTCACCAGGAATGTAACCTAAAACCTTCATAATTTCTTTGGAGTTGGTTCAAGCATTTTTATTATTAATAGTAATAGTTCCATAATCTGGTTTAATAAAACCTACCATTTGTCTAATTGTTGTGGACTTACCAGCCCCATTTGGTCCGATGAATCCATATATTTCCCCTTGCTTAATTTTAATGTTTATATCAAAAACTCCTACTGTCTCAGAATAAGTTTTTGTAACATTATTTAATTCAATTTCATAAGAATGTTCATCATTCATATTTCAATACACCTTTTCTAAAATTTTTAAGAAATTTATTAACTAATAAATTCAAGACTAGTTACTTGAGAAGTTGTTGATGCTTCATGAAAAGAACCAACAGTTCTTGCAGAAATGCGTAACCTAGCCAGTGAATTAATTGTTCACGGAAAATTAATAGCGATGTTATGTTAATGTTTCACTTTCATCATACTTAGCAGTTACTGTAAGGGTAATGGTTGAGGTCATCAAACCTCAACCTTGTCAAACATCATTAGTTTTTGAAAAATCTCATTGTCTAAAAACATCATTTGCAACATCTTGTTTTAAGTTTAATACAACCTGATTTAAGTAAACAGCTCCATCATAAGTATGCAAAGCAAAATATCGATTGCAAATAATTTGTTGAGAACTCAGAAAAATAGACCGTGGTTGAACTGTTGATTTAGTATCTATTTTTGTGTCTGATTCTTCATGTGTTCCTGTTGGTGGTGTTCAAACTTCATGATTAATTCGAACATCTTCTCAAGTTCAATGATTAGAATTAAAATTACTATTATTAGTATAAGCATTTGATATATTTGGTGAAAACGCTGATACTAAAAATAAAGCAGCAATTGTTGGTAAAATTTTTTTAATTTTAATAAACCCTTCTAAATATCATTATTCATAAAACAATTATTCTTACAAAGAAAGTTAAAGAATATTTACTTGCTACCTGTTAACCCCCAAAACAATAAATTATAATAAGAATTCTTGTAAATGAATAACACTATTATATTGCTAATATTTTAATACTACAATAGGTTTTATTAAATTTAATAGGATATATGTTTTGTTGGATTTTTAGTAAACTTCTCATGACCTTTATCACCTAATTCTCGACTTAACCCTAAAAATCGTGTTGTATACTTTGTTATATAAAAAACCTAAAATTCAATAAAATCAAATTTTAGGTCGTGTTGATACATTTTTTATTTAAATTTTGTAGAAAAGTAGTGTTTTCACTTTAAATTTCCTCAAAAAGTGGGAATTTATTAATAGGTAATTTTCATGAATAAAAATGATATTATCAAAAATTTAAACAAACTTTCAGATAAAGATTTCAATGAAATTTTTAGAAATTATGAACAAAAAATTAAAATAATTGAGAAAAAAACAAATTGGTGGCAGTTGAATAATAATTTGAAAATGAAAGAACCACCTATGAACTTGTCAAGTAAAGTGGACAATAAAAAGAACCTTATATAATTATTATTATAAATGTTACATTAAATCTAATTTCATAGGAATAAACTTAATATTTGTTTGGGAATAAGCTAATCGATATTCAATTGGACTCATTCCTTTTAATTTTGGTTGTGGTCGATGATTGTTGTAAAAATAAATATACTTAAGTAAATTTTCTTTAATTCATTCAATAGTTCGTTTTTTTCTTGGAATCTGATATAAGAATTCAGTTTTCATAGTTCCAAACCATGATTCTGTTGCCCCATTATCTGGAGAATTTCCTCTTCTGGACATTGATATTTTTATACCTAACGTATCACATAAAGTTTTATAAGAAGGGTTGGTATAATGAAAACCTTGATCTGATTGTAAAATTCATGTTTTATACTTTCCAACATTAACTCAAGCTTGAATAATATTTTTTGTTACAAATGACATATCTAAACTTGAACTTATTTTGTAATCTAATATTTCATTATTGTGAAAATCCTTAACGATTGATAAATAATACGTTTTACCATTAGTTAGTAAATAGGTTATATCAGTGCCTAATTTTTGATTTAAACCAGTAGTTGCAAAATTACGGTCTACTAATAAATTATCATATCTTAAACTGCCAGATTTTAACCTATAATCAAACTTCTTTGTTCTAATTTTGGATTTTAAACCCATATTTTTCATATACCTATAAACAATATGTGGTTGTATGTTTAACTTATAAATTTTCTTTATTCAACAACAAATCATGTTATAACCATAAATTTCTTTGAACGCATAAAATGTACTTTTAATTATATTAGCAATAAATGGAATCCATTTATTAAACTGTTTCATACCATTGTTAAGTCATTTATAATAACCAGATTTTGAAACTTTTAATAATTTACAAAGGTAATTAACTGGATTTTTTGTTTGTAATTGAGATATCGCCTGGCACTTTCCCTTTGTCGATATCTCTAAATACTTTTTTAGATAATTCATTACCTCAATATATTGAATTAGTTCTTCTTTAGTCATTTCATTTAAATCAAGAGTTTTAGGTCTACCTTGCCGTTTACCTTTTGATTGGATACCTTTTCCTGGAATAAGACTATCTTCACCTAAAGTTCTTATAGATTTGCGTCATCTTTTAATACTACTTTTATCAACATTTAATATTTTACTTGCAGTAATACAACCTAAACCTTCTAATTTTTTTAACATTTCTAATTTTTCTTCTTTTGAATATCATTTATGCAGAAAATGAACACCTCTCTCAATAAAGTTTTACCACAAAATGGTTCTTTTTTGTGTCTACTTTAATTATAGGTGATCATTTCCTGAAGTTTTTCGGGCTTATTATCGTTGTTTCAACTGTCTTTATAATTTTGTGGATTATAAGTCTCATCTAATCAAGTAATTCCACTAAGTGCTTGATTAGACGTAAAATTACAATTTTTTATTCCTTTTAAAAATAATTAATTTAACTTAAAAGGAATAAAAACAAAGACGTAATACATAATTAGTAAGCAGCATTATTCAACATCTATCAGATGAAAAAAGTCAAATTTATGCCTACAAAAATATTAAATGATAGAATTTTAATACCACTGGGATAAAGGTGAGAAAATTTTTTTAATTTTGTAGAAAAGTAGTGATGGATTAATTTTTTCCATCACAGCATATGTATATAATGAATTCAAGTTAATTTTTGTTGATTTATAAAACTTTTTAGTGTAAATTATTAAAATAAATAGCACTCTATTATATATCAATATTTTTGTTATAAATTAAAAGAAAATTTTTAAATATTAGCCATATTTATAATAAAAATTGGTTAGGAGTTTCAATAATGTTAGACGTTATTAAAAAAAATGATTTTATAAAACGATACTCAAAAATGATTTTGCAAAACAAGGTAGCAGTTTTTCTAGGAGCTGGAATAAATGTAGAAGTAGGTTTACCTACATGAATTGATTTATTAAGAGACATTTTTGAGGACTTAAATTTAGAAGTTAAAGAAAATATTGATTTAGCTTTAATTGCTCAGTTCTATATAAACGAAAAGGGATCAGAAAGAGAACTATTAAATATAATATCAGAAAAAATTAATCTACAGAATAAAAAGCCAGGAAAAAATTTAACTTCACTAACTAGATTACCAATTCAACAATTTTGAACAACAAATTATGATGATTTATTTGAAAAAGCCTTAAATAATGAAAATAAGAAATATGATTCTATTTATAATAAGAAACAATTTTATACTGCATGTAGAAAATATTCTATTTTTAAAATTCATGGCGATATTCTTAATAAAGAATATCTTGTGTTTTCAAAAGATAGTTATGATTTATATGAAAAAGATAGGAAATTTTTTTGAGATAAACTAAGCATGGAATTAATTAATAAGAATTTTTTATTTATAGGAACTTCAATTGAAGATACCAATTTAAATCTAATTTTAAGTAAAGTAAATATGATTGTAAATAAAGAAGATAAAAGTGAGCATTTTATTTTTTTAAAAGATATAAAAGAACATCAAAAATTTGAAAGAATGTTCTTACAACATAAAATCAAAGATTTAAAAACAAGATTTAATATAAAGACAGTATTGTTAGAAGATTATTCTGAATTATCGGAAATTTTTAACTCAATAAATAGTTTAATCTTAAGAAAAAATATTTTTATCTCAGGTGCAGCTTATAGTTATAAAGAATTTGATAATGAAATTAATAGCAAAACATTTTTATACAATTTGGCAAATGAATTATGTAAAAAACAGAAAAAAATAATTAGTGGTTTTAGTTTAGGGATTGGTGATTCTATTATAAGTGGTGCAGTTGACTATTCTAAGGATAATGGAACTGATTTAGAAGAAATTTTAGATGTATGACCATTTCCACAACATTCAAAAAAACATGATATAAATCAAATTTGGAACGATTATCGTAATAAAATAATTGAAAAATCAGGAGTTATTATATTTGTTTTTGGTAATAAATTTGACAAAAAACATAATAAAATAATAAATTCGCAAGGAATGATGGAAGAATTTGAAATAGCAAAATCACAAAATAAAATAATTATACCTATAGGTTCAACTGGGTATATGAGCAAGAAAATTTTAAATTTAATTGAAAAAGATATAAAAGATTTTAAGTATTTAAAAGATTATTTGACTATTCTAAAATCAGAAAAAGACTACAAAAAAATTGTTAGCATTATCGTAGAAATTTTGAATAAAAGAAATTAGTTGAAAGAAAATGCGAAATTTTACGTATAATGTTTTCATATCATATTATTATGATGAAACAAAAGAATATATTTATTTTATAGTTAACTTTGGACTTAACCTTTTCTAAGTATATGTTTTCATACTGGCTTAATTTGGTTTGTAATCTCACAGAATTAATAGGTTTACCACCACTAATTATGAATCCCTTTAACTAATTGGTCATATGCTTTAATAATTTCTCTTACTTGTTTTCATGTTTCAAAAGTACCACCAACATAATGCACATGACCACCAACACCAAATTGTTGAGCAATATTATTCACAGGAAATTTATTACTGCGAAAAATACCTGTAATAGGGCCATCTACTACTGATTGACTAAACATCATTCAAATTTTAGCATCATCAATATTAGCAAGTAAATCAACTTCTTCATTAGCTTGCGCAGCTGAGACATTTAATGATTGACAAACTTTAGCTTCTAAACAACATGATAAAACTTTATTATCACTAAATTCATATTTACTTAAAATTATTGATTTTAATTGTAAGGTATCAACTGTTTGCTCATAATATTCATTATAGATTTTTGTTAAATCAATTTTAAATGATGTTAAATAACTAAGAATACTAAAAGTAGTACTATCAACAGTAGGATAGTGAAAGCGATCAGTATCACTAATCATACCTGTATATAAAATTTGAGCGATATTACTATCCATATCTAATTTTAAATGAGAACTTAACATGGCAATCATTTGTGATGTCGATGATGATTTTTCATCAATTCAGTTTAAGTTACCATATAAATCAGTCACTGGATGATGGTCAATTTTAATTATGGTTTTGGCAAGACAATAACGTTGATCATCAATTCGTGGTCTATTGGCAGTATCACTAATAATTACAAGACTATCTTTTATAAACGTTGCTTTTTCTGGTCGCAAATATTGGTTTCAATCAGAAAAACGCGTACTTACATCATTAAAACACATAACTTGTTTATTGGGAAATGATTTCTTGATTAATAATGACAAGCCAATTTGGCTACCATAGGCATCCCCATCAGGATTAATATGTGCTAAGCAAACAATTTTTTCATGTTTTTTAATTTCATCTCAAATTTCATTTATAATTTTCATACGATCAATCCTTTTTATAATAATGTTTCAATGCTTGTAACTAATTGTTGAAATTCTAATCATGAAAATACTTTACATCCAACAGCACTATTGTGACCACCAACACCAAATTGTTGAGCAATAGTATTAACTTTAATATTATTATCACTAGTGCGCAATTCACAACGAATATGTTTATCAGGATATTCAATTCCTATTACTCAAATTGGATGACCAATCACATTACTGAAAATATTAACATGAAAAGCAGCTTTATCGGCACTAAGTTTTAATTGAGTTAAATATTTATTAGTAATAGTTAAGCTAATAATTCCTTTAGCAGAAAGTTTGTAATTTGCATAACAATAACTTAAAAATTGGGCTTCATTATTACTTTTTGCATCTAATTATCGGGCGTATCCAAAATAGGTATAGATTTAATAAAAATATAAATGAGAGATAATACTCTCATTTTTAATTGTTAAACAATTATAATTAATTATTTTGATAAATCTGTACTTTATTAAAGTAATTAATTATTACATAACTTAATAAAAATTATTAAAGGCTATAGTGCAGATATAACTAATAGTAATTTTTGTGTTGGTCTTTTATAACTTTATATTTTTTTTTGGTTCCCTTCCCCCTAGAACCCCCTACCCTCCGAGGCTTATTGCTACTTACAGTAGCAATAAGCCTATACGTAGTAGATAGTAAATATTTAGTATATAAGCCTTTATCACTGTAAGTGATAAGGCTTATACATAATAGAAAGGTTAGAAAGGAATATATGACAACTATTAATTTAGAATTAAAAAGTAAAATTAAAGAAACAGATAAAGGTATATTATTAGAAATTGGTGAATATGAAACATGATTTTCTATTCAATATACTAATATTGATAATAAAAATAAAAAAATATTAATAAAAATTTTTGAAGATTGAGATTATAAATTAGGTAAAAAATCTATTATAAATGATATTTCTACTATTAAAGGTAGTGAAATTTTAAAATATATAAAAAATATTCCAAATGTTACTGCTAATGAAAATGAATTAATATCTTGTGAATTTTATAAAAAATATAATGGTTATTATATTGGACAAATAAAAAATGAAGAATGTTTTAAATATAATATTACCTGAGAAAAAGATAGAAAAAGTTTTAAAATAAATAATCCATATAATCATAATGATTTAGTAATAAATTATATAGTAACATCATTAAAAGATTTAGTAACTCATAATAATAAAATATTTTATTTAAAATATTAAGAAAGGAATTAATATAAATGCTTAATTGAAATATTATTACTCATAACTGTGATATTTGTTATAAAAAATCTTCATTTGCTAATAGAACATGTAATAACTGTTTTTATAAATTAATAGGTAAAAATAATGAAATGTAAATTACATAATAAAAAATATATTTGAATTAGTGAAATAGATAATTCTTATTATTGTAATAAATGTATTAATAATATGATTGAAGAAGATATATATTTAACAAGTGATAACTATTATAGTTTATATAACTATTATATTAATGAATTACAATTAGAAAATTTTTAAAGGAGAAAAGATAATGAATCAATTAGAATTACAAAATGCAAGAAAATTAATAGATAAATTTGAAGAATTACAAGAAGAATTTAATAGTAAATATGAAGAATTAGAATTTGAAATTGATAATGATGGTGATTTAAAAATTATGAAAGATTATTTTTCATATGAAAAAATAAATAAATTAGAACAAGTAATTATTCATTATAAAAAAATTATTAAAGGTTAAAGGAGAAAAATAATATGCAATATAATTATTTATTAAAATATAAAGTAAATTATACTAATAAAAGAAAACAAAAAATATTTTCTACAATTGAAAATGCTATTAATTTTCATGAAAATTATAAACATCATATATTAGAAAATGCTTATATTGAACATTATGAAATATTAGTAATGGAATTAGATATTAAAGGAGTTGAATAATAATGCCAGCACATAAGAAAAATCAAGAAGATTTAATTATTAAACAAATTCATATTTGAGTTAATAAAACTGATTATTATAAATTAAAAATAATTTGTGTAGAAAAAGATATTACAATTAATAAATTTGTAAGGAATTTAATTAAAAATGCAATTGAATAATAATTTAATTTTTAAAAAAGATACACATCAATATTTTATTAAAAATAAAGAATTAATTTCAGTTTCTAAAATTATTCAATATTATTTATATGAAGATAAAAATCCTTATGAAAATATACCTTTTGATAGATTAGAAAATGCTAGATTAAGAGGAGAAACTGTTCATAAAGTAGCAGAATTATATTTTAAAAATATAAATATTAATAATATAAAAGATAAATTATTAAATAATATTCAACATTTATTTAATAAAAATTATTTACAATATTGTGAAAATTTATTAAATAATTTACAAGAATTTAAAGTAAATACTAAATATATATGTGAACAAGTATTTACTTATGATATTATTGCTGGAACACCAGATTTAATTTATAAAGAAAATAATTTATATACAATAATTGATTTTAAAACATTATCAAATATGTATAAAGAAAATAAAGAAAAATCAATATTACAATTAACCGCTTATTATTGAATATTAAAAAATAATGGTTTTAATTTATCAAATACACATTATATTTATTGAATTCAAAAAGATAATGTAGAAAAAATATTAGTAGAAATAACAGATGAATTAGTATATGAATGAGAAATGGCAATTGCACTTTGAAAGGAAGATAAACATGGCAAATGAGTTAGTAATTAAACATATTAATAATGGTAATGTAGAAAAATATATTAAAAATAAAGGAATTATTAATAATTTAGAAATACAAAAATTTAAAAGTAATGTATTAGCAATTTCAAATCAATATGGTTTAGATAAAGCACATCCAGAAACTATTATTAATAGTTGTTATCAAGCAGTATTATTAAATTTACCATTAGAAAAAAACTTTGGTTATTGTTATGTTGTACCTTATTGAGATAGTAATACTAAAGTAAATAATGCTCAATTTCAAATGGGATATAAAGGTTATATTCAATTATCATTACGTAGTCAACAATATAAAGAAATTAATGTAAGTGATGTTAGATTAACAGAAATGGAAAAAGTAGATAGACTTAAAGGTATTGAATTTAATTGAATACAAAATGATTTAGAAAGATTAAAACAACCTATTATTGGTTATGTAGCATATTTTAAATTAGTAAATGGTTTTGAAAAAACTTTATATATGTCAAAAGAACAAATAGAAAAACATTTTTTAAAATATTCAAAAACTTATGCAAAAAATAAAGAATTTATTGTTAGTGATTTTGATAGTATGGCATTAAAAACTGTACTTACTCAATTATTAAGAAAATGAGGAATTATGAGTACTGAAATGCAAACAGCGTATGAAAGTGACCAAGCAATTATTACTGAAACTGAAAAAATATATATTGATAATCCAAATAATGATAATAAAGAAATTAAATTAAAATCTATTGAAGAACCAAAAGAAGAAATAAATATTAATTATGAACAAATACAAACTAATATTGATAATTTAGATAAGGTAGTATTTAGTAATGAATAATTATTTACTTTCAATAGATCCAAGTATGAAAAATACTGGTTTTACATTATGAGAAAATAAAATACCAATATTAATAACTAGTCTTAATTTTTCTAAAAAAGATTATCATTATTTTACTGATTTTATTAATATAGTTTTTCTACAATGTCAAACTAATAATTTAGGTTTAATTGATGATAAAACAGATTATAGTTTATATTTAGTAATTGAACGTGGGATATTTAATCCAAAATTTGGTAAAGGTAAAGAAACATTAGACCATTTACGTGGTTTTATTACTGGACAATTTAATAAATTATTAACTAAAGATATGTTAGTTAATAGTAGTGAATGAAGAAAATGATATCAAAGTTTAGATGAAATTAAATATAATTGAAATTATAAACCTTGAACTAAAGAATTATCAATTGAACTTTCTCAATTCATGATTAAGAACCATAATTGAAATATTAAAATTAAAGACCATGACCAAGCAGAAAGTTTATTAATTGGTTGATATTATTTAAATAAGGAAGTGAAATAATGTCTTGATGAGAAATTTTATTAATTATAAATTTTACAATAATAGCATTAACAAATTTAGGTTGTTTTATAATTTTATTAATTGATTTATTAAAGGAAAAAAGAAAATGAAAACTAAATTAAAATGTATTTGTAAAGATTGTAATAAAAAATTATTAATTAAATTACAATCTACAGATTTAGAAAATACTTCTATTCAATTTTTTAAAATGTGTAAAAACATCAATTAGATTTTAATAATAAAGTAAAAGAAATAAAAGAATATTATAAAAATAAGGAGTAAATAATGACCAAATTATCTATATTTAGTATAGAAAATATGATATAATTAAATAAAGAGAAGTTAAACTCGTTCCTAATTATAACTTCTCTTTATTTAATTTATAATAATATTATTAACTAATAAAAAAATGGGAATGAGTTTTTATTTATGAATAATAATACAAAAAATGAATATTGAATATTTATTGATGATAGTGGTAATATTGAATTAACAGATAAAAGTAATTACTTTATCTATTCAGCACTTCTTTTTAGTGATAAAAAAGACATTAAGGAATTTAGAATTAATTTCGAAAAAACACTAATTTCATTATTTGGTAACAATAATGAAGTAAAAGGCGCAGATAGAATACCAAAAGATAAAAGAAATAAAATTCATAACTGTATAATAAACAGTAATTGTAAATTATTTTTAGTAGTTATTAATAAAAATAATTCATATACATTAGAAATACTAGAAACACAATATAAAAATTTATTAGAACTTAGCGATAAAAGTAAAAAATCAATAAGAACACTGAAAAAATATAAAAAAAAATGAATATGGAAGACACAAAACTTATTTTATTGGTCAATTAATCGCACTTATAAAACTAAAAGAGTTATATTATAGAGATACAAAAATAAATATTATAAGTGATAAAGAATACTTATGATTTACCGATAATTATGAAACTATGGAATCATATTTAAAATATGGACAGAAATATTTACGTTTATTTGAGTGTGAATTTAGTTTTAAAATGGAAGATTCAAAAAAAGATTATTGTTTACAAGGAGCAGATTTTCTAGCTTATTCTGTAGGGAGAGCATATAATGAAAACGATGAAAAGTTTTTTAAATATATAAATGATAAAAAACTATAAATTTTAAAGAATTACCTTTTAAAGTAAAAGAAGCAGAAATTGAAGTAGCAGTGAAAACAAATCAATTGACAAATAATTAAATAATGTTATTATTTAATTATAAAGATGGCCATAGGACTTTGTCCCATATTGGTAAGAGCGTAAGTTCGCTTCCCATCTTTTTTCTTTTATATAAAAAAAGTTACCAGAAATGGTAACTTTTTAACCTTAAATTTAATCTATCAAAACTGCTAAGAAAAAATAAATAGATTAATTATATTATACATTAATATTTAAGATTGTGAGGGAATATTATTTTGTTTAGGTTTTAAATAAATTATTGTTAATATTAATGAAAAGAAGATACTAAATGATAAAAGTACAATTGAAATATAAAATTGTACTATAAAACCAATATAATTATTATAATTAGGTTTTTGATTTACACCATATGACGCATATTTTCATGAAAAGGCCATTATTAAAAACCCGATAGCAAGACCAAAAGAATAAAATATGAAGGCTTTAATATATTTTTTACTAATAATTTTATCGAGAAATTTTTCTATTATTTTCATAATTTTCTCCTTTTTAAATACTTCTTTGTTACGTTCTAAGTATAACAACAAAAAATAAATTTATCTAGGATTTAACACTATTTTAGATATAATTAATTTATAATTAATTATACTTCTTGATAAAGAATAATAAAAATCAGTGTACCTATATGGTTTATCATGTCAAACAAGTTGGATTTGATTTGTTATAGGAAACATTTGTATTTTTCATTTAAATTCTTTAGTTGAATTATCATAAAAACCTAAATAAGTATGTTTAATATCATTAGCATTTGTTGAAAAATTATATCCTCACATATAACCATATAATTCATCACTAGAAATTTCATATAAATTATTAATATTACTTGGAATAGCAGATATTGTAGCTTTACCTTTATATGATTTTAGTTGTATTATTGATTGACTATCATCTTTAATTTCATAATTTTCAAATATTTTTAATTTATTTTCTTTTGTATAATAGAATAGTTCACTTAATAAATAAGATTTCATTAATAATTCTTGCTTTTTATTTGATTTAAAATTTTCACCAGTATTTAAATTATTAAATGGTTTAGTTGATGTTGAACTTCACTCATCTGTTTCATATTCATAACTTAAGTATACATCTATACTTTTATAATATCTTTTTAAATCATTAAAAGTATTAATTAATAATGTAGGGTCTAAATAATCTTTAAAATTAATATCTATTTCTAAGGGTTTAATTAATGATAAATTTTTTTCTATTCACTTATTATTGGAATATAATATGTCTGCGTTTTCTCCTTTATATAAAGTATCTCAGTGTTGTAATGTAATATCAACAGTTGAATTTTTTGGAATAATAACTATTTGTTTTGCTATATTTTGTGGACTTGGTGGTAAGATATTTGCTGGATAATTAAATGTAGTTTCTTCAGTTTCTTTATATTCATCATGATTTAATTTATATAAAGTAGTTCAATTAAAAGCATTACTAGTTAATGCTCCTTTATTTTTATATCTAAATTGTGCTATTGAAAGTTCATTATAATCACCTTGATAAGTAAATGGATTATCACTATAAAATGTATGTCTTTCTTCACCTTGATGTAATGATTGAGTTACAATTGTATCAATAATATAAGCATAATTAGAACCATCACTAACACCATTACTTGTTGGATTTCATTGCATTTCTGTGTCTAAGTTAGTTAATGGACTTGCTATATCTAAAAATTCAGTATCTTCTGCTAAAATATAAACTTTATTATTTTTCTTTTGTGATAAATCAACTGTACTTATTTGTTCTTTTGTTTTTAATTTATGACCAGTTTTAGGGTCTCATGGATATACTGATATTCTATCAGTTAATTTCATAGTCATAGCAGTTGTAGAAACATTAGCACCTAATAATTTACCAATAGCAAAAGCATTTAATGGAATTAAACCACCATTACCAATAATATTTTCTAAATTATTTGTAAAAAATGCTGACATAAAACCATTAAAATATAACATTTTTTTATATTGTTGATTATTTTGATTAATAATAAAACCAATTGGAATACCTAAACTTAAAACATTTAATAATTTATCAATTAATGGTATATCACTTAAAGCAAAAGGTAATCATTGTACACTATCATAAGGCATTTGTATTAAACTACTAAATACTACTGAATTAAAATTTAATATAGCACTCATATATTTTTGACTTATTTTTGAATAATCTACAGTTGGTGAACCAATAATTAAATTAGTATCTGGGTCTTTATATTTAAAATTACTAGACATATCTACATTATAATTACCAGAGATATTATTAATATTTCATTCACTATCTCAAAAGAATTTAGCTTCTCCAATTGCTGTACCATTACTATTAGTTGCTTTTGTTTTATCAAATGCTAACATACCTTTAAAATCTTTTGTAACAAATAAATTTGCTTGTAAATTTAAACTAGTTGATAATCATTCTTTTCAATTTTTAAAATTAAGATATCCAGTAGGTTTTGCATCCATTAAATTATAAAATGTAGTTTCTGGATGACTACTAGTAGTTATTTTATCATTAATACCTGCTAATAAACCACCATTATTTTTAACTGATGTACTTGAATGGTCATTATTACCAGCAATAAATAATCTTCTTGAAGCAAATACTTTTTGTTCAAATATTTCATTATTATTAATTTGATTAGGTGCTTGACCTTGTATTATAGGTCTACCATAATAATAACAACTAGATAATAATTCTAAACCATAAGATTGTCTATGACTATATCTAACTCCAATATCACGCATTAAAGTACGATTTAACGTTACTAAACTATTTTGAATAGTAGGGAAAGCATAACCACTACCTGGACTTGCATATTGTACATAATCAAGCGTATTTTGACCACTTGCTACTGCTCTATCATTAACTGAACTAAAAGTTAATACTTGCATACTAAATTCACCATTATAAGGACTATAATAATTAGTTACATTTGAAATATATAATAATTGTCTATCTTGATTTTTACCAGTATTACCACCAATATTTTCATTTTTATCATTAAATACACAAAAAAATTGTAAATAATCATCTACTGTAATTTGTTCTTCAAACATAACTAATATATATTGTCTTGTTGTAGAAATTGTTTTAAATAATTGATTATTAGGTAAACTACCAAAATCTACACCACTTGTATCATCAATTAAATAAGCATTTCAATAATCACCAATTTTATATTGTTTAGTATAATATTGGTCTTGTCCAGTAGTTTTATGAGTAGTTGGGTCTGAGATACCGGCCGTATAAAAAATAGGTATAGATTTAATAAAAATATAAATGAGAGATAATACTCTCATTTTTAATTGTTAAATTAAATAAACTCTCGTAGTTAGTTAAATTGTGAGTACTTTATGTAAATACTACTACATGAGTATAAAAGAGTAATTTATTAATTTTTATTGAATTGTTATTGTATGTATTTGTCTATTAATTGAAGTCTCTATATTGAGTTAGTAAAGAATTTTTCAAGATTATGTAATAACCATAAACCCTGTTCTTTAATTATTTTTAAATTATTACACATAAAGGGGGTTATATATTACATACATACCTTATCAATTATATATTAACATAAATTAAATAATTAGTATATATATTTATTTTTTTAGGTCTTGTCACTATCAGTGAACAAGAACCTATTTATAAGATTTTTTAAAAAAAGAAAATAAAAAAACAGCAACTGCTTACTAAAAGTAGCAGTGCTGAATAAAAAGAAAGGTTTTTAAAATGAAACATAATTTTACTGTTAAAAGATATTATTGTAATTATTGTGATACTTATAGAATAAAACATTTATTTTATTTTCAAAATATATTTTTACAAGATAAAAATAATAAAGTTATTTGTATTTATTGTTGAAAATTAAAATTACATTTAAAAGAAATTTGATATGAAAAAAAAGAAAGGAAGTATTAATGAGCATTGAAACAATCATATTATTAATAATAATAGGAATTTTTGCATGAATAATATTAACAACTCTGGGTTTATTTATGTGTAATGATAATAATGCAATGGGAGTAATAATATTATTTATTACTTTAAATCTTATAGGTTTAATATTAGGAATTGCAATTATTTATAATAAAAAGCAAAAAGAAAGTAATAAATAAAAAGAAAGGTTTTTAAAATGATAATAGAATTTTCACAAGAGCAAATTATTAAAGAAACTGATAATGGTGCAATAATAATTGAATTTGGAGAATATAAAATATCAATTTCTAAATGTTTTATTAAAAAAAATTCTTTTAATATTGATGAAACACGAATATATTGAGTTTTTAAAGATAATATAAAAAAAGAATTAAATGGTGTGCAATTAAAAGAATTATTAAAACAATATATTCAAATTGAAGATTTGAAAGAAAAACCAATAATAAATAATAAAATTATTGAAAAATTAATTACTTTTGAATTTTATAAAAAATATAATGGTTATTATATTGGACAAATAAAAAATGAAGAATGTTTTAAATATAATATTACCTGAGAAAAAGATAGAAAAAGTTTTAAAATAAATAATCCATATAATCATAATGATTTAGTAATAAATTATATAGTAACATCATTAAAAGATTTAGTAACTCATAATAATAAAATATTTTATTTAAAATATTAAGAAAGGAATTAATATAAATGCTTAATTGAAATATTATTACTCATAACTGTGATATTTGTTATAAAAAATCTTCATTTGCTAATAGAACATGTAATAACTGTTTTTATAAATTAATAGGTAAAAATAATGAAATGTAAATTACATAATAAAAAATATATTTGAATTAGTGAAATAGATAATTCTTATTATTGTAATAAATGTATTAATAATATGATTGAAGAAGATATATATTTAACAAGTGATAACTATGATAGTTTATATAACTATTATATTAATGAATTACAATTAGAAAATTTTTAAAGGAGAAAAGATAATGAATCAATTAGAATTACAAAATGCAAGAAAATTAATAGATAAATTTGAAGAATTACAAGAAGAATTTAATAGTAAATATGAAGAATTAGAATTTGAAATTGATAATGATGGTGATTTAAAAATTATGAAAGATTATTTTTCATATGAAAAAATAAATAAATTAGAACAAGTAATTATTCATTATAAAAAAATTATTAAAGGTTAAAGGAGAAAAATAATATGCAATATAATTATTTATTAAAATATAAAGTAAATTATACTAATAAAAGAAAACAAAAAATATTTTCTACAATTGAAAATGCTATTAATTTTCATAAAAATTATAAACATCATATATTAGAAAATGCTTATATTGAACATTATGAAATATTAGTAATGGAATTAGATATTAAAGGAGTTGAATAATAATGTCAGCACATAAGAAAAATAAAGAAGATTTATTAAATAAACAAATGATTGTTAGATTAACTATAGATGAATATTATGAATTTAAAAAATATTGCTTAGAAAATCATATTACAATTAATGCTTTTTTAAGGAGTTTAATTAAAAATGCAATTAAAAAATAATTTAATTTTTAAAAAAGATACACATCAATATTTTTTAAATAAACAAGAAAAAATATCAGTATCTAAAATTATTCAATATTATTTATATGAAGATAAAAATCCTTATGAAAATATACCTTTTGATAGATTAGAAAATGCTAGATTAAGAGGAGAAACTGTTCATAAAGTAGCAGAATTATATTTTAAAAATATAAATATTAATAATATAAAAGATAAATTATTAAATAATATTCAACATTTATTTAATAAAAATTATTTACAATATTGTGAAAATTTATTAAATAATTTACAAGAATTTAAAGTAAATACTAAATATATATGTGAACAAGTATTTACTTATGATATTATTGCTGGAACACCAGATTTAATTTATAAAGAAAATAATTTATATACAATAATTGATTTTAAAACATTATCAAATATGTATAAAGAAAATAAAGAAAAATCAATATTACAATTAACTGCTTATTATTGAATATTAAAAAATAATGGTTTTAATTTATCAAATACACATTATATTTATTGAATTCAAAAAGATAATGTAGAAAAAATATTAGTAGAAATAACAGATGAATTAGTATATGAATGAGAAATGGCAATTGCACTTTGAAAGGAAAATCACTAATGGCAAATTTAACTTTACCTAAAAATATAGATAAATCAAAAATACAACAATTTACTAACTATTATGAATTAACAAAATTAAATGATAAAAAATTATCAACATTAAATCCACAATCAGTTATTAATACTTTAGCAACTATATTTGAATTAGATTTAAGTAATAATCCAATTAAAAAAGAAATAGCATTAATACCTTATAATAATGAATTACAAGTACAAATACAAGAAGATGGTTTTTTAACTTTATTACAACGTTCAAATTGTGTAATTGATTTTCAAAGAGAAATTATTACTGATAAACATATTTTTAATAAAGAAACTCAACGTTGAGAATTAGACCCTAGTAAAATATTTGAAAATAAAATAATTATTGGTTATTATGGTATGATTTCTATTAAAAATTATTTAGGTAAAATAATTACTTTTATTAAAGGTATGACTAAACAAGAATGTGAAGAACATAAAAAAAAATATAGTAAAGCAAATGGTAATAGTCCATGAACTACTAGTTTTAATGCTATGGCACTTAAAACAGTTATTAAAGCAATTATTAGAGATATTAATAAAGACCCTAGTATTAAATTAGAAAATCAAAATATTGTTGATAGAGCAATGCAAATTGATCAAGCAATAGTATTAGATAATGAAAATATAATGTATGTTGATAATCCAAATAATGATAATAAAGAAATTAAATTAAAATCTATTGAAGAACCAAAAGAAGAAATAAATATTAATTATGAACAAATACAAACTAATATTGATAATTTAGATAAGGTAGTATTTAGTAATGAATAATTATTTACTTTCAATTGACCCAAGTATAAAAAATACTGGGTTTACATTATGAGAAAATAAAAAACCAGTATGAATAAATAGTTATAGTTTTAAAAAATATACTGAAAAATATATTGAAATTAAATTTAATGCTTTTATAATTGATGAAATTAATAGTTATGATGAATGTATAAATAAAAATAATTTATATTTAGTAATTGAACGTGGGATATTTAATCCAAAATTTGGTAAAGGTAAAGAAACATTAGACCATTTACGTGGTTTTATTGTTGGACAATTTAATAAATTATTAACTAAAGATATGTTAGTTAGTAGTAGTGAATGAAGAAAATGATATCAAAATTTAGATGAAATTAAATATAATTGAAATTATAAACCTTGAACTAAAGAGTTATCAATTGAACTTTCTCAATTCATGATTAAGAACCATAATTGAAATATTAAAATTAAAGACCATGACCAAGCAGAAAGTTTATTAATTGGTTGATATTATTTAAATAAGGAAGTGAAATAATGTCTTGATGAGAAATATTAATAATTATAAATTCTACAATAATAGCATTAATAAATTTAGGTTGTTTTATTGTTTTATTAATTGATTTATTAAAGGAAAAAAGAAAATGAAAACTAAATTAAAATGTATTTGTAAAGATTGTAATAGTAAAGTATTAATTAAATTACAATCTACAGATTTAGAAAATACTTCTGTTCAATTTTTTAAAATGTGTAAAAAACATCAATTAGATTTTAATAATAAAGTAAAAGAAATTAAAGAATATTATAAAAATAAGGAGTAATAATATGAATAAAGAATTTACTTATCTTAATGAAATTAGTTATTGATTATTAAATAAAAGTGATTTTACTCATAGTGAATATAATCTTAGTGGTAGTAGATATTCTAGTAAAACATATAGTATAGCAGAAGAATTAGCAATATTAATAGTTATATCAATTAAAGTACAAAAATCAATTGCTATTTATGCATTTAGAAAATTAAATAAAGATATTAATGATTTAGTAAAAGAAATATATAATGCTTTAATAATAATTGGATTGAATGATTATAAAGACTTTACTTTAAAATACCCTAATAAGCAAGCAGACTTTCGTTTTAAAGGTTTTAAATCATTTATTAGGGTAATGGGTGTATATAGTAATTCAAATGATAGAATACCTTTAAAAGGTCTTTCTCGTAGTGAAATAAAAGGTTTTGATTTAGCAATTGAATGATGTGAAGAAGCAAATGAATTTAGTCAACAAGAATTTCAAGCAATAACATTTGCATTAGGTAATGCTAAAAAAAGAATAAAAATAAAAAGTTGTAATCCAGATAATATTTATCAATATTATATTGAATATATGAATAAAATTGTACCTTTTAATTTAGAAATAATGAAAGAAAAAAATGAACAAATTAAATCAATATTTGATAATAATATTTTTAAATTATTTCATTATAGTAATTGAAAAGTAAATGCTCATAATCTTACATTAGATATGATTAATGATTTAGAAGAATTAAAAGTATTAGATCCAATTAAAGCACAAAGTTGATATTATGGTGTACCAAGTATTTTACAAGGTGCTATTTTTGCTAGATATTTAGATAAAGTTAATACTAAATTAGATTTTCAAGTACAAAGATTAACTGGTGGTTTAGATATAGGTATGGCAACAAGTCCAAGTGGTCATCCTACATCTGCTTCATTATGATTTATTGGTGAAAATGATAATGGTAGAAGAGCACATAAAGAAAGTGAATTTTATCATAGTAATGTTACTATGCAATATAAAGATACTGATACTTTAGCAAATGATATTATTAATTATTATATTAATGAAAGTAAACGTTATATAGCAATGTTATTTGGTTTTACTTGTTATGTTGATTATGGTAATGGTGGGTTAGTATTTATTGATGTTTTAAAAAGTTGAGTTAAAAAACGTAATATAACATGATTAAAATTTATAGCAGTAGATAAATCAATTTTATATTTAAATGATAGAATTGATTTTACAACAATTTGTATGCTTAAAAATATTATTAGTTTTAATTGAGAAAGATGTCAAGAAACTAAAAGACAATATAGTTTAATGCAATGATTAGATAAAAAGAAATTAGATACTAATAATAATACTCCGAAAATGTTAGATTTACATGATGATACTTGAGATAGTGATATGTATGCATTAATGCATGAAATGAAATGAAATGATTAATTAATGGTATTAATAATAAATTATTAATTAATAAAAATAATTTTGGTGGTGATTAATATGATAAATACAATGGAATATTTAAGTTGTGATAAAAAAGATTGATATATTGATATACCAATGATTATTGCTCAAAAATCAACTAAATTATGATTAGGTAAAGGATTTTTATTTAATTCAAGTAAAAAAGAAATATTAGATTATCTTAATGAAATGAATTTAAAAGATAAATGATTAGAAAAATTTTATAAATTTGGTTTACAAAATTCACTAATGGGTAAAGTATTTATTATGATTATAGTTAATGAAGATAATAGTAAATCCCTTAAAATATTACCTAATAGTTTTTGTGGTAGAGTTGCTAAATATAATGAACAAGAACAATCAGCAGAATTTTATTTTATTAATGAACAAGCTGATAGTGCTACTTTAACTTGAGTAACAATACAAAATGGAAAAGTTAAATATGAAACATATAAAGATAATAATAAAGATATTATTTTAGGTTCTACAAGAACTAAATTAAAACCAAATATAACACCATTAAATACTTATGAAATTAAAAATCCATTTAATTATATTCCTATTTTTGAAATAACTAATTTACCAATTATTAATTTATATGGTAATACAACTACTTTAAATGCTTATCCAGATTGTACAGCAGTATGAGATTTAATATGAGATTTAAATCAAGTTATTAAGAAAAAAAGATTAGAAAGAGAATTTAATGTTACTACTTTATTTGCTGTATTAGATAATGAAACAGTTAAAGAAATGCAAGAAAATGGTAATATTATTGAAAATCCTAAAAAAGATATGATAGTTAATGTTGGTAGTGCTGGATATGATAAAAATGGTAATGGTAGTATGCAAATTATACAAGGTGACCCAAAATTTAGTGAATATTGATTAGATTATAATGGTACTGCTAAAGCAATATTTAATGGTTCTGGTTATGATTATGATGAACATGGTAATGATGTTTATACTAATAAAACACAAAGTATGTTTAATAATAAATTTGATATGGAAACAACAGAAATTAAAATAGCATTTTATAGTGCTTATTTTTATCGTATATTTGATTTACTTCTTATTAGTGAAAATTTATGAAATGGTATTGGTGAAAGACCTTATTCATTTAAATTTATACCTATAGCAATGACTGACCAAATAGTACAAGACCAAATTATTAATTCAAGATTAAATAATGGTACTATGACAGTAAGTGAAGCAATTGGTGAATATGATAATATTGACCAACTTATGGCAGAAAATAAATTAGAAAATATTATTATAGAAAATAAAAAATTAAATAAAGAATTAGGAGATAGTGAAAATGAGCAATCATCAACGAATTCAATTAATGAAACACGCACATCTAAATCTAAAGAGACAACAAGCAATAATTAAACGTTTAAGTCATTGAAAAATATTTCCATTTATAATTAATAATGGAGCAATACCTTTAACTGAAACTGGTTATAAACCTATTAATAGTAAAATTAGTGATTTTGGTCAATATGAATTAATACTTTCTGGTAATACTCCAGTTGTATGTATTTGAAAAAATAGTACTAAAATCTATCAAAAAAATAAAGGTATAACAGACCCAACTACTCATAAAACTACTGGACAAGACCAATATTATACTAAACAATATAAAATTGGTGATTATTGAAATGCTTATTTAATTGATGATACAAGTGGTGTAGATTTTGGTGGTTTACCTAATAATCAATTATTTAAAACAATTTCTACAACAAGACAATATATATTAGTTATGTTTGAAGAACAAATTACAGTAGATGATTATTTACAATTTTTTTGTGTATTTAATGATAAAAATGAAAATATTGGTGGTAATACTGGTAAAAATCAAGATAGACAATTATTATATATTTCAAATGTAACTAATTATTATAGTCCTTATAATGGTGAATTTAGTATGCAAGTATTAACTTTTAGTTCAGTTAATGATAGAGCAGTAGCAAGTGGTCAAAATACGCTTGATTATGTACAATATGCAAGTCCAGGTAGTGGTTATGCTTTCCCTACTATTCAAAATAGTTTAGTAACGTTAAATCGTACTTTAATGCGTGATATTGGAGTTAGATATAGTCATAGACAATCTTATGGTTTAGAATTATTATCTAGTTGTTATTATTATGGTAGACCTATAATACAAGGTCAAGCACCTAATCAAATTAATAATAATGAAATATTTGAACAAAAAGTATTTGCTTCAAGAAGATTATTTATTGCTGGTAATAATGACCGTTCAAGTACATCAGTTAAAAATAATGGTGGTTTATTAGCAGGTATTAATGATAAAATAACTACTAATAGTCATCCAGAAACTACATTTTATAATTTAATGGATGCAAAACCTACTGGATATCTTAATTTTAAAAATTGAAAAGAATGATTATCAACTAGTTTAAATTTACAAGCAAATTTATTTGTTACAAAAGATTTTAAAGGTATGTTAGCATTTGATAAAACAAAAGCAACTAATAGTAATGGTACAGCAATTGGAGAAGCTAAATTCTTTTGAGATAGTGAATGAAATATTAATAATATCTCTGGTAATTATAATGTAGATATGTCTAGTAATTTTAAATATAAAGACCCAGATACTAATTTAATTATTGGTTCACCAACTGTAGATTATTCAAAAATAAGTCAAAAATATATGAGTGCTATATTAAATTTTAATTCAGTAGTATTTAGTAGTTTAATACAAATGCCTTATGATAGTGTACAATGATTACCTTTTGCTTTAAGTGATATACCATTAATTGGTAAATTATTAAATGTTTTAAGTTTAGGTATTCCAATTGGTTTTATTATTAATCAAAATAATCAACAATATAAAAAAATGTTATATTTTAATGGTTTCATGTCAGCATTTTTTACAAATAATTTAGAAAATATTATTGGTAATGGTGGTTTAATTCCATTAAATGCTTTTGCTAATGAAAATGCTTTTGCTATTGGTAAATTATTAGGTGCTAATGTTTCTACAACTGCTATGACTATGAAATTAACTGATAGAATATCAGTATATCCATGAGACCCTAAAACTGGTCATAAATTAAAAACAAAAGAACAAATAAGTACAGTTGATTTATCACAAAAGAAAAATAATAAAGTTTATATTTTAGCAGAAGATACTGAATTTTTAGATATAGCAAGTCCATTAACTAACTTAGACACAGAAATGCAATGAAATCCAACAAGTAATGGTGTTAGTGATGGTTCTAATTATGCATACATTATTGATACAATTGTAACTCAATCATTACATCAAGGTGAAGAAAGACATACATTTTATAGTGATAATCCATTTACTTATCAAGGTGATTATAATGAACTTTCAGTTGCTCAATTTAGATATAAAAATAAAGGTGCTTTAACTAATAATGCTTTTAATTGAACTACTTTATATAAATTAAATCATGATGAATATAAAGAAACTGAAGAAACTACATTTAGTTATCCAGCAAACATATTACCACCAAGTCCACAAAATATAGCAAAATCAATAATTATTATTCCAGATTTAAAAATAGAAATGACAGCAAATAATATTCCTTTAACAAATATAAATGTTAGACCATATCAATCTAATAATAACGAATGGAAAAAAAATAATCCAAATAAATTGGTTAATTATGAAATTAATTTAAAATCTTTATTAGACCCAACATTATTAATTAATACTTTTAATGACTTACAAAGATATTATAAAAGTATAACATTATATTATGATTATAATATTGAAACAAAAGAAGAAATACAAAATTCACCAGATAATAAATTAATAAAATATTCAAGTATTGAAAATTTTAGACCAACAAAAATTGACAATACAAGTATAACTATTGATTTAAAAGATTTAAAATTTAATAAAAATAGACCCCAAGAAAATCTTTATGAAAATACTTGATATCACACAGCAAATACTGATACTACTTCTGGTATGGCATATAATTATTTTTTTAGTGATAATAGACAAATGCCTTATGAATTAATTGGATATAATTTTAATCTATCTATATTTTTTGGTACCGGCATAAGAGTAGATGAAAGTTATGAAAATAAATCATGTATTAATATGAGTATTGTAGATAATAACTTAAAATGAACATTTTATTTACAAGCAAATTTAGGAAAAATTGAATGTAGATGAGATAATTATACTATAATAAGTCCCTTTTTAACTTATGGTATGAGATATATAAATAGTATTAAAGCTAATATTACTAAAATAGTATTAAATACAAGATAAAAAATATTTTTATGTTATAATTTTAATTATTAAAATATTTTTATGGAGTATATATAAATGAATAAAAAGTTAAAAAAAATAAAATTTAAAGAAAAAAAAACATGATTAATAGTTTTTAGTATTATATTTTTAATTACAGCACTATATTATTTAATAACATTAATTTATTGAGATAATTATTTTGGAAATTTAAATATTTCAACTGATAAGACAAGAATTTATTTTTTTAATGATAGATATTTTTTAATTAAAATAATGATTTTTATGTTAGTATGTTCTTTTACTTTTATAATAACTTGAATAATTTTAAAAATTAGAAAAATTGAAACTAACATTCTCCCACAATCTAATTAAAAAGTTACCAATTAAGGTAACTTTTTATATTTATTCTTGTAATTCTTCTAATTTTAAAATATTTCCATAAGTAATACCACCAGCGTTGTTAATTCTAATACAAATATTATTAACTTCTAATTTAAACAACTCAATTCTATTTTTAACTACATTTCAATTTCGTACATAACTATCTATTGTATATATACAATCAATCTTGTTTGATACTAGTTTATCAAATTCTTTAGTTATAGAATAAGAAATAGGTTGCGTATCTCCGTATCACATATAAGTAACTCTATATTTTTTACCCACAATAAAAGTATATAAAATTCTATCTTTAGTTTGTCTTGTTCCTACTTCTTTTCATTTTGGACATGGACAAGGTGTTGGTGGTATTGGTGGAGTTATTGGTAATATTTGTTCACTATAATTTTTAGTATTTGTATTTTCTGCTTCTTCTAATGAAAGCAAAAAACCAGTTTGGTAATTATATTTTTTTAAATAAATCATTGCTGATGTAACACCTAAATCAACATAATTAGTTACTACCTTTTGATTATTTTCTGCTTGAAATGTACTATCTAATATAGCAGGTGCGCCTCTTCACATAAAAATTAAATATTTACTACTTCCATTACTTTTAAGATATGCTCATGAATAACTAACACGATATAAAGTGTTTAATTTAAAATTAAATGCAATATTATCATTCTCATTACTAATAGTACCAACTGATTTTCATTTAATAAAATTTAATTCATTAATTTTATCATCAACATATTTTTTATGTGGAATATCTAAATCATCAGTTACAAACGGATTATTTCTATATGTTAATGTAATATTACCTTTTTTAATAACATTATTAATTAAATTAGTAGTAGTATCTTTATCATCTTTATTATCAAATATTCTATTTTCATCAACTGAACTTCCCCCAGTAGCACTAATTTTATTATTTTCATCAATAGTAATATTATCCCCTGCAGTTAATTTATCTTGTTTATTAATTATTTTATTATCTACATATTTTTTTACTCAACCACCATTAGGAATTCATAAATCATTACCTTCATCTGGCATTTTGTGATATATTAATTCTGTTGTTCCTTCATAAACAAGATTTAATTTATTTTCTTTTTTATCTAATAAATTATTAGTTTCTTCTTTTTTATAATAATCAGTTAAATCTGGCGGTTCACTACCACCAGTAGCACTAATAATATTATCTTTAATAGTTATATTAGTACCTGCAATTAATTTATCTTGTTTTAATAATAATTTATCATCTGCATATTTTTTTGGAATTAAAGTTCCATTTAAATAACTTGAGTAATCTTCTGTAAACGGATTAAAATTTTTATAAGCAACTCATTTATATATAAAATTAGGTACTAAAGTATGTTTTAAAATTTCAATAGCATTTTTTTTATCATCAAGGTCATCAAAATAAATTACTTTATCACTAACATCACTATTAACTATATGAGTTTCTTTATCATATTTAATATTAATAGTTTTTTTTGGACTTTTAAATTCAGGTACTGTAGTACTTGTATTAATACCTCTAGTATCAATATTAACAACTGGTCTTAACATATTTTGTGTATTAGTAATAGTAATTTTAGTTCTAATATCTAATGATTTTATATTAGTATATGGTATATATGCATTTAATGGACTATCTTCTCCACAATTTGAAATAAATTTATTAAAATAATTATTTTTTTGTGGTTCTATTCCTTTTAAATTAAAACCTTTAATATTTGGATATTCTTTAATTTTTCTTAAATAATTAAATACTTCGGGTGGGATAAAATAAGGGTCATCTGGATTAGTTTCACTATAAGTTAATCCACCTTGACTAATTGAACCTTGACCACGTAAATAATCTACATCTTTAGTTAATAAAAATCTAACATAATTAGTAGTTGCTGTTTGAACATTATCTGTAAAATCTGTTGGTGTTATTTCTGGTCATTTTTTACTAATAGTAAAACCACTTAAATAATCAATATTACTACTAGCTACAGATATTGCAAATCAAATTTCATTATCTGGAGTAGTTACTTTATCAAATAATAATTCATTAAAATATTTTGATAATTTAAATTCTTCAACTGTAATAAATAATATTGGGTCTTTAATTGCCATAATTTACTCCTTAATGTAAAAATAAAGGGTATTTAAACCCTTTAAATTTTAATTTTAGTTGCTTTCTTTTTATCTTTTTCTGATAATTCTTTCTTTTTAGATTTTTGTGCTATTACAAAATTATCAATTTGTTCTTGTTCTACATTAAAACTATCAAGTAATTTAGCAGTTGATGTAGTTTCTAATTGTAATTGAGAATTAATTTGTTTAATATTTGCTTTAATAAATTCTAATTCTTTATTATTTTTTAATTCTTTTGCTAAATTTGATTGTTTTGATTTTTTAATAAATTTTGATAATAATAGTAAAACAATAGTCACAATTACTCCACTAGTAACTGCTCCTCCTATAATTCCACTTAATAAATATACTGTTAAATTCATTTTTTATTACACCTTTTCTATTTGAATTTTATTTGAATGATTTTTACATAAAATACATTCTTTTTTATGTTTTTTAATTTGTTGATATTGATAAATTAAATAAGGACTTGTAATAATAATTGGAATTATTATTAATCCAAATTTAAGTAATTTTCCATAATTACCTAATTTAGTTGCTAGATTTAATCCTATATGACTAAACATTGGAAATAAAGTTAAAACCAAATGGTCAGGTCAAGTAAAATTATATTGAGTTGTATAACTTCCAATTCCCATTTCTATTGGTATTTTAGGTAGTAATCATGGTGTTATTGTAAAAAATAATGTTATTAATATACCAATAATATGACTAGTTATTTTTAAAATATTAGATATTAATATTTTGATTTTATCTATATGAGTACTATTTTTATTAAATCAAATTTTATTTAATTTTTTATATTCTTTATTATCTTTTGATATTGGATTAATAGTATTTCATATACCAATTGGTTTAATAGGTTTTGTTAAATCTATATCCATATAATCACCTACTTTCATGTTTTATATTTACTTTTATTTTTATAAATAGAAATACCTATATTTTTAGTAGTACTACTTGTTTTATGAAAATTTAAATATTCTTTTCTTTCTACTCTTCATGCTCTACTACCTAATTCAGTTTTTGGTAAAGTTTTAAATTCTTTAAGTTTAAAAAATCCACGTTCTAATCTATTAATAAATGCAGTTGTTTTTAATACATTAATATTAGTTGATTTAAGCACATTATAGCGTTGTTTACCTTTACTAATACCTTTCTCTTCTTTAAGTTGTTTCTTAACATATTTACGTATTTGTGAAGGTAAAAAACCCCTTAAAAAATATCTTCAAAATATTGTTCCAGCACCACTACCATTTTTACCTTTTTGAACTTTCATTAATTCTCAAGTCTCTTCATTTACATTAGGATAAGTATATGGACCATATCAACGTTTATTTTTATATGTATCAGATTGTATTAAAACTTGTAATAATCCTAATTTAAGTGATTTATTAGATTTATAAAATAAACCTTTTTTTAATCATGAACTAGATAATATTACTCAACCTTTATCATCTTTATTATCAGTTTCTTTTACATCTTTATTATTTAAATCTTTAGTATCTTTAGTTTTATTATCTTTAAATAAATTATTAACTTTTTTAATTGGATTAACAAATAATTTATCTAATTCAGTTTTTAAAATAGTTAATTCATTAGGTTTTAAAATAGATAATAATTTTTTAGCAATATTAGGATTAAAAACTGAATAAGGTTGATTTAATTCTTCAATAGAAACATTTTCACTATCTAATACTGATTTTAATCCATTATCTTTACTATAATTTTTTAATAAACTAACAATTAATACTCGAATATCATCACTTGCTAATGCAGAATATATTAATCTAATAATTAAAGGTAACATTATAAAGTAAATAAACTATTACTACGTTGAATATTAGGGTCATAATCATTAATAGTATTTCTTATTTCATAGTTATCTCAATCAAAAATATTATCATCTGATATTATTGGTTGAGTTTCATTATCAATAAATGAAGTTTCTTGCATTTCTCTATCATGATTTGTTTTCATTGGTAATAAATTATGTATAATTTCACTAGCACCCGCTATTATTGTAGGAATAGCATAAGCATTATTAAAATCATTATTAATACCCATTGCTACACCACTACTAATTAAACACCCACCAGTACCCATATTTGCTATTTTTCTTATTGGTTCAAATCTATTAGGTATTAATTCAGTAATTCCACTAATAAGATTTGAAATACCATAAGCATTTAATGAAATATAAGTATCTCAATCCATTAAATTATTAGAATTATTATTAAATAAATTATCTGGAAATGGATTAACAGTTGTTGATGTTGTACTTGTAGTAGTTATAGGAGATATAGTACTTGTTATTGGATTAATTGTTGTACTAGGTTCTATTGGTGTAATAACAGTATTTAAAAACTTACTATAATTTGCTAAACTAATTGTTCCTAAACCTAATAATATTTTTTTACTACTATTAATAAATTTAGTTTTAGAAGAAGGTCTTTGATTTAAATTTCATATATCTAAACCTAATTTTTTACCAAATAATAAAGAATTAATTGAGCCTAATATTGGATTACCTATTAATTGACCATAATAAGCACTGGTTCCAATCATTGCTGAAATTGGACTTATACCTGTTCTTATTAATTTTATTAAAGTATAGTTACTCAATGGTATAGTTTCAGCATGTTGTGGCATGTTTATTTTCTCCTTTTAATAATTTAGTAGATTTTTTAATTTGAATTAATACTTTACCTTTTAAATTAACATTATCTCCAACACATACAGCAAAATTATCATGTACATTACTTACTCTTATATAATTTGGATTTAATGTTGGAAATTCATAAAGTAATATTGCTAATATATCTTGTGAACTATTTAAATCTTCTGGTTTTGGTGAATTTATAATAATTTCATTTTTATAATTAAAATATTCATATATATTAGTCATTATTAACTTGTTTCTTTTTTACTTTTGAAAATGTTATTTTTACTGTTCCATAATATTCTTTATTATCACCAGTCATAGTTGCAGAAGTTGATGTTATATTACTATATGTTGCTTTTTTAGGTGTAAATCCAACATTACCAGAATTTACTATTGCTATATCTAATTCATCACTAGTAGGATTATCACTAGTAATAGTAATTTTTCCTAAATCTTTATAATAAATTATATTTTGTAAATCTAAAATATTCATATTATCATAATCTGTTGATTGATAAGTAGCATTAACATTAGTTGGGTCTGTTTTATAATTTTTTGCTCTTGCTGTTTTAATTTCATCAATTGTTGGCATTTTTTCTTGAATAATATACATTAAATCTGGTCTAATTGCACTTGGTAATGCATATAATGCTTTCCCAATAATACGAATATTATCTGTTCCATTATCTAATTTATTTCTTACTTTTGTAAATGAAATAGGCATACCTCACATATATCTGTTATAAACTACACCAAATAAATTTAATAAATTATAATCTTTTTCTAAATGCATACCAGAAACTGTATCATGAATAAAATCTTGTTCTAAATAAAAACTTTCATAAAATTCCATACCCATAATTTGATTTGTATATCTTTTACCAGTTGCTAAAGTATTTGCAGCAATTTGACCATAATTTAATAATGTAAATGCTTTTGCCAAATTAAAACTACTATCAATACCACAAGCACCAGTTAAATCTGCTTTATTAATACCAACCGTAATATCATCTACTTTTTTAATTAATTTATTATTTCTTTCTCCAATTATATAATAAGCATTTAATGCTTGTTCTTTAGTCATATTATTTAAATTTAAAGGTAATACTAATGATTTAGCAATTGCATAATCTTTGGTACCTTGTAAAAATATTAATTCAAAATTTTCTCTTAAATTTCTCATAAATGAACTTGTTCAATTTGAAACAATTTGAGTTGCTACATTTGCTGGTGAAGTCATAAATCTTTCAATATCAAATTCTGGAATATTAAAATCAATTGTTAATTCTTTATCAATAATTAATGTTGTTGTTTTAACTGTTCCTTTTTGTCTTTTAGTACCAGTAAATTCATCTCATGTTGAACCTCATAATACACGAACTGTTGCTCTATATATTGCCATTGCGACACCACTAATATTTGCTATTTGGTCAGCAGTAACAGTATTTCTCATAAATAAAGTACTTATTTCAGCAGTTAATTCACCACGAACTTGTGCTTCAAGTACACTTAAAACAGCATTTTCAGTAGGTGTATTACCACCAATAATAAATGCTTTAGGTATTTGTGGAATTGCCATTTTATCCTCTTTCTATTTAATAGATTTAAGTGCATTTCCTCTTGCTAAATTTACAAGTTTTTCTAATTCGTTAGGGTCAGTAATACCTGTAGTTTTTGCTTTTTCATTTAATTTTCTTTCTAATTCTTCTGGATTAATACTATTTGTATGTAAATCTAAAAGAGTTTTAGGATTAAAATCATTTGTATTAGGTTTATTTTCTTGTTTAAAAGATTCTGATATTTTATCAATAAGAAATTCTTTATAATCTTCATTTATTTTATTAAATGCTTCTTGTTTAGATAAAGATTTATAATTATCAGTACTCATTAAATTTTTAATTAAATTTACTTTTTTAGTATCTTTAATATTAGAAAATAATTGTTGCTCTTCATAACTATTAATTTTAGTTTAAGGGCGAATAAAATATACGTATAGATATATTTTCAATGAGAGAAATATATCTTTAATTGTTGATATAATTATATCATATATTATCATTCTTGTAAACAATAATATCACTTTAATTTTACTATTTTAATCTAAAAATTCCTAACTATTTAGGTAAAGATTTATTTAATTTTATATTAACTAAAAACTAATATTTTGTTTATTAAAATATGCTACTCTTGCATTTAACATATTAATAAATGTTTTAGAATTATATGATTTTGCACCATTTCCTTTTAATGACTTTACTAAATGAAAAACAGTACTTTCAGCATAACAACCAATATTTCAATCTGCTCCTTGATTAATAATACCTTGAGTATTATTTTTAAAATAATTAAATGTTTTTTCATCAACATTATTTTCTAAAATATTAATAAATTGATTATAATTACCGTTTTTAAAAGAAGCAGATGAATCTATATACTTAGTTCAATCAGTAGATTCTTTTTTCTTTCCCCTTTTACCAACAAATGATTTTCAAAGATAACTAAAAGCATGAAATTTATCTAATATATAATAACCACCTAATAATTTAGCCATTGCTCTTATTGATAATGCACCATCACCTGCAATTATTAAATTAAGATTTTGAGATTCTAAATCTTTTAAACTATTTATTTTAATATCATAATTATTATTAATAGTTTCAAAAACAAAATTATATACTTTATCTTGTGTTATATTATTACTATTACCAGTTTTATATAATAAAAAAGCAGTAGTTTTATTTAATAATTGATTTCTATTTTTACCAATATTAATTTTATGAGTATAAAAATTAAAAATTCTAATACAATGTTTTTCTATTATTCCATAATCATTTCTTAAAAATTCATAACAATCATCAATATCAATATGAAGTTTTTGATTATCTAATACTTTAATTTTTTCTTTTAAAGGTTGAATAGTAAATTTACTATTTTTTATTATATTACTAATAGTTTGATTTGAAATAGGACAATCGGGTAACATATCTTTAATATCACATTGTCTTTTACCTTTATGTATTTGTTTTAATATAAAATTTAATAAACGATTAGTACAATTTTTATATTTTAGAATTTTAATAAAATTTTTTACTGGACATATATTTTCATTAGTTTCTAAATTTTTATATATTCTTAATGGAAGATAAGATTTTCCAAAAGGATTAATAATTAATTTTACTCTTCTTTGTATTAATTTATATTTATTTTTATCATAAGTTTTAAAATAATTATAATCATAATTTAATAAATCTTGTTCATATTCTTTTATTTTTAAATTTGTATATTTAATATCTAAACTATCATAATCATATTCATTATTAATTAAAGTCATAATATTAATTCCTTTCTTTAAACTACAAATAATTATATATAAGAATAATAGTAAATGTTATAATATACATAAGGATAAAAGGTGAATAATATGCCAAAACAAAGAAAAGAATTAGGAGATTATGAGGTTAAAATTAGTAATTATTTACGAACAAAAAATAAAACATTAACACCACAAGGATTAAATAATGCTCTTGGAATTGATAGAAAATTTATATATGATTGCCGACGTAGAAATAGTCCATGACAAGTAAAATTTTTAAAAAGTTATGATAAAGCACGTAGTATTATTTCAACTCATATGTTAGAAAAAGCATTAGTAACTCCACAATTAATTTATGAACATTGAAGAAAATCACATCCAAATGAATTTGATATAAATGAAGAAGATAATAACACTCAAAATGATATAATTATTAATATTACTGAACCAAGAAAAATAGAAAATAATGACTAGAAAATCTATAATAAATATAGATTTTTTCTTTATTTTAAAGGGAAAAAATGATATAATTAATATTAAGGAAACAGTAGCCATTCTGTGAGTTTAGGAGTTAAATATGGAAAACTTTAACTGAGATAAAAATAAAAATTATACTAATGAAGAATTAGAAAATTTATTAGAACAACACCGAAATTTTGTTTATAAAAATACTAAGACTGAATTAGAACCAAAACTACAAGAACAACAAACTAAATTAAAAGAATATGAAACTAAAATTAATAGTTATGAAGAGCAACAATTATTTTCTAATATTAAAGATACTAAAAAAGTAAATTTAATTAAAAATTTAATGAGTACTGATAATTATAAATCTTTATCTAAACAAGAAGCATTTAATAAAATAAATGAAGATTATAAAGAATTTCTTATTGATAAAATATCAGAATCTTTTAAACAAGAAAATAAACCTAATACAAATGATTTTAATCCTAAAACTCTTTTAGATTTACATACAAATAGTATTAATCCAGAAGAATTAGAAAGAAAATTAAATGAAAAAGCAAAAACTACAGGTATTACTGACCCTAACGAATTAGAAAAACTTGTAAATTTAGCAAGAGGAAATGCACTTAAATCTATTAAATAGAAAGAGGATAAAATGGCAATTCCACAAATACCTAAAGCATTTATTATTGGTGGTAATACACCTACTGAAAATGCTGTTTTAAGTGTACTTGAAGCACAAGTTCGTGGTGAATTAACTGCTGAAATAAGTACTTTATTTATGAGAAATACTGTTACTGCTGACCAAATAGCAAATATTAGTGGTGTCGCAATGGCAATATATAGAGCAACAGTTCGTGTATTATGAGGTTCAACATGAGATGAATTTACTGGTACTAAAAGACAAAAAGGAACAGTTAAAACAACAACATTAATTATTGATAAAGAATTAACAATTGATTTTAATATTCCAGAATTTGATATTGAAAGATTTATGACTTCACCAGCAAATGTAGCAACTCAAATTGTTTCAAATTGAACAAGTTCATTTATGAGAAATTTAAGAGAAAATTTTGAATTAATATTTTTACAAGGTACCAAAGATTATGCAATTGCTAAATCATTAGTATTACCTTTAAATTTAAATAATATGACTAAAGAACAAGCATTAAATGCTTATTATATAATTGGAGAAAGAAATAATAAATTAATTAAAAAAGTAGATGATATTACGGTTGGTATTAATAAAGCAGATTTAACTGGTGCTTGTGGTATTGATAGTAGTTTTAATTTGGCAAAAGCATTTACATTATTAAATTATGGTCAAATTGCTGCAAATACTTTAGCAACTGGTAAAAGATATACAAATCAAATTATGGGTATGGAATTTTATGAAAGTTTTTATTTAGAACAAGATTTTATTCATGATACAGTTTCTGGTATGCATTTAGAAAAAGATTATAATTTATTAAATTTATTTGGTGTAGTTTATAACAGATATATGTGAGGTATGCCTATTTCATTTACAAAAGTAAGAAATAAATTAGATAATGCAACAGATAATATTCGTATTATTGGGAAAGCATTATATGCATTACCAAGTGCAATTAGACCAGATTTAATGTATATTATTCAAGAAAAAATGCCAACAATTGATGAAATTAAAACAGCAAGAGCAAAAAATTATAAAACAGACCCAACTAATGTTAATGCTACTTATCAATCAACAGATTATGATAATATGAATATTTTAGATTTACAAAATATAATTTATTATAAAGATTTAGGAAAAATTACTATTGCTAGTGATAATCCTACTAGTGATGAATTAGATATAGCAATAGTAAAAATAGGTAATGTTGGATTTGAACCTAAAAAAGCAACATATACTAATATTACTAATACAAGTGCAACTATGACTGGTGATAATAAAGAATATTATGGAACAGTTAAATTAACATTTACTAAGGCTTAAATTATGGAATTTATATATAAATATTTTAATGATAAATCACATATTATTATAAATTCCCCAAAACCAGAAGATTTAAATAGTTCACAAGATATATTAGCAATATTACTTTATGAATTTCCAACATTAAATCCAAATTATATAAGAGTAAGTAATGTACATGATAATTTTGCTGTATGTGTTGGAGATAATGTTAATTTAAAAGGTAAAGTATTAATTCAAATTAAAAAATCTACTAAATTATTAAAAGGAGAAAATAAACATGCCACAACATGCTGAAACTATACCATTGAGTAACTATACTTTAATAAAATTAATAAGAACAGGTATAAGTCCAATTTTAGCAATGATTGGAACCAGTGCTTATTATGGACAATTAATAGGTAATCCAATATTAGGCTCAATTAATTCTTTATTATTTGGTAAAAAATTAGGTTTAGATATATGAAATTTAAATCAAAGACCTTCTTCTAAAACTAAATTTATTAATAGTAGTAAAAAAATATTATTAGGTTTAGGAACAATTAGTTTAGCAAATTATAGTAAGTTTTTAAATACTGTTATTACACCAATAGAACCTAGTACAACAATTAATCCAATAACAAGTACTATATCTCCTATAACTACTACAAGTACAACATCAACAACTGTTAATCCATTTCCAGATAATTTATTTAATAATAATTCTAATAATTTAATGGATTGAGATACTTATATTTCATTAAATGCTTATGGTATTTCAAATCTTATTAGTGGAATTACTGAATTAATACCTAATAGATTTGAACCAATAAGAAAAATAGCAAATATGGGTACTGGTGGGTGTTTAATTAGTAGTGGTGTAGCAATGGGTATTAATAATGATTTTAATAATGCTTATGCTATTCCTACAATAATAGCGGGTGCTAGTGAAATTATACATAATTTATTACCAATGAAAACAAATCATGATAGAGAAATGCAAGAAACTTCATTTATTGATAATGAAACTCAACCAATAATATCAGATGATAATAATTTTGATTGAGATAACTATGAAACAAGAGATACTATTAATGATTATGACCCTAATATTCAACGTAGTAATAGTTTATTTACTTTATAATGTTACCTTTAATTATTAGATTAATATATTCTGCATTAGCTAGTGATGATATTCGAGTATTAATTGTTAGTTTATTAAAAAATTATAGTAAAGATAATGGATTAAAATCAGTGTTAGATAGTGAAAATGTTTCTATTGAAGAATTAAATCAACCTTATTCAGTTTTTAATCCTAATATTGCTAAAAAATTATTATCTATTTTAAAACCTAATGAATTAACTATTTTAAAAACTGAATTAGATAAATTATTTGTTAATCCAATTAAAAAAGTTAATAATTTATTTAAAGATAATAAAACTAAAGATACTAAAGATTTAAATAATAAAGATGTAAAAGAAACTGATAATAAAGATGATAAAGGTTGAGTAATATTATCTAGTTCATGATTAAAAAAAGGTTTATTTTATAAATCTAATAAATCACTTAAATTAGGATTATTACAAGTTTTAATACAATCTGATACATATAAAAATAAACGTTGATATGGTCCATATACTTATCCTAATGTAAATGAAGAGACTTGAGAATTAATGAAAGTTCAAAAAGGTAAAAATGGTAGTGGTGCTGGAACAATATTTTGAAGATATTTTTTAAGGGGTTTTTTACCTTCACAAATACGTAAATATGTTAAGAAACAACTTAAAGAAGAGAAAGGTATTAGTAAAGGTAAACAACGCTATAATGTGCTTAAATCAACTAATATTAATGTATTAAAAACAACTGCATTTATTAATAGATTAGAACGTGGATTTTTTAAACTTAAAGAATTTAAAATTTTACCAAAAACTGAATTAGGTAGTAGAGCATGAAGAGTAGAAAGAAAAGAATATTTAAATTTTCATAAAACAAGTAGTACTACTAAAAATATAGGTATTTCTATTTATAAAAATAAAAGTAAATATAAAACATGAAAGTAGGTGATTATATGGATATAGATTTAACAAAACCTATTAAACCAATTGGTATATGAAATACTATTAATCCAATATCAAAAGATAATAAAGAATATAAAAAATTAAATAAAATTTGATTTAATAAAAATAGTACTCATATAGATAAAATCAAAATATTAATATCTAATATTTTAAAAATAACTAGTCATATTATTGGTATATTAATAACATTATTTTTTACAATAACACCATGATTACTACCTAAAATACCAATAGAAATGGGAATTGGAAGTTATACAACTCAATATAATTTTACTTGACCTGACCATTTGGTTTTAACTTTATTTCCAATGTTTAGTCATATAGGATTAAATCTAGCAACTAAATTAGGTAATTATGGAAAATTACTTAAATTTGGATTAATAATAATTCCAATTATTATTACAAGTCCTTATTTAATTTATCAATATCAACAAATTAAAAAACATAAAAAAGAATGTATTTTATGTAAAAATCATTCAAATAAAATTCAAATAGAAAAGGTGTAATAAAAAATGAATTTAACAGTATATTTATTAAGTGGAATTATAGGAGGAGCAGTTACTAGTGGTGTTATTATTACTTTTGTATTATCTATTATTTCAAAAAAAATTAAAAAAAATAAACAAGATATAGTTGCTAAAGAACTTAAAATTAATAAATTAATTGAATATATTATTTTAAATATTAAACAATTAAATGATAGATTACAATTAACAGAAACTCCTATTGCACAAAAATTAGATGCTTTTGATGTTGATGAAAAAGATTTTGAAGATTTTATTATTGCTCAAAAAGCAAAACGTCAAGAATTAACAAATAAAGATAAGAAAAAAGTAACTAAAATTAAAATTTAAAGGGTTTAAATACCCTTTATTTTTACATTAAGGAGTAAATTATGGCAATTAAAGACCCAATATTATTTATTACAGTTGAAGAATTTAAATTATCAAAATATTTTAATGAATTATTTTTTGATAAAGTAACTACTCCAGATAATGAAATTTGATTTGCAATATCTGTAGCTAGTAGTAATATTGATTATTTAAGTGGTTTTACTATTAGTAAAAAATGACCAGAAATAACACCAACAGATTTTACAAATAATGTTCAAACAGCAACTACTAATTATGTTAGATTTTTATTAACTAAAGATGTAGATTATTTACGTGGTCAAGGTTCAATTAGTCAAGGTGGATTAACTTATAGTGAAACTAATCCAGATGACCCTTATTTTATCCCACCCGAAGTATTTAATTATTTAAGAAAAATTAAAGAATATCCAAATATTAAAGGTTTTAATTTAAAAGGAATAGAACCACAAAAAAATAATTATTTTAATAAATTTATTTCAAATTGTGGAGAAGATAGTCCATTAAATGCATATATACCATATACTAATATAAAATCATTAGATATTAGAACTAAAATTACTATTACTAATACACAAAATATGTTAAGACCAGTTGTTAATATTGATACTAGAGGTATTAATACAAGTACTACAGTACCTGAATTTAAAAGTCCAAAAAAAACTATTAATATTAAATATGATAAAGAAACTCATATAGTTAATAGTGATGTTAGTGATAAAGTAATTTATTTTGATGACCTTGATGATAAAAAAAATGCTATTGAAATTTTAAAACATACTTTAGTACCTAATTTTATATATAAATGAGTTGCTTATAAAAATTTTAATCCGTTTACAGAAGATTACTCAAGTTATTTAAATGGAACTTTAATTCCAAAAAAATATGCAGATGATAAATTATTATTAAAACAAGATAAATTAATTGCAGGTACTAATATAACTATTAAAGATAATATTATTAGTGCTACTGGTGGTAGTGAACCGCCAGATTTAACTGATTATTATAAAAAAGAAGAAACTAATAATTTATTAGATAAAAAAGAAAGTATTGAAAATCATAATAATGATATAAAATCAGTAGAATTAAAAATTAGTCAACTTCATACTGAAGTAACTAATAATATGAATATTATAGTTTTAAAACAAAATATTAAAGATGATAATTTACAAACTACTGATAAAACTATTACTGGTGCTATTAATGAATTAAATAAAAGAACTAAACCTTTAAAACTTAAATCAAGTAGTTTAGAAACTAATGAAATAGAAGAAAATTATTGAGATATTGAATTTAAAAATAATCCAAATCCTACTCCGAGAATTCCAAAATGAAAAAAAGTAGGAAAATTAATAAAAAATAACACACAAATAGAATATGAATTAAAACCTAATAAAAAATATAAATTAACTTATAATAATGTAAGTAATCTTGAACCTTATTATAGTTATGCTCCAAAATTAGAAATTATATTTACACCACAATTATTACCAGACCAAGTACCACTTACTCCAAAAATATGTCATCTTTTTGGAAGTGTTAAAGGAAATTATGGAATTACTGGTGCAATTTATTTAAATAGTATTCCAGTTGGTACACGAGAAAGAAAAATTGTTTGTGTTACTATAATTGATTTATATAATTCATCTGGTTTATATTTACTAGAAGAATTACAGGAATAATATTATGAATAAAGAATTTACTTATTTAAATGAAATTAGTTATTGATTATTAAATAAAAGTGATTTTACTCATAGTGAATATAATCTTAGTGGTAGTAGATATTCTAGTAAAACATATAGTATAGCAGAAGAATTAGCAATATTAATAGTTATATCAATTAAAGTACAAAAATCAATTGCTATTTATGCATTTAGAAAATTAAATAAAGATATTAATGATTTAGTAAAAGAAATATATAATGCTTTAATAATAATTGGATTGAATGATTATAAAGACTTTACTTTAAAATACCCTAATAAGCAAGCAGACTTTCGTTTTAAAGGTTTTAAATCATTTATTAGGGTAATGGGTGTATATAGTAATTCAAATGATAGAATACCTTTAAAAGGTCTTTCTCGTAGTGAAATAAAAGGTTTTGATTTAGCAATTGAATGATGTGAAGAAGCAAATGAATTTAGTCAACAAGAATTTCAAGCAATAACATTTGCATTAGGTAATGCTAAAAAAAGAATAAAAATAAAAAGTTGTAATCCAGATAATATTTATCAATATTATATTGAATATATGAATAAAATTGTACCTTTTAATTTAGAAATAATGAAAGAAAAAAATGAACAAATTAAATCAATATTTGATAATAATATTTTTAAATTATTTCATTATAGTAATTGAAAAGTAAATGCTCATAATCTTACATTAGATATGATTAATGATTTAGAAGAATTAAAAGTATTAGATCCAATTAAAGCACAAAGTTGATATTATGGTGTACCAAGTATTTTACAAGGTGCTATTTTTGCTAGATATTTAGATAAAGTTAATACTAAATTAGATTTTCAAGTACAAAGATTAACTGGTGGTTTAGATATAGGTATGGCAACAAGTCCAAGTGGTCATCCTACATCTGCTTCATTATGATTTATTGGTGAAAATGATAATGGTAGAAGAGCACATAAAGAAAGTGAATTTTATCATAGTAATGTTACTATGCAATATAAAGATACTGATACTTTAGCAAATGATATTATTAATTATTATATTAATGAAAGTAAACGTTATATAGCAATGTTATTTGGTTTTACTTGTTATGTTGATTATGGTAATGGTGGGTTAGTATTTATTGATGTTTTAAAAAGTTGAGTTAAAAAACGTAATATAACATGATTAAAATTTATAGCAGTAGATAAATCAATTTTATATTTAAATGATAGAATTGATTTTACAACAATTTGTATGCTTAAAAATATTATTAGTTTTAATTGAGAAAGATGTCCAGAAACTAAAAGACAATATAGTTTAATGCAATGATTAGATAAAAAGAAATTAGATACTAATAATAGTCCGAAAATGTTAGATTTACATGATGATACTTGAGATAGTGATATGTATGCATTAATGCATGAAATGAAATGATTAATTAATGGTATTAATAATAAATTATTAATTAATAAAAATAATTTTGGTGGTGATTAATATGATAAATACAATGGAATATTTAAGTTGTGATAAAAAAGATTGATATATTGATATACCAATGATTATTGCTCAAAAATCAACTAAATTATGATTAGGTAAAGGATTTTTATTTAATTCAAGTAAAAAAGAAATATTAGATTATCTTAATGAAATGAATTTAAAAGATAAATGATTAGAAAAATTTTATAAATTTGGTTTACAAAATTCACTAATGGGTAAAGTATTTATTATGATTATAATTAATGAAGATAATAGTAAATCCCTTAAAATATTACCTAATAGTTTTTGTGGTAGAGTTGCTAAATATAATGAACAAGAACAATCAGCAGAATTTTATTTTATTAATGAACAAGCTGATAGTGCTACTTTAACTTGAGTAATAATACAAAATGGAAAAGTTAAATATGAAACATATAAAGATAATAATAAAGATATTATTTTAGGTTCTACAAGAACTAAATTAAAACCAAATATAACACCATTAAAAACTTATGAAATTAAAAATTCATTTAATTATATTCCTATTTTTGAAATAACTAATTTACCAATTATTAATTTATATGGTAATACAACTACTTTAAATGCATATCCAGATTGTACAGCAGTATGAGATTTAATATGAGATTTAAATCAAGTTATTAAGAAAAAAAGATTAGAAAGAGAATTTAATGTTACTACTTTATTTGCTGTATTAGATAATGAAACAGTTAAAGAAATGCAAGAAAATGGTAATATTATTGAAAATCCTAAAAAAGATATGATAGTTAATGTTGGTAGTGCTGGATATGATAAAAATGGGAATGGTAGTATGCAAATTATACAAGGTGACCCAAAATTTAGTGAATATTGATTAGATTATAATGGTACTGCTAAAGCAATATTTAATGGTTCTGGTTATGATTATGATGAACATGGTAATGATGTTTATACTAATAAAACACAAAGTATGTTTAATAATAAATTTGATATGGAAACAACAGAAATTAAAATAGCATTTTATAGTGCTTATTTTTATCGTATATTTGATTTACTTCTTATTAGTGAAAATTTATGAAATGGTATTGGTGAAAGACCTTATTCATTTAAATTTATACCTATAGCAATGACTGACCAAATAGTACAAGACCAAATTATTAATTCAAGATTAAATAATGGTACTATGACAGTAAGTGAAGCAATTGGTGAATATGATAATATTGACCAACTTATGGCAGAAAATAAATTTGAAAATATTATTACAGAAAATAAAAAATTAAATAAAGAATTAGGAGATAGTGAAAATGAGCAATCATCAACGAATTCAATTAATGAAACACGCACATCTAAATCTAAAGAGACAACAAGCAATAATTAAACGTTTAAGTCATTGAAAAATATTTCCATTTATAATTAATAATGGAGCAATACCTTTAACTGAAACTGGTTATAAACCTATTAATAGTAAAATTAGTGATTTTGGTCAATATGAATTAATACTTTCTGGTAATACTCCAGTTGTATGTATTTGAAAAAATAGTACTAAAATCTATCAAAAAAATAAAGGTATAACAGACCCAACTACTCATAAAACTACTGGACAAGACCAATATTATACTAAACAATATAAAATTGGTGATTATTGAAATGCTTATTTAATTGATGATACAAGTGGTGTAGATTTTGGTGGTTTACCTAATAATCAATTATTTAAAACAATTTCTACAACAAGACAATATATATTAGTTATGTTTGAAGAACAAATTACAGTAGATGATTATTTACAATTTTTTTGTGTATTTAATGATAAAAATGAAAATATTGGTGGTAATACTGGTAAAAATCAAGATAGACAATTATTATATATTTCAAATGTAACTAATTATTATAGTCCTTATAATGGTGAATTTAGTATGCAAGTATTAACTTTTAGTTCAGTTAATGATAGAGCAGTAGCAAGTGGTCAAAATACGCTTGATTATGTACAATATGCAAGTCCAGGTAGTGGTTATGCTTTCCCCTACTATTCAAAATAGTTTAGTAACGTTAAATCGTACTTTAATGCGTGATATTGGAGTTAGATATAGTCATAGACAATCTTATGGTTTAGAATTATTATCTAGTTGTTATTATTATGGTAGACCTATAATACAAGGTCAAGCACCTAATCAAATTAATAATAATGAAATATTTGAACAAAAAGTATTTGCTTCAAGAAGATTATTTATTGCTGGTAATAATGACCGTTCAAGTACATCAGTTAAAAATAATGGTGGTTTATTAGCAGGTATTAATGATAAAATAACTACTAATAGTCATCCAGAAACTACATTTTATAATTTAATGGATGCAAAACCTACTGGATATCTTAATTTTAAAAATTGAAAAGAATGATTATCAACTAGTTTAAATTTACAAGCAAATTTATTTGTTACAAAAGATTTTAAAGGTATGTTAGCATTTGATAAAACAAAAGCAACTAATAGTAATGGTACAGCAATTGGAGAAGCTAAATTCTTTTGAGATAGTGAATGAAATATTAATAATATCTCTGGTAATTATAATGTAGATATGTCTAGTAATTTTAAATATAAAGACCCAGATACTAATTTAATTATTGGTTCACCAACTGTAGATTATTCAAAAATAAGTCAAAAATATATGAGTGCTATATTAAATTTTAATTCAGTAGTATTTAGTAGTTTAATACAAATGCCTTATGATAGTGTACAATGATTACCTTTTGCTTTAAGTGATATACCATTAATTGGTAAATTATTAAATGTTTTAAGTTTAGGTATTCCAATTGGTTTTATTATTAATCAAAATAATCAACAATATAAAAAAATGTTATATTTTAATGGTTTCATGTCAGCATTTTTTACAAATAATTTAGAAAATATTATTGGTAATGGTGGTTTAATTCCATTAAATGCTTTTGCTAATGAAAATGCTTTTGCTATTGGTAAATTATTAGGTGCTAATGTTTCTACAACTGCTATGACTATGAAATTAACTGATAGAATATCAGTATATCCATGAGACCCTAAAACTGGTCATAAATTAAAAACAAAAGAACAAATAAGTACAGTTGATTTATCACAAAAGAAAAATAATAAAGTTTATATTTTAGCAGAAGATACTGAATTTTTAGATATAGCAAGTCCATTAACTAACTTAGACACAGAAATGCAATGAAATCCAACAAGTAATGGTGTTAGTGATGGTTCTAATTATGCATACATTATTGATACAATTGTAACTCAATCATTACATCAAGGTGAAGAAAGACATACATTTTATAGTGATAATCCATTTACTTATCAAGGTGATTATAATGAACTTTCAATAGCACAATTTAGATATAAAAATAAAGGAGCATTAACTAGTAATGCTTTTAATTGAACTACTTTATATAAATTAAATCATGATGAATATAAAGAAACTGAAGAAACTACATTTAGTTATCCAGCAAATATCTTACCACCAAGTCCACAAAATATAGCAAAACAAATAGTTATTATTCCAAGTAATCCAACTATAAAAATGGATTTACCATTAGAAAGTTTATTTAGTATAGGTAATGATAATAAGTTACAATATTCACCTTATAATTGAAATGATTATGTAGCACCAAAAATTAAACCCTTAGAAATAGATATTAATTTTAAAGATTATTTAGACCCTACATTATTAATTAATACTTTTAATGATTTAAAAAGATATTATAAAAGTATAGATGTATACTTAAGTTATGAATATGAAACAGATGAGTTTATTAATCATCAAACGGAAGGTTGTTCTACAAAAGAAATTTTTAAACCTTCTAAATCTCAAACCTTCGTTTTTTCAAGAGATTTAAAAGAATTATTAACATATAATAGTTCATTAAAATTAAAATATTATGAAGACCATAATATTACATATCATGGATTATATGCCGGATATTATGGTAATGGTAAAATAGGAATAGAAATTGATAGAAATGAAAATAATGTATATAGTGTTGAAAATACTTATATGCAATCTAGAATTGAAGATAATATTACTACACAAAGTATTGAAAATCAAAAAGACACAATATTAGGATTTTGTGATTTATCTGACAAAGAATTTAAGTGAAAAATACAATTATTACCAAATATTATGCAATTAGAAGTTTCTTGATTCAGTGAAAAAGCGGTTTTAGGTTTAACACAGTACATAAGATATTATAAATATTATAATTTAACTATTTCACAAATTATACTAAATTCAAGATAAACATGTTATAATAAACATATTAGTAGGAGGTTTAATTAAATGAATTGATTATTAGGAACAACTCATGAGATTATATTAGTTAAAATAGCAGTAATAGCAACTTTTTTTATGATAGTATTTTTAATACCTGCAGTATTATTATGTAACTCTATTGAAAAGAAAAAAAGTATTAAAAACAAAAGCGGAATTATTGGTATTTTTTTTTCTATATTAGTTTTTATGTGCATTATAATAGTTGCGTTAGCAACATTTACTAATATATTTTAGATTTTTTTGTTTATATTATTAAATATATTTGGTTTAATATTAGGTTGTTGATGATTATATAATAAAACAAAATAATATTCCCCCACAATCTTAAATATTAATGTATAATATAATTAATCTATTTTTTCTTAGTAGTTTTGATAGATTAAATTTAAGGTTAAAAAGTTACTAGAAATAGTAACTTTTTTTATTATATTTTTGTATTATCAATTATTCATTTTTTAAATATGTTAATATGTGAATATAAAATAATAGTTTTTGCTAAGTTATCGTTCGGATGTGATTAAAATGGAAATTAATAAAGTAAAAGGATTATGTAAAGAAATCATAAAATTTTATGATAAAGAACAAAAAAATAAGAATATACCAAAAGAAATGCAAGAAAATATTAGTAATTTAAGATTACAAAAAATCTTATTATTTCTTTATTGTTATTATTGAAAAGAACTTAAAAAAGAAATAATAAATATTAATTTTTATGCTTGAACATATGGACCAGTAGTAAAACCATTATATAATTTTTTAAAAGATTGTGGTTCTAATGGGATAGATATTTATAGATTTCAAGAATTTGAAACTCCTAAATATAATAAAAAAATATTTCAAAAAATATTAAATCATTTAAGTCAATTTTCTACAATGAGATTAGTTAGTGCTTCACATGATACAGAACCATGATTAAAAACTCCAAATTCATCTGTTATTGATAATGAATTAATTAAGAAATGATTTGAACAAGATGTCCCTGAAATCAAATAAAAATAGACAAAAATCATTAAATATAAATTATCTATATTTAGTTATTAATCTCAATCAAATTCATTATTTACTCCTTATTTTTATAATATTCTTTAATTTCTTTTACTTTATTATTAAAATCTAATTGATGTTTTTTACACATTTTAAAAAATTGAACAGAAGTATTTTCTAAATCTGTAGATTGTAATTTAATTAATACTTTACTATTACAATCTTTACAAATACATTTTAATTTAGTTTTCATTTTATTTTTTCCTTACTAAATCAAGTAATAAAACAATAAAACAACCTAAATTTATTAATGCTATTATTGTAGAATTTATAATTATTAATATTTCTCATCAAACCATTATTTCACTTCCTTATTTAAATAATATCAACCAATTAATAAACTTTCTGCTTGGTCATGGTCTTTAATTTTAATATTTCAATTATGGTTCTTAATCATGAATTGAGAAAGTTCAATTGATAACTCTTTAGTTCAAGGTTTATAATTTCAATTATATTTAATTTCATCTAAACTTTGATATCATTTTCTTCATTCACTACTACTAACTAACATATCTTTAGTTAATAATTTATTAAATTGTCCAGCAATAAAACCACGTAAATGGTCTAATGTTTCTTTACCTTTACCAAATTTTGGATTAAATATCCCACGTTCAATTACTAAATATAAACTATAATCTGTTTTATCATCAATTACACCTAAATTATTAGTTTGACATTGTAGAAAAACCATATTAATAAAATCAGTAAAATAATGATAATCTTTTTTAGAAAAATTAAGACTAGTTATTAATATTGGTATTTTATTTTCTCATAATGTAAACCCAGTATTTTTTATACTTGGGTCAATTGAAAGTAAATAATTATTCATTACTAAATACTACCTTATCTAAATTATCAATATTAGTTTGTATTTGTTCATAATTAATATTTATTTCTTCTTTTGGTTCTTCAATAGATTTTAATTTAATTTCTTTATTATCATTATTTGGATTATCAACATACATTATATTTTCATTTTCTAATACTATTGCTTGATCAATTTGCATTGCTCTATCAATAATATTTTGATTTTCTAATTTAATACTAGGGTCTTTATTAATATCTCTAATAATTGCTTTAATAACTGTTTTAAGTGCCATAGCATTAAAACTAGTAGTTCATGGACTATTACCATTTGCTTTACTATATTTTTTTCTATGTTCTTCACATTCTTGTTTAGTCATACCTTTAATAAAAGTAATTATTTTACCTAAATAATTTTTAATAGAAATCATACCATAATAACCAATAATTATTTTATTTTCAAATATTTTACTAGGGTCTAATTCTCAACGTTGAGTTTCTTTATTAAAAATATGTTTATCAGTAATAATTTCTCTTTGAAAATCAATTACACAATTTGAACGTTGTAATAAAGTTAAAAAACCATCTTCTTGTATTTGTACTTGTAATTCATTATTATAAGGTATTAATGCTATTTCTTTTTTAATTGGATTATTACTTAAATCTAATTCAAATATAGTTGCTAAAGTATTAATAACTGATTGTGGATTTAATGTTGATAATTTTTTATCATTTAATTTTGTTAATTCATAATAGTTAGTAAATTGTTGTATTTTTGATTTATCTATATTTTTAGGTAATATTAAATTTGCCATTAGTGATTTTCCTTTCAAAGTGCAATTGCCATTTCTCATTCATATACTAATTCATCTGTTATTTCTACTAATATTTTTTCTACATTATCTTTTTGAATTCAATAAATATAATGTGTATTTGATAAATTAAAACCATTATTTTTTAATATTCAATAATAAGCAGTTAATTGTAATATTGATTTTTCTTTATTTTCTTTATACATATTTGATAATGTTTTAAAATCAATTATTGTATATAAATTATTTTCTTTATAAATTAAATCTGGTGTTCCGGCAATAATATCATAAGTAAATACTTGTTCACATATATATTTAGTATTTACTTTAAATTCTTGTAAATTATTTAATAAATTTTCACAATATTGTAAATAATTTTTATTAAATAAATGTTGAATATTATTTAATAATTTATCTTTTATATTATTAATATTTATATTTTTAAAATATAATTCTGCTACTTTATGAACAGTTTCTCCTCTTAATCTAGCATTTTCTAATCTATCAAAAGGTATATTTTCATAAGGATTTTTATTTTCATATAAATAATATTGAATAATTTTAGATACTGATATTTTTTCTTGTTTATTTAAAAAATATTGATGTGTATCTTTTTTAAAAATTAAATTATTTTTTAATTGCATTTTTAATTAAACTCCTTAAAAAAGCATTAATTGTAATATGATTTTCTAAGCAATATTTTTTAAATTCATAATATTCATCTATAGTTAATCTAACAATCATTTGTTTATTTAATAAATCTTCTTTATTTTTCTTATGTGCTGACATTAAAATTCAACTCCTTTAATATCTAATTCCATTACTAATATTTCATAATGTTCAATATAAGCATTTTCTAATATATGATGTTTATAATTTTTATGAAAATTAATAGCATTTTCAATTGTAGAAAATATTTTTTGTTTTCTTTTATTAGTATAATTTACTTTATATTTTAATAAATAATTATATTGCATATTATTTTTCTCCTTTAACCTTTAATAATTTTTTTATAATGAATAATTACTTGTTCTAATTTATTTATTTTTTCATATGAAAAATAATCTTTCATAATTTTTAAATCACCATCATTATCAATTTCAAATTCTTCATATTTACTATTAAATTCTTCTTGTAATTCTTCAAATTTATCTATTAATTTTCTTGCATTTTGTAATTCTAATTGATTCATTATCTTTTCTCCTTTAAAAATTTTCTAATTGTAATTCATTAATATAATAGTTATATAAACTATCATAGTTATCACTTGTTAAATATATATCTTCTTCAATCATATTATTAATACATTTATTACAATAATAAGAATTATCTATTTCACTAATTCAAATATATTTTTTATTATGTAATTTACATTTCATTATTTTTACCTATTAATTTATAAAAACAGTTATTACATGTTCTATTATTTATAGATGATTGTTTATGACAAATATCACAGTTATGAGTAATAATATTTCAATTAAGCATTTATATTAATTCCTTTCTTAATATTTTAAATAAAATATTTTATTATTATGAGTTACTAAATCTTTTAATGATGTTACTATATAATTTATTACTAAATCATTATGATTATATGGATTATTTATTTTAAAACTTTTTCTATCTTTTTCTCAGGTAATATTATATTTAAAACATTCTTCATTTTTTATTTGTCCAATATAATAACCATTATATTTTTTATAAAATTCAAGAGTAATTAATTTTTCAATAATTTTATTATATATTATTGGTTTTTCTTTCAAATCTTCAATTTGAATATATTGTTTTAATAATTCTTTTAATTGCACACCATTTAATTCTTTTTTTATATTATCTTTAAAAACTCAATATATTCGTGTTTCATCAATATTAAAAGAATTTTTTTTAATAAAACATTTAGAAATTGATATTTTATATTCTCCAAATTCAATTATTATTGCACCATTATCAGTTTCTTTAATAATTTGCTCTTGTGAAAATTCTATTATCATTTTAAAAACCTTTCTTTTTATTCAGCACTGCTACTTTTAGTAAGCAGTTGCTGTTTTTTTATTTTCTTTTTTAAAAAAATCTTATAAATAGGCTCTTTATCACCTACAGTGATAAAGCCTAAAAAAAAATAAATATATATATACTAATTATTTAATTTATGTTAATATATAATTGATAAGGTATGTATGTAATATATAACCCCCTTTATGTGTAATAATTTAAAAATAATTAAAGAACAGGGTTTATGGTTATTACATAATCTTGAAAAATTCTTTACTAACTCAATATAGAGACTTCAATTAATAGACAAATACATACAATAACAATTCAATAAAAATTAATAAATTACTCTTTTATACTCATGTAGTAGTATTTACATAAAGTACTCACAATTTAACTAACTACGAGAGTTTATTTAATTTAACAATTAAAAATGAGAGTATTATCTCTCATTTATATTTTTATTAAATCTATACCTATTTTTTATACGGCCTCTTTTTAGTTTGTTGTTCTTGTAGTTTTGGTTCTAATTCAGTCTTAGTATTTTTATAAACAAAATTTCGGTGTTGTTCTAATAAATTTTCTAATTCTTCATTAGTATAATTTTTATTTTTATCTCAGTTAAAGTTTTCCATATTTAACTCCTAAACTCACAGAATGGCTACTGTTTCCTTAATATTAATTATATCATTTTTTCCCTTTAAAATAAAGAAAAAATCTATATTTATTATAGATTTTCTAGTCATTATTTTCTATTTTTCTTGGTTCAGTAATATTAATAATTATATCATTTTGAGTGTTATTATCTTCTTCATTTATATCAAATTCATTTGGATGTGATTTTCTTCAATGTTCATAAATTAATTGTGGAGTTACTAATGCTTTTTCTAACATATGAGTTGAAATAATACTACGTGCTTTATCATAACTTTTTAAAAATTTTACTTGTCATGGACTATTTCTACGTCGGCAATCATATATAAATTTTCTATCAATTCCAAGAGCATTATTTAATCCTTGTGGTGTTAATGTTTTATTTTTTGTTCGTAAATAATTACTAATTTTAACCTCATAATCTCCTAATTCTTTTCTTTGTTTTGGCATATTATTCACCTTTTATCCTTATGTATATTATAACATTTACTATTATTCTTATATATAATTATTTGTAGTTTAAAGAAAGGAATTAATATTATGACTTTAATTAATAATGAATATGATTATGATAGTTTAGATATTAAATATACAAATTTAAAAATAAAAGAATATGAACAAGATTTATTAAATTATGATTATAATTATTTTAAAACTTATGATAAAAATAAATATAAATATATACAAAGAAGAGTAAAATTAATTATTAATCCTTTTGGAAAATCTTATCTTCCATTAAGAATATATAAAAATTTAGAAACTAATGAAAATATATGTCCAGTAAAAAATTTTATTAAAATTCTAGGGTGAATAAAGTTAATAGTTATAATTTAATTTTCTTTAAATAAAAGACAACATTAAACTATTTAATTGTTGCTATAATTATATCATATTATAGTTAATAAACAAGTATTTTAATGTTTTATTTTATTATTTTATAACAAAAATTCCTAACTATTTAGGTTTAAGATTTATTAAGTTTTTAAAATATTAAAGTAAAAGATTTAATTTATTAATTCTTGCTGAATTAATTAAAAGCAAATTATTAAGTACTTTATCATTATAAATTTTAGCACCATAACCTTTTAATGATTTCACTAAATGTGAAACATCACTTTCAGCACAAACTCCTTGATTTCAATTTTCTTTTTGATTAATAATACCTTCTTTATTATTTTTAAAATATTTATATATTTTTTCATCAATATTATTTACTTTTAAAAAATCTAATAATAAATAATATTTACCATTAATAAATAAGTTATATGCATTTGTTAATTTTTTATTATCTACTTTTCTATTAAAAATAAATCCTTTTTTCAATGCTTTAAATGCATGATGTCTATCAATTACATAAGGAATATTTTCTTTTTTAGCAGAAGTTTTAATTCAAGGTGCACCATCGCCAATAAATACTAAACTACTTTTATTATAAATAAATTGTAAATCAAGAAAATCATAAATTTTATCAATTAATTCTTGTCTTTTAATTCTTTCACCATTTTTAGTTTTCATATAAGTTATTTTTTTATCTTTTAAAACATTTCTACTTTTAGTAGATTTTTCTAAATCTGTACCTTTATTTGCACTAATTGTACGAATACGATTTTTTTGTTTTTTATTATTAAATAATGAAGAAATAAAACAATCATCCATATTTACAAATAATTTTTCATTTGGTAATAATATCTTTTTCTCTTTTATTTTTTCAACACCTATTACTGCATTTTTCATTACATTAGTCATATATGTTTTAGAAAATTTAGCATTTTTTACTATATCTTGTACATCAGATTGTCTTTTACCATTACCTGAATTTTTTATTATTATATGTTCTAAATTAGTTAAGGTTCTTTTTCTTTTTTTAATTTTTATATAATTATCTAAAGGATAATAATATTCATTAGTTTCTAATATTAAATAACATCTACGATAAAAATCATTTATTTTACCATATTTAGTATTTGGGCTTCTTGGAGCAGTTTTAACATATTTATATTTACTTTTATCATATTTATTTTTATGTCAAAAATCATCATATGCTAATCATATATTTCTGAAATAATTAATATCATTTTTATTAATTTCTTTATCACATTCTTCATAATCAAGTTCATCAGTAAGAAAATTCATAATATTAATTCCTTTCTTTAAACTACAAATAATTATATATAAGAATAATAGTAAATGTTATAATATACATAAGGATAAAAGGTGAATAATATGCCAAAACAAAGAAAAGAATTAGGAAATTATGAGGTTACAATTAGTAATTATTTACGAACAAAAAATAAAACATTAACACCACAAGGATTAAATAATGCTCTTGGAATTGATAGAAAATTTATATATGATTGCCGACGTAGAAATAGTCCATGACAAGTAAAATTTTTAAAAAGTTATGATAAAGCACGTAGTATTATTTCAACTCATATGTTAGAAAAATCATTAGTAACTCCACAATTAATTTATGAACATTGAAGAAAATCACATCCAAATGAATTTGATATAAATGAAGAAGATAATAACACTCAAAATGATATAATTATTAATATTACTGAACCAAGAAAAATAGAAAATAATGACTAGAAAATCTATAATAAATATAGATTTTTTCTTTATTTTAAAGGGAAAAAATGATATAATTAATATTAAGGAAACAGTAGCCATTCTGTGAGTTTAGGAGTTAAATATGGAAAACTTTAACTGAGATAAAAATAAAAATTATACTAATGAAGAATTAGAAAGTTTATTAGAACAACACCGAAATTTTGTTTACAAAACTACTAAGACTGAATTAGAACCAAAACTACAAGAACAACAAACTAAATTAAAAGAATATGAAACTAAAATTAATAGTTATGAAGAGCAACAATTATTTTCTAATATTAAAGATACTAAAAAAGTAAATTTAATTAAAAATTTAATGAGTACTGATAATTATAAATCTTTATCTAAACAAGAAGCATTTAATAAAATAAATGAAGATTATAAAGAATTTCTTATTGATAAAATATCAGAATCTTTTAAACAAGAAAATAAACCTAATACAAATGATTTTAATCCTAAAACTCTTTTAGATTTACATACAAATAGTATTAATCCAGAAGAATTAGAAAGAAAATTAAATGAAAAAGCAAAAACTACAGGTATTACTGACCCTAACGAATTAGAAAAACTTGTAAATTTAGCAAGAGGAAATGCACTTAAATCTATTAAATAGAAAGAGGATAAAATGGCAATTCCACAAATACCTAAAGCATTTATTATTGGTGGTAATACACCTACTGAAAATGCTGTTTTAAGTGTACTTGAAGCACAAGTTCGTGGTGAATTAACTGCTGAAATAAGTACTTTATTTATGAGAAATACTGTTACTGCTGACCAAATAGCAAATATTAGTGGTGTCGCAATGGCAATATATAGAGCAACAGTTCGTGTATTATGAGGTTCAACATGAGATGAATTTACTGGTACTAAAAGACAAAAAGGAACAGTTAAAACAACAACATTAATTATTGATAAAGAATTAACAATTGATTTTAATATTCCAGAATTTGATATTGAAAGATTTATGACTTCACCAGCAAATGTAGCAACTCAAATTGTTTCAAATTGAACAAGTTCATTTATGAGAAATTTAAGAGAAAATTTTGAATTAATATTTTTACAAGGTACCAAAGATTATGCAATTGCTAAATCATTAGTATTACCTTTAAATTTAAATAATATGACTAAAGAACAAGCATTAAATGCTTATTATATAATTGGAGAAAGAAATAATAAATTAATTAAAAAAGTAGATGATATTACGGTTGGTATTAATAAAGCAGATTTAACTGGTGCTTGTGGTATTGATAGTAGTTTTAATTTGGCAAAAGCATTTACATTATTAAATTATGGTCAAATTGCTGCAAATACTTTAGCAACTGGTAAAAGATATACAAATCAAATTATGGGTATGGAATTTTATGAAAGTTTTTATTTAGAACAAGATTTTATTCATGATACAGTTTCTGGTATGCATTTAGAAAAAGATTATAATTTATTAAATTTATTTGGTGTAGTTTATAACAGATATATGTGAGGTATGCCTATTTCATTTACAAAAGTAAGAAATAAATTAGATAATGCAACAGATAATATTCGTATTATTGGGAAAGCATTATATGCATTACCAAGTGCAATTAGACCAGATTTAATGTATATTATTCAAGAAAAAATGCCAACAATTGATGAAATTAAAACAGCAAGAGCAAAAAATTATAAAACAGACCCAACTAATGTTAATGCTACTTATCAATCAACAGATTATGATAATATGAATATTTTAGATTTACAAAATATAATTTATTATAAAGATTTAGGAAAAATTACTATTGCTAGTGATAATCCTACTAGTGATGAATTAGATATAGCAATAGTAAATTCTGGTAATGTTGGATTTACACCTAAAAAAGCAACATATACTAATATTACTAATACAAGTGCAATTATGACTGGTGATAATAAAGAATATTATGGAACAGTTAAATTAACATTTTCAAAAGTAAAAAAGAAACAAGTTAATAATGACTAATATATATGAATATTTTAATTATAAAAATGAAATTATTATAAATTCACCAAAACCAGAAGATTTAACTACTAGTAATGATTTAAGAGCAATATTACTTGATGAATATCCTAAATTAAGAAATGATTATTTTATAGTAAGTGATATACATGATGATTTTGCTATATGTGTTGGAGATAATATAAATTGTCAAGGTAAAGTAATAATTCAAATTAAAAAATCTACTAAATTATTAAAAGGAGAAAATAAACATGCCACAACATGCTGAGACTACATCATTGAGTAATTATACTTTAATAAAATTAATTAGAACAGGTATAAGTCCTATTTCAGCAATGATTGGAACTAGTGCTTATTATGGACAATTAATAGGGAATCCAATATTAGGCTCAATTAATAGTTTATTATTTGGTAAAAAATTAGGTTTAGATATATGAAATTTAAATCAAAGACCTTCTTCTAAAACTAAATTTATTAATAGTAGTAAAAAAATATTATTAGGTTTAGGAACAATTAGTTTAGTAAATTATACTAAGTTTTTAAATACTGTTATTAATCCCATAGAACCTACTACAACATCATTTCCTATTACTAGTACTACAGCACCTATACATACAACAACATTAAGCACTACAAGTACAACATCTACTACTGTTAATCCATTTCCAGATAATTTATTTAATATTTTATTTAATAATAATTCTAATAATTTAATGGATTGAGATACTTATATTTCATTAAATGCTTATGGTATTTCAAATCTTATTAGTGGAATTACTGAATTAATACCTAATAGATTTGAACCAATAAGAAAAATAGCAAATATGGGTACTGGTGGGTGTTTAATTAGTAGTGGTGTAGCAATGGGTATTAATAATGATTTTAATAATGCTTATGCTATTCCTACAATAATAGCGGGTGCTAGTGAAATTATACATAATTTATTACCAATGAAAACAAATCATGATAGAGAAATGCAAGAAACTAGTTTTATTGATAATGAAACTCAACCAATAATATCAGATGATAATATTTTTGATTGAGATAACTATGAAATAAGAAATACTATTAATGATTATGTTCCTAATATTCAATGTAATAATAGTAATTTTACTTTATAATGTTACCTTTAATTATTAGATTAATATATTCTGCATTAGCTAGTGATGATATTCGAGTATTAATTGTTAGTTTATTAAAAAATTATAGTAAAGATAATGGATTAAAATCAGTGTTAGATAGTGAAAATGTTTCTATTGAAGAATTAAATCAACCTTATTCAGTTTTTAATCCTAATATTGCTAAAAAATTATTATCTATTTTAAAACCTAATGAATTAACTATTTTAAAAACTGAATTAGATAAATTATTTGTTAATCCAATTAAAAAAGTTAATAATTTATTTAAAGATAATAATAAAGATATAGAAGAAACTAATAATAAAGATGATAAAGGTTGAGTAATATTATCTAGTTCATGATTAAAAAAAGGTTTATTTTATAAATCTAATAAATCACTTAAATTAGGATTATTACAAGTTTTAATACAATCTGATACATATAAAAATAAACGTTGATATGGTCCATATACTTATCCTAATGTAAATGAAGAGACTTGAGAATTAATGAAAGTTCAAAAAGGTAAAAATGGTAGTGGTGCTGGAACAATATTTTGAAGATATTTTTTAAGGGGTTTTTTACCTTCACAAATACGTAAATATGTTAAGAAACAACTTAAAGAAGAGAAAGGTATTAGTAAAGGTAAACAACGCTATAATGTGCTTAAATCAACTAATATTAATGTATTAAAAACAACTGCATTTATTAATAGATTAGAACGTGGATTTTTTAAACTTAAAGAATTTAAAATTTTACCAAAAACTGAATTAGGTAGTAGAGCATGAAGAGTAGAAAGAAAAGAATATTTAAATTTTCATAAAACAAGTAGTACTACTAAAAATATAGGTATTTCTATTTATAAAAATAAAAGTAAATATAAAACATGAAAGTAGGTGATTATATGGATATAGATTTAACAAAACCTATTAAACCAATTGGTATATGAAATACTATTAATCCAATATCAAAAGATAATAAAGAATATAAAAAATTAAATAAAATTTGATTTAATAAAAATAGTACTCATATAGATAAAATCAAAATATTAATATCTAATATTTTAAAAATAACTAGTCATATTATTGGTATATTAATAACATTATTTTTTACAATAACACCATGATTACTACCTAAAATACCAATAGAAATGGGAATTGGAAGTTATACAACTCAATATAATTTTACTTGACCTGACCATTTAATATTAACTTTATTTCCAATGTTTAGTCATATAGGAGTAAATGTTATTACTAAATTAGGTAATTATGGAAAATTAATTAAATATGGATTAATAACAATTCCAATTATTATTACAAGTCCTTATTTAATTTATCAATATCAACAAATTAAAAAACATAAAAAAGAATGTATTTTATGTAAAAATCATTCAAATAAAATTCAAATAGAAAAGGTGGAATAAAAAATGAATTTAACAGTATATTTATTAAGTGGAATTATAGGAGGAGCAGTTACTAGTGGGGTTATTATTACTTTTGTATTATCTATTATTTCAAAAAAAATTAAAAAAAATAAACAAGATATAGTTGCTAAAGAACTTAAAATTAATAAATTAATTGAATATATTATTTTAAATATTAAACAATTAAATGATAGATTACAATTAACAGAAACTCCTATTGCACAAAAATTAGATGCTTTTGATGTTGATGAAAAAGATTTTGAAGATTTTATTATTGCTCAAAAAGCAAAACGTCAAGAATTAACAAATAAAGATAAGAAAAAAGTAACTAAAATTAAAATTTAAAGGGTTTAAATACCCTTTATTTTTACATTAAGGAGTAAATTATGGCAATTAAAGACCCAATATTATTTATTACAGTTGAAGAATTTAAATTATCAAAATATTTTAATGAATTATTATTTGATAAAGTAACTACTCCAGATAATGAAATTTGATTTGCAATATCTGTAGCTAGTAGTAATATTGATTATTTAAGTGGTTTTACTATTAGTAAAAAATGACCAGAAATAACACCAACAGATTTTACAGATAATGTTCAAACAGCAACTACTAATTATGTTAGATTTTTATTAACTAAAGATGTAGATTATTTACGTGGTCAAGGTTCAATTAGTCAAGGTGGATTAACTTATAGTGAAACTAATCCAGATGACCCTTATTTTATCCCACCCGAAGTATTTAATTATTTAAGAAAAATTAAAGAATATCCAAATATTAAAGGTTTTAATTTAAAAGGAATAGAACCACAAAAAAATAATTATTTTAATAAATTTATTTCAAATTGTGGAGAAGATAGTCCATTAAATGCATATATACCATATACTAATATAAAATCATTAGATATTAGAACTAAAATTACTATTAATAATACACAAAATATGTTAAGACCAGTTGTTAATATTGATACTAGAGGTATTAATACAAGTACTACAGTACCTGAATTTAAAAGTCCAAAAAAAACTATTGATATTAAATATGATAAAGAAACTCATGTAGTTAATACTGATATTAGTAATAAATTACAAAATGAAATTAATAATAAACAAGATAAATTAATTGCAGGTACTAATATAACTATTAAAGATAATATTATTAGTGCTACTGGTGGTAGTGAACCACCAGATTTAACTGATTATTATAAAAAAGAAGAAACTAATAATTTATTAGATAAAAAAGAAAGTATTGAAAATCATAATAATGATATAAAATCAGTAGAATTAAAAATTAGTCAACTTCATACTGAAGTAACTAATAATATGAGTAATATAATTTTGAAACAAAATATTAAAGATGAAAAATTAATTACAGATAAAAAAGAAATTGTTCCTGCTATTAATGAAAATAAAGTAAATATTGATAAAAAACAAGATAAATTAACTGCTGGGGATAATATTACTATTGATAAAAATAATAAAATTAGTGCTAGTGGGGGAAGTTCAGTTGATGAAAATAGAATATTTGATAATAAAGATGATAAAGATACTACTACTAATTTAATTAATAATGTTATTAAAAAAGGTAATAAGACATTAACATATAGAAATAATCCGTTTGTAACTGATGATTTAGATATTCCACATAAAAAATATGTTGATGATAAAATTAATGAATTAAATTTTATTAAATGAAAATCAGTTGGTACTATTAGTAATGAGAATGATAATATTGCATTTAATTTTAAATTAAACACTTTATATAGAGTTGCTTATTCATGAGCATATCTTAAAAGTAATGGAAGTAGTAAATATTTAATTTTTATGTGAAGAGGCGCACCTGCTATATTAGATAGTACATTTCAAGCAGAAAATAATCAAAAGGTAGTAACTAATTATGTTGATTTAGGTGTTACATCAGCAATGATTTATTTAAAAAAATATAATTATCAAACTGGTTTTTTGCTTTCATTAGAAGAAGCAGAAAATACAAATACTAAAAATTATAGTGAACAAATATTACCAATAACTCCACCAATACCACCAACACCTTGTCCATGTCCAAAATGAAAAGAAGTAGGAACAAGACAAACTAAAGATAGAATTTTATATGATTTTATTGTGGGTAAAAAATATAGAGTTACTTATATGTGATACGGAGATACGCAACCTATTTCTTATTCTATAACTAAAGAATTTGATAAACTAGTATCAAACAAGATTGATTGTATATATACAATAGATAGTTATGTACGAAATTGAAGTTTAGTTAATAAAAATAAAATTGAGTTGTTTAAATTAGAAGTTAATAATATTTGTATTAGAATTAACAACGCTGGTGGTATTACTTATGGAAATATTTTAAAATTAGAAGAATTACAAGAATAAATATAAAAAGTTACCAATTAAGGTAACTTTTTAATTAGGTGCCAACCTAATGTTTTTCTTACTTAAACTCTAAGTAAGAATTTTTATATTATACACTATTATTTAAGATTGTGGGAGAATAATATTTTTTTTATGTTTTCTTTTAAATTTAATTTTTCATTTAAATATTTTTTTAATTTTATTTCAAAAACTTTTTCAAAATCTAAATTCTGGATGTTGATTTTTATATAATAAAATACATCCAATTATAGTACCAATAATATTTAAACCAATAGTTAAAATTAACACACCAAAAGGATTATTATTTTTAACTTTTATTATGCCAAAAATAAAAGTTAAAATAATTATAAGTATATATATATATATGGATACTATAATTCAACCGACTAAATCAGCATTAATATTATAATATTTCATAGTTGTCATTCCTTTTATAATTTATTAAACATATAGCAATTATAACAAAATAATAATAAATATATAATATTATCGCGAATTAAAGACAATTTTTGAAATAGTTAATTTATAATTAATAATTTGTCTATTTTTTTCTGCTCATGTAGATATATCAGATTGAACTTGAAAATCTGCACCTTGAACTTGATTTATTATTGGAAATAATTGTATTTTTCACTTAAATTCTTTATCAGATAAATCACAAAAACCTAGATAAGTAGAATTATTTGAAATAATATTTATATTTTTATCATAACTATAAGAAACATTCGAAGAAAAAGTATTTTTTGAAATTTCATATAAATTAATAATATCATTAGGTAATGTACCTATTTTTGAAACACCAACATATTGATTAATTCTAAATGATACTTGATAATATTGTATATTATAATCTTCGAATAATTTTAATTTTTTATTAGTATTATATGTATCTAAAGTATTAAATTCTTTACTAAATTGTAATGATAATTCATTAGTAGGAATAAATTTTTCATCTGTTGTGATAGGGTTATAATGTACTACTGGTCATTCTTCTGTTTCATATTTATAACTTATATATAAATCTATACTCTTATAATATCTTTTTAAATCATTAAAAGTATTAATTAATAATGTTGGGTCTAAATAATCTTTAAAATTAATATCTATTTCTAATGGTTTGATTAATGGTAGATTATTATTTATTCAATTTGTATTATCATTATACATTACTTTATTATTATGTATTAATGTATCTCAGTGTTGTAATGTAATATCAACACTTGGATTTTTTGGAATAATAACTATTTGTTTTGCTATATTTTGTGGACTTGGTGGTAAGATATTTGCTGGATAACTAAATGTAGTTTCTTCAGTTTCTTTATATTCATCATGATTTAATTTATATAAAGTAGTTCAATTAAAAGCATTACTAGTTAATGCTCCTTTATTTTTATATCTAAATTGTGCTATTGAAAGTTCATTATAATCACCTTGATAAGTAAATGGATTATCACTATAAAATGTATGTCTTTCTTCACCTTGATGTAATGATTGAGTTACAATTGTATCAATAATGTATGCATAATTAGAACCATCACTAACACCATTACTTGTTGGATTTCATTGACAATCTTTATCTAAATTAGTTAATGGACTTGCTATATCTAAAAATTCAGTATCTTCTGCTAAAATATAAACTTTATTATTTTTCTTTTGTGATAAATCAACTGTACTAATTTGTTCTTTAGTGGTTAATTTATGACCAGTTTTAGGGTCTCATGGATATACTGATATTCTATCTGTAAGTTTCATAGTCATAGCAGTTGTAGAAACATTAGCACCTAATAATTTACCAATAGCAAAAGCATTATCATTAGTAAATGCATTTAATGGAATTAAACCACCATTACCAATAATATTTTCTAAATTATTTGTAAAAAATGCTGACATAAAACCATTAAAATATAACATTTTTTTATATTGTTGATTATTTTGATTAATAATAAAACCAATTGGAATACCTAAACTTAAAACATTTAATAATTTACCAATTAATGGTATATCACTTAAAGCAAATGGTAATCATTGTACACTATCATAAGGCATTTGAATTAAACTACTAAATACTACTGAATTAAAATTTAATATAGCACTCATATATTTTTGACTTATTTTTGAATAATCTACAGTTGGTGAACCAATAATTAAATTAGTATCTGGGTCTTTATATTTAAAATTACTAGACATATCTACATTATAATTACCAGAGATATTATTAATATTTCATTCACTATCTCAAAAGAATTTAGCTTCTCCAATTGCTGTACCATTACTATTAGTTGCTTTTGTTTTATCAAATGCTAACATACCTTTAAAATCTTTTGTAACAAATAAATTTGCTTGTAAATTTAAACTAGTTGATAATCATTCTTTTCAATTTTTAAAATTAAGATATCCAGTAGGTTTTGCATCCATTAAATTATAAAATGTAGTTTCTGGATGACTATTAGTAGTTATTTTATCATTAATACCTGCTAATAAACCACCATTATTTTTAACAGTAGTACTTGAATGGTCATTATTACCTGCAATAAATAATCTTCTTGAAGCAAATACTTTTTGTTCAAATATTTCATTATTATTAATTTGATTAGGTGCTTGACCTTGTATTATAGGTCTACCATAATAATAACAACTAGATAATAATTCTAAACCATAAGATTGTCTATGACTATATCTTACTCCAATATCACGCATTAAAGTACGATTTAACGTTACTAAACTATTTTGAATAGTAGGGAAAGCATAACCACTACCTGGACTTGCATATTGTACATAATCAAGCGTATTTTGACCACTTGCTACTGCTCTATCATTAACTGAACTAAAAGTTAATACTTGCATACTAAATTCACCATTATAAGGACTATAATAATTAGTTACATTTGAAATATATAATAATTGTCTATCTTGATTTTTACCAGTATTACCACCAATATTTTCATTTTTATCATTAAATACACAAAAAAATTGTAAATAATCATCTACTGTAATTTGTTCTTCAAACATAACTAATATATATTGTCTTGTTGTAGAAATTGTTTTAAATAATTGATTATTAGGTAAACCACCAAAATCTACACCACTTGTATCATCAATTAAATAAGCATTTCAATAATCACCAATTTTATATTGTTTAGTATAATATTGGTCTTGTCCAGTAGTTTTATGAGTAGTTGGGTCTGTTATACCTTTATTTTTTTGATAGATTTTAGTACTATTTTTTCAAATACATACAACTGGAGTATTACCAGAAAGTATTAATTCATATTGACCAAAATCACTAATTTTACTATTAATAGGTTTATAACCAGTTTCAGTTAAAGGTATTGCTCCATTATTAATTATAAATGGAAATATTTTTCAATGACTTAAACGTTTAATTATTGCTTGTTGTCTCTTTAGATGTAAATGTGCGTGTTTCATTAATTGAATTCTTTGATGATTGCTCATTTTCATTATCTCCTAATTCTTTATTTAATTTTTTATTTTCTATAATAATATTTTCTAATTTATTTTCTGCCATAAGTTGGTCAATATTATCATATTCACCAATTGCTTCACTTACTGTCATAGTACCATTATTTAATCTTGAATTAATAATTTGGTCTTGTACTATTTGGTCAGTCATTGCTATAGGGATAAATTTAAATGAATAAGGTCTTTCACCAATACCATTTCATAAATTTTCACTAATAAGAAGTAAATCAAATATACGATAAAAATAAGCACTATAAAATGCTATTTTAATTTCTGTTGTTTCCATATCAAATTTATTATTAAACATACTTTGTGTTTTATTAGTATAAACATCATTACCATGTTCATCATAATCATAACCAGAACCATTAAATATTGCTTTAGCAGTACCATTATAATCTAATCAATATTCACTAAATTTTGGGTCACCTTGTATAATTTGCATACTACCATTCCCATTTTTATCATATCCAGCACTACCAACATTAACTATCATATCTTTTTTAGGATTTTCAATAATATTACCATTTTCTTGCATTTCTTTAACTGTTTCATTATCTAATACAGCAAATAAAGTAGTAACATTAAATTCTCTTTCTAATCTTTTTTTCTTAATAACTTGATTTAAATCTCATATTAAATCTCATACTGCTGTACAATCTGGATATGCATTTAAAGTAGTTGTATTACCATATAAATTAATAATTGGTAAATTAGTTATTTCAAAAATAGGAATATAATTAAATGAATTTTTAATTTCATAAGTTTTTAATGGTGTTATATTTGGTTTTAATTTAGTTCTTGTAGAACCTAAAATAATATCTTTATTATTATCTTTATATGTTTCATATTTAACTTTTCCATTTTGTATTATTACTCAAGTTAAAGTAGCACTATCAGCTTGTTCATTAATAAAATAAAATTCTGCTGATTGTTCTTGTTCATTATATTTAGCAACTCTACCACAAAAACTATTAGGTAATATTTTAAGGGATTTACTATTATCTTCATTAATTATAATCATAATAAATACTTTACCCATTAGTGAATTTTGTAAACCAAATTTATAAAATTTTTCTAATCATTTATCTTTTAAATTCATTTCATTAAGATAATCTAATATTTCTTTTTTACTTGAATTAAATAAAAATCCTTTACCTAATCATAATTTAGTTGATTTTTGAGCAATAATCATTGGTATATCAATATATCAATCTTTTTTATCACAACTTAAATATTCCATTGTATTTATCATATTAATCACCACCAAAATTATTTTTATTAATTAATAATTTATTATTAATACCATTAATTAATCATTTCATTTCATGCATTAATGCATACATATCACTATCTCAAGTATCATCATGTAAATCTAACATTTTCGGACTATTATTATTAGTATCTAATTTCTTTTTATCTAATCATTGCATTAAACTATATTGTCTTTTAGTTTCTGGACATCTTTCTCAATTAAAACTAATAATATTTTTAAGCATACAAATTGTTGTAAAATCAATTCTATCATTTAAATATAAAATTGATTTATCTACTGCTATAAATTTTAATCATGTTATATTACGTTTTTTAACTCAACTTTTTAAAACATCAATAAATACTAACCCACCATTACCATAATCAACATAACAAGTAAAACCAAATAACATTGCTATATAACGTTTACTTTCATTAATATAATAATTAATAATATCATTTGCTAAAGTATCAGTATCTTTATATTGCATAGTAACATTACTATGATAAAATTCACTTTCTTTATGTGCTCTTCTACCATTATCATTTTCACCAATAAATCATAATGAAGCAGATGTAGGATGACCACTTGGACTTGTTGCCATACCTATATCTAAACCACCAGTTAATCTTTGTACTTGAAAATCTAATTTAGTATTAACTTTATCTAAATATCTAGCAAAAATAGCACCTTGTAAAATACTTGGTACACCATAATATCAACTTTGTGCTTTAATTGGATCTAATACTTTTAATTCTTCTAAATCATTAATCATATCTAATGTAAGATTATGAGCATTTACTTTTCAATTACTATAATGAAATAATTTAAAAATATTATTATCAAATATTGATTTAATTTGTTCATTTTTTTCTTTCATTATTTCTAAATTAAAAGGTACAATTTTATTCATATATTCAATATAATATTGATAAATATTATCTGGATTACAACTTTTTATTTTTATTCTTTTTTTAGCATTACCTAATGCAAATGTTATTGCTTGAAATTCTTGTTGACTAAATTCATTTGCTTCTTCACATCATTCAATTGCTAAATCAAAACCTTTTATTTCACTACGAGAAAGACCTTTTAAAGGTATTCTATCATTTGAATTACTATATACACCCATTACCCTAATAAATGATTTAAAACCTTTAAAACGAAAGTCTGCTTGCTTATTAGGGTATTTTAAAGTAAAGTCTTTATAATCATTCAATCCAATTATTATTAAAGCATTATATATTTCTTTTACTAAATCATTAATATCTTTATTTAATTTTCTAAATGCATAAATAGCAATTGATTTTTGTACTTTAATTGATATAACTATTAATATTGCTAATTCTTCTGCTATACTATATGTTTTACTAGAATATCTACTACCACTAAGATTATATTCACTATGAGTAAAATCACTTTTATTTAATAATCAATAACTAATTTCATTAAGATAAGTAAATTCTTTATTCATATTATTACTCCTTATTTTTATAATATTCTTTAATTTCTTTTACTTTATTATTAAAATCTAATTGATGTTTTTTACACATTTTAAAAAATTGAACAGAAGTATTTTCTAAATCTGTAGATTGTAATTTAATTAATACTTTACTATTACAATCTTTACAAATACATTTTAATTTAGTTTTCATTTTATTTTTTCCTTACTAAATCAAGTAATAAAACAATAAAACAACCTAAATTTATTAATGCTATTATTGTAGAATTTATAATTATTAATATTTCTCATCAAACCATTATTTCACTTCCTTATTTAAATAATATCAACCAATTAATAAACTTTCTGCTTGGTCATGGTCTTTAATTTTAATATTTCAATTATGGTTCTTAATCATGAATTGAGAAAGTTCAATTGATAACTCTTTAGTTCAAGGTTTATAATTTCAATTATATTTAATTTCATCTAAACTTTGATATCATTTTCTTCATTCACTACTACTAACTAACATATCTTTAGTTAATAATTTATTAAATTGTCCAGCAATAAAACCACGTAAATGGTCTAATGTTTCTTTACCTTTACCAAATTTTGGATTAAATATCCCACGTTCAATTACTAAATATAAACTATAATCTGTTTTATCATCAATTACACCTAAATTATTAGTTTGACATTGTAGAAAAACCATATTAATAAAATCAGTAAAATAATGATAATCTTTTTTAGAAAAATTAAGACTAGTTATTAATATTGGTATTTTATTTTCTCATAATGTAAACCCAGTATTTTTTATACTTGGGTCAATTGAAAGTAAATAATTATTCATTACTAAATACTACCTTATCTAAATTATCAATATTAGTTTGTATTTGTTCATAATTAATATTTATTTCTTCTTTTGGTTCTTCAATAGATTTTAATTTAATTTCTTTATTATCATTATTTGGATTATCAACATACATTATATTTTCATTTTCTAATACTATTGCTTGATCAATTTGCATTGCTCTATCAATAATATTTTGATTTTCTAATTTAATACTAGGGTCTTTATTAATATCTCTAATAATTGCTTTAATAACTGTTTTAAGTGCCATAGCATTAAAACTAGTAGTTCATGGACTATTACCATTTGTTTTACTATATTTTTTTCTATGTTCTTCACATTCTTGTTTAGTCATACCTTTAATAAAAGTAATTATTTTATCTAAATAATTTTTAATAGAAATCATACCATAATAACCAATAATTATTTTATTTTCAAATATTTTACTAGGATCTAATTCTCAACGTTTAGTTTCTTTATTAAAAATATGTTTATCAGTAATAATTTCTCTTTGAAAATCAATAACACAATTTGAACGTTGTAATAAAGTTAAAAAACCATCTTCTTGAATTTGTACTTGTAATTCATTATTATAAGGTATTAATGCTATTTCTTTTTTAATTGGATTATTACTTAAATCTAATTCAAATATAGTTGCTAAAGTATTAATAACTGATTGTGGATTTAATGTTGATAATTTTTTATCATTTAATTTTGTTAATTCATAATAGTTAGTAAATTGTTGTATTTTTGATTTATCTATATTTTTAGGTAAAGTTAAATTTGCCATTAGTGATTTTCCTTTCAAAGTGCAATTGCCATTTCTCATTCATATACTAATTCATCTGTTATTTCTACTAATATTTTTTCTACATTATCTTTTTGAATTCAATAAATATAATGTGTATTTGATAAATTAAAACCATTATTTTTTAATATTCAATAATAAGCAGTTAATTGTAATATTGATTTTTCTTTATTTTCTTTATACATATTTGATAATGTTTTAAAATCAATTATTGTATATAAATTATTTTCTTTATAAATTAAATCTGGTGTTCCAGCAATAATATCATAAGTAAATACTTGTTCACATATATATTTAGTATTTACTTTAAATTCTTGTAAATTATTTAATAAATTTTCACAATATTGTAAATAATTTTTATTAAATAAATGTTGAATATTATTTAATAATTTATCTTTTATATTATTAATATTTATATTTTTAAAATATAATTCTGCTACTTTATGAACAGTTTCTCCTCTTAATCTAGCATTTTCTAATCTATCAAAAGGTATATTTTCATAAGGATTTTTATCTTCATATAAATAATATTGAATAATTTTAGAAACTGAAATTAATTCTTTATTTTTAATAAAATATTGATGTGTATCTTTTTTAAAAATTAAATTATTATTCAATTGCATTTTTAATTAAATTCCTTACAAAATTAGTAATTGACATATTATTATTTTCTAAGCAAAGTTTTTTTAATTCATAATGTTCTTCTTTAGTTAATCTAACAAAAATTTGTTTATTAATTAAATCTTCTATTTTTTTCTTATGTGCTGGCATTAAAATCACCATCCTCTATATCTTTTAATAAATCTTTAATATTAATATATTCTTTCACTGTAAGTTGTAATTCTAAATAATTTCTTAATTTATCCATTATTATTAACTCCTTTAATATCTAATTCCATTACTAATATTTCATAATTTGTAATAAATGCTTTTTGAGTAACTATTCTTTCAAAAGTATTATCATTTAATATAGGATGTTTATAATTTTTATGAAAATTAATAGCATTTTCAATTTTAGTAAATACTTTATATTTTGTTTCATGAGTATAATTAACTTTATATTTTAATAAATAAGCATATTGCATTATCTTTTCTCCTTTAAAAATTTTCTAATTGTAATTCATTAATATAATAGTTATATAAACTATCATAGTTATCACTTGTTAAATATATATCTTCTTCAATCATATTATTAATACATTTATTACAATAATAACTATTATCTATTTCACTAATTCAAATATATTTTTTATTATGTAATTTACATTTCATTATTTTTACCTATTAATTTATAAAAACAGTTATTACATGTTCTATTATTTATAGATGATTGTTTATGACAAATATCACAACTATGAGTAATAATATTATTTAAATAAGTTTTTTTATATTCAATATTTTCTTTTCATAAATACATATATATTAATTCCTTTCTTAATATTTTAAATAAAATATTTTATTATTATGAGTTACTAAATCTTTTAATGATGTTACTATATAATTTATTACTAAATCATTATGATTATATGGATTATTTATTTTAAAACTTTTTCTATCTTTTTCTCAGGTAATATTATATTTAAAACATTCTTCATTTTTTATTTGTCCAATATAATAACCATTATATTTTTTATAAAATTCAAAAGTAATTAATTTTTCAATAATTTTATTATTTATTATTGGTTTTTCTTTCAAATCTTCAATTTGAATATATTGTTTTAATAATTCTTTTAATTGCACACCATTTAATTCTTTTTTTATATTATCTTTAAAAACTCAATATATTCGTGTTTCATCAATATTAAAAGAATTTTTGTTAATAAAACATTTAGAAATTGATATTTTATATTCTCCAAATTCAATTATTATTGCACCATTATTTGTTTCTTTAATAATTTGGTCTTGTGAAAATTCTATTATCATTTTAAAAACCTTTCTTTTTATTCAGCACTGCTACTTTTAGTAAGCAGTTGCTGTTTTTTATTTTCTTTTTTTAAAAATCTTATAAATAGGTTCTTGTTCACTGATAGTGACAAGACCTAAAAAAAATAAAAATATATTTACTAATTATTTAATTTATGTTAATATATAATTGATAAGGTATGTATTTATATATAACCCCCTTTATGTGTAATAATTTAAAAATAATTAAAGAACAGGGTTTATGGTTATTACATAATCTTGAAAAATTCTTTACTAACTCAATATAGAGACTTCAATTAATAGACAAATACATACAATAACAATTCAATAAAAATTAATAAATTACTCTTTTATACTCATGTAGTAGTATTTACATAAAGTACTCACAATTTAACTAACTACGAGAGTTTATTTAATTTAACAATTAAAAATGAGAGTATTATCTCTCATTTATATTTTTATTAAATCTAACCATTAACTTTACTCACCCGTGAAAATGCCACAAGTAACACAAGCACTATTAATCAATCATATGACATGTACTTTGCCAATGATACTGCTAATTTAAATGAAATACTTAATGCTGGTAGTGCTAATATTGAAAATAAACTAAAAGCAATTAAATCTGTTAACCTTGCATATGACAAATGAAATGAAAGTTTTGTTAAGCAACAAACTAAAGTTTTAGAAAAAATTAAAACCAAATTAATCACAACCAAAGAATTAAGTAATATTAATGGTTTGGAAATTGCTACGCAAGCAATTGATAACCCTTGAAATAATGATTACAATTACATGAATGAAGATGGGACTACAAATCTCAAAAATGATCCTACACCTTTAACTTTATTACTCGCTCAAAATCATGTTAAAAATCCTACCGATTTCAACAATGCTTGAAAACCCATCATTGATCTTCGTGAAACCGATTTTGTTAAACGATTGGATAATTGAGCAACTAAAAACAATTTAAATATTAATAAAACAGATAATATCTTTGAATTTGGCGAATATAAAACCGTTAATTGAAAAATCAGTGGTTTGGAAATTAAATCTTTATCCCTTCCTTACTATATAACTAGTACTGGTAAAAATAGAGCAGATAATACTACTGCCAGTCTAGCAATTTTAGAAAAACTTTTTGTTGGTAATAATGTTTTATTTCAATATGGAAAAAATTATAATGATTCTTATGATAATAAAAAATATCAACATCCTTTCATTTTTCTTTTTAATCCCGATGTTTATGATAAATTTATAAATGATGATGTAACAATTCAAACAATATATGAATACGTTACTGATCAAACAAAGAAAGCTGGAAAAGATGGTGATTTTATTAAAGATACTGATAAAGTTGAATGAACATCAGGAGGCACTACGTGACTAAATGGAAAAATAAATGGTAATTTCATCAGGAAAAATGGGCAAAAAAACTTCAGATTAGTCATTAATGGCAACGCCTTTTCTATGAGTTTAAATTCTTCTGGTTATACCGATGCTAATTTTGGCAGATCTGATACTAAAGTCTGATCTATTATATAAATAATAAGAGTTAATAACCTCTAACATTGAACACCTATAATAAAAATGACCAAATTTGGTCATTTTTATATGTAATATTTGTAATTAGTTACTATAACTAGTATTCTTCTTCTTTCGCAAGTCTACCCATTTCTAGTAAATTTTCTGTTGTCATTAAACCAGTTCCGGCAGGAATTAAGTTTCCTAAAATAACATTTTCTTTTAGGCCTCTTAAATTATCAGTTTTCGATTTAATAACCGCATTTGTTAATACTCTCGTTGTATCTTGGAACGAAGCTGCTGCTAAGAATGAATCAGATTCTAACGGTGCTTTCTTAATTCCTAAGATTAATGGACGACCAAAGGCAGGTGTTTTACCAGCATAAATAATTTTAGCATTAACTTGCTTGAATTCTTTAATGTCAACAATTTCTCCCGGTAATAACGGTGAATCGCCACCTTCAAAGATAAAGATACGGTTCAACATTTGTTTAACAATGATTTCAATATACTTATCAGAAATTTCAATTCCTTGTAAACGATAAACACGTTGCACTTCTTTTAAGATATATTGTTGCACTTCAATAATACCAGCAACTTCTAATAGTTGAATAATATTAATAGCACCTTCAGTTAATTTTTGACCAATTTTAACTGTGTCACCTGTTTTAATACGTAGTTGCGCATTATATTGCGTTTTATATTCTTTGTAATCAAGTTTTGACTTAACAGCAATCGTATAAATACCTTGTTCTTCACGAATGTCAGTAATGTTACCTTCAAATTCACTAATAATAGCAACTGCCCCTTTGGGGTTAGTAACGTCTAATAGTTCCTTGATTCTTGGTAATCCTTGGGTAATATCACTACCACCAGCAACCCCACCAGTATGGAAGGTTCTCATGGTTAGTTGGGTACCTGGTTCACCAATTGATTGCGCTGCAATAATTCCAACTGCTTCACCAATCGCCACAATTTCACCAGTCGTTAAGTTAACACCATAACATTTTTGACAAACACCATATCCAGCTTCACAAGTTAATACGGAACGAATATTTAGTTTTTCAACTTTGGCTTTTAATATTTCTTCCACTAGTTTTTCCATAATTAATTCATTGTTTGGAACAATCACATTATTATTAGCATCAACAACATCACCTTGCACATAACGTCCAAATAAACGGTCACGTAATGGCACAATAATATTATTACGTTTTAAGTCAACAATATCACTAATAATGAAGCCATTATCAGTTTTACAATCAAATTCAGTAACAATAATATCTTGCGAAACATCAACTAGTCTTCGTGTTAAGTATCCTGAGTCAGAAGTTTTCAACGCCATATCAGCCATTCCTTTTCGGGCCCCATGGGTCGAAATAAAGAATTCTGACACGTTCAGTCCTTCACGGAATGAAGATTTAATGGGTAGTTCAATAACTTCCCCTTTGGGGTTGTTCATTAAACCACGCATTCCTACTAATTGTGTAAAGTTACTAATATTAGTACGAGCACCTGAATCTCACATCATAAAGATGGGATTGTTAATATCTTTTCTTAAGACTACTTCTAACTCATCTTGGATAATATTTTTAACAGTTCCTCATTTATTAATAATATGATAGTGACGTTCTCGATTAGTCAACATTCCATCTTTGTAAAATTTATTAATGTCTTTAACATATTGATCAGCTTCGGCAAATAGTCGTGTTTTGCCTGAGTAAGATACAACATCACCAGCCGAAATGGTTGTTCCAGAAATTGTTGAGAATTTAAATCCAAGATTTTTCATTTTATCTAACATTTTGGCAGTTGGTTGTGTGCCAAAAATTTTAAAGTATTTATGAATAACATCAGCTAAATTCTTTTTCTTGAATGGTTCAACAACGTTTCTTGTTTTTACAAATTCACGAAAATCAACATCTGGCGTAACAAGGTCTTCAGTATGAATTTCTGTTAAGTTAGTAATATTAGGACGGTTAATAAATGGCATACAGTTTGAGAATATTTGGTTAAAAATAATTTTACCAATTGTTGTAATTAAGAACTTACTTTGGTCTTCAGCTGCAAATTTATTTTCACCTAAACTTGAGACACGAATCCCAATAATAGCATGTAATGATACTGCTTTAGTATCATAGGCTTTAACTGCTTCATTAATATCTTTAAAGATTGTCCCTTGTCCTAATTCATCCATTTTTTCAATGGTTAAATAGTAGTTACCAAGTACCATATCTTGGGTTGGTGTAACAATCGGTTTACCATCTTTAGGACTTAAAATATTCTTTGAACCTAACATTAAACTACGAGCTTCAGCTACTGCTTCTTGGGTAATTGGCACGTGAACGGCCATTTGGTCACCATCGAAATCGGCATTGAAAGCCGGGGTAACTAGTGGGTGTAAACGGATAGCTTTTCCTTTCACTAAAATTGGTTCAAACGCTTGAATTCCTAGTCTGTGTAAAGTCGGAGCACGGTTTAACAATACCGGACGGTCTTTAATTACTTCTTCTAAAATATCTCAAATTCGTTCATCTTGGACTTCAATTAACTTTTCAGCAATTTTAATGTTTAAAGCCAATTCATGATAAACTAATCTTTGAATTACGAATGGTTTGAATAAAATGATGGCCATATCACGAGGAATCCCACATTGGTACATTTTTAATTCGGGACCAACGGCAATAACACTTCTCCCTGAATAGTCAACCCGTTTTCCTAGTAAGTTTTGACGGAAACGTCCTTGTTTTCCTTTTAACGTTGAAGTTAAAGATTTTAAGGGACGTTTGTCTCTTCCAGTTACGGGACGGGCTTTACGTTCATTGTCAAATAAAGCGTCAACAGCTTCTTGCAACATTCGTTTTTCATTATTGATAATTAGAATCGGAGCACCCATTTGTTTTACTTTTTTTAGACGTTCATTACGGATAATGATTCTGCGGTACAGGTCATTGATTTCAGATGTTGTAAATCGTCCACCATCTAATTGGATAATGGGGCGAATGTCAGGAGGAATAACGGGAATGGCATGCATTACCATTCATTCGGGTTTATTTCCTGATTTAGCAAATGAGTCAATGACATCTAAACGACGCATTAATTTGCGGCGATCAGTTTGTGATTTTTTATTTATTAATTGTTTTTTGATAGCAATGAATTCTTTTTCTAAGTTAATATTTTTTAGTAAAAACTCAATGGCAGCAGCACCAATTCCGAATTTAGTTCCCGTATGTTTAGTAATAAATTGGGCACATTCATCCATTGAAAATGGACGAGATGTGTCTGATAATGTATCAGTTAACATTTGGGCACGAGTATGGGCAAAAGAATTAGGTTCTAGTTGATCTAAGATTTGGGTAAATACTTTACGTAAACGGTTACGAGTATCAGCTGATGATTTAGCATTTCCTAAATCCATAATCATTTTTTGTTTTAACCCTTTGGCAGTTCCTGGCTCTAAAACAATATAAGAAACAAAATAAGCAACTTCTTCTAAGTCTTTGGCTTTCATATCTAATGCTAAAGCAATTCGCGATGGCGATGCTTTTAACATTCAAATGTGAGTTACTGGTTCTTCAAGTTCAATGTGACCTAAACGTTCTCTTCGGACAATCGCTTCAGTAATTTCCACTAAACAGCGTTCACAAACTTTACCTTTGTTTTTAATTTTTTTATATTTTCCACAAGTACATTCATAGTTTTTAGTTGGACCAAAGATTCTGGCATCAAATAATCCATCTTTTTCTGGTTTTAATGATTTGTAGTTAATAGTTTCTGGTTTCGTAATTTCTCCATGTGATCAAGAACGGATTTGATCAGCAGAAGCAAGAGAAATTTTAATAGCAGTATAATGTTTTGAATTTTTTTGCATAATTTATTGCTCCTTTTCTAATCTTCAAGATAACTTTCAACTTCTTCGTCATAAGTTACTACTTTTTGTTCTTGACCTTTTTCGTCAATTAACACAATATTTATTCCTAAACCTTGTAGTTCTTTTGTTAAAACGTTGAATGATTCAGGGATACCAGGCGTTGGAATTTGTTTATTACGTAGGATTGCTTCGTAAGTTTTAATTCTGCCTTTGATATCATCGGATTTAATAGTTAAGATTTCTTGTAATGTATGGGCAGCACCATAGGCTTCTAAAGCTCAAACTTCCATTTCTCCAAATCTTTGTCCACCATTTTGGGCTTTTCCACCTAAAGGTTGTTGGGTAATTAATGAGTATGGACCAACGTTACGGGCATGCAATTTATCATCAACCATGTGTGATAGTTTTAGCATATACATAACACCAACCGAGATTTTCTTAGCAAACTTTTCACCAGTTAGACCATCATACAATGTTAATTTATCAAAATCATTGTAATTAGCTTCCTTCATGATGTCTAGTAAGTCTTGATTTTTAGCACCATCGAAAACAGGAGTGGCAACTTTAATGCCTAAAGTTTTAGCAGCCATTCCTAAGTGTAACTCCAGAATTTGTCCAATGTTCATCCGTGATGGTACTCCCAGTGGGTTTAACATAATGTCAACTGGTGTTCCGTCTTCTAAGAATGGCATGTCTTCTTGTGGTAATACTTTGGAGATAACCCCTTTGTTACCATGACGTCCCGCCATTTTATCTCCTTCACGAATTTTACGTTTTTGAACAATAAAGACTTTAACGACTTCTTCAACTTCAGATGGTAAATCAAAACCATCTTCACGTTTATAACGTTTAATACCTTGCACAATACCAGCACCACCGTTGGGAACACGTAGTGAGTTATCTTTAACGTTACGTGATTTTTCTCCGAAAATAGCAGCAAGTAACTTTTCTTCAGCTGTCGATTGAGTTTGTCCTTTTGGTGTTACTTTACCAACTAGGATATCGCCTTCTTTAACTTCTGTTCCAATTAGCACAATCCCTTCATCGTCTAAGTATCTGCGAGATTGTTCGGAAGTATTAGGGATTTCACGCGTGATTTCTTCCTTACCTTGTTTGGTTTTACGACATTCAAGATTATATTCTTCAATGTGCATTGATGTATAAACATCATCTTTAACTAAACGTTCACTAATGATAATGGCATCTTCATAGTTATAACCATGTCAAGTCATAAAAGCAATAATAACGTTTTGTCCTAAGGCAAGTTCACCATCTTTCATTGATGGTCCATCAGCTAGGATTTGGTTCAATTCAACAACATCACCTTGTTTAACAAGTGGGATATGGGTTACTGAAGTTCCTTGGTTACTACGCTCGAAACGACTTAATTCATAAGTTGTAACCTCATCTTTTGATTTAACAATAATTTCATTAGAATCAACATATTGCACAATCCCTGGTAAGTTAGCAACTACAGCTAAACCTGAGTCACGAGCAACTGCATATTCAACACCAGTTCCAACAATTGGTGTTTGTGGTTTTAGTAATGGAATCGCTTGACGTTGCATGTTGGCACCCATTAAGGCACGGTTAGCATCATCATTTTCTAAGAAGGGAATACAACTTGTGGCAATCGAAACTATTTGTTTTGGTGACACGTCAATGTATTCAACTTCATTTGGTCCAACAATAATATTTTGACCGTTACTACGAGCAATCACATTATTATTTTTAATAATATTATCAGAAGTTAATTCAATATTAGCTTGGGCAATAATATAATTCTTTTCTTCACCAGCAGTTAAGTATTTAACTTGGTCGGTAATTTGACCTTTAACTACTTGACGGTATGGTGTTTCAATGAAACCATATTCATTAACACGGGCATAAGTTGCTAAATTGTTAATCAATCCAATGTTAGGGCCTTCTGGAGTTTCAATGGGACAGATTCTTCCATAGTGAGAGTAGTGAACGTCACGTACTTCTAGGCTGGCACGATCACGAGAAAGTCCACCAGGGCCAAGTGCAGTTAAACGACGTTTATTAGCAAGTTCAGCTAAAGGATTAGTTTGATCCATGAATTGTGACAATTGTGATAAATTAAAAAACTCCCCAATAACAGCCGTTAATGGTTTGTTATTAGTAATGTTAGAAGGTTTCAATTTATCACTATCAGTAGTTGACATTTTTTCTTTAACATTTTTTTCAATACGACCCATACCAATACGGAATTGATTTTGTAATAGTTCACCGATGGTACGAATACGACGATTTCCTAAATGGTCAATATCATCATCATTACCAATCCCATGCACAAAGTTTAGGATATAAGATAAAGTAGCTAAAATGTCAGCAAGGGTAATGATTTCTTCTTTACAATTAGGATTAATCCCTACTATGTTAATAGTTTCAACTAATTTTTCTTTATCACTATATACTTTAATTAATTGCACATAATGTTTTGGATCAGCATCATTCATTGATGTTTTTATTAAAGGAACTAAACATGCACCTGTTGCTAAGACAGTTTTTAAAATTTCTAATTCTGGTTTTTTGATTACTTGTTTTTTCTTTAAAACCACATTACCATCAAGATCTTTAATATCTTGGGCTAATGTATAATTTAAAACACGGTCAGTAATCGATAGTTTTTGCACCAATTTATAACGTCCTGCTTTTGTTAAATCATATTTTTTAGGGTCGAAAAGTAAACCAGTTAAGAATTTAGCAGCACCATCAACAGAAGCAGTTTCTCCGGCTTTAACTTTTTTATAAATTTCTTGAACGGCTAATGGTCAACTTTGGTGTTCATCGTATTCATAAGTATTCAATAATACATCATCTTTACCAATAATATTTACTACATCATCCTTATTTAACCCTAAAGCAGTAAGTAAAGTCGTTACGGTAATTTTACGTGATTTTTCAATTTTAACATTAATAATATCTTTGATAGCATTTTTATTGCGAACTAATTTATTACGTTTAGCATCAGTTTCAAATTCTAATCAGGTTCCTCTTGACGGAATTAAATCACCACAAAATTTAGATAAACCAGTTTTCGGGTCAATCTCAATTTTATAATAGGCACCAGGTGAACGAACTAATTGTGAAACGACAACTTTCTCACTACCGTTAATAATGAAGGTTCCTTTTTGTGTCATTAGTGGAAAATCTCCTAAGAAAACATCACCTTCACGAGTTAATGTATAATCAATTGTTAAGACATCATCTTCACGAGTTTTAACAGTAACTTCAATAGTTGAAAACTCACTATTAGCGTGATTAGTTTTTTCTTCAAAATAGTACATATTGTCACTAACTTTTGGTTGATTAATATTTTTAATTCCAAATTGTTCTTTAATTCAACGTGTTAAGTAATCTAAAAGAATGTCTTTGGCAGCAATAGTTAAATGACGATTATTTTCATGAATTGATAAAGATAATCTTGCATAGATAGGTGATTCATAAGTTTTTGACTCATCTTTTGCTTCTTTTAATGTTCGTCTTGGTTTACGAAATTCTCAATCAACTAATGATAAAATAATACGATTATCGTTGTCAGTAATCGGAAATACTTCTTGAAATACTTCTTGGATTCCTGTTTCAATAAATCATTTATAGGTATCACGTTGAATAGAAATTAAGTCTGGAAGATCTAAGTTTCCAGAAACTTTAGTATAGTCACGTCTTTTAGCGTAATGACCAAATTGTTTTGTAGTATATGACATTGGTTCATCTCCAATTTTTTAATTTTAATAGCATCAAATGATTTGATTTGAAATGGATTAGTAACGATAGATAGTTGCTAATCTGATTGATAAAATATTAAGTTTTTTGGTTATTAATTTTATTTAAATAACAAACAGAAAACCAGTATTAAGTAAAACTGGTTTTTCATGTAAAATTATTTATATTAATTACTTAGCTTCAGCTATAGCTCCAACTACTTTTAGAACTGCTTCGAACTCAGCTGCTTTAGCAGCATCAATATTTTCTAATAACTTTTGTGGACCTGTAGAAACAGCATCAACAATTTTTTTAGCAGCGATTAATGATGTATCAGCTCCTAGAATTGTTTTAACTGCTTTAATAACACCAACTTTGTTATCTCCAACTAATTTTAGTATTAAAGATACTGTTGTTGGTTTTGCTTCTACTTCTTGAACAGGAGCTGCTGCTGTGGCAACTGCTGCTGTAACTCCGAAAGCTTCTTCGATTGCTATCACTAAGTCTTTTAATTGTAATGCAGTCATTGTTTTAATGTGTTCAATGAACTGTTTTGTTGTAATGTTTTCCATTTTTATTTTCCTCCGTGTAAATTTGTTGATAGTTTTAATAAGTGTTAATTATGCGTTTTCTTTTTGCTCTGCTACTGCTTTAATTGATAAAGCTAAGTTACGAACGGGACCTTCTTGTAAACAAGAAGCTAACATTGAAATTAATTCTAGTTTTGATGGTAGTGAAGCAATTGTTATTAATTCTTTTTTATTAATAACTTTACCCTCAAAGATTCCGCCTCTTAAAACTAATAATTTGTTGATTTTAGCATAGTTAGAAACGATTTTAGCAGTTGCTAAGTCATCTTCAAATCCGAAAATAAAAGCGTTAGGTCCAACTAAACTTGCCTCAAGACTATCATTATCTTTGTTTAAAGCACGGGCAAATAAGTTATTTTTGTAAATACTGAATGTTGCACCTTTTGATTTTAATTCTTTACGTAATGTGCTAATTTCTTCAACATTCATTCCTTGATATTGAACAACAATTGTTGTTTTAGCATCACTAATTTGTTTAGTAATTAAATCAATAGTTTTTTGTTTTTCAACCATTGCTGGGCGCATAAGTACACCTCCTTATTTATTTAAATATAACTAGTAATAAGCAATAAATAAAACCCGGATACCCTCCGAGTAAAATCACATGCATACATATTATCATGATGGAAATTACCTGGGCAACATAATTAAGGCAAATGCCCGTTGCTGTCTTTGGCTTATTCTAGCCTGTATATTATATGATATATATATTTTAAAAACAACATTAATTTAGGAAATTTTTTTTAATTTGTATCATTATGTCGTTAGTCGTTATGAGAAAGCTAACAAAAGGAAAAATGAGATACTTAAAATGTATTCAAACATCTAGTATCCTCTTTAGATAGAATCATTTTTTCAAAGGTCATAAACACCTTTAACATCTTGATTTTATTTCATTTTAGATGAATAAACACTAATCATAGGATTTATTCAACGGTTGTTACAAAAGTACAGGACCTTGAAAATAATTATATTTCTGAACCAAAAATATTTTATCATAATCACTATAATAAAATTTGGTATAATCAAGTAAACATAATAAAAAAAGAAGGGAAGTAATCAATATGGGATGATTCGGTAAGAAAAAAGATAAAAATATAAAGATGGACCAAGTCAAATGTGAAGGCTGTGGAAAAATGAGTAACACATCTGAATGTGTTAAATCAGCTGATGATAAATGTTGATGTAAAGACTGTGCTGCTAAACAAGAAACGAACAAATAAATTAAAAGTTAAATAAGTGTGTTATTGTAATACACTTATTTAATATTTATTGTTAAAAAGGGGGACTTTAATCATGGGATGATTCGGTAAGAAAAAAACAAGTTCTGAAATTGAAGCATACACTGAAGATAAAATTCGATGTGCTAATTGTGAAAAAATGTTTGATCCACTGGAAATTCATTATGCTACTGATGGCAAAACTTTTTGTAAACCATGTGGCGGTAAATTACAGAAAGGTTAACAATAAATAATTACTGAACCCAAAAATAAGAAATAAAAGTGAAAAAGATGTCAACATGACCTAAAATTTGATTTTATTGAATTTTGGGTTTTTTAATTTTTATATAACAAAGTCCAACACAGTAGATTTTTGATAAAATATTTGAAATTTTAATTTAATTGAAAAAATAAAATATTTATTCATATTTTTTATTATAATATTTATGAATATTTAAATTAAAGGAGGCAATAAAAAAAAATGGAAATTTTTACACAAGTATTAGGTTACTTAGCAGCTATTTGTATTCCGCTAGCGTTTTTACCCCAAACCATTAAATTGATTAGAACTAGAAAAACTTCTGGGCTTTCAATTTTTTCATATGGTGTCTACCAACTAGGTGGTCTTACATTCCTAGTATTTGGCATTCTACGCAATGACGTTCCGATGATTACTTGCCAAAGTATTACGGCTTTTTTAAACTTTATTATTATTGGCATTATTATTAGCAATACTATTAAAAACCAAAAATCACAAATTAAGGAGGTAACTAATGCCTAGTATTGTTATTGAAATTGTCGGGTATATTGGTGCATTGTTAATTTCAATTGCCTTTTTACCCCAAACCATTAAATTAATAAAATATAAAAATACTAAAGGTTTATCACTTATTTCTTATAGTATTTATCAAGTAGGTTTAATTTTATTTATTATTTATAGTAGTATTATTAAAAATTATCCATTATTAGCTGCTAATGCTTTCGGAACAGTGGTAAATATCGTACTATTAGTGTTAATAGTTTATAATTTATATTATATTAAAAAATAAGCAAAATAAGGTTTTTGCAAAAGGGGACTTAACAATGATTCAACAAAAGTTTTATGAATTTAATGCCACAATTATGAATACCTACAATAAAAATGGTCATCTTTATTCTTATATTGAACTACCATTTACCAACTTACAAAATGAATTTGGAAAAAAGGGATTAATTCCTGTTCAAATAACTTTTGATAATAGTACAAAAATGGGTAGTATTATTAATAGTAATGACATCATACCAATTATTACTATATCCAATAATATAAAAACCCAAATTCAAAAAGTAGTTGGTGATGATGTTTATATTCATTTACATTATGATAATGAGCCTGAAGCGCTGAAACTCCCTAAATATTTGTTAAAGATGCTTTTAAACAATCATTATTTAATCATTGAAACCAATTAACAACTAATAATAAAAAAGAATTTATTGCTTTGTGAAAATTACAACGTCAACAAACTAATATTGAAGAAACATTACTTATTAATTTAAAAAATAGAATTTTAACAGAAACTTGAGGTTAGTACCATATGCCCCATATTAATTTATTAGGAACTTTTATTTTTATCATTATTGGATATTTAATTGGTTCAGTTTCACCTGCTATTATTATTAGTAAAATTAAATTTAAAACTGATGTTCGTAATCATTTTTCTAAAAATGCTGGTGCTACTAATTCAACTAGAGTTATGGGCGTCAAATGGGGAGCTGTTATCTTAATCATTGATGGTTTTAAACCTGCTGGTGCCATTATGATTACTTATGCTTTAACTTTTATTAATATTACTAACCCCAACTTTCACAATATGTTTAATGAGGGATACTTATATGCAACTGGTCTTGCTGCTGTGATTGGTCACTGCTGACCAATATTTTACGGATTTCGTGGAGGTAAGGGCGCTGCAGCTTCACTTGGTGTTCTATTAATGATTAATCCTATTTATTGTGTTTTAACGATTGCTACTTGATGATTTATTTTATATCTAAGTCGTATGTCTTCACTATCCTCAATTTTAATGATTGTTCCCGCATTTATTTTATCTTGAATTCCTCATATGCCACTTCATGCATGGTTATGACAACATGATACTCAATATTACTTTGTTAACATTATTATCAGTTTAACTTGATTACTAGTTGTAGCAAAACATTGAACTAATGTTAAACGAATCTTTAATGGTACTGAACGAAAAGTAAAACTTTTTGACCGTAAAAAAGATAAAATTGTAGAACCTGTTGTTGCAGAAAAATAATAATTATTTTTTCAATACAACTTGTTTTACCTTAAAAATTAAGGTATTATTATAATCATGTTGACTTAACATTGTTAATATTCTCTCCGATATTAGCTTTGCTTAAGCCGAATTATTTTATAGGAGAGTGAACAAATATGGATCAAATTAAATACGAACAACTGATGAAAGACTTTCGTTTAAATGCTAAAGATACTGGTTCTTCTGCAATTCAAGTTATTAATTTAACAAAAAGAATTTTAGAATTAACAGACCATCTAAAAACACAAAAAAAAGATATTACTGCTAAAAGAAGTTTATTAAAAATGGTAGCAACAAGAAAACGTTTTTTAAGATACTACAAAACTCAAGACCTGACTGCTCATGGTAAATTATTAACTGCTTTAACATTAAAAGATAACTAATTATTTATTCTAACCTTAGTTCATAAAACTAAGGTTTTTTAATTTTAAAAATTTATTTAGACATTGTTAAAAAATAATTCAGGTAACTTAAACCAAAATAAAATCTTCCTAGTGTTTTTAAAACTTAGGAAGATTTACAATATTATTATCGTTTTTTAGTAGTACTTTGTTGACGTTTCATTGCCTGCATAACAGATTTAATCTGTGATTCAGTTGGTTTACGCCCCATTTGTTGATACATTGCACGAATCATATTCTCATTAATTGGTGGGTTTTTTTCTAATTGTTTTTCAAATATTTTTTTAGTAACAATAAAACCAACTAATCCTCCAATCAAAGCAGCACCGATGCCTACTATTAATACTGCTCATCAAGCCATTACTTGTTTCCTCCTTGGTTATCTTTTAGAAACTCATTAATTTTAACACACACTTGGTTTGGTGTAAACCCATATTTTTCTAACACAACCTTATCAACTGCTGAAGCACCAAAGGTAGTAATACCAATTACAAAACCATTATTTCCTACATATTTATATCAACCATCAGGGGTTCCTAATTCAATAGCAACTTTAACAATATTTTTTGGTAAAATTTTAGATTGATATGTTTTATCTTGTTTATCAAAAATAAATGTTGAAGGCATAGAAACAATTCGTGCATTAACTTTCTTTTCTGTTCATAATTGTTCTTGACTAGCAATCGCTAAACTAACTTCACTACCTGTGGCAATAATAATCAAATCTAAAGGTTTACTATTGTTTTCGTTACTAACGATATATCCACCTTTTTGCACTGATTCAATACTACTATTTGCTAATTGTGGTAAATTTTGTCTCGTAACAATAATGGCATTAGGATGATTTTTAGCATTTAAAGCCATTAAATAGGCGCCAATTGTCTCTTTAGTATCAGCAGGACGAATTAAATTAAAGTTAGGGATAGTTCTAATCATTGTTAAATGTTCTACTGGTTCATGAGTAGGACCATCCTCACCAACAGCAATGCTATCATGACTAAAGATAAATAATGATGGAATTGCCATTAATGCTGCTAAACGTAAAGCAGGTTTAATATAATCACTAAATACTAAGAAAGTTGAACCAAAGGGAATTGTCCCTTGATGTAAAGTCATACCGTTAACCATAGCACCCATGGCAAATTCACGAACTCCATAATGAATATGTCTTCCTGAATGGTCTTGAGGTAAGAAATCTTTATCAGTAACTAAGGCTTTAGTAGAACCAGCAAGGTCAGCACTACCACCAAATAAAGTTGGACAGTGTTGTGATAATAATTTTAAAACATTACCTGAATCAACTCTCGTTGCTTGGGGATTAGTACCAATAATAGTACTTCAATCAATAGTTTTTAAATTACCAACGTTGTTAAAAATGTCACCATTTAAGGCAGACTTAATTTCAATGTATAATTCTGGATATGATTTAGCATATTTATCAACTTTTTGTTTTCAAGTTGTTTCTAATTGCGAACCATACTTAAGACAGTTGGCAGTAAAGTAATCTGTAACTGCATTAGGAACAGTAAAGTCAGGATATTCTCATTTTAAATTTGCTTTAACAGTTTTAATATCATCATTTAATGGAGAACCATGAACACTTGGAGTTCCTTGTTTAGTAGCACCAAAACCAATAATAGTTTTAATTTCAATTAATGTTGGTTTATCACTAGTTTTAGCTTGTTTAATTGCTTTAGCAATAGCTTCGTGTTCTTCACCATTACTAACTTTTAAATAGTTTCATTGACAAGCCTCCACGCGCATTTTTAAGTTTTCTGAATAAACTAAATCAACTTTTGCATCTAATTGTATATCGTTTGAATCAAATAAGACAATTAATTTATTTAGTTTGAAGTGACCAGCAAAACTTAATGCTTCTTGTGAAATTCCCTCTTGTAAGTCACCATCACCAACAAGCGCATATGTATAATGATTAATAATATCAAGGTCTTTTTGATTGTATTTAGCTGCTAAAAAACTTTCTGTTAATGCCATCCCCACAGCATTAGCTAAACCTTGTCCTAAAGGACCAGTAGCAGTCTCGACACCATAGTCAATATGATATTCAGGGTGACCTGGAGTTTTGCTTGCTCATTGACGGAATTGTTTTAAGTCATTGATCGTATATTTGTATCCGGCATGATGGAGTGTTGAATATAATAAAGCACTACCATGACCTGCTGATAAAATAAAACGATCGCGATTAAACCATTTTGGGTTCTTAGCGTTAAATGACAAATGATTTTTAAATAGTGAAAAAATCATTGGTGCAGCATCTAAAACCATTCCAGGATGACCACTATTAGCAGCATTAACTGCTTGTACTCCTAACATGCGAATTGAGTTGATAGTAAGTTCATCAAGATTAATTTTGTTTTCCATATTTTCTCCTTATATTTTTTAATTATTTTTATAAATATAATATAACAATTTTCTTAGGAAAATAGATAGTTTTCTATTAAATATTTTTAAAATTTGGATAAGTTATCCATTTCCAAGACCAGGCATGTTTTATGAGATAATTTAAATGAGAAACTAAAGATAGTTTTCAATCCATTATTTATATCAATTCCAGTAAAGACTAAAGAAGAGTATGCCATTAGCAATTTTGTCATAGAAAAATTAGCACAATTAAATGAGCAAAAAAGAAAAGCAGTTTTAACTTGAACATTAGAATATGAAATCGATAATGAAATAAAAAGTCATAGATTTTTGGTACATTAAGCAATGCACCAGTTGGTGATGGTTTACCTTGAAATTGTATATTTGCAATAGAATATTGTATTTTATAATTCTTGGTAATGTATAGTAAAGTCAGCAAAAATTTCATAAATTTGTTTATTAAACCTGAATTTGTAAATTAAAGAAAATGGTAAAGTAAAATCCCACTTGTCATAACAAGTGGGATTTATGATAGGATGGAATTTTATTAGTATCTTTTTATTTACTAAAGGTTGCAGATGGTAAGTTAACATTTAACACTCGATCACGCGAACATCACATTGTATCAGCATCACCAGTATAATTAACATAAACTTTTTTGGCATCATGTCAAATATGAAGTTGACCATGTAATTCAATATCAGCACCCCATGTACCACCATGATATGAATAGTCTTCTTGAAACATATTTGCATTACGGTCTTCACTGATTTTATTAGTAGTAACATCTAATTGTGTTCCTGTTAATTTTTTATCAATATAGGTATTACAAAAAATCTCAAATAATGCATCACTACCAAAACTTAATTTACTAAATTTAGTAGTAAAACTATTTCAATCAGGAGCGTAATTAGTTCAGTTATCTAATATCACTTGGTCAGGACCAGTTCAATTTACTTTTAACGAACCTGAACTATTAGTTTCAGTATGGTCATAATTAAATCCATTAACACTAATTGTACTACTATCAACAGTAAAATTAGCAGTTACTGTTCCCTTATATGTAACATCATCACCAGTAACCACAACTTGATTAGTAGCAATATTGCTGTCAGTAAATTTAATGGCTTTCATATTTAAATCGGGATTAGCTTTGCTAATATCAGTAGCAACTTGTTCAACATTTGGATGAGGCATACCATTAGTGCTAATCATACCTAAATCTAGTTTACTAAAGACACTACTTAAAGGTACCGTTGTGTCACAAGTATAATTAATTGTAATTGCATCTTTACTATATAAATTACCATCACCAGTGACTACTACACTAGTACTTGATGGTGTTCCAATCGTAACATTAGCAACTACTAAATTAGGATTATTAGTAACTAAGACGACTTTAACTTGTGCTAATGTTGGTACATTTTTTCCAGGAATAATAAATTGGGGTAAAGTTGTTGCTAAAACACTATTTAAGTCAATTAATAAATTATTAATTATGACATCAGCACCTGTATAAATTTCTTTATTAGCACTAGCAACAGTAACTGTTTTATTATTGTTTGATAAAGTAACACTAATGGCATTAACATTTAATGTTGAATATTGTTTTTGTAAAGCATTCTTAACATCATCGGTTGTTATCTTATTGCCAGTAATAGTAACTTTAGATAAACCATTATTAATAATACTACTTAAAACAATAGTCTTATCAAGTTCAAGAGTTACTGTTACACTTCCTGTATATTTAGTTTGATCAGTACTAGCAATAATAGCACTTACTTCTGTAATGTTAGTAATATCAAGAATATCCGTGTCTAAATCGCGATACATTGTTTTTAGTTTGATACTAATTTGTTTAGGTGTTGGAACATCCTGACCAAGGGTGGCAATGGCTAATGGTTTTTTACTATCAATAATAGTACTTAATGCAACACTATTATCGGTTGTAAATGTAACATTAACTGTACCATTGTATACAATGTCATCACCTTTAATTGTAGCATTCTTATTATCGTTGATATCAACAATAATATGATTAACATCAACACTAGGAATTTGACTATTAATCGCAACTTTTATTTGGTCAGGGCTAACATCGCCAGTAGTAATAATTTTTCCTAAATCTGTTCCTTTAACAATCAAATTATTAATATTAAGTGTTGTTTTTTGAAAACTAACGGTAATAATATCTTTTGTATAAAAAATACCATCTCCTGTTACATCAACTTTATTTTCTAGTTCATTGCTTAAACTAATTTTATTAATATCAAGACTTAAATTTTTATTATGTAAACTTTCTAGTAATTCTTTAGTTGTTGGTTTTTGACCAGGGTTTTTCTCATCAACCACACCTAAATTAATATTAGTTAAATCATCTTTTAGATTATGTTTTTTAGATAGTGGTTTAACACATGCAGTACTACTAACACTAATAGCACTAGTTAATAAGATAACACTAAATATAGATAATAATTTTTTCATAAGGGGGCCTCACTTTAAAAATATGAATTTTAATAAAATAGTATTTAAATTTCATTTTTACAATTATACCATATCTAGGAAAATAAATATTTTTTCTTTCTTTGAATATTGTTTAGATATAAAAGATGCCCACCTATAATAAAAATATCTTTTTTTTCATAACATTTAAAGTTTTACTCAAAATTTGATTTTATTTACTACTCTTACTAAATCCATTTTTTCTTGATGAATTTCAAATATAGAGAAAACTGAAAACTTGATTCAAATGAAATGACTAAATTAAAAGGAATGAGTTAATTGATATTCAATTGGACTCATTCCCAAACAAATATTAAGTTTATTCCTATGGAACTAGATTTAATATAACACTTTTCATAGTAATTATATCAAGATTTTTAATAATATCTTTTTATAAAATTTTATTTTTTTCATTTTTTGTTCATAATAATGCTAAAGCAATAATAGCAACAATGATACAACCGTAGAAATAATAGAAAACATTATCTCAATTTCGATTTGGAGCTAGTGCAGCAACTACTGGTGCTGAAAAAACAGCATCTCCCAAATATCCAAACAATCCAGTCAGACCAGAAGCAGTAGCAGCTGCCTTTTTATTGGTTAGTTGAATAGCAGCAGCACCAATTAATGTTTTTGGAATATAAATTCCAAAACCAGCAACAAATAAAGCAACTATTAAGAAGGCTTCATTGCCATGAGGTGCAAATTGGAACATTATAATACCAATCCCTGATAAAGCAAGTCCCATTACCATTAACGGTGCCGTACGATTTTGAAAGAATCATTTGCAAGAATATGCAGCTAAAATTCCACTAGCTAATCCTGCTCATTCAAATGTTGATCATAAAACTGAACTTTCAGTACTTACAATTTTAACACCATGCACATCAGCGGCCATATTTAACATTCAAGTTGACATTCCTTGTCTAATAACATAAACCCAAATATTGGCAAATGCTAAAATTCATACATATTTATTTTTTAATATATTTTTAGTAAAAATTTCTTTTCAATTTAATTCTTGTTTTTCTTTAGCGTTTAATTCAATACCTTTTCATTTTTCAATGCTTGGTAAACGTTGTGATTCAGGATTATCTCGTAAACCCCATCAACAAAATGGCACCATAATTAATGCCAAGATGCTAGGAATTCAAAAGTAGAATCCCATTGTTAAACTAGCTCCAACACTTAGTGCTAAAACAATAGGAACTATTATAAATGGCAATAGTGCAGTTCCCATAGCGCCACCTGTATTTCAAATGGCAATTTTTTTAGAACGTTCGTCACTAGTATATCAGTTAGAGAACATTCTAGCTACTGCTGGTCATCCCATTCCCTGAAAAACACCTAGAGCAACCATTAAAATAATCATTGTTATAATTGGACCAATGGTTATTTTAGAACCTGCAGCAACAATCGTACCTCCTAGGGCAATATTAGTGATAGCAGCACCTATTAAGCCAAATGTCATAATAGTTCTTCCAGAACTACGGTCAGCAAAATTACCGACAATAAATTTACTACACCCATAAGTAATAGAAAAGAACATTATTACCATTGACATTTGTACTTTAGTAGCATATCCATTGTCAATAGCAATACCATTGGCTAAAGTAAATGATTTTCTTGTAAAATAATATAAAATATAAGTAATAATGGTAACAGCTAAAATTTGATTACGTAAAATAGCATATTTTCGATTAATAACTTTTGAATCTTCGCTAAATAGTTCTTTAGCTGCAGGTGGTTTAAAAATACCTGTAAGTTTATTAAAAGCGTTCATACTTTTATCCTTTCTTAAATAAACATAAATAACTTATGTTCATGATTTTAGTTAATAAAAATTAATAACTTGATAAAGACAATTTTTGTTTTTAAAAATTCCTGTCAATGACTTTTGATTATGTCTCAAAATTCTTTAAACATCCCCAGAATTTTTATGACCCTTATTTTGTTAATTTTGATAATAGCCTTTAACACCAAGGCTAGAAGTGTAGCTATTGATACTTGAGCCACCTAATTTAATGGCTTTAGTAAGGACCATAATTGATTTATCAATAATAGTTTGTAGTTGTACTAATGTTAAATGATTAGTAATACTTTCTGGATGTATATTAGCATAAAAAAGTACTTCATCAACATAAATATTTCCTAATCCACTCATTACTCCTTGATCTAAGAGCGAAGCTTTAATATTTTGTTTTTTATTTTTTCATTTATTTTGTAAATATTGGGTTGTAACGTTTTTGTTAAAAGGTTCAGGGCCAATATTAGTATATGGTTTTGAAGTTTGATAAGCGCTAAGGGGTTGTAAATGAAAAGTTCCAAATTGTCTTGTGTCATGATAACAAAGTTGATAGTTATTTTCGAATTTTAAAACTAATAAAATATGTTTTCAATTGGTGGGGGTGTCTTGTTTTTGATAGTAGTATTTACCTTCCATACGCAGATGGCTTAACAAGACATAATCATCAAGTACGAAAATTATTAGTTTTCCGATACGTTGAATATCATTAATTGTTTGGCCAATAAAGATTTGAGGTTTTGAGGTTTTGATAATTTTGTTCATAAAAACTCGAACATCAATAATTTTATGATGTACTAAAAGTGGATATAAGGTTTTACGAACAGTTTCAACTTCTGGTAATTCAGGCATCTTAATTTTCTCCTAACTAAAATATTGTAAAGCAATTTATTCTTATTATAAATAAAATAATTATTTTTTTTCATATTTTTATAAAAAATAAAAATATAATCGTTTTAAAGTGTTTTTAAGATAAAATATGTTTATGTGTAAGTAAGGAATTAGGTTTAGTGTGTAATAAATAACTAGATTAGTCAGGAGATAAAGAAATGCTTTTCAAAATTAACAACTTAATTGTGAAAATGTTAAAATAGATTTAAACTACAAAGTCAAGGTAATTTGGAAACTATTCATACCATTAGTACTTTAAACTTGGTGCCTTCTATAGAAGGCACCAAGTTTAGTATATGAATTATTATAAAGGGTACATCTAAAGTAATAGATTATTGGTAGTAGAAGTAAAATTCAACTATCTTTCACTAAAGAGGTCCCAGTTCCAACAAAAGCACTGTGTCTGATAAACTATCATTTATAGATTAGTAAAAGATGGATTTGATAATTTCTAATTTTTGTATGCGATAAGTCATAAAAAAATTTTTAGTTTATACGTTAGCTTAAAAACTACCATAACAAGGTGTTGTTCTTTGATCACTACTAATTAAAGGAGATGTATCACTACTACTATTCACTTCGTTTGTCATATTATTACTTCATGATTCTTGTTGATTATTATTTACAGGTACAGGTGTTGTTAAAACTTCATTAAGTGAACTATCTTCTGTAAATATTTTATCAATTATTGCTTTTTGTTTCTTTTTTTCAGCAAATAATGGGAAAACTTTTTTCATTTCCATTTTTAAGTTAATCATGTCACTGGCTGTTACTCCTAATGCTATTAAAGCCATTTCTCATTTTCAAAATGTTTTATTAAGTTGTGCCATAGCAGCTTTAAAATCACCTTTATTTTGTGTAACATCAGCTGCTAAAGTTTTAATAAAATTAGTTGCAAAAGTAATAGAAAGAAAACTAGATAAAACAATTATTCCTTGAACGCACGGTTTATATTGTTTAACCAATTTATTCATATGGTTTTTAAATCGGTTTAATGCAGGTTCAGAAGTACTATTTTCTTGTCTATAATATTTTAAAAAACCGTTAATAAACTTCTCGATGGGTTTTTTAATTAAATGGTCATTAACTAATTTCATTAGTGTCCCACGAGCAAGTGTGGAAAATATATTAGCAGGTGTTATTAGTTCTGAAAGATATTTCTCTCATGTAAAAGTTTGAGCAGTGTATGCAGATGAAAGAGTAATAACAATATGATTTAATCCATTAACAACAGTAAAAATAGCACTATTAGTAAGACCATTTTTAACTACTTGTTTTAAAGAATAATCTTCATTTGTTAAATCAGTTTTTCCTTTATCATTTAATTCTTTTATTTGTTGTTCAACTGCTACAACTGAAGTTGTTGATTCATTAGTGTGACTAGTTGATTTATGCTCTTCTATTTTGTTTTCTAAATCCTCACATAATGAAGTAATTTGTGATTCAAATTGTTCAAATATTTCATAGTTTTTTAGTTCTAAACTTTTTTCTAAAAGCTGCACAATTATTGATAAAAAGAAAACTGGATTTAGTTCAATTTTTCCTACTTTTTTTTGTGAATTAAATAACTCAATTATGTGTTTTAAACCAAATGGAAATAAACTAATAAAAAATGTGAAAAAAGTATCACTTGTAGCCAATCAATAATTTCCGGTAGTAAGTATTGATTCTTTCATTCCAAAACTTAGTTCTTCTATTTGTTCAATAAAAGTTTGATTTTGTAAATTTGGATTTGATACAACTTCTATAGAAAAGTTTCGTTGTGCTACTCTTGTCACAATTCCAGATGCGAGAAGTAGCAAAGCACCTGGATATGCTAGTTTTTCTAATCATGGGTGTCATTTTTTCCTTACTCTTTCATTGATAGTAGATGGCATAATGTTATATAGTTCTTTTAATTGGGTTAAATATAGTAATAATTGTTTTTTATTTTCTTCATTATTACTATCTTGGTTAAGATTAATAAATTTAATGTGATGTTCAATTTCTAAAATAATATTTTTGAACCTATCGATAAAATTTTTAATATTAATAATTATAAGATCTTGTTCTTCATTTGAATTTATACTTCCATTATTACTAGGCAGTATTGTTGATGTAGTAGGCATTTTTCTCTTCTTTCTCTTTTTAATTTTTTATTATTAGACACAAAAAGACCTATCAGTAACTACTGTTACTAACTAGGTATTATACCAATATGTTTTTGTGCTTTAATATTATTATAACGCTAAATGTTGAAAAAAGTTATTTTTTAAAAAAAAATAACAATTATTTATCCTGTCTGGCTTAACTGTAACAAAACTTGCACTTCTTCTGGTTGTAAATAACGATATTTACCCATCATTAATCCTTTTAAAGTAATATTACCTACTTGTAAACGCTTTAATTGGACAACCCGACTTCCCACTGCTTTAATCATTCGTTTGACTTGTTGGTTTTGACCCTCATGAATTGTTAAATGTAATAAGGTTGTTTGCTTACGAATATCAGTTCTAATGATGTCAACAGTGGCAGGTGATGACGTAAACTCACTATCTAATACTACACCTGCCTCTAATTGTCTAATGGCGCTAGCGGATAATATACCTTGTACTAATACTTGATAAATTTTATCAACTTTATAACGAGGATGAATAATAGCGTTAGTAAATTCACCATCATTAGTAATTAATAATAAACCTGATGTATCAAAATCCAAACGACCAATGGGATAAATTCGTGTTGTAATATCGCGAAAATAGTCCATTACCGTAGCACGACCCTTAGGGTCACTAACAGTTGATAAACAGTTAGGAGGTTTATAGAATGCGAGATAAATGTGTTGTGATTGGTTAATAATTTGCCCATTAACTTTAATAATATCTTGGGGATTTACTTTAAACCCTAACGTAGTAATAACTTGTTCATTAACAACTACTTGCCCATTAGTAATTAGCAACTCAGCTTTTCTGCGTGAACAAATCCCAGCAGCAGCTATTACTTTTTGTAAACGTTCAGCACTATTAGTCATTGGTAAAATTGTAGATTTCTTCATCATCTTGGTGATTGAATTGCGGTAGGGCAGGCAATTGTGCTAACGATTCAATATTAAAATGGTCCATAAATTCATCAGTTAAATCATATAAAATGGGTTTTCCTGGTAAATCACTACGCCCGATTTCAGCAATTAAATTTAAACTTTTTAATTTAAAAATAATGGCATCACAGTTAACACCTCTAATATTTTCAATTTGGGGCTTGGTCACTGGATGATTATAAGCAACTATTGCTAATGTTTCTAAGGCAGCAGGTGATAAACGTAACAATGGTTGGTGGTTTAAATCTTGATAACGTTCATGATGTTGGGGTTTGGTCGTTAGTTTATAGATATTTCCCATTTTTATAACCATCAATCCACAACTTTCATCAAGATTTAATTTAGTTTCTAATTCAGCAATTAATGTTAAAACAGCTGCTGGTTTTTTTTCTAACGCTAAATGTGAAGCAAGGGTTACGATGTCAAGACCATCATTACCAGCAATAAAGAGTAGGCCTTGTAATACTGCTAATTTTTCATTAGGTTTTCAATTGAGTTTACTCATGATTTTCACCTCGGTAAATTACGGTAATTTCAGAAAATGTGGTGGTTTGTACTAGATGTAAGTACTGATGACTAGCTAAGTCTAAAATGGAAATAAAAGTAATAATAAAATAGTGGAGAGTTAATGTTTTAGTAAAAAATAATTGTTCTAATGTAAAGTAGGTTTGGGGATGACTTTTTAGTAATTTTTTAATTTCTTGCGCACGGTCTTCAGTAGAAATTAAGTTTAGTGCTAAATTAACTGGTAATTTATTTTCACTTTGTAAGCGAGCAAATAAACTAAGCATGGCTTGGGTTAATTTATTAACGTTACTTTTTACTAAAGTAGGGACAATTTCTTTAGACAGGTAGGATTTAATATCAGTTGGTAATTTTGTTAGAAGAAGTGTTCTATTTACAGCTTGCTGTTTGAAATAATTACTAATTTCTTTAAACTTTTTGTATTCTAACAAGCGAGCAATTAATTTTTGCCGGTTTAGTTCATTTTCATAATCACTGTCGATTACTACTTCAGGGGAGGGTAATAGTTGTTTTGATTGTAATTCTAATAAATAAGCAGCAATGGGCAAATATTCGCTCACTACATCAATATTGTGGGGTAACTGTTGATTAATGAAAGTCACGTATTGGGTAGTTACATTATTTAAATCTAAACTTAAAATATCAACATTTTTTTCTTTGATTAAATGAAGTAGTAAGTCCATGGGACCTTGAAAATCATTAATAGTAATTACAGGTTGTAGCATATAATAGTCCTCAAACTTTTAATTATATTTTATATATTAATTATATCTTAAATAATAATGGCATTCATAATGTTTAATCAATGTAAAACCCATTTTCCTACTTATCAAGAAAATGGGTTTAATTAATAAAGGTTTAAAATTATAAATTAAGTATTAGTTTTTACAGATACAATAACCTTAATATTTTGGGCATCAACAGTAAATTTTGTACCACTATAATCATGTTCGACCTTAAAGTTTAATATAAAGTAACCAGTTTTAGTATCAGTAGCGGTAAATGTGGCAGTTGTTTCATTAGTAATATTAATCTCAGCAGCAACAATGTCTGGATATGATTTTTTAATACTATCTACAGCAGCAGTTATTATTTTGTCTTTTAAACCAGTAACATCTGTAACTTTAGCAGTTGCTGCTGGTAAAGTATCAGCAAATCGTGATTGATTATTGAAAGCACCACTAACTTGATTGGCAGCATTAGTTTGACTTTGTGTAACTGTAATTTTATTATCTCCTATTTTGAAATTACTACTTGTATCACCAATCTTAAAACTAATAGTAATATTCTTAAGAGTACCACTAAATTGTAATTTATTGACAACTAAAATTGGGGGTTTTATTGTAAAGAATGAAGTTACTGCTGGAGCTGCATCATAATAGGGTGTAATAGTAACTGTTAAACCTTGGTGTTGAATCAAATTTTTAATTGCTATTCTTAAGTGTGGAACAATCGAATTATTAAGGTTTTGACTAGCAGTTAATATATCAGTTGTAGCATCAGTATTAGGTAATGTTGCTACATCAACATTTGGAAAATTACTAGAAGTGTTAATTTTATATTCAATAAAATCTTTCATAGCATCTGTTTTCTCTGAAGTTTTAGTTTTGTCATTATTAAACGTTAATTTAATATCTTTAGAAATTGGAGGTAAATTTTTATATGTTACACTTACACTTACATTTAAATGACCATTAACAATACCCTCAAATGTTGGATGAGTACCATCAACATACATAGGTAATTGAAAAATATTATCAGCAGCAACACTACCATTATCTACTACTACTGAAGCATCATCATAATATCATTTTGTTGGATGTTCATTAGTACTTTTTTTAAGTTCATTAGCAAGAATAGTGCTAATCTTACCTTGGATTTCTGATGAAAAATACTTGAAACTCTTATCTCTTAAAATTAGTAAATCAGCAGCAGTAGCACCAATTCCTAAATCGGTCATGTTAAATTCACTATCACGCATTAAAGCTAAAGCCGAATTTTGAATATCTATTGGACTAATATTAGTATCTTCAGTACCACAGGCTACAACTGCTACAACTGGAGTTGTTGTTAGAGCAATTGCTCCAAATAATTTTAATAATGATTTCACAATCAGCACTCCTCATATAATAAATCATTTTTTATTTTTTTATAAAATACTACATTATTATAAATGATTTTAATCTAAATTACATTATAATTTCTAAAATAATTGGTTTAATATCTTTTTGAACATCATAAACAGCAAATGTAGTACTTGCTAATTGTTTAAAACTATCATGTAATGCTGCTGGTTTATTTGTATGCAATTCCATAATCACACTACCCTTTTCTACTTTTTGACCATGTACTTGTTTTAAATAAATACCTGCCATCGGATCAATAACATCAGTTTTAGTAGTTCTTCCTCCTCCTAAAATTACTGATAATTCACCTAATGCATAGTTATTAATAAAATCTAAGTAACCACTTTTATTAGTAGTAATATTAATAATATGTTTTGTTGGGGGTAAATTATTAATATTTTTTAAATAATTAACATCTCCACCTTGCTCTTTTACAAACTCATAAAAGATCTTTAATGGTTGTTCATTAGCAAACATCAGTTCGGATTGTTTAATTCCTTGTTCTAAACTAGAAACTTTTTTCGCACCCAGCAATGCTAAGCCCACTAAATTGTTAACTAAAATTTTTAAATCTTCTGGACCTTGATTTTGTAAACTCAATAGTACCTCTTGTAATTCTAAAGCATTACCAATGGCTTTACCCAATGGTTTATTCATGTCACTAATAATTGCATAAACGGTTTTATTAAATGACTTACCAATATGAACCATCAGTTGTGCTAATTTACGGGCATTTTTAACATCAGCAACAAACGCACCTTTACCACATTTAATATCTAATAAAATTAAATCAGCACTCATGGCAATTTTTTTTGACATAACACTAGCAGCAATTAATGGAAAAGAATCAACTGTTCCTGTCACATCACGCAGTGCATACAATTTTTTATCAGCAGGAACTAAATTACCCGTTTGACTAATGATACTCATTCCCACTTTATTTACGACTTTAATAAAATCTTTAATGGCCAAATCACATTTAAGTTTGGGAATAATTTCTAACTTATCAATTGTGCCACCGGTAATACCTAAACCACGTCCTGAAATTTTAGCAAATTTTAAACCTAATGCAGCAACGATTGGCCCAAATACTAAACTAGTTTTATCACCAACACCACCTGTTGAATGCTTATCAATAGTAAAACCAGTAATTTGTGATAAATCCATAGTTTCACCAGTTTCAATCACAGCTTTCGTATAAGCTACTATTTCCTCATTAGACATGCCTTGAAAATAAACAGCCATGGCCCAAGCACTAATTTGATAATCAGGAATCGTACTATCAGCAATTCCTTGTGTTAAAAATTTAAGTTCTTCAGCAGTTAAACTTTGTCCCAATTTTTTTTTGGTAATTAAATCAATCATATACATATTTATTCGCTACTACTCCTTTAATTTAAAATTTTATAACTTTCTTTACTACATTAGTAATAACATTAGCTACCATAATATTATTAGAATTATCTTTTTAACTTACTTATGCTATAACAATAGCAATAGCAATAGCACTAGTTTGATTGTGTGATAATGATAAAAGTAACTTATAATCTTTAATTATTACCACTGGTTGTTGTCACTCATTGTAACTAATATTAATATTATGAAATATTAATTTTTCTTGGGGTAGTGCTTTAAAAATTGCTTCCTTTAATGCCCACCGTCCAGCAATAAATTCTTGTTGGCGCATTGATGATTGTTCATTATAAAGTTTTATTTCTTCTGGACTTAAAATCCGTTTCACAAATTCTACTTCATTCTTTAATCTTTTTATTTCAATAATATCTATTCCTACACTATACATTACTAACTCCTAAAATAAATTTAAGGGTTTATATAATAAAATCCTTGATTTTATTATATAATTAATAATAAAGAAAGTGTGATATTAAATTTAAAAACACACACATTTTAAAGATGGTGGTACATTAATGACATTTTATTTAAACGAAGAGCAGAAATCATTAATTAAAAAACACTATCAGGGTTTCGAAATTATTAATGAAAAAAATAAAAGTGAAAGCCTTTTTAAGTTTCATGATATAACTATTGAATTTTTTAAAAATAAAGTTACATTTCAAGGGCCACGTGAAGACATAATTGCTCAATATCGTGATTTTTTAAAAAACTTTGATGTTCATAATTGACCAGTAATTGGTAATGATGAATTTGGTCTTGATAATTACTTTGGGCCAATCGTAATAGTTAGTTCTTACATTGGTTCTAGCAATTTAGAAAAATTGCGATTATTTAATATTGAAAACTATAAAAATTTACCAAAAGATAAGTTTAAAGAATTAGCATTTGATATTATGAAAACAATTATTTTTGAATCAGTAATTATTAATAACCGCAAATATAACCAATGAACAGATGCTGGTTATAGTCACGATATTATTAAAACTTGAGGACAAAATCAAGCATTAGTAAGAATGTTACAACACAAAGTACCATATGACCATATTATTATTAACCAATATACTAATGAAAAAAGATATTATGACAATATCAATAATATGACTGCTAACAAAAATAAAGTTATTAAAGATAAAGTAGAATTTATTAACACAGCTGAAAGCAAATATTTAGCTGTTATGTGTAGTACCATTATTAGTCGTTATTTATTTTTAGAAGAGATTGATAAAATTAGAACTTTTTCTGATTATGACATTCCTTTAGGCTCTGGAACTGATGTTACTAACTATTGTATTAATATGAAATTGAAAATGGGTGCTACTTTTCCTAATTTCCTGGATCGTCATTGTAAAAGAGATTTTCCTAACACAGAAATAATTATGAATACTAAAGTTAATCATGATAAGTAATCTAAACTAGGTTTTCCTTTAAAATGTATTTTAGACACGTTAAGTACGATTATCGGTTATTTATAATTTATTGAATTATAACTTTTGAACATTAATAAAAAAAAGTTAACAAGGTTACGTAAGAAATTAATAAGAGTAACTAACCAATGCCAATTGAATAATTTATTAAGTATCATAATTATCATTATTATTAGTTTCTGTTATAAGTTCAGTTGGAGTACCAGAACCTTGATATTGATATATTTTTTCAATCATTGCACCAAGTATTAGGTGTATATTGTGGGTGATTATAACCAAATGAAGTAAACTGTTTATTATTTGTATCAAAAGCTATTGTTACGCCTTTTTCCAATCTTTTTGTACCTAATTCATCTACATAAAAAATGGAATCTAATTAATTATATATTTTCATTTTCTACTTTTTTTCATAAAGGACTTGTTTCAATATTACATCAATTATTTTTAATACTTTCAATTTCTTTATTTGCTAATTTAATATTATTTTCATTACTAGTAATTCTTTTTTGTTGTTTAGCAGAAAAATCAGCAGTTGCAGCATGGGTAAAATCATTCTCTTGTGGATTATTTTGTAATGCTTCTGGTGGTAATGTACCAATTTCACTTGGTCAATTTAAAACCATTGTTTCAGTTTCGGGGTCATATTCAGTTGCTACATAACTTTTATTTACAAGTTTAGTAACCGCTCCACGAAATACTTCATGTTCATTTTTGGTTATAACATCATCATATAATTTTATTTGTTTAGTTAATATAAAATCATGATTATCTTTGTCACCACTAATTCTTTGTTCTTTTTCATTATCAATTAATTCATCTACTTGATTTCTTGTATAAAATGCTTCTAAATCAATTTTATAAACATCAATTTCTTGTTCATCATAACTCATTAGTATTTCTTTTAATTGCGTTAATTGAGATAGAATTTTCATTCTACTTGGTGCTAAATCTCACACATTAATTGTTGGAATACTACTAACACTAAATTGTGTACCATTATTAAATTGAATATTAGCATCAACATTAAATTCAATTGGAGTACGATTAAATACTCAATGTTCTACCATTACATAAACCATATCTCTTAATGTTTCTTGAAGTAATTTATCTTTAAAACTACCAAAAGGAAATTTATATAAAATAAAATTAAGATAAGCATTAATATCATTTTGTGCGCGAATAGCAAATGTAGTAAATCATTCCTTAGCATTTGGTCATGTATTTACATATTGTTGGGGAGTTTCATTAATTGTTCCAGTTAATGGATATCACTTATTATAATTTTCTAAACTAATATCAGTTCAAAGTTCTTTTATCATATTATCATTCCTTAAAAAATGCTTTTTCATAATGTTTAGTACGTTTTTTAGTTTTTCTATGTGCTATATGTATAATTTCTTTTTGTAATTTTTTCTTACCTTTTTCAACCACTTGACTATAAGCAAATTTTTCTAAATGATGTAATAAACCAGTACCAAACAACGTATAAACTCCAAATTTTAAACTAACACTTTTAAAAGATTTAGTAACATTTTCCAACGGATTATTAATAACATTAATAACTTTATGATAAGTTCTTATTATTCTTAATATTTCGCGATGTACTTTAAAAGCATCTCTTATAATCTGTTGAATAACTGGTGGCGCAAATGCAATTGTTTTTAATCATTTATTAGTATTAACTCCATAACCAATATATCAACCACTATTTCAGCGATATCAATGAAAAGGATGTACTTGTGTAACGAAAGTTTCTGCTTTAATAATAGTATCAATAACAACAAATGGTTTATATTTAGGATTACGATGATAAATAGTAATAGCACATTTATCTAGTGATAATGGCTGAATTTTACATCCCATAAATACTGGTGAATTTAATGGAATTAATTGTGCATGTTTAATTGCTTTTTTCTCAGCACTAGTAAATAAATCACTTGTTTTTTCTTTTAATTTATTAATTTTTGCTATTGCTTTTTCTTCTAATTGTTCAAATTTTTCTTGTAATTTATATATCTTTTCACGTAATTTTTCAAAATATGGTGTATCTTTTCAAAATTTATTTAAACTTTTTTTAAAATAAAATCTAATATCAAAATATTTAAAAGTTTGATTTGTTTTTAAAACAACTTTATGAATAACACTATTTTTAAAATTGAACTTAATAGCATTAACACGAATTTTTTGTAAATCTAAAATTAATGTTTTTCCATATCTATTTTCTGTATGTATTGTGTAAACTAAATTTAATCAATCATGTTGGTTCATTTTTAATACTTCTTTTAAATCAGTATTATATTTTTTAAAAAAAATTATTTGCTTTTTCAATATCTTTAATTTTAAATTTAGGAGTTAATTGTGGACTTAACTTTATTAATGTATTTTGTAATAATAAGTAATCTTTTAACTCTTGTTCTTCTAATTTTTTAAAATTATTATGAAATTGTCTTTCTGCAACATAACCTAAGTTTTGCAATATTGTTTCACGATTAGGTGCAATTGAATAGTTAAATAAATATCGTTGTTTACCAATAATTTTATCTGTTAAAATTTCTTTGCCCGTTACTTGATTAATAACATCTTGTAAATTTTTTGCTTCTTTAATGCCAATTTTTTCTAATATTTTATTTTTTTGTGCTAGTTTAATAAATTTAGTAGTACGAATACCACGAGTAATTTTATTAAGTCCGGCAAACGCTGGTAATAAATTAAAAAAAGTATTTAATTTTGTTACATTTCCTTTTAAATAATCATAAACTTGATTAATAGTAAAATCAGTTGCAAATTCAATACTTGTTGCACTAATACTAGCAAGCAAGTCACTTGCACCTAATCCAAGTGCTAGTTCTTCACTTAAACCACCAGTAAAAGGAGCAAGTGCAACTGCTATTACTTGTACACCAATCATTTCTAAAATTTCTAATCATCAACTTTTATTTTCTTGTTGTTTACTTATTCTAGTATGTTTTGGTTTATTTATGTTTAAAATTATAGCAGTGCTATTAGTACCAATTGGCATAGTATTAATTTTCCTTATTTAAGATTAATTTTAATAGGATTTGTTGAACCTTTATAATTTGGGTCATTTATATTTGTTCTAATAATTACATATAAATCACCAGTTTTTTGTTTATTATTACTTATAATATTTTTACCTTGGTCATCACTAAAATATTTAATTGTAGGAGTTTCTAAACTTGGATTTAAACCATTAATTTCTTTTGTATATAAAATATTTGTATCTAAATCTCTATTATTTTTATCTGTTCTTGCCGTAGTATCTAATGTTAAATTTGTAATTTTAGATTTTAAGTCAGTTTTTACTTCACTTTTAATTACACCACACATCATTCAACGAGATGTTGTTTCTTTTTTTGACATATAAGGAATTGATTGACCCAATACTTCACCACCAACTTTATATGCTCTACCAACTTTACCGTCAGTAATCTCTTGCACATAAACAACCGTATTTTCTAGCATATATCTTTTCATTGCTTTTGGTGTTGCTAAAATAAAGGACATAATTTCATTTTCATTTTTATCATTAGCAAATGTCATATAATCATCAAGTACAATTTGACATAATACTCCTTTTACATATAAATCATTCATTACCGTTTAATCTTAATTGCTGTGCTAATTGATTATCAGTAATTATTCCTTTATTATCTGCTAAATAAACTAAACTATCATAAAGATTATTAGTAATAAAGAAACGAGAATTAGCACCATTTCTTAATTGAAATAAAGTATTTCATGCCGATAATATTGCTTTTAAATAACCAATTGAAGTTGTATCATTAATTAATACCTTAGTAGCAAATTGTGAAATTACATTAGTGTCATCACTTGCTAATTTATCTGTTAAATCATTTGCAACTTCATATTGCATAGTATCTAATAAATTTTGACCATTTTCTGCTAATAAATCAACAGCTGCAATAGTTTCACCTGCAACGTATAATTTTTCAATAATTTTGTCAATTTTATCAGTTTGAGCATAACTAATATCAAGTCTTGTACTTTTATCATTTCACTCAAGTACTTTAATTTTTGGGTCTTTTGGTAATTTAATAATGAATTCAATTTTAGTAGAATTAACCATTTCAATAGGAAAAAAACTTGCTCAGGGACTATTTGATTGTTTAAAAAATTCAATAAATTCAGGAGCTTCTACTAATTTTTCTGTATTATTTAAGTTTGTTTGAATATTTACTGCCATTTTAACTTTCCTTTTCTATAAATAATTTTTCTTTTTATAATCTAATAACGGATTAATTTTTGTTGATATTTGATTATTAATAATTGTTTGTTGATTACCACCAGTATTAAGTGGTGTTCTTAATACTGGTTGTTCTTTAATAAATTGTTTTATAGTATTTTCTATTTCTTCACTTTTAGTATCTTTTGTTTTAAACTTCAAATAATCATGAAATTCTTGTTTAATTTGATATTTATTAAAAATATTAATCATTTGTTGTTCTTTAAGTTCTTGATTAATTTTATTTAATTTATTTTCTGCTTCACTAATTTTTTGATTAATTTCATTATCAGGTTGTTGTTCAGCATTATTTTCAACTAAAAATTCATTTTGTATATTAGGTTCATTTTCAATCATGTTATTATTCCTTTCTTTATTATCCTAATAATCAATCTTTAACTATTTGTGGTATTTCATTCATTATTTTTTTATAATCAATAATTGCTTCTTCTAATATGTTAATTTCAGAAAAGTTAAAATATTTATCAATAGATAAATCAAAATCTCTATCAATTTTGATATCTTGTTCGTTATATTTTGTGTTAAATTCATTTCTTGTCATTTTGTCTCACTTCCTTACTTACATTTAATATTTTACTTTCATCTAAATTAAATGGAATTGCTAAAATTTGATAATGAATAATTTCACGATTATGATATCCGATTTTAGTAACTACTTCTTTAAAACCTAAATGAAATAATGTTGCTAATTCTAATGTTTCAAATGCTTTATATTTCATATCATCACTTTGATTAGTTTTATACATTAACAAATAAATTTGTTTCATGTTAGTAGTCATTTCAATTGGGCGTATCCAAAATAGGTATAGATTTAATAAAAATATAAATGAGAGATAATACTCTCATTTTTAATTGTTAAACAATTATAATTAATTATTTTGATAAATCTGTACTTTATTAAAGTAATTAATTATTACATAACTTAATAAAAATTATTAAAGGCTATAGTGCAGATATAACTAATAGTAATTTTTGTGTTGGTCTTTTATAACTTTATATTTTTTTTGGTTCCCTTCCCCCTAGAACCCCCTACCCTCCGAGGCTTTTGCTACTTACAGTAGCAATAAGCCTATACGTAGTAGATAGTAAATATTTAGTATATAAGCCTTTATCACTGTAAGTGATAAGGCTTATACATAATAGAAAGGTTAGAAAGGAATATATGACAACTATTAATTTAGAATTAAAAAGTAAAATTAAAGAAACAGATAAAGGTATATTATTAGAAATTGGTGAATATGAAACATGATTTTCTATTCAATATACTAATATTGATAATAAAAATAAAAAAATATTAATAAAAATTTTTGAAGATTGAGATTATAAATTAGGTAAAAAATCTATTATAAATGATATTTCTACTATTAAAGGTAGTGAAATTTTAAAATATATAAAAAATATTCCAAATGTTACTGCTAATGAAAATGAATTAATATCTTGTGAATTTTATAAAAAATATAATGGTTATTATATTGGACAAATAAAAAATGAAGAATGTTTTAAATATAATATTACCTGAGAAAAAGATAGAAAAAGTTTTAAAATAAATAATCCATATAATCATAATGATTTAGTAATAAATTATATAGTAACATCATTAAAAGATTTAGTAACTCATAATAATAAAATATTTTATTTAAAATATTAAGAAAGGAATTAATATAAATGCTTAATTGAAATATTATTACTCATAACTGTGATATTTGTTATAAAAAATCTTCATTTGCTAATAGAACATGTAATAACTGTTTTTATAAATTAATAGGTAAAAATAATGAAATGTAAATTACATAATAAAAAATATATTTGAATTAGTGAAATAGATAATTCTTATTATTGTAATAAATGTATTAATAATATGATTGAAGAAGATATATATTTAACAAGTGATAACTATGATAGTTTATATAACTATTATATTAATGAATTACAATTAGAAAATTTTTAAAGGAGAAAAGATAATGAATCAATTAGAATTACAAAATGCAAGAAAATTAATAGATAAATTTGAAGAATTACAAGAAGAATTTAATAGTAAATATGAAGAATTAGAATTTGAAATTGATAATGATGGTGATTTAAAAATTATGAAAGATTATTTTTCATATGAAAAAATAAATAAATTAGAACAAGTAATTATTCATTATAAAAAAATTATTAAAGGTTAAAGGAGAAAAATAATATGCAATATAATTATTTATTAAAATATAAATTAAATTATACTAATAAAAGAAAACAAAAAATATTTTCTACAATTGAAAATGCTATTAATTTTCATAAAAATTATAAACATCATATATTAGAAAATGCTTATATTGAACATTATGAAATATTAGTAATGGAATTAGATATTAAAGGAGTTGAATAATAATGCCAGCACATAAGAAAAATCAAGAAGATTTAATTATTAAACAAATTCATATTTGAGTTAATAAAACTGATTATTATAAATTAAAAATAATTTGTGTAGAAAAAGATATTACAATTAATAAATTTGTAAGGAATTTAATTAAAAATGCAATTGAATAATAATTTAATTTTTAAAAAAGATACACATCAATATTTTATTAAAAATAAAGAATTAATTTCAGTTTCTAAAATTATTCAATATTATTTATATGAAGATAAAAATCCTTATGAAAATATACCTTTTGATAGATTAGAAAATGCTAGATTAAGAGGAGAAACTGTTCATAAAGTAGCAGAATTATATTTTAAAAATATAAATATTAATAATATAAAAGATAAATTATTAAATAATATTCAACATTTATTTAATAAAAATTATTTACAATATTGTGAAAATTTATTAAATAATTTACAAGAATTTAAAGTAAATACTAAATATATATGTGAACAAGTATTTACTTATGATATTATTGCTGGAACACCAGATTTAATTTATAAAGAAAATAATTTATATACAATAATTGATTTTAAAACATTATCAAATATGTATAAAGAAAATAAAGAAAAATCAATATTACAATTAACCGCTTATTATTGAATATTAAAAAATAATGGTTTTAATTTATCAAATACACATTATATTTATTGAATTCAAAAAGATAATGTAGAAAAAATATTAGTAGAAATAACAGATGAATTAGTATATGAATGAGAAATGGCAATTGCACTTTGAAAGGAAAATCACTAATGGCAAATTTAACTTTACCTAAAAATATAGATAAATCAAAAATACAACAATTTACTAACTATTATGAATTAACAAAATTAAATGATAAAAAATTATCAACATTAAATCCACAATCAGTTATTAATACTTTAGCAACTATATTTGAATTAGATTTAAGTAATAATCCAATTAAAAAAGAAATAGCATTAATACCTTATAATAATGAATTACAAGTACAAATACAAGAAGATGGTTTTTTAACTTTATTACAACGTTCAAATTGTGTAATTGATTTTCAAAGAGAAATTATTACTGATAAACATATTTTTAATAAAGAAACTCAACGTTGAGAATTAGACCCTAGTAAAATATTTGAAAATAAAATAATTATTGGTTATTATGGTATGATTTCTATTAAAAATTATTTAGGTAAAATAATTACTTTTATTAAAGGTATGACTAAACAAGAATGTGAAGAACATAGAAAAAAATATAGTAAAGCAAATGGTAATAGTCCATGAACTACTAGTTTTAATGCTATGGCACTTAAAACAGTTATTAAAGCAATTATTAGAGATATTAATAAAGACCCTAGTATTAAATTAGAAAATCAAAATATTATTGATAGAGCAATGCAAATTGATCAAGCAATAGTATTAGAAAATGAAAATATAATGTATGTTGATAATCCAAATAATGATAATAAAGAAATTAAATTAAAATCTATTGAAGAACCAAAAGAAGAAATAAATATTAATTATGAACAAATACAAACTAATATTGATAATTTAGATAAGGTAGTATTTAGTAATGAATAATTATTTACTTTCAATTGACCCAAGTATAAAAAATACTGGGTTTACATTATGAGAAAATAAAATACCAATATTAATAACTAGTCTTAATTTTTCTAAAAAAGATTATCATTATTTTACTGATTTTATTAATATGGTTTTTCTACAATGTCAAACTAATAATTTAGGTGTAATTGATGATAAAACAGATTATAGTTTATATTTAGTAATTGAACGTGGGATATTTAATCCAAAATTTGGTAAAGGTAAAGAAACATTAGACCATTTACGTGGTTTTATTGCTGGACAATTTAATAAATTATTAACTAAAGATATGTTAGTTAGTAGTAGTGAATGAAGAAAATGATATCAAAGTTTAGATGAAATTAAATATAATTGAAATTATAAACCTTGAACTAAAGAGTTATCAATTGAACTTTCTCAATTCATGATTAAGAACCATAATTGAAATATTAAAATTAAAGACCATGACCAAGCAGAAAGTTTATTAATTGGTTGATATTATTTAAATAAGGAAGTGAAATAATGGTTTGATGAGAAATATTAATAATTATAAATTCTACAATAATAGCATTAATAAATTTAGGTTGTTTTATTGTTTTATTACTTGATTTAGTAAGGAAAAAATAAAATGAAAACTAAATTAAAATGTATTTGTAAAGATTGTAATAGTAAAGTATTAATTAAATTACAATCTACAGATTTAGAAAATACTTCTGTTCAATTTTTTAAAATGTGTAAAAAACATCAATTAGATTTTAATAATAAAGTAAAAGAAATTAAAGAATATTATAAAAATAAGGAGTAAATAATGAATTTGATTGAGATTAATAACTAAATATAGATAATTTATATTTAATGATTTTTGTCTATTTTTATTTGATTTCAGGGACATCTTGTTCAAATCATTTCTTAATTAATTCATTATCAATAACAGATGAATTTGGAGTTTTTAATCATGGTTCTGTATCATGTGAAGCACTAACTAATCTCATTGTAGAAAATTGACTTAAATGATTTAATATTTTTTGAAATATTTTTTTATTATATTTAGGAGTTTCAAATTCTTGAAATCTATAAATATCTATCCCATTAGAACCACAATCTTTTAAAAAATTATATAATGGTTTTACTACTGGTCCATATGTTCAAGCATAAAAATTAATATTTATTATTTCTTTTTTAAGTTCTTTTCAATAATAACAATAAAGAAATAATAAGATTTTTTGTAATCTTAAATTACTAATATTTTCTTGCATTTCTTTTGGTATATTCTTATTTTTTTGTTCTTTATCATAAAATTTTATGATTTCTTTACATAATCCTTTTACTTTATTAATTTCCATTTTAATCACATCCGAACGATAACTTAGCAAAAACTATTATTTTATATTCACATATTAACATATTTAAAAAATGAATAATAGATAATACAAAAATATAATAAAAAAAGTTACTATTTCTAGTAACTTTTTAATCTTAAATTTAATCTATCAAAACTGCTAAGAAAAAATAGATTACTTAAATTATACATTAATATTTAAGATTGTGTGGTTATAACTTTTTCTTGTAATTGTTTTCCTTTTTTAATAGTTATATTTTTATAGTCAATATGGTATCCCTCCAATTTCTAAATCCATGCTTTAATAAATCTTCTTATAATTAATTTATTTAAACAAAAAAATTATTCATTTATAATTTCTTGTTTTTTTGTTTTTTAAAACACTTAGTGTTTATTTTTTATTATAACAAAAAATAAATTTATCTGGGATTTAATACTATTTTAGTAATATTAGCTTTAATACTATTTATATATCTCATACCATATGTAGTATAAATTATACCTTCTATTTTGCCAATTGTAACCTCTAAATAAAAAGTTCATTCTAATTTTTTATCTTTAATTAATAAACCAATGAAATTATTATTCACTAAATCAGCATTAATTCTGGCAAAACCATAATCATTATCCTGTTTTAATTTAAAATCATAATTATTCAAAATATAATAATTATTTGTTTTTCAACAAGCTTTTGCATAACCCATATGCCCATTAAGGGCAGGAGTATTTATAGGAAATCATTCTTTAAAAGAAGTAGGTAAAACATAATCTTTAAATATTAAATCTTTTAAATCAATAGTCATACTTGTATTTTCTGTTTTTGCTGGATTAAAACTTTCTGTTGTAGAAAAATTAGTTGTTACATCAAATCCTTGAAAATGAAGGGTTTTATTTTGTATTTCTTCTTTTGTCTCAATATCATAATCATAATATATAGTTATATTTTTATAATATCTTTGTAAATCATTAAAAGTATTAATTAATAATGTTGGGTCTAATAAAGATTTTAAATTAATTTCATAATTAACCAATTTATTTGGATTAGCATTTAATCACTCATTAGTATTATCTTTTACTGGTATAACTGTTGTATCTGTTAATGGTATATTATTTGTTACTATATCTATTTTTAACTCTGGAATAATAACTATTTGTTTTGCTATATTTTGTGGACTTGGTGGTAAGATATTTGCTGGATAACTAAATGTAGTTTCTTCAGTTTCTTTATATTCATCATGATTTAATTTATATAAAGTAGTTCAATTAAAAGCATTACTAGTTAATGCTCCTTTATTTTTATATCTAAATTGTGCTATTGAAAGTTCATTATAATCACCTTGATAAGTAAATGGATTATCACTATAAAATGTATGTCTTTCTTCACCTTGATGTAATGATTGAGTTACAATTGTATCAATAATGTATGCATAATTAGAACCATCACTAACACCATTACTTGTTGGATTTCATTGCATTTCTGTGTCTAAGTTAGTTAATGGACTTGCTATATCTAAAAATTCAGTATCTTCTGCTAAAATATAAACTTTATTATTTTTCTTTTGTGATAAATCAACTGTACTTATTTGTTCTTTTGTTTTTAATTTATGACCAGTTTTAGGGTCTCATGGATATACTGATATTCTATCAGTTAATTTCATAGTCATAGCAGTTGTAGAAACATTAGCACCTAATAATTTACCAATAGCAAAAGCATTTTCATTAGCAAAAGCATTTTCATTAGCAAAAGCATTTAATGGAATTAAACCACCATTACCAATAATATTTTCTAAATTATTTGTAAAAAATGCTGACATGAAACCATTAAAATATAACATTTTTTTATATTGTTGATTATTTTGATTAATAATAAAACCAATTGGAATACCTAAACTTAAAACATTTAATAATTTACCAATTAATGGTATATCACTTAAAGCAAAAGGTAATCATTGTACACTATCATAAGGCATTTGTATTAAACTACTAAATACTACTGAATTAAAATTTAATATAGCACTCATATATTTTTGACTTATTTTTGAATAATCTACAGTTGGTGAACCAATAATTAAATTAGTATCTGGGTCTTTATATTTAAAATTACTAGACATATCTACATTATAATTACCAGAGATATTATTAATATTTCATTCACTATCTCAAAAGAATTTAGCTTCTCCAATTGCTGTACCATTACTATTAGTTGCTTTTGTTTTATCAAATGCTAACATACCTTTAAAATCTTTTGTAACAAATAAATTTGCTTGTAAATTTAAACTAGTTGATAATCATTCTTTTCAATTTTTAAAATTAAGATATCCAGTAGGTTTTGCATCCATTAAATTATAAAATGTAGTTTCTGGATGACTATTAGTAGTTATTTTATCATTAATACCTGCTAATAAACCACCATTATTTTTAACTGATGTACTTGAACGGTCATTATTACCAGCAATAAATAATCTTCTTGAAGCAAATACTTTTTGTTCAAATATTTCATTATTATTAATTTGATTAGGTGCTTGACCTTGTATTATAGGTCTACCATAATAATAACAACTAGATAATAATTCTAAACCATAAGATTGTCTATGACTATATCTAACTCCAATATCACGCATTAAAGTACGATTTAACGTTACTAAACTATTTTGAATAGTAGGGAAAGCATAACCACTACCTGGACTTGCATATTGTACATAATCAAGCGTATTTTGACCACTTGCTACTGCTCTATCATTAACTGAACTAAAAGTTAATACTTGCATACTAAATTCACCATTATAAGGACTATAATAATTAGTTACATTTGAAATATATAATAATTGTCTATCTTGATTTTTACCAGTATTACCACCAATATTTTCATTTTTATCATTAAATACACAAAAAAATTGTAAATAATCATCTACTGTAATTTGTTCTTCAAACATAACTAATATATATTGTCTTGTTGTAGAAATTGTTTTAAATAATTGATTATTAGGTAAACCACCAAAATCTACACCACTTGTATCATCAATTAAATAAGCATTTCAATAATCACCAATTTTATATTGTTTAGTATAATATTGGTCTTGTCCAGTAGTTTTATGAGTAGTTGGGTCTGTTATACCTTTATTTTTTTGATAGATTTTAGTACTATTTTTTCAAATACATACAACTGGAGTATTACCAGAAAGTATTAATTCATATTGACCAAAATCACTAATTTTACTATTAATAGGTTTATAACCAGTTTCAGTTAAAGGTATTGCTCCATTATTAATTATAAATGGAAATATTTTTCAATGACTTAAACGTTTAATTATTGCTTGTTGTCTCTTTAGATTTAGATGTGCGTGTTTCATTAATTGAATTCGTTGATGATTGCTCATTTTCACTATCTCCTAATTCTTTATTTAATTTTTTATTTTCTGTAATAATATTTTCAAATTTATTTTCTGCCATAAGTTGGTCAATATTATCATATTCACCAATTGCTTCACTTACTGTCATAGTACCATTATTTAATCTTGAATTAATAATTTGGTCTTGTACTATTTGGTCAGTCATTGCTATAGGTATAAATTTAAATGAATAAGGTCTTTCACCAATACCATTTCATAAATTTTCACTAATAAGAAGTAAATCAAATATACGATAAAAATAAGCACTATAAAATGCTATTTTAATTTCTGTTGTTTCCATATCAAATTTATTATTAAACATACTTTGTGTTTTATTAGTATAAACATCATTACCATGTTCATCATAATCATAACCAGAACCATTAAATATTGCTTTAGCAGTACCATTATAATCTAATCAATATTCACTAAATTTTGGGTCACCTTGTATAATTTGCATACTACCATTCCCATTTTTATCATATCCAGCACTACCAACATTAACTATCATATCTTTTTTAGGATTTTCAATAATATTACCATTTTCTTGCATTTCTTTAACTGTTTCATTATCTAATACAGCAAATAAAGTAGTAACATTAAATTCTCTTTCTAATCTTTTTTTCTTAATAACTTGATTTAAATCTCATATTAAATCTCATACTGCTGTACAATCTGGATATGCATTTAAAGTAGTTGTATTACCATATAAATTAATAATTGGTAAATTAGTTATTTCAAAAATAGGAATATAATTAAATGAATTTTTAATTTCATAAGTTTTTAATGGTGTTATATTTGGTTTTAATTTAGTTCTTGTAGAACCTAAAATAATATCTTTATTATTATCTTTATATGTTTCATATTTAACTTTTCCATTTTGTATTATTACTCAAGTTAAAGTAGCACTATCAGCTTGTTCATTAATAAAATAAAATTCTGCTGATTGTTCTTGTTCATTATATTTAGCAACTCTACCACAAAAACTATTAGGTAATATTTTAAGGGATTTACTATTATCTTCATTAATTATAATCATAATAAATACTTTACCCATTAGTGAATTTTGTAAACCAAATTTATAAAATTTTTCTAATCATTTATCTTTTAAATTCATTTCATTAAGATAATCTAATATTTCTTTTTTACTTGAATTAAATAAAAATCCTTTACCTAATCATAATTTAGTTGATTTTTGAGCAATAATCATTGGTATATCAATATATCAATCTTTTTTATCACAACTTAAATATTCCATTGTATTTATCATATTAATCACCACCAAAATTATTTTTATTAATTAATAATTTATTATTAATACCATTAATTAATCATTTCATTTCATGCATTAATGCATACATATCACTATCTCAAGTATCATCATGTAAATCTAACATTTTCGGACTATTATTAGTATCTAATTTCTTTTTATCTAATCATTGCATTAAACTATATTGTCTTTTAGTTTCTGGACATCTTTCTCAATTAAAACTAATAATATTTTTAAGCATACAAATTGTTGTAAAATCAATTCTATCATTTAAATATAAAATTGATTTATCTACTGCTATAAATTTTAATCATGTTATATTACGTTTTTTAACTCAACTTTTTAAAACATCAATAAATACTAACCCACCATTACCATAATCAACATAACAAGTAAAACCAAATAACATTGCTATATAACGTTTACTTTCATTAATATAATAATTAATAATATCATTTGCTAAAGTATCAGTATCTTTATATTGCATAGTAACATTACTATGATAAAATTCACTTTCTTTATGTGCTCTTCTACCATTATCATTTTCACCAATAAATCATAATGAAGCAGATGTAGGATGACCACTTGGACTTGTTGCCATACCTATATCTAAACCACCAGTTAATCTTTGTACTTGAAAATCTAATTTAGTATTAACTTTATCTAAATATCTAGCAAAAATAGCACCTTGTAAAATACTTGGTACACCATAATATCAACTTTGTGCTTTAATTGGATCTAATACTTTTAATTCTTCTAAATCATTAATCATATCTAATGTAAGATTATGAGCATTTACTTTTCAATTACTATAATGAAATAATTTAAAAATATTATTATCAAATATTGATTTAATTTGTTCATTTTTTTCTTTCATTATTTCTAAATTAAAAGGTACAATTTTATTCATATATTCAATATAATATTGATAAATATTATCTGGATTACAACTTTTTATTTTTATTCTTTTTTTAGCATTACCTAATGCAAATGTTATTGCTTGAAATTCTTGTTGACTAAATTCATTTGCTTCTTCACATCATTCAATTGCTAAATCAAAACCTTTTATTTCACTACGAGAAAGACCTTTTAAAGGTATTCTATCATTTGAATTACTATATACACCCATTACCCTAATAAATGATTTAAAACCTTTAAAACGAAAGTCTGCTTGCTTATTAGGGTATTTTAAAGTAAAGTCTTTATAATCATTCAATCCAATTATTATTAAAGCATTATATATTTCTTTTACTAAATCATTAATATCTTTATTTAATTTTCTAAATGCATAAATAGCAATTGATTTTTGTACTTTAATTGATATAACTATTAATATTGCTAATTCTTCTGCTATACTATATGTTTTACTAGAATATCTACTACCACTAAGATTATATTCACTATGAGTAAAATCACTTTTATTTAATAATCAATAACTAATTTCATTTAAATAAGTAAATTCTTTATTCATAATATTATTCCTGTAATTCTTCTAGTAAATATAAACCAGATGAATTATATAAATCAATTATAGTAACACAAACAATTTTTCTTTCTCGTGTACCAACTGGAATACTATTTAAATAAATTGCACCAGTAATTCCATAATTTCCTTTAACACTTCCAAAAAGATGACATATTTTTGGAGTAAGTGGTACTTGGTCTGGTAATAATTGTGGTGTAAATATAATTTCTAATTTTGGAGCATAACTATAATAAGGTTCAAGATTACTTACATTATTATAAGTTAATTTATATTTTTTATTAGGTTTTAATTCATATTCTATTTGTGTGTTATTTTTTATTAATTTTCCTACTTTTTTTCATTTTGGAATTCTCGGAGTAGGATTTGGATTATTTTTAAATTCAATATCTCAATAATTTTCTTCTATTTCATTAGTTTCTAAACTACTTAATTTAAGTTTTAAAGGTTTAGTTCTTTTATTTAATTCATTAATAGCACCAGTAATAGTTTTATCAGTAGTTTGTAAATTATCATCTTTAATATTTTGTTTTAAAACTATAATATTCATATTATTAGTTACTTCAGTATGAAGTTGACTAATTTTTAATTCTACTGATTTTATATCATTATTATGATTTTCAATACTTTCTTTTTTATCTAATAAATTATTAGTTTCTTCTTTTTTATAATAATCAGTTAAATCTGGCGGTTCACTACCACCAGTAGCACTAATAATATTATCTTTAATAGTTATATTAGTACCTGCAATTAATTTATCTTGTTTTAATAATAATTTATCATCTGCATATTTTTTTGGAATTAAAGTTCCATTTAAATAACTTGAGTAATCTTCTGTAAACGGATTAAAATTTTTATAAGCAACTCATTTATATATAAAATTAGGTACTAAAGTATGTTTTAAAATTTCAATAGCATTTTTTTTATCATCAAGGTCATCAAAATAAATTACTTTATCACTAACATCACTATTAACTATATGAGTTTCTTTATCATATTTAATATTAATAGTTTTTTTTGGACTTTTAAATTCAGGTACTGTAGTACTTGTATTAATACCTCTAGTATCAATATTAACAACTGGTCTTAACATATTTTGTGTATTAGTAATAGTAATTTTAGTTCTAATATCTAATGATTTTATATTAGTATATGGTATATATGCATTTAATGGACTATCTTCTCCACAATTTGAAATAAATTTATTAAAATAATTATTTTTTTGTGGTTCTATTCCTTTTAAATTAAAACCTTTAATATTTGGATATTCTTTAATTTTTCTTAAATAATTAAATACTTCGGGTGGGATAAAATAAGGGTCATCTGGATTAGTTTCACTATAAGTTAATCCACCTTGACTAATTGAACCTTGACCACGTAAATAATCTACATCTTTAGTTAATAAAAATCTAACATAATTAGCAGTTGCTGTTTGAACATTATTTGTAAAATCTGTTGGTGTTATTTCTGGTCATTTTTTACTAATAGTAAAACCACTTAAATAATCAATATTACTACTAGCTACAGATATTGCAAATCAAATTTCATTATCTGGAGTAGTTACTTTATCAAAAAATAATTCATTAAAATATTTTGATAATTTAAATTCTTCAACTGTAATAAATAATATTGGGTCTTTAATTGCCATAATTTACTCCTTAATGTAAAAATAAAGGGTATTTAAACCCTTTAAATTTTAATTTTAGTTACTTTTTTCTTATCTTTATTTGTTAATTCTTGACGTTTTGCTTTTTGAGCAATAATAAAATCTTCAAAATCTTTTTCATCAACATCAAAAGCATCTAATTTTTGTGCAATAGGAGTTTCTGTTAATTGTAATCTATCATTTAATTGTTTAATATTTAAAATAATATATTCAATTAATTTATTAAATTTAAGTTCTTTAGCAACTATATCTTGTTTATTTTTTTTAATTTTTTTTGAAATAATAGATAATACAAAAGTAATAATAACACCACTAGTAACTGCTCCTCCTATAATTCCACTTAATAAATATACTGTTAAATTCATTTTTTATTACACCTTTTCTATTTGAATTTTATTTGAATGATTTTTACATAAAATACATTCTTTTTTATGTTTTTTAATTTGTTGATATTGATAAATTAAATAAGGACTTGTAATAATAATTGGAATTATTATTAATCCAAATTTAAGTAATTTTCCATAATTACCTAATTTAGTTGCTAGATTTAATCCTATATGACTAAACATTGGAAATAAAGTTAAAACCAAATGGTCAGGTCAAGTAAAATTATATTGAGTTGTATAACTTCCAATTCCCATTTCTATTGGTATTTTAGGTAGTAATCATGGTGTTATTGTAAAAAATAATGTTATTAATATACCAATAATATGACTAGTTATTTTTAAAATATTAGATATTAATATTTTGATTTTATCTATATGAGTACTATTTTTATTAAATCAAATTTTATTTAATTTTTTATATTCTTTATTATCTTTTGATATTGGATTAATAGTATTTCATATACCAATTGGTTTAATAGGTTTTGTTAAATCTATATCCATATAATCACCTACTTTCATGTTTTATATTTACTTTTATTTTTATAAATAGAAATACCTATATTTTTAGTAGTACTACTTGTTTTATGAAAATTTAAATATTCTTTTCTTTCTACTCTTCATGCTCTACTACCTAATTCAGTTTTTGGTAAAGTTTTAAATTCTTTAAGTTTAAAAAATCCACGTTCTAATCTATTAATAAATGCAGTTGTTTTTAATACATTAATATTAGTTGATTTAAGCACATTATAGCGTTGTTTACCTTTACTAATACCTTTCTCTTCTTTAAGTTGTTTCTTAACATATTTACGTATTTGTGAAGGTAAAAAACCCCTTAAAAAATATCTTCAAAATATTGTTCCAGCACCACTACCATTTTTACCTTTTTGAACTTTCATTAATTCTCAAGTGTCTTCATTTACATTAGGATAAGTATATGGACCATATCAACGTTTATTTTTATATGTATCAGATTGTATTAAAACTTGTAATAATCCTAATTTAAGTGATTTATTAGATTTATAAAATAAACCTTTTTTTAATCATGAACTAGATAATATTACTCAACCTTTATCATCTTTATTATCAGTTTCTTTTACATATTTATTATTTAAATCTTTAGTATCTTTAGTTTTATTATCTTTAAATAAATTATTAACTTTTTTAATTGGATTAACAAATAATTTATCTAATTCAGTTTTTAAAATAGTTAATTCATTAGGTTTTAAAATAGATAATAATTTTTTAGCAATATTAGGATTAAAAACTGAATAAGGTTGATTTAATTCTTCAATAGAAACATTTTCACTATCTAACACTGATTTTAATCCATTATCTTTACTATAATTTTTTAATAAACTAACAATTAATACTCGAATATCATCACTAGCTAATGCAGAATATATTAATCTAATAATTAAAGGTAACATTATAAAGTAAATAAACTATTACTACGTTGAATATTAGGGTCATAATCATTAATAGTATCTCTTGTTTCATAGTTATCTCAATCAAAATTATTATCATCTGATATTATTGGTTGAGTTTCATTATCAATAAATGAAGTTTCTTGCATTTCTCTATCATGATTTGTTTTCATTGGTAATAAATTATGTATAATTTCACTAGCACCCGCTATTATTGTAGGAATAGCATAAGCATTATTAAAATCATTATTAATACCCATTGCTACACCACTACTAATTAAACACCCACCAGTACCCATATTTGCTATTTTTCTTATTGGTTCAAATCTATTAGGTATTAATTCAGTAATTCCACTAATAAGATTTGAAATACCATAAGCATTTAATGAAATATAAGTATCTCAATCCATTAAATTATTAGAATTATTATTAAATAAATTATCTGGAAATGGATTAACAGTTGTTGATGTTGTACTTGTAGTAGTTATAGGAGATATAGTACTTGTTATTGGATTAATTGTTGTACTAGGTTCTATTGGTGTAATAACAGTATTTAAAAACTTACTATAATTTGCTAAACTAATTGTTCCTAAACCTAATAATATTTTTTTACTACTATTAATAAATTTAGTTTTAGAAGAAGGTCTTTGATTTAAATTTCATATATCTAAACCTAATTTTTTACCAAATAATAAAGAATTAATTGAGCCTAATATTGGATTACCTATTAATTGTCCATAATAAGCACTGGTTCCAATCATTGCTAAAATTGGACTTATACCTGTTCTTATTAATTTTATTAAAGTATAGTTACTCAATGGTATAGTTTCAGCATGTTGTGGCATGTTTATTTTCTCCTTTTAATAATTTAGTAGATTTTTTAATTTGAATTAATACTTTACCTTTTAAATTAACATTATCTCCAACACATACAGCAAAATTATCATGTACATTACTTACTCTTATATAATTTGGATTTAATGTTGGAAATTCATAAAGTAATATTGCTAATATATCTTGTGAACTATTTAAATCTTCTGGTTTTGGGGAATTTATAATAATATGTGATTTATCATTAAAATATTTATATATAAATTCCATAATTTAAGCCTTAGTAAATGTTAATTTAACTGTTCCATAATATTCTTTATTATCACCAGTCATAGTTGCACTTGTATTAGTAATATTAGTATATGTTGCTTTTTTAGGTTCAAATCCAACATTACCTATTTTTACTATTGCTATATCTAATTCATCACTAGTAGGATTATCACTAGCAATAGTAATTTTTCCTAAATCTTTATAATAAATTATATTTTGTAAATCTAAAATATTCATATTATCATAATCTGTTGATTGATAAGTAGCATTAACATTAGTTGGGTCTGTTTTATAATTTTTTGCTCTTGCTGTTTTAATTTCATCAATTGTTGGCATTTTTTCTTGAATAATATACATTAAATCTGGTCTAATTGCACTTGGTAATGCATATAATGCTTTCCCAATAATACGAATATTATCTGTTGCATTATCTAATTTATTTCTTACTTTTGTAAATGAAATAGGCATACCTCACATATATCTGTTATAAACTACACCAAATAAATTTAATAAATTATAATCTTTTTCTAAATGCATACCAGAAACTGTATCATGAATAAAATCTTGTTCTAAATAAAAACTTTCATAAAATTCCATACCCATAATTTGATTTGTATATCTTTTACCAGTTGCTAAAGTATTTGCAGCAATTTGACCATAATTTAATAATGTAAATGCTTTTGCCAAATTAAAACTACTATCAATACCACAAGCACCAGTTAAATCTGCTTTATTAATACCAACCGTAATATCATCTACTTTTTTAATTAATTTATTATTTCTTTCTCCAATTATATAATAAGCATTTAATGCTTGTTCTTTAGTCATATTATTTAAATTTAAAGGTAATACTAATGATTTAGCAATTGCATAATCTTTGGTACCTTGTAAAAATATTAATTCAAAATTTTCTCTTAAATTTCTCATAAATGAACTTGTTCAATTTGAAACAATTTGAGTTGCTACATTTGCTGGTGAAGTCATAAATCTTTCAATATCAAATTCTGGAATATTAAAATCAATTGTTAATTCTTTATCAATAATTAATGTTGTTGTTTTAACTGTTCCTTTTTGTCTTTTAGTACCAGTAAATTCATCTCATGTTGAACCTCATAATACACGAACTGTTGCTCTATATATTGCCATTGCGACACCACTAATATTTGCTATTTGGTCAGCAGTAACAGTATTTCTCATAAATAAAGTACTTATTTCAGCAGTTAATTCACCACGAACTTGTGCTTCAAGTACACTTAAAACAGCATTTTCAGTAGGTGTATTACCACCAATAATAAATGCTTTAGGTATTTGTGGAATTGCCATTTTATCCTCTTTCTATTTAATAGATTTAAGTGCATTTCCTCTTGCTAAATTTACAAGTTTTTCTAATTCGTTAGGGTCAGTAATACCTGTAGTTTTTGCTTTTTCATTTAATTTTCTTTCTAATTCTTCTGGATTAATACTATTTGTATGTAAATCTAAAAGAGTTTTAGGATTAAAATCATTTGTATTAGGTTTATTTTCTTGTTTAAAAGATTCTGATATTTTATCAATAAGAAATTCTTTATAATCTTCATTTATTTTATTAAATGCTTCTTGTTTAGATAAAGATTTATAATTATCAGTACTCATTAAATTTTTAATTAAATTTACTTTTTTAGTATCTTTAATATTAGAAAATAATTGTTGCTCTTCATAACTATTAATTTTAGTTTCATATTCTTTTAATTTAGTTTGTTGTTCTTGTAGTTTTGGATTTAAGATTTTATTTTCCATAAATTCTTCATGTTCTTTAACTAATCTTTGTAAATTTTCTGGTTTAGAATAATCTACTTTATCATCTCATTTAAAATTTTCCATTTTAAACTCCTTATTAATAATAATTCCTATTATTAGGCAAATAGTCACGCCATGTTTCATAATAATTATATCATTTTTACCCTTTAAAATAAAGAAAAAATCTATATTAAATATAGATTTTCTAATTATTATTTTCAATTTTTCTTGGTTCAGTAATATTAATAATTATATTACTATTATTTGTTTCTACATCTTGATTATCTATTAAATCATCAAACATATCTCTATGATTTGTTCTTAAATATAATCATTCATATTGTGCAACTTTAGTTACATTTTTTAATCGTGCAATGCCTATTTTAAGGCATGCTTTATCATATTCGTTAATAAAATCTTTTTGTCATTTTGTCGGTCTTCTTCGGCAATCAAATATGTATTTATTATCAACCTTTAAAATATAATTTAATTCTTGTTTAGTACATTTTTTAAGATTATCTTTATTTGTTCTTAAATATTCTTGTATTTTTTCTTTATAATTACCTAATTCTTTTCTTTGTTTTGGCATATTATTCACCTTTTATCCTTATGTATATTATAACATTTACTATTATTCTTATATATAATCATTTTAGATTAATAATTAAGAAAGGAATTAATATTATGACTTTAATTAATAATGAATATGATTATGATAGTTTAGATATTAAATATACAAATTTAAAAATAAAAGAATATGAACAAGATTTATTAAATTATGATTATAATTATTTTAAAACTTATGATAAAAATAAATATAAATATATACAAAGAAGACAAAAATTAATTATTAATCCTTTTGGAAAATCTTATCTTCCATTAAGAATATATAAAAATTTAGAAACTAATGAAAATATATGTCCAGTAAAAAATTTTATTAAAATTCTAAAATATAAAAATTGTACTAATCGTTTATTAAATTTTATATTAAAACAAATACATAAAGGTAAAAGACAATGTGATATTAAAGATATGTTACCCGATTGTCCTATTTCAAATCAAACTATTAGTAATATAATAAAAAATAGTAAATTTACTATTCAACCTTTAAAAGAAAAAATTAAAGTATTAGATAATCAAAAACTTCATATTGATATTGATGATTGTTATGAATTTTTAAGAAATGATTATGGAATAATAGAAAAACATTGTATTAAAATTTTTAATCTTTATACTCATAAAATTAATATTAGTAAAAATAGAAATAAATTATTAAATAAAACAACAGCATTTTTATTATATAAAAATGATGATAATATGTCACAAGATAAAGTATATAATTTTGTTTTTGAAACTATTAATAATAATTATGATATTAAAATAAATAGTTTAAAAGATTTAGAATCTCAAAATCTTAATTTAATAATTGCAGGTGATGGTGCATTATCAATAAGAGCAATGGCTAAATTATTAGGTGGTTATTATATATTAGATAAATTTCATGCTTTTAGTTATCTTTGAAAATCATTTGTTGGTAAAAGGGGAAAGAAAAAAGAATCTACTGATTGAACTAAGTATATAGATTCATCTGCTTCTTTTAAAAACGGTAATTATAATCAATTTATTAATATTTTAGAAAATAATGTTGATGAAAAAACATTTAATTATTTTAAAAATAATACTCAAGGTATTATTAATCAAGGAGCAGATTGAAATATTGGTTGTTATGCTGAAAGTACTGTTTTTCATTTAGTAAAGTCATTAAAAGGAAATGGTGCAAAAGCATATAATTCTAAAACATTTATTAATATGTTAAATGCAAGAGTAGCATATCTTAATAAACAAAATATTAGTTTTTAGTTAATATAAAATTAAATAAATATTTACCTAAATAGTTAGGAATTTTTAGATTAAAATAGTAAAATTAAAGTGATATTATTGTTTACAAGAATGATAATATATGGTATAATTACACTAACAATTAAAGATATATTTCTCTCATTGAAAGTATCTATACGTATATTTTATTCGCCCTCAAAACTACACTTGGGCTTTCATATAACTATGAAAGTATGTAAACCTATATAAGTTATAATACAATTGGTTTGAGAATCAATAGTTATGCAAATAAATTTTTTCAAAAGCACAACTACGATGTTATACTTTTTTTATATTTTATGAACAAGGGTGTTGACTTAAATGAATGATTCACTTCCACTAATTTTCAAAAACTTGTATTAAAAAAATATTACTTAGTAATTAGTACTTATTTCCCTGGTCACCATTAAGTTGGACATTTTCTAAAGATATTATTTCTTATTTAATAATGCTACTAATTGCTCTTTAGGTAAATCTAACATTTCCTTTTCATATTTTATAAACATATCTTTACATGCTTGTAATTCTTTTATAGCATGTTCTAAGTTGCCTCAACCTTCAATAACAACCGTTTTTTTCTGTAATGCTTTGTACTGTAAAAAGAAATTTGTAATCTCATCACGTAAATGTGATGGTACATCTTCTAAAGTTTTAAAATCATTAAAACGCGGATCACTAGCAACAACACCAAACACTTTAGTATCAATCTCACCACCATCAATCATTTTTATAGTTCCTAAAATTCTCACATCTACTAAACAGCCAGGGAAAGTTGGATAAGTAATTAAACTAATAATATCCAAGGGGTCACCATCATAGTCTAAAGTATTAGGTATATAACCATATTCACCAGGATAAAAGTTAGCACCATATAAAACACGATCTAAAACCATTGTTTTAGTCTTTCCATCAAATTCATACTTATTACTTGAACCTTTAGGAATTTCTACTACCATTTGTACAATGCTCTTGTTATTTTTTGCCATTATTTTTTCATCTCCTTTTAAAATTAATTCTATTATATAATAAAAACACGTTTTTTCCTATATAATTAAAAATAAATATTGCCTTCAAGGAGTAACCATGAATTTAAAAAATGAGAATCATCTTCAACAATTAAAAACATATTTTATTAGTGCATTTAAGTTGACAACTCATAAAGTAGCTATGATTAGTATTTTATTAGCATTAACTACATTAATTAGTTTATTAGAAATTCCTACTTTCTTCGGGTTCTTAACTATTGACTTTGGTAATACTATTAATTTATTAGCAGTAGTAGTTTTAAAGTTACCATATGGTTTATTAATTGGTATTATTACGCCATGATTACGTTTAATTATTCCACACGTTGTTCCTAGTAATGTGATTGGTGAATTATCTTATATGTTGAGTACTATTAGTTTAATATTAATATATTGTAGTTTTCATATGTTGTTTAAGTTATTACCATATTGAAAAGATGAACCTACTAATTGATGAAAACGATTATTAATAGTTGAATTACCAGTAGTTATTATTACTTGTATTTTAGTGTCTTTGGTTAATGTATTTTTTAATTGAGCATTTATTCTAGATTTATATGGTCAAGGTGATTATAAAAATCAATTGTGAATTGTCTTTTTACCATATAATTTATTTAAGTTTACTTTAGTTCTAGGATTATTTTTTTTGTTAGTACGACCTATTCAAATTTTAGGGCAGCACTTTAATTATTAAATTAGTAGTTACATTTATGTTTATTATGTAAGCAATTCCTGAACTTAATAAAAAGCCATGATGCTACTTGATGAAACACACGTGGGGGATGTTAGTTGGGGTGCTACACGTGGTTTAGTAAGTGGAGTAGTAAGGGGTATATATATGCTGACCATGTTAAGGTGCCGATAAGAAAGTACTAGCAGTAATAGGAGCAACACCTGTTGTTGGGGATGCAGTTTCATTAGCTAGTAAATTTAAAGCTAGTGTAAAAGATAATTATACTCGTGGGAAAAATTGAAGAACAAACAATACGAAAGATTTGAAAAGTGAACAAAGACAAAATGCTATTCAAAATGGACTAGTGAATAATATTGCTGATTCTGCTTCAAAGTTAAAGGCTGTGAATGATAAAAAGGTAAGGAGAAAAATAATAGAAAAAGAATTTTAAGTGAACCAAAAAAAACAAAAATTCAATACTATTGATAGTTCTGAAAATAGAGAAAGAAAACTGATCACCCATAATAAAGTAGACACAAAAAAGAACCTAAATAGTGAACTTTGAACTTGTCAAGTAAAGTGGACAATAAAAAGAACCTTATATAATTATTATTATAAATGTTACATTAAATCTAATTTCATAGGAATAAACTTAATATTTGTTTGGGAATAAGCTAATCGATATTCAATTGGACTCATTCCTTTTAATTTTGGTTGTGGTAGATGATTGTTGTAAAAATAAATATACTTAGGTAAATTTTCTTTAATTCATTCAATAGTTCGTTTTTTTCTTGGAATCTGATATAAGAATTCAGTTTTCATAGTTCCAAACCATGATTCTGTTGCTCCATTATCTGGAGAATTTCCTCTTCTGGACATTGATATTTTTATACCTAACGTATCACATAAAGTTTTATAAGAAGGGTTGGTATAATGAAAACCTTGATCTGATTGTAAAATTCATGTTTTATACTTTCCAGCATTAACTCAAGCTTGAATAATATTTTTTGTTACAAATGACATATCTAAACTTGAACTTATTTTGTAATCTAATATTTCATTATTGTGAAAATCCTTAACGATTGATAAATAATACGTTTTACCATTAGTTAGTAAATAGGTTATATCAGTGCCTAATTTTTGATTTAAACCAGTAGTTGCAAAATTACGGTCTAATAAATTATCATATCTTAAACTGCCAGATTTTAACCTATAATCAAACTTCTTTGTTCTAATTTTGGATTTTAAACCCATATTTTTCATATACCTATAAACAATATGTGGTTGTATGTTTAACTTATAAATTTTCTTTATTCAATCAAAATATATTTTATGCAAACTCAATGATGAAAATTACAAAAAGGTACTGGGATTAAAGTTAAATTAAATGGTGATATTGATAAAAATGGAAAGCAAAAAATACGACCAGGAATAATAATTAAATCATATCCTAGTCATATAAAAGTTCAATTATTTTCAACCGAAAAAAGTAAAGATACTTATTTTTCAATTGTAATAAATGGAAAGTTACAACATATTAGAGCCATCTATCATAAAACTATATTATTTACAGATGTTCATAGTTTTTGGTTTGAAAGAGGTAGTAAAGTCTCTATTGAAAAAGACAGTGTCTTTTTTGAGAAAATAATTGAAATGGAACATAAAGAAATTTTTGAAAAACCCTTAGACTTGTCTTTCCAACATAAGTTAGAAAAAGTAGAAAAACAAAAAGAACAATTAATTGTTTGAATTAAAAATTTACAAGAAGAAAACTTAAAATTAAAAGAACAACTAAAAAATCAAATAAGAAAAAACATGAAAATCAAAGATAAGCATTAAAAAACACAAACGAATTGACAACTATGAATAGTTTATGTATTCACAAAAGAAACGTTTGATAAATAGCTTGTAATAGTGCTTAAAATACATTTTAAAGGAGAACACCAATTATGAATACAAATAATACAAGAATTAGTAATTTTGTAAAATTAACTTACACAGTTAATTGGAAAGCCTCAATTAAAGATTTTTTAATGAATAAATAATGCTATCTCTTATTTAAAACTGCTCAATTGAGCAGTAATTTTGTAAATTATTAAAGTTATAAAGTTTTCATACTAATTTTTTTATAATTATTATGAAATACTTTGTTGTGAACTAGTACGACTTAGTACTGTAATGCTTTCATCACTATTTATTGAAACAGTATCAATCCCTTTATCAGGGCTGTTATTTGATAATTTATTAGTAAATTCATTTTTATCTTCTTCATCTGATTCTGAAAAAGAATTTAATTTTTCTGGATAATTGTTATTGTTATTATCAAAGGGTAAATCACTAACACTGCTGTTAATTAATGTTGTAGAAGAGAATTTTTCTTCAAATGGGTTTTTATTTGATGGATAGTCAAGGGCACCAGCAATTACTCTTGAATTTTTTTGATTTTCTAAAATTAAGTTTAATTTTTTATTAATTTCTTGATATTCTTGAATTTCATTTTTAGTAAATAAATTTTTTCAACAAATATTAATCTTTTCTAAAATTGTTGATTTTAAATCTTTGAGAGGTTGTTTGTTTTTTTCATTTTCTATTTTTAAAGTTTTAATTTGTGAATTAATATTTATATTTCTGAAAACTTTAAACAATCCTATAGTAATGACATTTAAAAAAGTTAATTGTCAATCATCTTGCTTTTTTTGTTGTCTTAAATTTTCAAAGAAATTATCCCCGCATGTACTTGTGGAGGAAAAAATGAAACTCAACGAGTTCAACAACAGTTTTCAAACAGAAAAAGATTGTTTAAAATATATCGCAAGTTTGAAAACAATTAAATGTATCAAGTGTGACACCAAATGTATAAATGTTTCTGATTTTAGAAGAATAAGATGTTTGAAATGTCATCAAACATTTAACATCTTACATGGCACCATTTTTTATAAGTCACAAACCAAATTGACATTTTGATTTTATCTTATCTTTAGATGAATAAACACCAAGCATGGCATACCTCTGCAACAGATCTTACAAAAGAATTAGGTGTGACTTATAAAACAGATTGAAGAATGGATCATGAAATCAGAAATAGAATTGCAAAACAAGAATCACAACTCATTATCAATGGCATTCCACAAATGGATGAAATGTATCTTTCACATATGGGTTCAAAAAAACAAGGGAGATCTTTGTTGAATAAAACATTGATTGTTGGCATTTATGAAAAAACAACCAATAATTTAATTGTGAAAGTTTAAAAAAAGCAGACAAGAAAAACCTTTTGAAGTTTGCTTTGCAGCACATTTCTGTTAGCTGTCCATTGTTTACTGATTCTTGAAAAGGATATCAAAGTTTTAAAACTTCTTATCCTAAACATGAAACAGTAAATCATCAATTTGGTTATGTGTCATCAAATGGTGTCAACACAAATCAAATTGAGTCAGTGTGAAAACATTTGAGGAAGACTTTCAGAACTCATGTCAGGGTTTCAAAAGAAAACATTCACTTATATGCCAAAGAATCTGCATATAAGTTTAATAAACTTCTAACTTTTGAAACCCTGATGTTGTGCTTACTATAAGTACATGCGGGGATAATTTCCTAGGTAGGCTTTTATCCTTGTTTATGTGATAAAATTTAAAAAAGTACATAAAGGGATAAAAGCCATTTGCAATTTTATATTCTATGTTTCAGATCTGTTCATCTAAACGGTCATTTTCCTTATTAAAACCAAAAATTAGTTTGTCTAATTTATTAATTTTTTCATTTAAGTTTTCTATTTCTATTTGCAATTCTTGCTCTTCATTGATTAATGGCATATTTTTACTACTCCTTTTAAAAAAATAAAAACCCATTTGCTTTAAATAAAACAATGAGTTAAAAACTATATTTAGTTTACAAGTATATAGGGGCTTTGCCCCTTGGGTGCTACGCACCCACACCCCACCAACTACTTTTAAAAAGTTGGACAAATGGCGTAAACGCCCCGCCAACCAAACCAAAGGTTCTTGGTTGGCACCGGCAATACATATACATTTTACTTCTTAGCAAACTTTTTATTTTTATCATAACTACGTTTACCACGAACCTTAACAACATCTTTTTTTTCAGTCTGTAATATATTATCCAACTTATCTAATCCTACCGCTCTAATATCATCAACAGTAAATTCTAAACCTTGTGACTGTTCATACTCTTTAACACTACTCAACTCACTCTTTAAATCATGAATATAATGCAAAGCACGACTATTATATTTTTGTAAATAAGACCTAGGAAATCACAAACTAAAAGTCATAGTCTCACCACTATAAGTTGGGGGAAAACCACCCTTTTTAATTATTTTCCTAGTTTGTCTTTTAGATAAAACAATTTTATTATAATCATCAACATTAGTATAAATATTAAGTTTAAACTTAACTAAAAATAATAAAATACGCATTCTCTTAACTTGAACAATATACTCTACTTTTTCACGTGCTTGCTTTGGTATTCTATCAGGGTGTTGTTCAATCATATACATTATTCCATTAAAATTATGACCTATTAATTTCAAAACATACCTAAACTTTCTTGTGTTTCTTTAAATTCCGGTGATAAATCATTACTATTAATCTTTAACCCCAATTCATCTAAAACAACCATATCATTCTCATTAAAATCATAATTACTATTTAATTGATTAAATTTAAAAACATCATCATAAGAACAACGATAACTAAACTCATTACGCACTTTAATAGGAATAGGACTAACTATACCCTACCTTTATGTCTTTGTGCCAAACAACAAGCAAGAGCATACTTAGCAATAATCCCGATAGTAACTTCATGATTCATAGTTTCTAATTTTTTAATTACCGATTGTCATTCTTTCATATCAGGTTTAGTTTTATTTAAATTTAATAATTCAGAAATTAAATATCCATATCAAGGCATTATCTTTCACTCCTAACCAATTAAAAATCCTACTGCTTTTAAAAATACTCATAACGTTAATACTTGTTCTAAACCACTAATAAAATCAACATTTAAAACTGAACTAATAGTATCATCAAAAATATGCCTTAATAAACCATCAATCTTAGCAAAAAACTCTCTTAATGGTTCTACTGGTAAAAGTTTACCAACAACACCAAATAATAATCATCTAAAAGCATTACGTAAATGACCAAAAACATCATATCAACTAACTCGTTCATACTCAGGGTTAAACGGACTATTTGGGGGTACTGGTGTTATATTTTCACTTGAAAAAATATTAATTTGACCAAATCTAACTGATACCGACTGTTGTGGATTTTCAATAACAGAATTAATAGAAAAAGTTATAGTTAAATACTTCAAATTAGGAACACGAACCGGCATAGTAATAAAATTATACATATCTTGTAAATAAGAATGACTATCAACCAACCCTTTAAAAACATATTTTGTATTACCTTCATAATCTAAAAATGAAAAATTAAAACTAGAACCAAGATAATGAAAATTAAAATAATTAAAATAAAACATAAATCCTTGTATATAAAAACTTAAAGGTTTAGAAATTTCAAATTCTAACTGAACATTAAATTTTTCTTGCCCTGAAGCACCACCAAATTCAATATAATTATTTTGATTAGTTTGTATTAAATTATGATTAAAAATAATCCTTGAAAAAGCAATCAACTGTTCATCATCAAAAATCAAATGACTAGTAAAATCAACATGTTTTTGTAAAACACCTGAAACAGAACTAACATAATTTAAAAAATATTTATAATCAGGGTGAAAATAATCATAAAAATAACCACTTACTAATTTTAAATCCGGTTGGTCAATATCAAAATAAGCAGAATTTCATGGAATTGTTGCTCAATCATCAAAACTATGATAATTAACATGTTTAACCATATCTTTTGTAATATCATAATTAACAACATTAGGGTCATTAGAAACAATCAAAGAAGTAGGTGCTTGAACAGAAGTATTTACAAGTAAAAATAATTTAGCAAACTTAAATCACATAGTTATTTACCAAATAAACACTTTAAAATTCACCATGAACCATAAAATAAAACAAATCCAATAAAAAAATGTGTACCATAAACTACTAAATCACATAAAATAGCAGTAAAATTATCAATTGGACTACCTATAAACATAGTTCAATAATCAACTATACATTGATGTATTTGATTATAAATATCTCAAACACTAATAAATACCACCTACCCAAATAACGACCTAAAAACAAATTTAATACTACGATAAATAAAATTAAAAAATACTCCTAACACAAGTCAAAAAGTCAAATTAAACAAAATATAAACTTCATTAGTAACATCAACCGTTTGATTTAAAAACATAGAAATATCTTTATTAGAAAATATAAAAATAAAATGCAAAATACTAACAACAAAATCAGACATAACTAATCACCTATATTAATTCCACTAACATCTTGTGTTTGCTTATGACCCTTAGCAATTGCTTTACCAACTGAAACAGAAGGCCTTACCAATTTTCTTAACACCATAACCTAATCCTAATGTTGGTAACATTAATTCAGGTAAAATAACCCTAAATGCAAATTTAAGCAAAATTAAAAATACCATTAATGTACCTAAATTAAAACCTAAGTCACCAATTGGAAAACTAAAAAACTTCATAAATATTTGACTAAATAATTTCATTACTGTTGTAATAAAAGGTATAAACATAATTTCACTCCTAATGTCTTGTAAATCTAAATAATCCTAAAATTAAATAAAAAACAAAACTAACATTTATTAAAGCAAGAATTGGCAAAGGCAAAGTATACAAACTATCATAAAAGAACGACTTAATAAAAAGTGTCACAGTATGTAAACCAGTAAAGGAACTTAGATACTGCATATAAATAGTTTGCACTAATGTATTAACAGTCGGTAAAAGTTTACCTAACAAAGGCAAAACAAAAACTAAACTAAAAAATAACTTTACCATTGCTTAATTCCTTTCTAATTACTAATGAGTTCCATGAATAATATGACCCACAAATTGTTTAATAAACACTAATACCATAAATACAATTGAAATTAGCACTGGTCAATTTGTAAGTGTTCCACCATCACCAGTTGTAAATACTCAACCAAAAATAAGTAAAAGCATTTAATAATTGTTGTCCAACACCACCTATCATGGTTAATAAGGCACTTAATCCTGTTGGCATATTAATCACCCCCTTTCTCTAATTCTTTTTGTTGTTTTTCCATTTCCAATCTACGTTTTTTCTTTTCAAAATCTTTACGACAATATAAACAATCAGGGTCACTATCATTTTCCTTTACATGTTTTTTATGTTTAAATTTCTGTATACCTTCATGTATTCAATTACGAGAAAATCAAAGAATAAGACCAAAACCACCCATATACGTTAAATATTTAACTATCTCTTTCATATCCATTATTTTCTACCCCCTAAAAAATCATCATAATTCATATTTTCATTTAATCTTTGTTCAAAATTTCTTTTTGCTTTTTTCTTATGCAATTTCTCTCTTGACATATTTTTTCACTTTATCTTTTTCATTTTAAACACCACCTAACGTATAAGCATAAGAATAATCCCAATTTAAACTTGCTCTATCTAAATTAATTTCAGACATACTATCGTTTAAATCAACATCAACCATACCGTCATCTGTACTTTGATAATCATTAATACTAACATTAATTAATCTTGCTCTTTCATCAGTAAATACTTCTTGTAACTCAGTATTATTATGAGTACTTCCCAATGGTAACAATAAAGTATTAATTATTTCACTTGTTCCGGCAATAATAGTAGGAATAGCATAAGCATTATTAATACCCATTGCTACACCACTACTAATTAAAAACCCACCAGTACCCATATTTGCTATTTTACGAATAGTTTCAAATCTATTAGGTACTAACTCAGTTAAACCACTAACAACATTTGCTATTCCAAAACTATTTAAAGACACATAAGTATCTCAATCCACAAAAGGCACATCAATAATAGGTTTAATAGTTGTAAATGGTGAATATGTTGGTCTTGGTGGTTCAGTTGGACAAGGCGGTCAAAAACAAGGTTCATCTTTTAATAAAGACACAGACTTATCTACATATTGAACAAACTTAGCATAATTAATTAAACCAATTGTTCCCAAACCCAAAAATATTTTTTTATAACTATTAATAACTTTATTTCTAGTAGTAGATCTTTGATTAATATTCCATATATCAATTCCTAATTTCTTACTAAATAATAAAGAATTAATACTTCCTAAAATTGGGTCTTTTAAATATTAACCATAATAAGCACCAACTCCAACCATAGCACTTAATGGACTTATACCAGTTCTTATTAATTTTAATAAAGTATAATTACTAGTTTGCTCTAATTCATTAGGCATAAATAAAACTCCTTACTATTAATAAGGAGCATATTTATACCAATTTGTATAATTGGGAGTAAAGTACACAAAAAAGTATAAATATACTCCCTATTTAGTTTTTTTAATTTTCTTTTTGTTGTAATTGTCCTTTTTGTTTAACCAAAGCAATATTTAATATACAATTTGGACAATAATATTGTTTAGTATATAAATTTTGTAAAACTTTCTTAGGACAAATAACTTGTTCACAAAGTTTACACATATACATTGCTAAATGAAAAGGTTGTTGACAAGCACAATTATTAATTTTTGACATAAATTTAATCCTTTAAATAATTATTTAGTTTTTAAATTATGTATATCAATAATTTTACCTTCTCATGAAACTTCAACATCATAGAAAAGTCCCACATCAATAGTCATTTTAGCAAGTTTTATTGCTAATGCACTATTTAATAAAATCCATTTATCTTTTGACTTTTCGCCAGTAGAAACTTTAATACCTTTATCAGTTTCATAAAACGGCGAAAATGTAAGGACAGTATAATTATTATCCTTACCGTTTTTATCTTTAATAATTTTGTCAGTTTGTCAATCTGATAGTTGACATAGAAAATTTTGCATAAATGCTTTTAACCTCCGAACATTTAAGTTACTAATTAGTAACTAGATTAAAATAGCGGGTATGACTATCTTAATTATAAATATACACTAAAAATAAATAAATACAACAAAAAAGCACAAATATAAATGTTCGGTAAATATCTGTGCCATTAACAATTATATATATATATATACATACATACAAGTGATTTAATTAAAATTTTATTGTCAAAAAGAATTGATTTAAGATATCAAATACTTATAATAATTAGAGAAGGAGGTGAATGAATGGATAATAAATGTAAATATCAAGAATTTTCAAATCCATGAATAGACAATACTAAACAACCACAAGAAAAACATATGATGAACCTTAAATATAAAATTGTAAAATGTAATGATGAAGAAGTAAATAATACTGATTATTGTTTAAATCATCAAAAAAAAGATTAAAATACACCCTTAAATAATAATTCAAATTCTAATTAAAACTAATGGAGAATTCTTTTATCAATTATTATTTGTTCAACTTTATCACCAAAAACTCCAGTTAAAAAATTTAAAATCTTTTCTTTAATATAAACTCATGGTTGAAATTGCTTAATAGCATTCAAGCACCTAATATTTGAAAGAGAAACATATTGTTCATAATCTTTAAACTGGTCACCAACAATGGTAGTATCAAAACTACCACCAAAAAGCATAGTACGACCAAAACTATCAATCTTTTTCTTAAAAAACATTGAATTTATTGCTTTAATTGAAGCATCTATTAATCGTTGATACAACATTATTTTTTGACCCTTAATAACTTTAGGTCAAGAACAATTACGAGAAAAAGCATAGGCACGAACACCTAAATCAAATTGATTTAGACATTTTAAATCATTTTGTACCTTAGTAACATACTTTGCTAAATATTTAACAATATGTTCATTAGAACCCTTAGTAACAACGCTTACATCATTAAAACCAAATGGTCATCACTGTGGTAACATACTTTTATGTATTTTTCTATTAAATAAAATATGAAAATGAATAGCACCACGTTTTTGATATTCATAAACATACATATACTTTAATTTACCTAAGTACTTAGAGCGCTTAGGGTCATTTCACAAACGCTTTAAACGTTTAAAAAACAAATTAATATCATGCTTTGCTTGTTTAATATCGTGCATATTATTCTTATAAGTCAAGGTAACAAAACTTAAAACTTTACTATCATAAAAATTATGATAAGCACGATGTATTAAAGTAGTCTTAGTACGAATAGAATTATTACGTAACTTAGTATCATTAATACCTAAATTCTTAATACCGTTCTCATTACGTTTATTATCTAAAATAGCATACATAGGTATAGTACTACATTTTTAACATAACAACCATAAAAAGTCTTTTTAATATAAAAATTTTCTTCCATATATAAAACTCCGAACATTTATTATAATTTTACATATTTTATTACTATTTAATATTATCATAATTATTTTTAAAAAATAAAAATAATACTACGGCCAATTGTGATACTTAATCAAGGTTCTGGTTGGCTCCGACCATAATAAAGTTTATTTACATTTTTGGTGAGTTTGGTTTATATCCACTTGTTGAAGGTTCATTATCAGCATGTATTTTTTGTTTGTCAAATTGACTTGAAGGTATAAAATTATTAATATGTTCTATATTATAATTAGAATTTGCTTTAATAAAATTTTTAGTATGAATAAATTCACTGGTTGCTTCAAATTTTTTATTTTTTATTTTTTCATCAATTTCTTTTAAAATATTTTCTTTAAATACTTTTAATTCTTCACATTTTTCCAAATGATTTTCTTGAAGAATTGTAATTTTTTCTTGTAATTCTTTGACTTTTTTTTGGTATTGTTCTTCGTTTGTAAAACATTTTTTACCTATTATTAATTCTTTAATATCTTTAATAACTTCATCAACATAATGAAAAGCACTTTTATCTACAAGAATACTAAAACTTATAGCTGCTAATCCCCATGAAAGATATGTTTTAGTTCTTTGAAAGAATTCTGAAAAATTACTAAATTTATCCTCAGTTAATTCGTTTTGAATATAGGCATCTGTTAATGCTGCAAAACAACACAAAACACCTAATCTACTACCATTTTTCATTAAATTTTTAAAAGCATTTCATCTAATACTATAATAAATAATGTCTATATTTGATTCTGAATTTATATTTTCAATATCGCTGTTAATTGATTGATAATTTTGAATATTTGGCATATTATATTTCTCCTTTATTAAAATGAAAAAACTCATTTGTTTTAAAAAAACAATGAGTTAAAAACTTATATTAAGTTTATAAATTTATTTTAACATTTTTTTATTTTTTTTAAAATGTTTATTTCTATAATAACAAGCACGACATACAATATTTTCGGTTTCTTTTTTTTCAGTCTGTAATATATTATCCAACTTATCTAATCCTACCGCTCTAATATCATCAACAGTAAATTCTAAACCTTGTGACTGTTCATACTCTTTAACACTACTCAAATCACTTTTTAAATCATGAATATAATGCAAAGCACGACTATTATATTTTTGTAAATAAGACCTAGGAAATCACAAACTAAAAGTCATAGTCTCACCACTATAACTTGGGGGAAAACCACCCTTTTTAATTATTTTCTTAGTTTGTCTTTTAGATAAAACAATTTTATTATAATCATCAACATTAGTATAAATATTAAGTTTAAACTTAACTAAAAATAATAAAATACGCATTCTCTTAACTTGAACAATATACTCTACTTTTTCACGTGCTTGCTTTGGTATTCTATCAGGGTGTTGTTCAATCATATACATTATTCCATTAAAATTATGACCTATTAATTTCAAAACATTCCCAAACTCTCCTGTGTTTCTTTAAATTCCGGTGCTAAATCATTACTATTAATCTTTAAACCTAATTCATCTAAAACAACCATATCATTCTCATTAAAAGCATAATTACTATTTAATTGATTAAATTTAAAAACATCATCATAGGAACAGCGATAACTGTATTCATTACGAACTTTAATAGGAATAGGACTAACTACTCTCTACCTTCATGTCTTTGTGCCAAACAACAAGCAAATGCTGACTTACCAGTACGTGGTGGCGCTGAAATAATATAACTACCTACACGTTGCAATATCTTTATATTTTTTCTAGTTATTAAAAACGGATAAAGAATTATAACTAACAAAATTCCTAAAATTAAATATCCATACCAAGGCATTATCTTTCACTCCTAACCAATTAAAAACCCTACTGATTTTAAAAATACTCATAAAGTTAATACTTGTTCTAAACCACTAGTAAAATCAACATTTAAAAATGAACTAATAGTATCATCAAAAATACGTCTTAATAAACCGTCAATCTTAGCAAAAAATTCTCTTAATGGTTCTACTGGTAAAAGTTTACCAACTACACCAAATAACACTCATCTAAAAGCATTACGTAAATGACCAAAAACATCATATCAACTAACTCGTTCATATTCAGGATTAAAAGGACTATTTGGGGGTACTGGTGTTATATTTTCACTTGAAAAAATATTAATTTGACCAAATCTAACTGATACCGACTGTTGTGGATTTTCAATAATAGAATTAATAGAAAAAGTTATAGTTAAATACTTCAAATTAGGAACACGAACCGGCATAGTAATAAAATTATACATATCTTGTAAATAAGAGTGACTATTAACTAATCCTTTAAAAACATATTTTGTATTACCTTCATAATCTAAAAATGAAAAATTAAAACTAGAACCAAGATAATGAAAATTAAAATAAAACATAAATCCTTGTATATAAAAACTTAAAGGTTTAGAAATTTCAAATTCTAACTGAACATTAAATTTCTGTTGACCAGCAACACCACCAAATTCAATATAATTATCTTGCTTAGTTTGTACTAAATTATGATTAAAAATAATCCTTGAAAAAGCATTTAACTGTTCATCATTATATTTAGCAGCAAGACCATAAACCGTATCTGTTGGTAAAGCTATGATGAAAAAGCAACTGAAGATTTTGTAATTCAATATGGGGTATTTAACATTGGTTGTTTAGCAACAATAACTGTGACTTTCCCTTCTTTAAAATTAGTAGTTAAAAATCTTTGTAAATCTTCACTGATTATTCCTACTAATTTAGCTTGTTCTCAACTACCAACTAAAATTGGTAAAGGTTTATTGTGTCCACGATTTTTAATTTTATAAATTTCTGCAATTGCTTTTTCATCATCAAAAATCAAATGACTAGTAAAATCAACATGTTTTTGTAAAACACCTGCAACATCACTAACATAATTTAAAAAATATTGATAATCAGGATGAAAATAATCATAAAAATAACCACTTACTAATTTTAAATCAGGTTGGTCAATATCAAAATAAGCAGAATTTCATGGAATTGTTGACCAATCATCAAAACTATGGTACTTAACATGTTTAACCATTTCATCTGTAATATCATAATTAACAACATTTGGGTTATTTGAAACAATCAAAGAAGTAGGTGCTTGAACAGAAGTATTTACAATTAAAATAATTTAGCAAACTTAAATCACATAATTATTTACCAAATAAACACTTTAAAATTCACCATGAACCATAAAATAAAACAAATCCAATAAAAAACTGTATACCATAAACTACTAAATTTCATAAAATAGCAGTAAAGTTATCAACCGGACTACCCAAAAACATAGTTCAATAATCAACTATACATTGATGTATTTGATTGTAAATATCTCAAACACTCATAAATACCACCTACCCAAATAACGACCTAAAAACAAATTTAATACTACGATAAATAAAATTAAAAAATACTCCTAACACAAGTCAAAAAGTCAAATTAAACAAAATATAAACTTCATTAGTAACATCAACCGTTTGATTTAAAAACATAGAAATATCTTTATTAGAAAATATAAAAATAAAATGCAAAATACTAACAACAAAATCAGACATAACTAATCACCTATATTAATTCCACTAACATCTTGTGTTTGCTTATGGCCCTTAGCAATTGCTTTACCAACTGAAACAGAAGCCTTACCAATTTTCTTAACACCATAACCTAATCCTAATGTTGGTAATATTAATTCGGGTAAAATCACTCTAAATGCAAATTTAAGAAAAATTAAAAATACCATTAACGTACCTAAATTAAAACCTAAGTCACCAATTGGAAAACTAAAAAACTTCATAAATATTTGACTAAATAATTTCATTACTGTTGTAATAAAAGGTATAAACATAATTTCACTCCTAATGTCTTGTAAATCTAAATAATCCTAAAATTAAATAAAAAACAAAACTAACATTTATTAAAGCAAGAATTGGCAAAGGCAAAGTATACAAACTATCATAAAAGAACGACTTAATAAAAAGTGTCACAGTATGTAAACCAGTAAAGGAACTTAGATACTGCATATAAATAGTTTGCACTAATGTATTAACAGTCGGTAAAAGTTTACCTAACAAAGGCAAAACAAAAACTAAACTAAAAAATAACTTTACCATTGCTTAATTCCTTTCTAATTACTAATGAGTTCCATGAATAATATGACCCACAAATTGTTTAATAAACACTAATACCATAAATACAATTGAAATTAGCACTGGTCAATTTGTAAGTGTTCCACCATCACCAGTTGTAAATACTCAACCAAAAATAAGTAAAAGCATTTAATAATTGTTGTCCAACACCACCTATCATGGTTAATAAGGCACTTAATCCTGTTGGCATATTAATCACCCCCTTTCTCTAATTCTTTTTGTTGTTTTTCCATTTCCAATCTACGTTTTTTCTTTTCAAAATCTTTACGACAATATAAACAATCAGGGTCACTATCATTTTCCTTTACATGTTTTTTATGTTTAAATTTCTGTATACCTTCATGTATTCAATTACGAGAAAATCAAAGAATAAGACCAAAACCACCCATATACGTTAAATATTTAACTATCTCTTTCATATCCATTATTTTCTACCCCCTAAAAAATCATCATAATTCATATTTTCATTTAATCCTTGTTCTAATTCTATACACATACACCTATAATCTCGTTGACAATAACATTTATTCATTTTAAACATCTCCTATAATCTATAATAATTTTCATCAAATTCTAACCTTGCATTAATATTAAGTTCACTTCCGTCAAAACTATAATTACTGCTACTATCATTAATACTTTGATAATCATCAACAACACTGTCATTAATTAACCCCGCTCTTTCATCAGTAAAAACTTCTTGTAACTCAGTATTATTATGAGTACTTCCCAATGGTAACAATAAAGTATTAACTATTTCACTAGCACCCGCTATTATTGTAGGAATAGCATAAGCATTATTAATACCCATTGCTACACCACTACTAATTAAACATCCACCAGTTGCCATAATTACAAATCTTTCTTATACTCTCAAAACGATTAGGTATTAATTAACTTAAACCACTAACAACATTCGCTATACCAAAACTATTTAAAGATATATAAGTATCTCAATCTACAAAAGGCACATCAATAATAGGTTTAATAGTTGTAAATGGTGGATATGTTGGTCTTGGTGGTTCAGTTGGACAAGGTGGTCAAAAACAAGGTTCATCTTTTAATAAAGACAAAGACTTATCTACATATTGAACAAACTTAGCATAATTAATTAAACCAATTGTACTTAAACCCAAAAATATCTTTTTATAACTATTAATAACTTTATTTCTAGTAGTTGGTCTTTGATTAATATTCCATATATCAATTCCTAATTTCTTACTAAATAATAAAGAATTAATACTGCCTAATATTGGGTTTTTTAAATATTGACCATAATAAGCACCAACTCCAACCATAGCACTTAATGGACTTAATCCTATTTTTACTATCTTTGTTAAAGTATAATTACTAGTTTGTTCTAATTCATTAGGCATAAATAAAACTCCTTACTTTATTAATAAGGAGCTTATTTATACTAATTAGAGTAAGGGGCAAAAATACACTAAAAAGTATATATATGCCCCTTATTAAATTTTTATTTATTTCTTTTATTCTCTTTTCTTATTCATTCCATTTCATTTGCTATTTTATAACACATTTCACAACCATATATTCGTTCATAAGTTCAATCACCACACTTATGTTTCATAATTTAACTTACTTTCTTGCTGTCTCATTGCCTTATTTAAAGCAATATCTAATATACAATTTGGACAATAATATTTTCTAGTATATAAATTTTGTAAAACTCTTTTAGGACAAATAATTTGGCCACAAAGTTTACACATATACATTGCTAAATGAAATGGTTGTTCACATGAGCAATTATCATTTTTAGCCATAATTTAATTTTCTCCTAACCTAAAATAATTATTTAAAATTACCCTTTTAATAAATAACTATTTTCAATTAGAAAGTTTTTTAATATTACCGCTTAAATCTAATTCAAGTGAATAAAAATTACCAACTTTTAAATCAACAGTAGATAAACAATTATTAAAATCACTAGCAAATTCTGGATTATATCATTTATCACGTGTTTGACCAGTTGGCACGCTTGTTTGTCTATTTATTTCTACAAACTTCAAAACATCAAACTTTAATGTTTGACCTTTATTATTTTTATCGGGAATAATACGCCCTTTTTCAATATTAACTAATTGAACTTTAAACATAAAAAAACTTAACCTCGGCAATTCATTAAAATTTAATTTAATAAGTTAAGCATAGTAGGGTAACCTACGCTTAATAAGCGTATATCATAAAAAAATAAAAATACAATTAAAAATAAAAAAATGAACACTAGTAAGAATTGCCATAATTACTAATGTTCATTAACCATTATATATATAAGTAAAAATATAGAAAAATCAGTTTTTTTCTAATGTAACACTTTTTTCTGAAAAAATATTTTTTCAACTTTATTACCAAAAACTTTATTAAGAAAAGTCAAAACATTTTTATCTTTTTGAATTAAATAACCAATTTCACTAGTCCGTAAATAATGCTTATGCGATAATGCACTTAAATATCCATAACGTTCATAATCTTCATATTCTTTAAAATAATCATTTACAACAGTACTTTCAATAATACCACCAATCATAACAGTATTACCTTCACTATCTTTTGGCGTTTTAAAATAAAACACATTTGTTGCTTTAATTATATCTTGTATTGTCATGTTTTTAATTCCACGAACTACAATAGGATTTTTACAATTACGACTAAAAGCATAAGCCTTTACACCTACATCTGTTTGATTTAAAGACTTAACATCATCTAATGCTTTTGTAACATATTTCCCTAAATATTTAACTACAAATTCATTTGTACCTTTTTTAACAACAATTAACTTAATACCTTGCTTCTCAGCATGTGGTCATCAATCAATTATCATACTGTAAGGTATTTTTCTATTAAATAAAATATGAAAATGTACAGCACCGCGAGTTTGATATTCATAAACATAAAAATACTTTAATTCACCTAAATATTTAGAACGTTTAGGGTCATTTCATCACTTTTTTAATTTAAGAAAAAATAAACGAATATCTTTTTTTGCTTTTTTAATATCTTGCATATTATCTTTATAAGTTAAAGTAAGAAAACTCATCATTTTACTATCATAAAAATTATGTAATGCTTTTTGTATTAAATTAGTCTTAGTACGAGATGTATTATTTCTTAATTTTTGTTTATTACCAACATAAGACTTTCCCCTAACATTCCCAATATTATTTAAAAAAGAAATAGGTAAAATCACATTCTTAACATAACAAGCATAAAAAATCTTTTTAACATAAAAATCTTGTTGAATATCCATATATAAAACTCGGCAATTCTAGGTTTTTTAAACACCAATTTCATACATTTTAATAACAAACAAATACTAAAATAAAAAATTATAAAAACAAACACAAAACAAAAATGATACTTAATTTAATTTAATTATGAATGATTTATATTCATTGTCTATCAACAACGAGTTTTTAATATTAATTAAAATTTTTATGAATTATTTTTAAAACTTTAAAAAAGATATTTGTAATTCTTTTCTTTTAATAAAATAGTCTGTTTTTGGTTCTATTAATTCTATATTCATATATGGTATGTGGTACACGGCAGTCCAAGTATGTGTATTTATATTTGAAATACATATAATATTAAATCCATTATGATGGAGTGATAATTAAATATGCTAATGAGTTAACTAGAAAATATAGCAAATTAACTCTAGAGGATAAATAACTTGCATTTTTTCTAAATTAATTTATAATTTTTATAAATAAGTATTTAGAAGGAGCAAGTATAATGGAAAACAGTGTCAAGTTTAAAAAAACAATCGAATTTAAAAGTAATAAGAAATTAAAATCTAATTCCAAAGCGCAAATGTTCAAAATTACTCTAACAGGAATTTTATTAGGTTTAGCAGTAGCATCATCATTAATCGAAATTCCTGTTCAATTTATGGGGGTAATTTTACCATTACGAGTGTTTGATTCATTAATTATTGCTTTTGCTATTCCAATCATTGGTCTCTATTATACATTAGTGATTGGTGTTGTTGAACCGTGATTACATTTATTATTAGATGGTGACCATCCACCATTACAAATTTTCTTTGATGATATTGCTAATGTTGTCTTTATTATTTCTTTTTATTTTATTTATTACTATTTATTTAAATTACGTAATAAGAGTAACAATTTAAAAACTGATGTTATTAAGAAAGTTAGTGCGGGATTAGTACTAGTACCATTAAATGCGGTTGTTGCTTCCTTAGCTTTTTCATTAACATTAGTAGTACTATACTTTAATCCTACCCTATCACGACCAGGTGACTATTTAAACAATATTATTAACTTTAATAACAATGTTACAAAAGTATTCTTTATTTTAATTGGAATTGAAATCTTACGTTTTACTTTTATTTATATTTTATTTAGTTTGATTCAAAGACGAATTAGTCATATTCAAAGTTATTACTAATCTTAATTCAATATTAGCATAAGCATAACAAGTATAAGTTAATTAGCTTTTTTTGGTAATTTAACAATGTTACTTTTAATTTCCTCAATTTCTTTAACATCAGTAATATTATTAAATAAATGATAAAGCATATAATTTAATTCTTTTGGTTTGGTAAAATGACTATTAAAATATAAAACAGTTTCATCGATGGTTTGCATGAGAACCAAAGTCTGCTTGGTATTAATACTATTGTTTTGTAATGGTAGTTTAACAAATGTTGGTAAAGCACTAACAAAATTATAATCTTCTAATGATTTTTCTTTTTGAGTATAATAGAAAATCTGGAAAGCACTAACTTTAGCACCAATCGTTTTAATAGCATTTTTAACAGCTGATACTTGTGTTGCTAACATATTTTTAATTAGTAAAGTAATAACAATGGTAATAGTTCCAATTGGCAGAATAATAGAAAGAATTAAATCTAAGTTAACATTGAATTGTTGAACAAAGATTGCTTTAATTGGATTTGTTTATTATATTGTAGTAAATAATACAAAATTAGGTGATTTTCATCATTTATGTATTACTAATACTTCTGTTTTAGTTTTTAAGATATATCAGAAAAAATATGAATTTAAAACTAATACTACACCATAAATTAAAACAATTAATGTTGTTAAAAAATTAAAGAAACTAAAAACAATAGCTAAATTAATAACAAATCCTAAATACATTTTAGTATCATAGATAGGATAATCATTAGAAAATTGGGTACTTAAACCGTATTTCTTTTCAAAGTGATTACATTTGTATAATTTAATAATTACTACAATATAATAAACAAATCCAATTAAAGCAATAAAGATGTATGAATAGGCAGTATTAACACTATTTACACGTTGGGTTCAAGCAGCGCTATAATCACTAATTGGTGTTTCTTTACCTTTTACAAATTGAAATGACAATAAAGAAAAGTCAATTAAAGGATATTTGATTGCTAGTAATTGTTGATATCAACCAGTTTTTGCAGCATCCAACTTATAATCTTTATTTGTGCTCGTTCTTGTAAGAATAAGATTAAAGCTGTCATTAATAGACCAATAAATATTAATCAAAAAAATGTTAAAATAAAATATTGTGAACCTAAAAATTTATGTGGTCGTAATTTTTGCTTTAAAGCAAAAACTTTTTCATTCATTATTTTTCCTCCCTTTTCATTTAAAATAGTAACCGCTTATTTTAATTATAACACTTATTAGTAAAAAAATTTGTTTGTTTAATTTTCTGTCAAATTATTTTGAATTATATTTTAATCTTAGGTTGGGACATAATCAAAAGGAAAGTCAGGAAATATGAATTCATTTAAACACAAAAAGAGAAACTAAAAGCAATTAAAAACTTATTGTTGATAGACACTAAATGAAATATTTATATGATACCTTTATAAATTAAAACATTTAAACGACAATCTCAAAGCGTTAGATGAGCAAAAAGAACAAGTAAACAGTCGCAGCCAAAACTACTGAAAACACAAATTCTTTCTTTGACTTAACAATTAAAGCAAGAATTCGATAACCGTAGAAAAGAATTAACAAATAATGCTAAGAATAGATTCGACCCTAACTTGGGATAATTATATCTTCAAATTTTATTAAAAAATGAGCAATTGCTCATTTTTTTTGTCATTAATTCAATTGCTAAATAAAAAATTTTGAAAACTGATATGATGATACTTAAATATTGAAAAACTACCCAACCTTCAGTAAATAAGCCTAATCTTTAAAATGATAAATTATTAGGTGTTCTTGGAAAAGGAATTACGTCTCTAATATTACTAATTCCTGTTATAAACATTAGTAAACGTTCTAGTCCTAAACCAAAGCCAGCACTAGGAGCATAACCATACTTACGTAAATCAAAGTATCATTGTAAGCCATCACCTGCTATTTTAAATTGCTTCTTATTGCTTAATAACTGTTCATAATTGTCTTCACGAACTGAACCACCAATTAACTCACCAATCCCAGGTACTAATAAATCCATAGCAGCTACTGTTTTTTGTTCAGGATGGTTAACGTCCATCGCATTTAATTTCATATAAAATGCTTTAATGGATTGTGGATAATTAATAACAAATGTTGGTTGTTTGGTAATTTCTTCACATAAATATCTTTCATGTTCAGATTGTAAATCAATTCCTCATTTAATATCTTTAAACTCAAATTCTTTCCCTGCTCCTTGAGCATTAATTAGTAAGTCAATGACTTCACTATAAGTAATAACTTTAAAGTCAGATTTTGCACCAGCAACAACTTTTAATTTATCAATTAATGGTTGCTCCTTAGTTACTTGTTTTTGGTTTAATCAAGTTAGTTCTGGTAAACAATTATCTAACACATCGTTAATCACACTTTTAATTAATGCTTGGGCTAATTTAATATTATCTTGTAAATTGGCAAATGTAAATTCTGGTTCAATCATTCAAAATTCAGCAGCATGACGTGAAGTATTAGAATTTTCAGCACGGAAAGTAGGACCAAAAGTATATACTTTTTGTAATGATTGGGCATAAGCTTCTGCATTTAACTGACCACTAACAGTTAACGACGCTTTTTGACCAAAAAAATCATCTTGATACTTGTTATTAGTAATTGTTGTCACAATAAAGTTTTCACCTGCTCCTTCAGCATCATTGGCTGTAATAATGGGACTGTGTAAGTAGACAAAGTTTTGGTTATGGAAAAATTTATGAATAGCTCACGATACTTGGTCACGAATTTTAAACACTGCTAAAAAGGTATTAGTACGACCACGGAGATGGGCATTATCTCGTAAAAACTCATTAGTGTGTTCTTTCTTTTGAATAGGATAATTAGGATCAGCAACATTATAAATAATAATATTAGTTACTTGTAATTCAAAGGGTTGGCTTTTACCTGGTGTTAATAATAAGTTACCACTAACACTAATAGCACTGCCAGTAGTAAGGCTTGTACATGCTTTTCAATTTTCAAGTTTCATATTATAAACTGCTTGTAAGTTATTGACAGAAGAACCATCATTTACATCTAAAAATCCAACATTTTTACCATTACGATTAGATCGTATTCACCCATTAATAGTTATTTGTTCTGGTAATTTTCGATTTGATTTTTCATTAGTATTAATAAATAAATTATTAATGGTATAAATCATTGTGCTTCCTCCTTATAATTTTATATAGTAAAATAATTATATATTAACTATTAAGAATAGTATATTAACTATCCTAATTATTTTTAATAAACGGTAATTTGATAACACAAAAGTAATTTGTAAAATTATTTTTAGTTTTTTAATAATGAGTTAGTGTTATAATTTAATAAATAGTTAACTAAAAAGGAGGTTATATATTATGCATAAATTTTTAGAAATAATTAAAAAAGGTCATATGGAAGGAGTTAGTGAACCTTGGTGCAATAATGAAGGTGTAGCTATATTTACCATTTGTGTTCCAACATAATCAATCTTGATTTTTATTAATTAATGAAAAAAATCCTTTATTTGAAACTAAATTAGAAACTAAATACGGAACTTTAACTGGTGGCTGTAAAAAAGAACAAACAGTTTTACAAACAGTTATGGATGAAGTATTAGAAGAAACAGGGATTGATATCACAGCACTGTCTAAAGAAAACATTTATGCTGTTGGTAGTTACTATGCTAATAAAACCTCTATCAAATTATGACATCTGTATGCCCTTGATATTTCTAGTTTAAACTTGGATTTAAAAGAAACTTATTTTGGTCCTGGCGATAATAGTAAAGGTGAGCGTGGTATTAATGGTAGTTTTGTTAATCAAAAAGAATTTGTTGGCGTTAATGATACACTAGCACTAGCAATTTATGCCAAATTATGTTTAAATAAAATAATAATCCATCCACAAATTATGTAAAGGTAATAACTAAATGTTTAAAAATAAAAAAACAATAGTAAAACAAAAAGTAAAAAATATTCAGCAATTCTTATTAACTATTCCTCGTGATTTAAAATCTATTCCTTTTTCGGCTCAAGTAGCCATTATTTGCTTAGGATTATTTATGGTTTGAAATATATTCTTTGATTTTAACCATTTTCTTAACCCTAAACATTTTCCATCAATTTGGAAAATTGTTAATAATAAACAAGAAGAAACTTGAAAACAAGTATTACTAATGCTAAATGGAATGGCTGCCTTTACCAATATAATTTGTGTCATTTTAATAGCATTAGGTAAAATATCTAACTATTTTTGAGGATTTATTTCTGTAACCGTATATGGTTTATTTTCTTTAACATGAGATTACGTTGGCGATATGCAGTTAAATTTATTTTTCTTTTTACCATTCCAATTTATTGGTTATAGTTTATGAAAATTTAACTTAGATTCCCAACAAGACATTATTTCAAAACGTCTTAATTTAAAAACAGGTATGGTAACAATTTATTTTTCCATTATCTTAACTGTTTTCTTTTATTTTGAAATTCCCGAGTTTTCTCGTGTTATATTAGGTACTTATGATTTTGAAGGAAAAAACTGATCCAAATTATTACCACATGTTCTTGATTCTTTAACTAATGGTTTGAGTATTGCTGCCCAAATTTTAATGTTAATGCGTTTTCGTGAACAATGAATTTTTTGAATTATTGTTAATATACTGCAAATAACAATGTATTCTGGAATTGCTCATAGTACTATAGATATTAATTTGTTAATTATGTGAATAGTAGCACTTGGTAACTCATGTTTTGGGTGTTATCAATGATTCTTTGTTCGTAGTCGTGAGAAATTAACAGAAAAAACTAAAAACGAAATATTAAAATATGAAACACCACAACAATTTAAGAATTAGTTATTAGAAAGGACAACATAAAACTTATGAACCATAATTCATATCTTTTAAATAATTTAAAAGATACCAAACAATTAGCAAGAATAATTGCCAATATTGCCCAACCTAATTTAATCTTATTGTTAAACGGGACACTTGGTAGTGGAAAAACACAATTAACAAAATTAATTGGTGAAGAACTTGGTGTTAGTGATATTATTAATTCACCGACTTTTATTATTTGAAATCAATATGCAACTAAACATAAATGAAACTTAATTCATATGGATGCTTATCGTTTAAATAATGTGACCCATCTTGAAGAATACTATGAAATCATGGCTAATAATTTTATGATTATTGAATGACCTGATAAACTACCTATTAATTGACAACAACATATGTACATAGAAATTAATTTTACCATTACTAATGCAACAAAAAGAGTAATAACCGTTAATACTAATTTGTTAACAAATAAAGATAAAAAACAACTACAAGATTGATTAAAGCACTTATTTATTATTTAAAATCATTCTATGTTATATTAAATTAGGCTTTTCTCCCTTTATGTACTATTAAATTTTATCACATAAATGCTGAGAAAAGCCTATCTACGGACTTCTCCCCACAGTTTTAAATCAAACATAGCATTACAGTTTCAAAACTAGGTATGTTATTGAATTTATATGCTGATTCTTTTGCATATAAATGAACATGATGTTTTGCAACTTTGATATGTGTTTTAAATGTTCTTCGTATATGTTTTCATACTGATTCAATTTGGTTGGTATTTACACCAGTTTTTGAAACATAGCCATTTTGATGGTTAACTGTTTCATGCTTAGTGAAAACCGATTTCAAATCGCGATATCCTTTTCACAAATCAGTATGTACATCACACTTTGAAGACATGTGGTTTCTTGCAAACTGCAAAAGATTTTTACTGTTTGCGTTTTTCAATACTTTCACAATTAAATTATTGGTTGTTTTTTGATAAATGCCAACAATCAAGGTTTTGTTTAACAAGGATCTTCCTTGTTTTTTAAAACCCATATGTGAAAGATACATTTCATCTATTTGCACTATCCCTTCAACAATGAATTGAGGTTTTTGTTTAGCAATGGCACTTCGGATTTTATGACCCATTCTTCAAGCTGTTTTCAAGGTCACTCCCAATTCTTTTGCAACATCAGTTGATGGAATTCCATGTTTGGTGTTTATTCATCTAAAGATGAGATAAAACCAAGATATTAAAGACGTTTGGGACTTTGAAAATATAGTGCCCGTGAGAATACTAAATGTTTGATGACATTTCAAACATCTCATTCTTTTTAAATCAGAAGTATTCAAATTAAAACTAGAACACCTAATACATTTGCTTTGTTTCAAACTTGCTATATATGCAAGACATTGTTTTTCAGTTTGAAATATTCTGTTGAATTCATTTCAATTCATTTTTTCCTCCACAAGTACATGTGGGGAGAAGTCCGTTAAATTATTAGTTAAGAATTTTGTTCAACTAATAATTTAATTATATAAAATAATGAAAAGGAGAAAATCAAATGGATAACATAGAAGAAGAAGAACAATTATTACCTACTAATTCAACTAGTTGTTTATCAACTAGTAGTGTAAAAAAGTATTTTCTTAATATGATGAGAAAGACAAAATATGTACTATATATTGTTGGTACAGGATGTTTACTTTATGGAGGAGGGTCTGGTCTTAATGAACTCATTGAAAACGGATATGATAAAAACGAGAAAACTTCTGACAATGATTCTTACTTGGAATTTTTTCTAGTTGGGTTTGGAGCAATTACTATAGGTCAATCACTAAAACTCTTTGTTAAGTTTTGCGATAATGGTAATAATATTGAAAATAGATTGGATCAACAACCAACACATGATTTACCACCAGCATATGAAGATATACAAGGGCATATATTAAAGATGCTAATAATGAGACCACACACACCTATCCTGCCTGTGAACTTAATGCTACTAAATGCTCATCCGTCGTCGTATCGCTTGCCTAATCAAACTTTACAAATACCTTAATGTATGTTGTTACTGACATTACTAGTATAACAATCAATTAAAAACTCATTATTGATAGATAATAAATAAAAAATTATTATATAATACACTTATAGACTAAATATAATTTTTAACTCATTGTTTTATTTAAAGCAAATGGGTTTTTATTTTAAAAGGAGAAGCGAAAATGACAAATATTGAAGCAAAAGACATAAATAAAGAAGTTTTATCACTAATAGAATTATTTGAATATAATGATAAAATTATTACAATAATTAAAACAAATAATGAGTGTAAGTTATACTCTAAAGAACAAATAGAACTAATGAAATGAAACATTGACGAACTACTATATAAATCTACTGAAGAAGAGTATCTAATTAAACTTTTAGAATGACAAGAACAATTAGAACCATTAGAAGAACATAAAAATTTGTTAACTAATGTTAACAAATTAGAATTGATCATAAATAAATTTTGATATAAATTTTATTGAAAATTTATAGAAACATCAGAAGGCAAATTATTTATAAAATGAAAAAACGCATATTTAGATTGTTATAAAAAACATTTTTTAAAAAAGAAAAATTTAGAAAATATTAGATTAAAAGTATCTAAATTAGATACTAATAATAACAATGAATCAGAAGATAATAAATTTACAAAAACTGAAATAAATTCCATGGATTTAGAAAAACAGTTCTCAACAAATGCATATATTAAACCAACAAGTTCATTAAAAATGTAAAATAAGGTGCCTAATAAGCACATAGCAAGACCAAATAAAAATTTATATGGTTTATTTTATTACTATCAATTATAATGGAAGAAATTATTCATAAAACTATTAATAGTACTCTGACTAATTAGGCCATACGACTTATATTGTTCTAAAACAGTTAACGTATAATTATTATAATCAACGGCATAGTAATTATTTAATAAGTATAATAAGGCAACAAGTAAAAATACTGCACCCAATGCTACAGGGCTAAAAGCATAAAATACTGTCATCTTACGATTATGATAACCAACAATGGAAGCAAATAATCACCCTAAAGCAAATGCCATCATTCAGTATAATAATGTTACTACTTGTTGGTCAAATCAAAACCAAAAGAATAGCATTAAGACAACAGTTATTGCAAAACGACTCATAATTGGTGTTTTAAATAATTTGTAATTTCAAATGAAAGGTAGCATGGCTCCTAATGAAATTCAAACAAACACTCAAAATCCAGACATTATGTTATATTGATCAACAACACTTTGTAAAATTCCTGTTACTATCATAGCACCAAATCAAATAATAATTGCTTTTCATCATCCATAAAATCCTTCAACAAATCTTCCTACACGATAGAACATTAATAATGAGAAAATCAAATTAATAGGAACACTACCATTATCATTGCCCACAAATGGATAAATTAACCACCTTCAATATTCATGAGCACCAAAAATTAAATTATGATAATTAGCACCAAAAATCAATTCTTGTAAATTAAAATTATTACTCAACCAACCATCTTTGGTCTGATAAATGATTATTAAAAAAGCAAAATAAGTAATAATAGGAATAATAAATAAAAATCATGTTACAACTAAATTAGCATTGCTACATTTCTTTAAAGTATCACTTAAATAACGACGATTTTGAAAATTTACTTTTTTTCATTTTTCACTTAAGTTAGAACCGTTACCATCAGTATCTTTACTATCATCGCTATCTTCATCATTATTACTATCATTTTCATTATTACTAATTTCTGTTAAATCAACTTTAACTGATTTAACAATACTTGGATAAAATTTAGCGATTTCGTCTACTATTTTATCAGGAGTAGCGATAATTACATCAACAGCAGGTGACGCACGATTTTCATTTTCATTATCATCATTTAAAATAATCATTAAAAAGCGGATTTCTTTAATACCATCTTTTTCTAATTGTTTATGTAACACTTCATAAACATCATCTTTAATTTTTAAATGTTGGGCATTAAAATTATTTTCTTTAATAATTTTAATAATATGGTAAGTATTACTTTCTTTATTGGTTAAATAAACTTCGCCTTTAATGTAGGGTTTTAATTCCTTAGGAACATTAAATGGGAGATATCCTTGTTGAGTAATGAAATAATCAACTAATTGTAGGCCTAGAATATCTAAAATTTTCTCATCCATTATTTAACACTTTCCTTTCGTAATAATTGTAGTTTATTTTCAAAAAAATCAGGTAACTTACAATCAAAAGTCATCTCTTGTTTGGTAGTTGGGTGAATAAAAGAAATCTCTTTGGCATGTAAGTATTGTCCAATATTAACACTTTCCACTTTAAATTTACTATATAAAGGATCATTAACAATGGGGTGACTAATTCATTCAAAGTGGACACGAATTTGGTGTGTTCTTCCTGTTTCTAGCTGGCATTGCACTAAAGTATAATTTTTAAATCTTTCAAGCACTCCAAAATGGGTTATTGCAACTTTACTATTTTGTTCATTAACCATCATTTTTAAACGATTACTAGTACTTCTAGCAATTGGCGCTTTAATAGTTCCTGATCTACTTTTAATTGTACCATGAACTAAGGCAATATAAATTCGTTTAATTTCATGATTTTTCAATTGTTGAGCTAATTGATTATGACTAATATTATTTTTGGCAACGATTAATAAACCTGTTGTTTGTTTATCAATACGATGAACTATTCCTGGTCGTAAATTATTATCATTCGCATCAATTTTTGATTGAAATAAAAGTCCGTTGACTAATGTATTATCTCAGTTACCAACCCCAGGGTGGACAACTAAGTTATTTGGTTTGTTAATAACAATAACATCATCATCTTCATAAACAGTTTCAAAGGCAATTTCTGTTGCTTGCAAACTACTAGGTGCTGTAGCTTTAATGGTAATAGTAATTTCATCATTAAGTTTTAATGATGTTTTAGCACCAAGCACAATTTTATCGTTAATTGTCACTTGTTCATTAGCAATTAAGGTTTGAATAAAACTTCGTGAATAATGGTATTGTTCTAAAACAGAAGTTAGATACTTGTCGAGTCTGATACTTGATGTTTCATGATATATTATTTTTATCACTTGCATGTCTTTTTTCGATGCTGGTTGTGAATCCGTAGTTAGTGATGTCATTGCTTTGTTCTCCATTTTTTTCTTGATAGTGATGAATTATTGGTTCAATAATTAGTTGTAAAATAATAATGATAATGCCGATCGTAATAAACGTGTCAGCAGTATTAAAAATAGTATAGGGAGGAAATAGTTGTCATGATAAAAAATCGACAACACCGCCATTATGTAAAAAGCGATCAATTAGATTACCCAAAGTGCCAGCAATAATAAAACTTAGGCCTAGTGTTCTGGTTATTGATTTTGCAAATAACAATCAAATTATACCAGTAATACTAATTAAAAAAGCAAACGTTGTTAAAAAAATACGTTGATTTTGAAAGAAACTAAAAGCTGAACCATAATTAATAATATATTTGAAATTAATAAATCCTGGTAAGAAACTATATTCTTGTCCTTGTTTCAGATTAGTTTGGACTGCGAGTTTAACCATTTGTTTAGTTACTACTAATGCAATAATAGTAACTAAACAAATGATTTTGGTTAATCACTTTCAATCACGAGTTTTTAACTTATTTTTAATATTTGTTCAAGAGAATTCCATAATTACTTCTTTCTATGAATTGTTATTATTTAAGAATAACAATTCATAACAACGATTACAAACATCATCTTTAATTTCATCAACAATTAATCAACAACGGGGACATTTAGTACCTAATTTAGCACTAACAGCAATAGTTCAATCTTTAGTAACATTTGTTGGATGCACGATAAAGGTCACATCACTAACAATTAGCAGTTGTGCCATATCTTTAATCGGAATGGTTTTTAAAATACTATTTTTTTCGAGAAAAGAAATAGTAATCATAGCTTCTAAAGCACTTTTTACTACTTTATCTTTTTTAGCTTCTTCAATCGCTTTATTGACATCATTTTTAAAAGCAATAAAGTATTCTCACTTATCAATTATTCGTGGTTTTAGTTTTCATTCTCAACTCGTAGGGAACGCTAAACTATGCAATGATTGATTAGTAGTTGTTAGTTCTAAATTAAATAATGAATGGAAACTTTCTTCGGTTGTGTGTGGGAGAATAGGAGCTAAGATCCCCATTAATGTTTTTACTAGTAAAAACATTGTCGTTTGGACTTGTTTTCTTCTAATATCGTCTTTATGGTTAACATATAAAATATCTTTTGTAAAATCACAATAGAAAGCAGATAAATCATTGGTAACAAAATTCAAGATTAATTGATAAATCGTATTAAATTCATAGTTTTGATAGTAACCATCAATTTTATTAACTAAAACATTTAATTTATTTAAAATGAATTGATCAACTTCACTAAGGGTAACAATAAGTTCTTCAGGAATAGTATTATTAACTGTTTTAATATCTAAATCAAAACAGTTACCTAATAAAAAACGGAAGATATTTCTAATCTTACGGTAGTTTTCACTAACTTGTTTTAAAATTTCTGTTCCAATTCGTGTATCATCTTGAAAGTCAACACTAGCTACTCATAACCGTAAAATGTCAGCACCATTAGTTTCACAAATTGATTTTACACTAATAACATTACCAATTGATTTAGACATTTTATTACCTTTAGCATCGGTAACAAAACCGTGGGCTAATAAGTTTTTATAAGGACTGTGACCATGCGTAATAACACCTGTAATTAAACTAGAATTGAATCAACCACGAAATTGGTCGTTTCCTTCCAAGTATAAATCAACTGGCCATGGTAATTTGTGATTTTTAATAACAGCTAAATGTGAAACCCCACTATCATATCAGACGTCCATAATATCTTGTTCTTTATAAAAAATACCATTGGGGCTAGCTTTATGTTTATATCTCGGTGGTAACAAGTCTTTAACATCTTTTTCAAATCAAATATTTGAACCATGAGTAGCAAATAATGTTGCAACATGATTAATCAGTTTACAATCCATAATTGGTTGCTTATTTTCACTGTAGAAAATAGGAATTGGTAAACCCCAAGCACGTTGACGGGAAATACATCAATCAAAGCGATTATTAGTCATTAAGAGCATGCGTTTTTTAGCCCATTCTGGTAAGAAATTAACACTATTAATATTTTTGGTAAGCAGTGGTTTAATTTTTTCAATCGCAATAAATCATTGTAAAGTAGCACGATAAATAACTGGTTTTTTAGTTCTTCAGTCGTGGGGATATTGATGTTTATATCATTTCATGCCGATTAATGAACCATTATCTTTTAATCTCGTAACGACAATTTTATTAGCATCATCATAAAATTTACCCTCAATTTCAGGGTCATTAATCTCACTAGTAAAGTATCCTTGGTCATTAATCGGACATAGAATTTTAATATTATGTTTTTTTCCTAAATCAAAATCTTCCTCACCAAAACTAGGAGCAATATGAACAACTCCAGAACCATCACTAGTCGTTACATGTGACCCATGAACAACTGGGGTTTTACCACCATATAGTGGATGTGATGCTGTTAGCCCAACTAATTGGTTACCAACAATGGTTTTGACAATTTCAAAGTTAGTAATATTATTAGTTATGGTAAAATTTGTTATCAAATCTTGAGCAATAATATATTGATGATTATTAAATTTTAAGATTGTATATGTAACTTCTTCATTAACTGCTAGCATTTGATTTGCAGGAATAGTTCATGGGGTTGTTGTTCAAATTACTAGTGATGTGGGTAAGGTAAATTGTTTTTTATCATCATTTAATAAAAAAGCAACATAGATAGCAGCACTAGTTTTTGTTAAATATTCGATTTCAGCTTCTGCTAAGGCACTCTCACTAGAAGGTGATCAATACACAGGGTATAAATTACGGTATACTAAATTCTTTTCCACCATGGTCGCAAAAACTTTAATTTGTTGGGCTTCATAATTTTTATCATAAGTTACATAATAGTTTTGAAAATCAGTTAGTAAACCTAATGTTTTAAATTGACTAATTTGATTAGCAACTTGGATTTGGGCATAATTTTGACATTGTTTTCGAAAATCACTAACAGTAGTAGTTTTACGGTTAATTCCAGAATTAGTAACTGCTGTTTCAATGGGTAATCCATGGGTATCTCAACCAGGAATGTAGGGAGCATAATAGTTATTACTATTGTAATAGCGAACAATAAAATCTTTTAAGATTTTATTTAAAGCATGACCTAAATGTAAATCGCCATTAGCATATGGTGGTCCATCGTGTAAAATAAAAGTTTTACCAAAAGATTTATTTTTAGTAATTAGGTTTTGATAAATGTTTTGTTCTTGTCAAAACTTTTGGAATAGTGGTTCTTTTTCTATTAAGTTAGCACGCATTTCAAAGTTGGTCTGGGGCATTAACAAGGTATCTTTATAATTTTTAGTCATCTATTATTCTCCTTTGAAATAACTAGTTATTATTTTATTTGCTATCAACATTAAGTTTGCTGATTATATATATTATTTATAATGCTAATTATACTAATAATTTGTTGTAGTTAATATAATATTTGCTTATAAACTTATAATAATTTCCATTTTTTGATAATTGTTGATTATTACATAATATTACAACAATTGTATTGTAATGATTTGCTTGCTTTTATTTTCACAATTATTGGTATAAGTATTTATAGTGTACACATATCAGAGTAAAAGGGGAATTAATTAAAAACCCTGTTCTATTAAGATATAATATATCCATAAATCATACCCTAATGAATCATTACATTATTTGTTTTTTTGAGCACAAAATAGTTATAAGGAATTAGAATATGATTTTTAATTTTTATTTATTAAACTTAACTAGCTTATAGCATTTAATAATAGCAAAAACTAGAAAATAGAAAGGATATTATATATGAAGAAAATTGAGTATAATTAGTTTTATGCAAGGGAGTATAGCCCTCGAGTTCTCCTAATCAGAAATGATTAGGTGTTTTTTTATTTCCTGAATTGTAAGTATTAGTGCGACCCGAAAGTCGTAATTTTGTAAGGGTTCAATTCCCTTTTCTCTAGACATCAGAAATAATGCATGTCTCACATTTTAAAGATTGGCAACCTTTAGGATGCAAGCATGGGACAAAAAAACCAAGAATTTCGCGATGACCATCTTGATTAATGCCTAAAGCAACAAATATTGCTTTTGAAGTGACTTTTATGTGTCTACTTTATTATAGGTGTTCAAACATGTACCCCATCGATCATAATAAAAGGAGAAGAATTTGCACTTAAATTACGATTTTTTCATTCATTGATGGGTCCATCTAATTCTTTGCAAATATTAGAAACCGTTGATTTGGAAAAACTTAATCCACATAATTTTTCAGTGATTACTTCTACTTTTCTAGTAGCAACACCTTGAACTACCATTTCCATCATGATAGCTAATAAAGTTTTTTTCTAACAAACTAATTATATTGGATATAAGAGAGTATATGACTCATTTTTTTATTATTTTTTAAATTTACACAAGATTTTGGACTTAACCAAAAATTTATCTTTGCTGCACGTATATTGTTACAAAATTTACATAAACAGTATGTATTACAAGCACCAAATTCAAGAGGAGCTGTATGACAAGGAAACTGTCAAGTACGGTTTTGAAGTCAAGGGGAAAAGGGTGACTTTTTCCTCTTAGATTAACATATTCATCAGTTTTATTCATTAAATTGTTCTATTCTAACTCTAAGTATTATTCTTGACAAGCATATTATAAACCAGAAAAATGAAAACATTAAGTAAAATTTAATAATAAGTACTTGTCTGTCCTGAGCAAACCTTAGGTTAAAACATAATCATAAGATAACGACACAAAACTAGGAATAAACTGTTAATTTTCTGATTTATTTGGAGTTTCTAATAATAAATTTTTATTATTAGTAATATTATATTTAGAAAGTGAGGAAGAATGATATGAAAGATGGCAATGATAGTAAAAAAAATAAGTTTAAAAGAATTTGTATGAATGGGTTTTAACTATACAGTTGGAATCGGATTTATTGGTAATTTTGCCTTACTTGCCAATATTGGCAAAATTAATTCCATTGGTGCCAATGTCATTTGAGTCTTTTTAATTGAAGGTTTTGTTGTTGGAATTTGTGCGTGAGCATTTGCTAAAATGGCTAAAATTCATAACTCTGATAATAATGAATGGTGCAGCATATATTTATGTTCGCAGTAGTTTTGGACGGTTTTGAGGCTGAATGGTAGCCTTTATGCAATATATATCATTACCATTCGTTATTACCTTACAAATCTTAATGTTAATTCGTGGTACCTTTTCTCCTGAATTTGCTAGTGAAGCATGATCATGATATAGTATTCATTGAGGTGCCTTTAGTGACTTATACTTAGATTTATTAGGAGTCTTATTAATCTATTTATTAGCATCTTCTACTTTTTTTTGAGGGATTAAGGTATATAAAAAAGTAACTAATATTTCAGGAATTGTAAAATGATTTACTGCTGGTTTTTTAGTAGTTGCTGGAATTAGTTTGGCTCTTAGTCAAGGTAGTACTAATTGACATTACTGAGTAAATAATAGTACTTTAAACTTTAATGGATTTATGAATTCCTTTATTTCATGTTTCTTTTTCTTTGCTGGCTTTGAATTATTTGCCACAGCAGGTAAAAATATTAATAATCCTGAAAAGAATATTGGCAAAAGGATTACGTTAATTGTGCTCATTTGTACTATTTTTTATATTGTTATTTCTGTTATTTTCTTTGCAGTTTACAGCCAATTCCAACAAAATATGAATATGGGTTCATGATTATCATTTAATAATAAAATCATTTTATATGGTGGACCTATTATCATGATTATTAGTGGTTTAGCATTAAAGATTAATTTAGGAATGCAAAATTCTTTATATGGAGGTACAGTCTTACAACCATTATCAAAAGAGGGATATATTTCTGATAAACTATTTATTTTAAATAAAGATGGATTACCAATGAAAGCAATTTTATTAAATTTATGGATCACTGTAATTATGATTTTTTGTTGACTAATAATTCCTGATTTAATTAAAGGATTTTGATTAACGAACCACCCTGGTAAAACTTATCATTCAGCGCTTGATGTTTCATCATTAACTAGTGCTTCTAGTGTCATTACAACTTTTATTTATATGATGGTGGTTTTAACTACTTTAAAATTAACCTTTATTAGAAAGTTAAAATTAAAAGTTTGGGAATTGCTGTTATTTATTATGGTTTTCTTTTTCTTAGGTTTAATTTTATTTTGACATTATTATAGTTTAATTCGTGATACAGTTGCACAATTAAGAACCAATCCTGATGATACAAGTCCGTTAGTAGGAATGATTGTTGAGTTTGTCTTTATTATTGCTACTATAACTTTTGCTTTATTGTGATACAAGTTTTACTATTTACCAAAATATGAAAAACGTTTAGTTAATAAACCACATATTCAAGAGCGTTTAAACCAAGACTTTGTGCTTAATATCGAACATTTAGTAACCTTTAACCAAGAATAATAGTTGAAAAAACGTAAATATCTAGTTAAAAATATTTACGTTTTTAAATTCAATTTTGTATGTTTCGAGACTAATGTATGATCAGATAGAATAATCAAACTTAACCTTGGTTTTCTACTTTTAAAATTTTTACTTTATAAGACTCTTTAATGCCTTTAACATCAACAATTTCTCCTGCTGTAGCATTCATAATTGAACTTGCTAATGGACACTCATTAGAAATTCAACCTTCAAATGGATTACTTTCGATACTTCCAACGATTTTAAACTTTTGTTGCGTTTCTTCAATGGGATTACCATCTTTAACTTTAACAAAATTTACTCAACTACCAACACGAACAGCTTTTACGTTAGTGTTTTTACGGTTATGTTGATCTTCAAGAATAACAGCATTATTAATAATAGCTTCTAATTCTTGGATTCTTGCTTCATTTTTAGCTTGTTCTTCACGAGCACTAGTATAATCAGCATTTTCAGATAAGTCACCATCGGCTCTGGCTGCTTTTAGACGTTCCTTAATTGATTCACGTTCTACTTCAACAATCTTTTTTAGTTCGGCTTTAATTTTTTCTAATCCTTGTTCAGTAACAATGATTTGTTTATTTTTGTTTATTTCACTCATAAAATATTCCTCCATTAATTATTAATAAGATAGTATGATAACAACGTAATTAATTATATCATAAGGGAATTATTTGATTAATTTTTCTTCAAGTAAGACATCATGAATAGCTTTTTTGACAGTTTCAGAGTCATCACTAGTAATAATGAACGCCATTTTATTAAGGTGTTTAACACCTAATCCAAGTAAACTAAGTACTGATTTAGCGTTACCTTCAACTTCATTACTTAGTTCTTTACCACTAACGGGTTTACCATTTGTATCAGTTCCTGTAAGTTTACCATCTTTAACAGTAATATTTTTACCAACATCAGCGTTATCATTTAATTTTACAGCTTTTACTGTAGTTTCTTTAAAAGCAGCAAGTTTACCAGTAATTTTTGATACTGGTCGTGCGTGTAAACCAATTTTTGCTTCGTCAATAATTTGTACCGCATATATAGTAGAATTCATTTTTACCTCCAGGTATGTTTAAAAAATAATTGTAATATAACCACATCTTATTTATAACATATTTTTTGTTTTCTTTTGAAAAAAATTTTAGTTAAAGATTTTCTTTGATATTTAGAAAATGTACCTTATGATAATTTAGTCCGCAACCCTAAGAGTAAGCGCAACTAAATATATTAAGTTTTTCAATGATTAACAAATTTTTAGTAAATTTAATGATTCACCAGTTTCTAAACTCAGAGTACAGTAATAATATCCCATTTTGGAGTGCAGAAATCATTAAAATTAGTATGCAAAAAAATATTGGAAAAATAACATAAATAATATATTATAAATTATAACGATATACCTATATCGTTATAATCTTAATGAATATATATAAAAATATGTAATTATTAAAATTATATTAGTGTTATAAATTTTTAAAACGCTAATACAAAAAATAGATTTAATGTATAACTATTATTTTAAAAAATGAGAATGGTTATTGAAAATGTTTTATTAAACTTGAAAAAAATTAAAATAATATATGAAAAATATTGTAATTAAGCGCATATTTGTTATGTGTTTCAGGACTTATTTTTAAAATACAAAAAAATAAAAACGTTATGCAATAAATCTTATAAATAAATTATAAAAGGAGAACTTCTATGAGATGTTTATTAAATGTTTTTTTAATATTTAATATTTTAAGTAGTACTACTTCAGTAGGAACTACTTTTGTTTGTACGTATGTACATAATACTAAAAAAGTAATAACTCCAAATCTGTATGTATTAGGAGATAGTTTATCAGATGATGGTTCAATGGCCAATATTCTTACTCATGATTCTTACAAGTTTGATAACGTTAACTTTCAAACACCTTTTTATCATAATTCTTGTACTGATGGTAATGTTGCTGCACAAGTTGCTGTGGAAAGTTTAGGCACCACTTTAATTCCTGCTTGGGATAATAGAAATCATGTAGTTGGCAATAATTATGCTGTAGATGGTGCACAAGCAGGAGAAAACAATACTTTACAATATCGATTTTTTCTAAATCATTATTCTTTAGCAAACCAAACTGATTATTTATTAAAGCAACATAAACTTAAAAAAACTGATGATATTTTAATAGTTATTGGTGGAGATGATTTAATATATGCTGTAGAAAAAAAATCTAAATTAGAACAAGATTTGGTTATTAGCAATGCTATTACTAATGAAATCAATTCAATTGAAACTTTAATTAACAATGGAGGGCAAAATTTTATTATTGCTAATCCCCCAGATATTAGTAAAATTCCAAGATTTTTGAATACTTCACAAGCACAAACAGCTGCAGAAATATCATCTCGTTTTAATTTTTCATGAAAAATAGCTATGCATGCCTTAGGTAACATTTATCATAAAACTAATATTTATCCTTATGATTTATATGAAAAATTTAACACTTTGTTAACTAAAGCAAAAAGTATTGGTAAAAATACTACTCAGGCTTCAATTAAATGAAATACTTTAAACTTATTATTAAATGAACAACCAAAATATATCAATAATATTTCAGCAAAAACAATTGATAATGACTTTTTCTTTGATGATGTTCATCCTAATAAATGAGCTCATAAACATGTAGGAATGGATTTAGCGCATATATTTAAAGAAATCAATTTAAAAGATTAGCGAAATTATAGATTAAAACAGAATAGACTTTGTGCATTTATTAATAAAATAAATATTACATTTTTAATAATTAATTACGCAATTTGTAAAATATTGCGTATAATTTATATAATGTCAAAATTTAAGAACAATGGAGAATGTATAATGTCTGAACAAAAAAAACTAGCTGCTGACCAAAAAATTATTAATATTGCTGTGATTGCTCACGTTGACGTTGGTAAGTCAACATTAGTTGATGTCCTACTAAAACAATCAGGAATCTTTCGCCAAAACCAAGTTGTTGTCGAACAAGTTATGGATAGTAATGAACAAGAACGAAGACGTGGAATTACTATTTATGCCAAAAACTGTTCTATTATGCACGGTGATGTTAAAATAAATATTGTTGATACACCAGGCCATGCTGACTTCTCATCCGAAGTTGAAAGAATTATGAAAACAGTTGACTGTGTAATTTTGCTAGTTGATAGTGTTGAAGGTCCAATGCCACAAACACGTTTTGTTTTACAAAAAGCCTTAGAGCATAATTTAAATCCCATTTTAATGATTAATAAAATTGATAAAAAAGACCAAAGAATCGATGAAGTTAAAGATGAAGTTTTAAACTTATTCATGGAACTAAATGCTAACGATACACAATTAGACTTTCCAACACTGTATGGAATTACAAAACAAGGGATTTGTCAGTACGAATTAGATAAACCAAGTGATAACTTAGAACCATTATTTGAAACAATTATTAAACACGCTAAAGTTTCTACGCTCGTGAAAATTGATAAACCACTACAAATGCAAATTAGTTCATTAGACTATGATAGTTTTATTGGTCGTATCGGAATTGGTCGTATTTTCCAAGGTACGATTTCTGAAAACCAAGAAATTGTTGTTGTTGATGATTATGATTTAAAACGTAAAGCACGCGTTAAATACTTATTTGTTTACCAAGGTTTAAAACGTGTAGCAGTTAAAACTGCTATCGCTGGTGATATTGTATGTGTAGCTGGAATTGAAAATATTACCATTGGTAATACGATTTGTGATAAAGATAACGTTAACCCCATGGATCCCATTACTATTCAAGCACCAACGATGTCAATGAACTTCTTAGTCAATAATTCACCATTCTGTGGTACGGAAGGAAAACTAGTTACAAGTAATAAAATCAAAGAACGTTTAACTCGTGAATTAGAAACTAACGTGGGACTAAAAGTTGAACAACTTGTTGGCAGCAATGCTGATGGTTTCAAAGTCTTTGGTCGTGGTGAATTACATTTATCAGTATTAATTGAAAACATGCGTCAAGAAGGTTTCGAATTAGGAATTTCGAAACCAGAAGTTGTTTTTAAAAAAGATGGAAAAGGTCACACTACTGAACCAGTTGAAGAAACTACTCTAAACCACCCTACTGAATATAGTAGTACTATTATTGATAATCTAAATCGTCGTAAAGGTATTATGACTAATATGGACTCTGATAATGTTCGTGATAAAATTGTTTTCCATATTCCAACTAGAGGTTTAATTGGATTTGGTCGTCAATATATTAACATTACCCGTGGCACTGGTGTGATGGTTCGTAGTTTCCTAGCCTATGAGCCATTAAAAGGTGAAATCGGACATAGTCGTAATGGTGTATTAGTAAGTATGGTTACAGGGACCACTTTACCTTACGCTTTAAATTCTTTAGAAGAACGTGGAACGCTATTTGTAAAGCCACAAACTAAAGTGTATGAAGGTATGATTATTGGTTTAAGTAGTCGTGATAAAGATTTAGATGTTAACCCATGTAAAGCAAAACAATTAACTAATACTAGAAGTTCAGGTAATGATGAAGCAGTTCGTTTAACACCACCAATGCTATTTAGTTTAGAAGAAGCTTTAGAATTTGTTGATAATGATGAACTTGTGGAAGTAACGCCAGAAAACATTCGTATGCGTAAGCGTTTCTTAACCGAAAATGAACGTAAACAAAATAGAAATCGTAAGTAAGTTATTACTTACGATTTTTTAATCTGCCTGATTATTTTTATCATACAAAAATAAAGAAAAATGATTATTAATAAGGAAATTAAATAACAATTATCTCGGATAGTTATTTACTTTTTAAAGAATATAGTGTATTATTAATACGTTGTTGATTAATTCACAATTTTCTTTTAAGATATGATTGATAAAAATTTATCAAAGAGTTGTTAATGATGTCAAAGAAACAAGCAATCGAAATGAAATTACTTGACAACTTTTAATTTTAGAAAAAATTAGATGAATTAATACTTTTAAATATAAGTATATAAAATAATAATTAATTTAAAACCTAATATTTTTTAGAGTAACCCCTTTTTATTTTTACGAGGTTATTTTTCAAATTATATTTATCACTGTCTTTTCTAAATTTATTCAAAATTTACTTTTTAAGGAGAAAAAAATATATGAGTTTTACAGAACTAAACTTAAAACAAGAACTAACAGCAGCCATTGCTAAATGAGGATATACAACTCCAACTGCAATTCAAAAGAAAACAATTCCTGTTTCTTTACAAAATAAAGATATCATTGGAAAAAGTCACACTGGAACTGGAAAAACTGCTGCTTTTGTTTTACCAATCTTACATAATTTAGATATTAAATTATACCGTAACCAAGCAATCATTGTTTGTCCAACAAGAGAACTTGCAATTCAAGTTGCTAAACAAGTAAAGAAATATGCCTACTTTTTAGATGGTGTAAATGTCGCTTTACTATGTGGAGGAGCTAACATCAGAAATCAATTATATGATTTAAGAACAAGTAATATTGTTGTGGGAACACCAGGCCGTATTACTGACCATATTAACCGTGGAAGTCTACGTTTAAACACTATCAAAACCATTGTTTTAGATGAAGCTGACGAAATGTTAAAAATGGGATTCAAAAAAGATATTGATTTTTTATTTGAAAACTCACCAACTGATATTCAAACTGTGCTTTTCTCAGCTACTATGTCAAAACCAGTTTTAAAAATTGCTGATGACTACCAAAATAATCCAGTAAGTATCAGTGTTGAAGATGAAACATCAAAACTACAACAAGAAAACATTAGCCAATTCTACTTTGACTGTCGTAATACAAATAAAGAAACCGCTTTAGTTGCTTTATACCAAAATATAAAACCAGAGTTAAGCATTGTCTTTTCAAATACTAAAGCATTCACTACAAGAATCGCTAAAGTACTTTCTGATAATGGTATCCAATCTGCAGTTATTAATGGTGATAAGAGTCAAAGAGAACGTTTGGATGCAATGCGTCAATTCAAGAATGGAACTGTTAAAGTCTTAATTGCTACTGACGTTGTTGCTCGTGGAATTGATGTTAACGGAATTGATTACATATTTAACTATGATATCCCTCGTGAACATGAATATTATACACACCGTATTGGACGTACTGCCCGTGCTGGAGCTAAAGGAACTGCTATTACATTAGTGAGCAACAGAGCTCAATACAATGAACTTCAAGATATTCAATACTACCAAAAACATGATATTAAATTATTTGATAGTGTTGATTGAGAATTACCAAAAAACATTGTTTTAGCACCTGCTACTACGCAAAGACCAAGTTTCTTATCACGTGATAGAGGAGACAGAGGAAGAAATGATTTCTCACGTAATAACAATGGTAACTCTAATTGAAGAAAAAAAGATCGTTACTAAGTCTTTTAATTAAAAGTGTGTTATACTATGAATATAGTAAACTAAACTAAATTACATAACCATTAGGTTCTACTTATTATTTATTAATAGGCAGAGCCTAGTTTTATTTAAATATTAAGGAGCAGTGAAACAAGATGGCAGCAGAAGCACAACAACAACAAATGAGTCAAGAAAAACTTAAAGAATTGACTGAACCGAAAAAAGAAAAATCAAAAAAACATTCTCCATCAAATTCAAAACAATCAAATTGAATTATCAAATTTTTTTTAAAAATTTGATATCTTTGTTGTGGAGAGGCTTTATTTAGTATTGTAAAATATTTATTTTCATCAAGGAAAAAAACAATTGCAGAAAAACCCGTTTCCTTTAACATTACTACAGAACAACAAAATCCAGCAAACACTACAAGTCCAGAATCTAACGTAGAAACAACAGATCTTACTCAAGTAAGTAATGAAGCCGAACAACAACATAATAGTGAAATACCATTACCACCAATAGTGACACCAACACTTTAATTACTATTTAAAATACTTATTAGTACGCTCTAAATCCTTAATATTATCAATATCCCAATGACTGTTAAAATCTAACACATAAGGTTTTAATTCAATATGATGTTTAATACTATTATTAATTAAATACTTACCAACCATTATCGTTTTTAACATTAAAACTTGTTCAGAACTATTTAAATCTTGACCAAGTTTTTTTGCTCATAATTTATTAACATATGATCATTCACCTGCTAAAAAACTATTAGTATCATTAGACTTAATAATATCAACAATATTACCATCATCACTTAATTCATAAGTTCAATCATCTTTTCTATCATTACTATCACGAGTAACGCCAACCATCACATTAGTAGCAAATTCATAATTAAAATGATTAGTCGTACTAACCATATCACCAGAAATAATAAAAATATCGCTATTGCCATCAAAATACTTTGCTACTAATTTCAAAGCATAGCCACTATCATAATCTGAATAATGATTATTATGAACTAAAGTTAAGTTTGAATATTTAACAGTTAGATAATTAAAGTCACTTGCTAAGTAGCCAGTAATTATAATAATTTTTGTCAACTCTGGTACTTGCAATAAATTATTAATCGTATGCTCAATTAATGGTACACCATTAAATTTAATCAATGATTTATGAATCTCATGGGTTAATGGGTGTAATCTTGTACCACTTCCCGCAGCAAAAATAATAGCAACTTTCATCAAAATACTCCTTTTATTTTATAACAAAATTAATAATTTTATTCATAACAAAAATGGTTTTAATTATAGTTTTGTCGTTTAATCATGGTTTAATTTTCTCATTATTAGTAACAATTTTTACAACATCTACTTGTGATAAATCAGCTGCTAATTGACAAGTATGTTTAGTTTTACCATTAATTTGAATAGCAATAGTAACTGTTTTAGCAATTAAAAACTTTTCATTATATGTAGGAAACTTACTATGATTAATGCTTGCTTTATTACCTGTAAGTTCTCATAATTCTTCGCTTAAATGTGGAGCAAATGGATTTAATAATTTTAAGAAATTAAATAGATATTCTTGATAAATACTACTTGCTTTGTAACAAGCATTAATAAAAATCATTAATTGGGCAATAGCGGTATTAAAACTTAAATCATTAATATCACAAGTCACCTTTTTCACAGTTTGATGATAAATAGTATCTAATGTCATATCATTAGTCAGACTAATTTTACTTTGATATTCACTGTCAGTGAATAAACGATAAACACGGGTTAAAAACTTATGACTACCAACAAGACCACTAGCTAATCATGGTAATGATGCTGTTAAAGAACCCATAAACATTTCATAAAGACGTAATGTATCAGCACCATATTCATTAATAATATCATCTGGATTAACGACATTACCCCGTGACTTAGACATTTTTTCATTGTTTTCACCAAGAATCATACCTTGATTTACTAACTTTAAAAACGGTTCTGAAGTCGGTACTAATCCTAAATCATATAATACTAAATGTCAAAAGCGAGCATACATTAAATGTAAAACAGCATGCTCTTGGCCACCAATATATAAATCAACTGGTAATCAATGTTTAAATCTGTTCTTAGCAACATTACTATCAAAATCAGCGTAAGTACCATCATCATTTTTCATTATATAAGCTAAATAATATCAGCAACTACCTGCTCATTGAGGCATCGTGTTAACTTCTCTCGTGCCTGTAACACCATCAACTCTTGTCACATGTAATCATGATTTAATTGCCTTACTTAACGGAGCATTACCGTCACTTGATGGCTTAATATTGGACATTTTTGGTAATAATACTGGTAACTCTTGTTCTGAAACAGTACTAATAGTCCCATCTGCTCAGTGAATAATAGGAAATGGTTCACCTCAATAACGTTGACGAGAAAATAATCAATCACGTAGTTTATAAGCAGTATGGACTTTACCTTGTTTTAATTTTATTAATTTATCCACAATTAATTTAGTAGCTTCCGTGCCATTTTTACCATTAATAAAATCAGAATTAATATATTCACTAGTACCCATAAAAGGATGGGTTGTATCATTAGTTTTCATAATAAATGTAATAGGTAATTTTTTAGTTTGCGCAAATAAAGAATCACGAGCATCATGAGCAGGAACCCCCATAATGGCACCAGAGCCATAGTGGTTTAAAACGTAATCTCCTACCCATACTGGGATTTTAATTTTTGTTAAGGGGTGAATAACATAACTACCCGTAAAGACGCCTGTTTTTGAAGTATCTTCACTCTGACGCATTAAATCAGTTTTACTTTGGGCATTTCGACAATACTTAGTAACTTCGTTACTGTATTCACTTGTAGTTAAATTATGAACTAATGGATGCTCAGGAGCAATTACTAAAAATGAAACACCAAAAATAGTGTCAACACGTGATGTAAACACCGTAATTTTATCTTTAGTATTTTCTATTTGAAAATCAACTAGGGTTCCAACGCTTTTGCCAATTCAATTCTTTTGTAGTTCTTTGACACTATGTGGTCAATCAAGGTTGTCTAAACCTTGTAATAATTGCTCAGCATATTTAGTAATTTTAAAAACTCATTGTCGCATGGGTTTTTTAATAACAGGAAAATTACCGCGTTCTGAAACCATTTTACCATCAACATTTAATATTTCTTCATTAGCTAATACTGTTCCTAATTCTGGACAGAAGTTAACTTCTACATCTTTTAATTGGGCAAGACCCTTTTCATAAAGTTTAATAAAAATTCATTGTGTTCAACGGTAATATTGGGGGTCAGTTGTATTTACTTCTTTATTATAATCAAAACTTAAACCAATACTTTGTAATTGTTTACGGAAATTATTAATATTTTGTAAAGTAAAAGTTTTGGGATCATTACCAGTGTTTAAAGCATATTGTTCAGCAGGTAGTCCAAAAGCATCTCATCCAATGGGATGTAATACATTGTAACCATTCATCATTTTAACTCGTGCTACCACATCAGTGGCACAATATCCTTTGGGGTGGCCAACATGTAACCCAGAACCAGAAGGATAAGGAAACATATCAAGTAGATAGGCTTTTGGTTTACTAGTATCATCAAGATATGTTTTGAAAGTTTGATTTTGTAACCAATATTTTTGTCATTTTTTTTCTATTTTTTGATGATTATAATCCATGGTGCTACTCCTTTAAATTGATAGTGTCAAAACATCATATTAACCATAATACCATAATGAATTAATAAGATGCAATTTTTTTATTGTAAAGGAATAAATATAACAGATTTAAAGAAACGAAAGTAAACTTATCTAACCAATGCCAACATTAGTTTTATCCAAAGATTAACACCATTATATAACACCAATAAATCAAAAGCAATATAAATAGTAAGAAAGAATAGAATAATTAAGTATAGTTATTTTTGTTAGTCACACAGTTTATTGGATATTCCCAATAAAGAACTTAAATCAATTTTTGACCATCAAAAAAATACAGGAAAAAATGAAAAAGAAAAGTAAAATTGCTTAATTAAGCAAATTTAAAATATATAAATAATTTGAAATTATAATTTAGTTTTAGTAATTAATTTTCTATTGGTTGTTCTGGTTTAATATCCACATTTAAATCATAACCTTTACTATCTAAAGTTAAAGGTATAGCATAGTATAAACCATCATCTGTAGCATACATTAAATTATTTTCATCTGGTTTATTAAGACCTATCTTTCTCAAAACTTGATAAAAATTAAATTCATCTCAATCCATGTTATCTGTTATTATATCTCCAGAAAAAGTAGAATTTATATTTAATTTTACTTTTAACATATAATTATTTTCATAATTAACTGAATATAAATCATAATCTACAGAAGTTTCTTTGTGAGGTGATACATTTATTTTTTGAGAAGGAGCCTTAACAGTTTCACTATTAGAAGTTGTTTGAGTTGTACTATTACTAAAATTAAAATTTCATCTACTTTTATATTTATTTTTTGATTGTCCATACCACTATTATAATTATAATAAACTGATAATATGTGATCAATAAATCTATCCATTGATCAACTTTTTAAATTTTGATAAATTTGTATTTATCATTTCTTGAGTAAATGCTGGTGCTGTTGAACTTGCCAATATTAAAATTGCAAGTGAATTTAATAATTTTTTCATTTGATTTAAGTTCTTTATGTACTTCATAAACTTGAAAGGAATTTTAAATTAATATATTATTTTTTTCTTTATAAAAGATAATTAATATAAATCCAAAATTAGGAAATATTTTTCTGTTCATATTAATTATAGAACTATTTTTTTAAAAAGCAAAAAATTTTTATTTTTCAATCCTAAACTAATTTATATATGTCAGAATAACAAATATCATTAGCACAAAAATAAATATTATTTCTATTAAATGTTACACTTGAAATTTTTTTATTTGTTTCCAATTCTACTATTTTTTTAGCAATTGGAATTTGTTTTGCTATTTGATTTTTACTTAGTGTATATATATTATTACTTTGATAATTAGTAAAATAAGCATTATTTTCTTGATCAAAAACTATAAAACTAATTTCATTTAATCTATCAATTCTTTTAATTATGTTTTCACCTAGATTAAAAATATAAGTATAAAATGTTGTTCCAACAAAAATATTATTTTCACTATCTAACATAATTATATTTACTAATCCATATGGTATAGTTCCAATTTTTTCTGAACACTTTTCATTATGTTTTATAATATAAATGTGTTCATTTATATCATTATTTCTACTAGCATAATATATGTTATCATTCTTATCAATTGCTATTTTTGATACTTCATGAGCATCAAAATCAGTTTTATGTGGTATCGTATTACCATTTTCCAAAACATAAATTTGATTACCATTATTTTGATCAGAACTTAAAAAATAAATATCATTATTAGAATTATTAAAAAACAAGAAAGATTAAAAGCAAAGTTAGTTTTTCCTACTCCACCTTTTAAAGCACCAATAGTAATTATCTTCATAATTAATCTCCTTTTAATAAGTATGTTTATATGTATGATAATACGTATAATTTTATTCATAAAATTACTTACTTTTATACTTACATTGGCATTATCGTTATAATCTGTTTAAAAATGGTGATACTTTTATTAAATCTAAAAATAAGTTAAGTAGTATTTGAAACTAAAAAAACACCAATTTATCAACATAAGTGAAATTTTGAACAACTTTCTAAAATTTTAAATTTAAATTTAAAAAGTGTTTATTTTAAAAGATAAATATGTAAAAATGTCAGAAGAAAACAAAAAAATATATGAAAATGAAATTCAATAATAAGGATTTTCTCTTACATTATTAATTAAAATTTTTAAATTAGGAATATCCCTTTTTTCTTGATGACAAATAACTTCAAGATTATTTTTTATTTTAGTAAATTTTGTAAAGTTTACCAGTATTATTAGAACCAGTAGTTTCTCAAGATCCTACATATAAATTATTTTTAAATGTAGTTAAAGCATGAATGCCACCTTCTGTTTTTCTTATCATATTAAAAGTATCACCATCTGTTGATTGATATAAATTACCAACAGTAACTTTATTTTTAATACCAATAGTACCCACATATAAAGTATCGTTGTATAAAACTAAACTCATAACGCCTTCTTTGATGGCACTTATTTCTTTGAAATCTTTGCCATTAGTACTTTTATAAAGTTTACCACTTTCACCGCTTACTCCATATGATGCTAAATATAAATTATTTTTAAAAGAAATTAAGTTCATAACTGCACCATCAATATTTAATTGTGAATAATTTGTACTAATTGTATTTTTACTACAACTTATTGCATTTATAGTTTTGTAAGAAGTCTATTGATTTCTAACAGTTCGCTCATTTACTTTCATAACTATAAATTTACCAAAATTTATTATATTTACATTTTCACCTTTAACATTAGTTTCAATAATTATTTTAAATAATTCATTAACACATTTTTGAACATCAGTTTTATCAACTCATGTTCTCTTCTAAATTCCTTTAATTAAGTCATTTTTAGTCATAAATTCACTTCCTTAAATCTTTTTATTATTTTAATTGACCAAGTCAATTTCATTCAACTACAAAACCTGATGAATCATTTTGTTTAAAAAATATTTCTTCTAAATTTAGTTCAAGAAAATATCTTTTTAAAGATCAAGATGTAGTTACTAAATCTTAAAATTCATCCTCACTATATCGTATAAATTCTTTTTCATTAATTTTAGTTCTTTGTCCATTAGCATATATATCATACGTTTCTATATCAACACCAACACTATTAAAAATATAATCAAAATGTTTTGTTCCATTTTAATACGTTGAGCAACTTTTATAAAATATTTATTTCTTTAATTCCTTTATTTTTTGCTAGTTTTAGCAAGTAAATACCGTTCTTTATCCGCATTAGCTAGTGCTTGATATTTTTCTTTTTCAGTTATATCCAATTCAATCCATTGTTTATTTAAAGATTTAATAATTTCAGTTGATTTTAAATCTGGATGAGTTGCTTTGAAATCGCTTCTTTTTTCTTAAAGAAAAAAGAAATAGGCATTCATTGGCTGTTTTGGAGCATTAGCTTCTTTTATCTTTTTAGTTCTTCTAATTTTCAGATTTTAATATTCTAAATAATACAGCGCCTGATTCTTTATTTATAGATGAAGCATTAAAAATTAATAATTCATTCCCGTTAGATTATCAGTACAAGCGATTAAGCTACCCTTTAGACCCCTATTTTTCATTTCTGTTAGGTTTGCTAGTCAAAACTTGGCTCCTTCATTTTCGCTAATTAAAGACCTAAAAATATCTTTATGATCAGTTAAACTAATGCCTAATGCTACACGGATTTGTTAATGCTACGTTTATCCTGCCTTACTTTAACTACTTATACAATCAAAGTAAACAATTGGATAAATGATCTCTAATGGCCGATTTTGCCATGCTTTTACATCATCAGTAATTTCACTAATTAAGCTCTCACTAATCTCAACTCCATGATATAACTCTTGTAATTGAATTCTAATATCTGATAAAGTCATTCCTTTAGCATATAAAGAAAATACTTTTTGATCAAATCCATCAAATCGTCTTTGCCGTTTCGGAACTAACATTGGTTCAAAATTACTATTACGATCTCTTGGTACATCAATTTCAACCGTACCTTGTTCAGTTATTATTCTTTTTGTTGTCGTGCAATTACGAACATTATCATTATTACTACGTTGATTTCTATCGTGTCCTAAATGATTTTGCATTTCAGAATTTAACATTTTTTCTACTAGTCGTTTGGTTAGTTCTTTATATAGTCCTCCTTCTTTAAATACTGTTGTTAAATCATCTGTATTTTCTAGTAATAAATCTACTGCTTTTGATATTGAATCATTGGTATTAGGGTTATGTTTTTTAGACATATGTGTAACTCACTCTTTCTAGGTATATTTATTATATATTCTCTAGAACTAATTAGGTATAGTTATTTTTGTTAGTCACACAGTTTACTGGACATACCCATAAGAGAATTCAAATACCGCTAATTTAATTTTTTTATAATCTTAAATATTTACATTTTGGGTGATTTAGAGGATTTATGTTTACTTGTTGAAGGTTGAGAATTTTGTAAGCTTTTTATTTTCTCTGATTGTCTTTCACAATCTGCTGCTAATAAATCAATCTTTCTATTTTGTTGTTTTAATTTATGTAAAAACTTTTTTCTTTCTTCAGATTCCTTATTCATATTTTCTTGTTTTTTGTCCATATTAAATATTTTCCTTTCTTTGACTACTAATTTTTTTCGGATTATTTTTTATCTTTAAACTACCCACAAATAATATAAAACTTTTCATAAAAAAACAAAAGATAAAACAAAAAAGATAACTCTTTTCAAAAGAGTTATCTTTAAATTTAATTTTAATTAATTATGCATTGAAGTGATGTTTAGTAGTTGGCTTGTTTCTTTATTTACTAAATCTTTATTAAAACTATCTGTATCTGAATCAAATGCTTCAGAAGCAGTTTCAATTCCGGAATCTCTTAATTTGAAATCACGCAATAGGGCGTTCAAAAATGTAATTTCCTCTTGTTGGCCTCTTATAGTATTATCTAATAATAAGAATTTATTATCTTTTTCATCATTATGTGTACTTTGAGTTTTTTTATATTCTTCATTTTCTGTATTTAACTCATTAATTTTTTCTTTATTAATTTCTAAATTTTCCATTAATTTAATTAGTTTTTCGTCATTAATTTTAAGGTGTTGTTTCATAGTTAAAAAATCTTTAGATTGCTTTTCATATTTTTTTGTCAAACTTTGAAGTTGGTCATTCAATATTTTATTGCTTTTTTTACTTCAGATAATTCTGACTTTTCTTTTATTGATTCAGTAATATTTTTTAGTTTTTCTTTCTTTTCGTTTAATTGAGTTCTCTTAGTAAAAATATCTTTAGTATTTTTCATCATTTTTTGAACTATTTTTCGACTGAAAAAACCAAATGTTATAAGGTTTTTTAATCAACTACTTTTACTACTTTTACTACTTTTTTTTCTTTTTAATCTTTCATTATCTTTATTTAATATTTCTATTTCTTTGGTAAGCTTCTTATAAGAATGAATGTTATCTTCAAAATTTCTATAAATTACTTTCTCATTTTCTTCATCATATTGGCATTTTTCTAGTTGTTCTTTACTTTTATTCTTTATTTTATCAATGATATTATCTAACTTTAATAATTCAACTATTTCTGGATAACCTTGTTTTTCTGCAATCATTAAAGGTGTATTATATTCTAAATCTTTAATACTAAAGCCAGAATAATAAAAGTAATCATAATTTGTGTCAAGTAAAATTTTAACCATCTTAATATTATTTCTTTTAACTGCTAAATGAATAGGTGTCCTACTAGAAGCAGTGTCTGGAAGATTTATATTAGCACCTTTTTTTAGCAATTCTTTAACTACATCAACATAGCCTTCTCAAACTGCTAAATGTAATAATGTTTCTCCATTACCTATTTGCTTATTAACATCATTTTCTTTATCAAGCAATTCTAATAATTGAAGAAAATCTTCTTCAGTTTTAATTAATTCATTATTGTCTAATGATTCTACAAATTCTTTTTTTAATGACATTTTAAAAACTCCTTTTAAAATCATTTAAAAGCAAGTTAATACTATTTTTGATAAAGTTTAACTTTGTTATTAAATATTGCGTATAATTGTATTATGAAATATTTAGGCATTGATTTAGGCAGTAAAACATTAGGTCTTGCTCGTGGTGAAGGAAAAATTGCTTTTAGTTGAAAAACTTTACGTTTCTACGAACATGACTTTAATGATGCCATAGCACAACTAAACACTGCAATAAAGGAATATCCAGTTGATACTCTTGTTTTTGGTTATCCTTTGAATATGGATGGTTCAATTGGTACTAGTGCACAAACCGTAAACAAGTTTATTGAAACATTTAAATTACAACAAAATAATGATAAACTAAATATTGTCTTACAAGATGAAAGAAGAACAACGTATTCTTCGCAACAAATATTGATTAAAGCTGATGTGTCACGTAACAAGTGAAAAATAGTTAAAGACCAACTAGCAGCAGCCATTATTTTGCAATCTTATTTTGACAAAATAAATCAACAAATAGTTTAGGTGAAATGAAATGAAACACAAAAAAATTAATTTAATCACCATCGCTGGTGGTAGTGCTTCTGGGAAAAGTACTGTTGCTGAAAAAATTGGTGAGGCTTGTGATAAAAAAAAATGTTGTTTTTATTGAAATGGATAACTACTATCACGACTTAAGTAAACTGACACTTGAAGAACGAAAGCGTATTAATTTTGATCATCCTGATGCTTTTGATATGGAATTATTAATTCATGATTTAGAACAATTATTACTTGGTAACGCTATTGAAGAACCTATTTATGACTTTACAATTAATACGCGCAGTAAGGGAACAAAAGTCATTGGCCCTGGTGATGTTGTTATTCTTGATGGGATTTTTGCTTTAGAGAATGCTATTCTTCGTGAATTATCAACCATTAAATCTTTGTTGATACGGATAGTGATACGAGGTTGTTACGACGAATTAAACGCGATGTTAGTTTCCGTAATCGTAGTCTTGACAATGTTTTACAACAATATGCTTTAACAGTAAAACCTATGCATGATGCTTTTGTTGAACCAACAAAAAGATATGCTTATATTATTATTCCTTTTGATTTTCATAATAGTGTGGCCATTGATATTATTGTTACTAAAATTAAATCAATTATTAAATAGATAAGAAAAGAGTTACTACCATAATGTGTGAACACTGAAGGTAGTAACTCTTTTAAATTTAATGATTATTTATCTGTTATTTTTAGATTAATAGGAATATAGATTCCACTTGTATCATGAGTTGCATTATACGCAATATAGAAATAAACTTTTACATCATCTTGAGGATTTTTAAAGAAATCATCAGCAACATAATCTGCATTCTTAGGTGAGTTATAAACATGATTGTAGAAACCTAATTTATTATCATCAAATTGTTTTTGCATATCTTCAGATAATAAAGAAACAAACATTTTATCACTATCCTTAGCAAAGATATCAGTTAACTCTTTAACAGCAGTATCATTATTGTCAGTCTTTTCAATAGAAAATACTAATGGGTTTTCATCAGTAATATTACTTTTAAATGCATCTTGAATGTCAGCATCTGAATATTGTTTAACAATTGTAAATGTTACAGTTACATCACCATCATAATTACCAATCCCTTTAACATCAGCACTAGTAGTTGTAATATTAGTAATTTCAACATCTTTAACTGTTAAATCAATTTTATCTACTTTATCAATAGCAGCTAATATTTCAACTGATGATGGTTGAGTAGCCTCATCACTACTTGGAACTGTAATTTCTTTTAAATCCGTTGTAGTAATAACACTATCAATTTTCGTTAATTGTGTTGGTTCATTACATGCAACAACTGATAAAGTTGCTGGAACAACTAACACTGTTCCAGCAACTAACATTAATAATTTTTTTAAATTCATATCCTTTATTCCTCCATAAAAACTAATTTATATTTAGAACTTGTTAATAATGAAAAAATAGTTTTAACTATAGATAAACCTCCTTTAATTTTATAACCGCTGCCTTTTTCTAAATTTACATAGTTAAAAGTTTAAATATATGTTGTAATTATAAAATATAAACTTAATAGTTGCAATATATATTTTCAAAAAAAATAACAGAAAAATCGCCTTATTATTTATTTTCATATAACATTAGATTTTGTCTACTACTCTTACTAATACCAAATGCAGTTTTTCTTGATAAATTTCAACTTTAGCTTCCATTAAAATTACTTTATTAATTTGTAAATATTCTTGATAAGTTTTATATAATTTATCAAATACGGTAACTGCAACAACTGTATTTTCATTTTGTAATTCTAAAAATGCCATTAGTTTTTGATTTTTAGTTAGTATTGTTTTAATATTAATAATAATTCCATATACTCGCACATATTGATTAACATATTTATTAAGGTCTGCTAAATCAACAGTTTTATTATTAGGATCTAATTGTTGTTGTCATAATGTTTTTGGATTATATTTTAAATACACTCCTAAGGCGCGATGTTCATTAATACTATTATTATTTCAATCATCTTCTCGTTGTAACATTATTGGTTTGGAAATTAAATTAAAGTTAAGAATAATTTTCTGTGTTGTTTCATCTTTGATTTGTACCATATTGGCATATTCTAAAGCAGCATTTAAATTTATTAATAACATTGTACGATTTTGTTCTAAATCATCAAAGGCCCCTGCTGCTATTAAGAATTCAATATTTTTACGATTTAAACCAATTAAAATAGCTCGGGCACAAAAGTTAAAGAAGTCACTATAAAGTCCATGACTATTACGATCTTTAACAATTAAACTACACGTACCTTGGCTCATTTGTTTAATAGCTTGTAAACTATAACGAATAGCCTGATTTTTAATATCTATTAAAAAATCAACACCTGAATATTGTAATGAAGGTGGTAAAATTTTAATATTATATTTTTGACATTCATTTAAATATTGCAACATTTTTTGATCATTACCAATAACACTACTTAGTAAACAAACCATAAATGCTAATGGATAATTAGCTTTTAAATACGCTAAGTAATAACTAATTAAAGAATAGGCAACAGCATGAGAACGATTAAAACCATAACCTGCAAATTTAGCAATATCATCTCAAATTTGTTTCACAACTTTGTTTTTATAACCCCGAGCAGTAGCACTCTTCATAAATTCAGTAGCTTGTGCTTTCATACTAGCATCATCTTTTTTGCCAATGGCACGACGAATTAAATCAGCTTTAGCTAATGAATAGCCACCAATCTTTTGTAAAATTAATAAAATTTGTTCTTGATAAATAATAATCCCATATGTTGATTGCAAAAAAGGAATTAAGTCGGGATGAGCATAATTAGGTTTACTTTTGCCTAATTTACAATTAATATAATCTTGAATATAGTCTTGGGGTCCAGGACGAAATAACGATGAAGCTGCAATAATGTCTTCTAAACTGTTATTTTGCATTGCTATTAGGATTTGACGCATACCAGGTGATTCTAGTTGAAAAATACCACTAGTATCACCATTTTTAATAATGACAAAAGTTCTTTCATCATTTAACGGAATTTTTGATAAATTTAAGTTAACAGAATAATGTTCGCTTACTTGTTTTAAAATATTTTGTAAAATTGTTAAATTGCGTAACCCTAAAATATCCATTTTTACTAATCCTAAGCTAGCAACAGTTTGCATAGGGAATTGTGTTTGATATATCCCGTTAAAACCTATTTGTAAAGGAATAGTGTCAACTAATGGTGTTTTAGCAATAATAATTCCTGCAGCATGGGTACTTATTTGTCGAGGAAAACCAAGAATTCTTTTGGTTAACGTAAATAATAACGGATATTTACTAACATATCATTGCAGTTTAGCAGAATTCTTAATGGCAACTTCAATGTCAAAATTATATTGGATAGGGATCAGTTTACTCATTTCGTTAATATCATCCATACTAATTTGAAAGACACGACCTAAGTCACGAATGGCCATTTTGCTAGCAATAGTTTGAAATGTAACAATATATGCAACATGTTCTTGTCCATATTTTTGACGAATATATTCAATTATTTCATCACGTCTTATGTCTTCAAAATCAATATCAATATCTGGTAATGAAATTCGTTGTGGATTTAAAAAACGTTCAAAAATTAAATTATAAACAATAGGATCAACATCAGATATACCAAGCACATATGCTACTAAACTACCAGCAACACTACCTCTTCCTGGTCCCACCATAATATTTTGATTTTTAGCAAATTTAACATAATCATTGACAATTAAAAAATAATCAGCAAAGCCCATTTCATTAATAACTTGTAATTCATATAAAATTCGTTTTACATATACTTGTGAAATTTCTTGACTTTGGAATCGTTTTTCTAAACCTTGTTTACACAATTCTTGTAAATATACAGGACTAGTTAAGCCGCTAGGACAAGAAAACTTAGGTAAATTCAACTCTTTAGTAGCAAGATTAGTTTTAGGGAATTTAATATCACACATTAAAACTAATTTTTCAATGTTTTCGATAATTTCAATGGGATATTCTTTATGTAATTGGTCTTGGGTTTTAAAAATAAATTCTTTGCTTTTAACTAAGTCTTTTGGTTTTAATTGTTTTTGTTCTTTAATTGCTTTTAAGACTTGATAAGTACTATGATGGCTTTCTTCTAAATATAAAACTAAATCAAAGGGAATAACGTTTTTGGTAATCCCTTTTAGTAATTCAATATTAACCATATCAGAGGGCACTAAACCAAAGTAAATTAATTGATAACGAGAAGCATTTAAAATATCATAAATATTTTTAATATAGCGTACATTTTGTTTATCAACATGGACAATAACAATAATTTCACGACCTACAGTCAGATATCTTTGCACTATTTCATTATTAATTGTTCCGTTGTTAGTGCTAATAATTGTCGAAATAGTCATAAGTTTTTGGTAACCAGAATAGTTTGTAGCCATTAGCGTTAAGTCTACTTTGATATTAACATTTTCTCAAGTACAATTTAAACCAATTAATGGTTGAATATCATTTTCAACACAAGTAGAATAAAATTCATAGGCACCATAAAGCATATTTCTATCAACTAATGACAGTGTTTTAATATTATTTTTTTTAGCAAAGGCAATATATTCTGGAATTTTAATGGTTGATGATAGGAATGAGCAGTTAGAACGAACATTTAAATTAACAGCATATTTCATATTTTTCCCTACATTCTAATATGTTTTATTAATATTCATACTAATTAATTTTAACATTAAATTAAGGTATTAGGGTTTCTTAAGTTAATTAATTTTTAGTTCAGGAATTCAGGAATTAGAAATTCTTAGGGCTAGATGTAATTAAAAATAAGAATACAAAATCTAAAGGAACGCTAATATGCAAATGAGACAAACTGAGAGGTAAACCAATAGACTTGGTGCTTTGTAAAACTTATAACATAAGAGTACTTAAATTTTTTTCTCAATTATAAATGCCTACAATTAAATTAAAACGTAGCCCAAATTTTTTTAATTTTCCACGATAACAATTTTTAAAAATTTTGAATCTTTTTATTCATGAAAAAACATGCTCTACTCTAATTCTTGCTTGACTTAATCAGGGATTAAATTCTTTGCTTTCTTTTGGTCTTGAGTTATTTTTACTTTTTTTGAATATCATTTATGCATAAAATGAACACCTCTCTCAATAAAGTTTTACCACAAAACGGTTCTTTTTTGTGTCTACTTTATTATAGGTATTCATTATTTCCATTCATAATTAGTGTGCTCTTTTAAGATGTATTTTAAGCATGATTATAGGATATTTATCAAACATTTCTTTTGTGAATACTAACCCCCCCCAATTCGTTTGTATTTTTTAACGCTTATCTTTCATTTTCATGGTTCTTCTTAGTTTTAATATTTGGTTTTTCTTTTCATAAATGTTTATCTTTTAACACTGAATTTTCTTCTTGCAATTCTTTATTTCAATCTAATGATTTCTGTAGTTTTTAAATCACATTTATGAGTTCCTGCTCAAATTAATGATTTTTGGTTTTTATATTTTAATAAAATTGCAGGTCTTCCTTCTTTGTGATCTAATAACTCAGAGCGATGTAATTTATAAATATACATTCTTTTAAAAACTAGTTTACTCATTTATTTTTTCTCTTTTCTTTTTCTTGACATTAAGTATAGATAATATATAATTAATATATACCGATATGGCAAAGTAGTAATGTGCGATGTCTTGCCTGGTAACCAAACCGGTTAAATATTATTAAGAACCTTAAGGTTCTTTTTTATTTTCAAAATATTTTAAATAAAATAGGAATGATAACAGCTATTAATGAGGTTCCTAATCATTTTCAATTATTTTTTAAAAACCCTGAATTTAAATATTCATAACCTTTTTCAGTTAGTGTAGTATTAACCTTGCAATAATTTATTCTAATTGTTTGATTACCCTTAAACAACAGTTCTTTTACTAAATTATCAGAGCTGTGTAAATGCATTGTTAAAGATCATGTAGGATTACTATTATTTATTTCTTTTTTAAAAGAATCTTTTTCTAACCATCAAACATATTCTTCATCAAAATCCATAATTTTTTTTCAATTTTTTTCTTTACTTTCTTTATTAAATTGATTTTCTTCAAAAGAAAATGTTCAGGAATTTACTATTCAAATATTCTTTTTTGAAATATAATTTTTACCAAGTAAGTAAAAAGTTAGATCTAAATCATCAAAAAAGATGTCTGTTTCTAAATTATCTTCAAAACGTACATAATTATTCAATATATAGTCTAATGAAAAAGGCAACTTAGTTTTATTTTTTCAATCTTCTAATAGTTGTTTAGAATCAACAATAACTTTTAAATCAATAAAATCATGCTCCGTTGTATGAAGATATTCATCAAATTTTTCTTCAAACATTTTGTGGTTTGGAATTGCTAAAGTCATAATGTCAGTTTTAATTGTTTTCTAAAATAAATTAATTTTCAAAGAATTCAATCCATTTTTATGAATTTCTTTCAAGTATTTCCTTATTTTTTTAATTTTAATCATCTCTAATACTTATAAAATTCTTCAATATTATTTTTTTTATTTTTTATCATTAACAGCCTTTAACTTCGAAATAGATTTGGATTCTTTTTTTAATTCTTCAACATTTTGTTTTCTCTTTCTATTTTGAGAACTATGAATAGTGTGAAATTTTTGTTTACTTGGTTCGCTTAAAATTCTTCTCTTACTATTTTTCTCCTTACTTTTTATATCATTTACAACCTTTAATTTTGAGATAGAATCAACAATTGAATTAACTAATCCACTTTGAATAACATTTTTTCTTTAATTACTTTCAAAATTCTTCGTATTGTATGTTCTTCAATTTTTAGCAAAAATATAACTACACTTCTAATTTTTCAATATTTTCAACAGTATCAATAATAATTTGTTCTCAATCAATTAATTGTTTTAATTGATTTTCTAAATTCTCACATTCGTATAGTTTTGGTTGTGTTACTGGATTCTTAGGAACAAACAAAGAACAACAATCAGCAAATGGTAAAATCGATGTTTCATATGTACCAATTTTCTTGGCAAAGTTAATAATATCAACTTTATCTTCAGTAATTAAACTACGTAAAATTGGTAAGGTAGAAACATTATTAATCACATTAATACTTGCTAAAGTTTGTGATGCTACTTGACCAATAGCTTCACCTGTTGCTAAAGCAAGGAACTTATGCTTCTCAGCAAAGATATTAGCGATACGAACAAACATCCGGCGCATTAGTGTAATACGATAACTTTCCTTTTTAATATGACTAATTTCATTTTGTAAATTAGTGAAGTTACAAATATATAATTTTTTATTACCAACATTATAAGGTGCTAAGATTTCTACTAACTTTTGAACTTTCTTTAACGCAGCAGGTAAAGTAAAAGGTGGTGTAGCAAAATGTAAATATTGAACTTGTAAACCACGTTTCATTAATTTATAAGCTGCGACTGGTGAATCAATACCACCACTTAGTAATAACACTACTTTCCCCGAACTACCAACAGGAAATCCACCTGCACCATCAATTTTATTAGCAAATAAATAAATATCATTTTGATTAATTTTAATATTAATTTTTAAATCAGGATTAATTACATCAACTGTTAATGATGTTTTATTTAAAATGATAGGAGCAATAACTCTTGTAATTTCATCAGAACTCATGTTGAAGGTTTTATCACTACGAGTAACAAATAGTTTAAAGGTTTTAAAATTCGCTCTATCTTGTTGATTTACTAATTCCAGAACTTTAGTTTTTAATTGTGCAATATCTTTTTCAATTCTAAAAGCAAAAGATAATGAACTAATACCAAATACTTTTGTTAAGATACTAATAATTGGTGACGCTAGCGCTAAATCTAAATCAGTAATTTCCATGCGGTCATGAAAATGAATAATCTTAATATCTTTAAAATCTTGTAAAATAATTTTAATATTCGTTTTTAATTGTTTAATAAAATCAATGCGATTTTTACTTTTAGTTGTTAACTCGCCATAGCGAATGATAATAATTGGTATCATTGAATCCTCTTTTGTTATTTTATTCCATTAATTGCAATAATAATATTAATGCTTGTTGATGGTGATTATTGTGCATATTGGTTTCAATATCATCAAACTTTGATTTTATTTGAAAATTAACACGATGACGATTAGCAAATACTAAGGTAGCATGTGATAATTTATGAATAGTAATTTCCATTTTGATTAATGTATACAATTGAAAAATTTTATTTTGCACGTTATTAAACACTAATAATGATTGATTATTAACATCACTAATTTTAAACTTGATAATAGTATCATTAATTAATTGTTGTAATACCAGAAAATTTTCATCATATTTTTCAATTAAATAATAATAGTTTATATTATTTAAAATAGTATCAATTTGTAACATCATAGAATTAATTTTATTAATAATAATCTCGAATTTAATTTTGGGTTTATTTTGTTGGTTTAACAACTTATTATACTCCCTTAAACTATTAAAAACAAGAATACTATGTTCAAATAATTCATTTAATATTAATAATAATTGATGATAACTAGTGCTTTTAATTGATTTTTGGTTTTCAACAATTAATAAATTATCAAAATGATTAAAACTAGATAATTGTTTATTAATAATAGTTTCTAAATCTTGAACTTTTTCATGATTAAATTCTGCTTGTTGTGTTTTAGTAATAGCAATAATTTGACGATTAATATCATCATATATTTCATTAAAATTAAAATTAACCGTTAAAAAATGCGTATAATTTTGTTTAAAGGTTTTATAATACGCTTGTTCTTTATTAATCTCACTATTAAAAATAGCAATTTTTTCTAAAATTTCACTAACTTGAATTTTAGCTTTTTTATATTGTAAATTATTAATTTGATTAATGACTAATTTTAATTGTTCTTTAATTACAATTTCAAATTCTTGAAATTGTAATAATAAACTTTCATCAATTTTAGTAACTTGACATTTAGTTTTTAAAACAATCATTTTTTGTTTAATTTCATCATTAACTAGATAATTAAGTTTTGGTAAGTGAGCAATGATTTCTGCTAATGTAACTACAGCAAGCGCAATTTCTCCTAATAAACTAATTGTTTTTGGTAAGTTAGCATCACTAATAACTAATTCTAATTGTTTAAACATATCATTAATAATTTTAATTACTGCTTGTAGTTGTTCTTCATTTAAATTGTTTTGTAAAGTAATTTTAACCGTTTGGTCTTGTAAATAATTAAAATTTTGTTTGAAAAATAATTGATATTCGCGTAACAATTGGTCAATACTAATAAAGTAATCAATTTCTGTCATTAATAACTGGATTTGATGTTTTAAAACTTTACTGCGATTGTAAACTTTTTTCATTAACTTAGCTGTTTTTCAATATTGCTTATTTTTTTGGAATTTAATCGTTTGTTGATAATTTTTAAACAGATTTTTTAAATCTTTTTTTAAAAACAGATGATAACGACTAATTCAAATCCCTAACATGGCAGCATACTGTTCATTAGTAATAACCATTTGTTTAATTCGAATTAAGCGTTCTTTAATATTAACATTTTGGATATATTGAAGATTTTTTAAAGTGGAGAATTGTTTATTTTTATAATTACTTAACAACACTAAAAAGCATGTTAAAAGGATAATAACTAGACAAAGTAAAATCATAACGGTAACAGTTATAATTTTTGCCACGCTTAAATGATTAATATCTATCACTTTTAACATCTTGTTTGCCCCTCTCTGCATTACTTTTGTTAAAATTCCTACATATTAATATAGTATCTTATATTTTATTATTTATTTGCTAGGAGATGTTGAGAAATAATAAATAAACCATTTAATAAAATTTGTGGTTCATCATCGTAGTTGAAATCAAAGTATGATTTTAATTCTTCACCACCTCCACCACCAGTAACAACAACAGGAAGTATCGTTTGTAACTCTTGATTAATTTGATTAACTGTTCCTTTAATCATGGCATTAAAACCATAACCATAACCAATTGATAATGCATGTAATGTCGTTGTTCCTAACATGGAAGCATAATGTTCTATTTTAAAATCACTAAGCAGTGCTGCATTAGCAATTAGAGAATTTTTACTAACACTAATCCCTGGACCAATAATAACACCTACTAAGGTATTGTTTTTAATAATAGTATAAGTGGTGGCTGTGCCTAAACTAATTACAATAACACTTTCATATTTAGCAGTAGCACCAATAGCCAGTGCCATTAGGTCACTACCTAATTGTGGATTATTTAACTTAATTTTTAATGGCGCATGAGCAATTAATTGATAGTTAAGAATTGCTAGTTGACAATGAAAAGTTGTTCTTACTAATGTTTTAAGTAATGATAAATAACTAGGAACGACACAACTAATAATAGCATTATCAATAGTTAATTGATGATGAGTTTTAAATGCTATTGTTAATAACATTTTAGTATCTTTACCTTTGGTGTTAATTACTGGTCATTGGCTAATGATTTTATCATCACCAACTGTGGCAATTTTAATTAAAGTATTACCAACATCCATTAATAATGTTTTCATTATTGTAATTGTTGCGCCATTTCTTTAGTTGATGCTAATTCATCATACAAAGTACGAACTAAATTATTTAGGTTTTCAATTTGTAAAAATTTACCACTACGCGCAATCGAAACTGCACCTGTTGTTTCACTGACAATCACGGAAACAGCATCTGTTTGTTCAGAAATCCCAATGGCAGCACGGTGGCGAGAACCAAATTGAGAAGATATTTTTTTATTAGTTAATGGGAAGTAAGTAGAAGCACATTCAATGCGACCTAAACGAATAATAACCGCCCCGTCGTGAAGTGGCGAATCTTTAATAAATATTGATTGTAACAGTTGTGATGTTACTTCGCCATCAATTTTAACACCTAAGTCTGTATACTCATTTAATGAGACATTGCGCTCAATAGTTACTAAAGCGCCAATCTTTTCTTCTGCAAGTTTAATAATTGCTTCTGATAAAACGCTGGCTAACATTCTTTTTTCTGACGTTGCTAATAGTTTCATATGTGATTTAGCTCTTGTTGTTCATCATGTTTTTTTACCGCGAATAAAAATAAACATTACTAATAAAATTAAGATTATCAATAATAATGCAATTGTTACTGCAAATAAAATGGCAACTTCTTCAATTAGTGTTTCATTATCAGAAGTAACTATTCCTGCTAGATTAGTAAATATATTTGTAAACATTGACTATAACACCATACCTTACTAAAAAATTAAGTTCATTACTATAATTATAAAATAAAAAAACAAAATATGATAAAAATATCATAAATTAATTAATGCTTACTCTCAGGGGTTCAATCTACATTCAATCTACCCTCTAGTTTTTTATTTTTTTTATCACTAAGTTTTCTGAATTTTTCTGTATGTTCAAATTTTTTTCTCATATGATTTAAAAATGGCTTTGTTAATCTAAGAGGAAAAAGTCACCTTTTTCTCCTTGACTTCGAAACCCAACGTGAAACTTTCGCTTCAGGTAAGTAGGCCAGCGGAACTTCCCCACAAGAACTTCACAAAACTGTCCGTGACACTCTCATGTCATACAGTTTCCATTATTCAATCTTTTTTTATACCTTTATACTATTCAATGATAAAAGAAACTCGGAAACCTCTTTTTGATTTTTGACAAGAATTGAAATGAATGTTTTACTTTAGTTCGAAAATTCTTATATTTTGGCCTAACTCATCTTAAATAGCCCAGAATAAATTTACGCCACCTATATGTCGGATGCCACCTATCCAATAAACAAGTTTCCGGTAAATTTATCCCAGCGTGGGGCGCAACACTCTGGTTTTGACATCTTCTATACCTTTTTACGACACTTCATCAATGGTTCACTTTCGTTCGTCTCTTTATTCTACACCTGGCACTTTTAATTAGTGCCTTTTTCCATAACGCTCACAACGATGGCTCTTTACCAACGCAGCTTATGGTGGTTTGAATCTACTCTTGTAAGCCGATTCAAGTGGTCTACCCTTATCTATCATATAGCTTCAAAACATTTTTTTGTTTCTACGGCACACGCACCCTAAAGGTTGCCAATCTTTAAAATGTGAGACATGCGTTATCTCTGATGTTTAAAAAAAGGTAATTGAACCATTACAAATTACGACTTTCGGGTCGCACTAACTAACTTGCCAGTTCCACTTCTATTTTTTAAAATATATTTTCATTTAGAATACTTTCTGAATTTTTTAAATCTAGTTGTTCTAAGTTTCATCAGTGGTAAGCTGTTTATGACTGATTTTTTATATTTCTTTCATTTTTATTCACTTAGAAGTATAACATTTGGGTCATTTTTATTTAAATTTTGCTAGCGTTGCAACTGTAATGATAAACTACTCATTTCCTACAAAGAATTAACGATTCGCTAAACTTGATTTTGATTTTTTGCTTGTTGCTAATGCTTTTTCTTCTTCTTGTTTTTTATTTTTTTCTTGAGCTTTTTGTGCTAATTCTGCAACATTAGTAGCATCGCCACTGTTGTAAGAAGCAAGTGCAGTTTGTTTACCAGATGACTCTTTCATAGATATCGTTTGAGTCATTGGTGGAAGTTTTGAAGTAACTGGTACTAAATTGGTACATGTTTTTGTATAACTTTCTCAAAAATAAGTTGTATCTCTAGAACTTGAAGGTTGATTTAATTAACTGATCAACATTTTTACTACTTTCATTAGGTATTGAATCTTCCTCTTTTATTTCTATCTTATAATGTTCTAAAATAGTTACTCTATTATCTCTTGCTTTTTTGTCAATTTCACTATGCTCATCAATGGTAGGTAATTTTTTAACGTTGAAAATAAACCAAGATTCTCTTTTAGAAATTCTCTTTCTTCATCGATTACTTCCTCAGGTTTTTTAAGAGTAAAAACATTTTCCTTTTGTAATAATAAACAAGCATGTTTTCATGCTGTTAATCCTGCCTTATCTTTAGCATTAATATCAACTTGTTGGTTTTCAACTAAATAATTAAATAAATTTGGCATGTTTTTTCTTACTGCTATATGTAATATTGAATAACCTTCATCGAACTCCAAATTATTGATAAATTCTTTTTTTAGAAAGTTTACAACGTTTAAATTTAATTCCTTACTTTTTTCTGCTATTTTAGTTTGAAAAGCTTCTAATAACTCTATTATCCGTGCTTCTTGCTCTAACTCTTTAATATCACTAATGCCTTCAAAACTATCTTTAACTTCTTTACTGGTTTCTATTCATTTTTTAATCTCTAAAAATTTATCTAATGCTTTTTTTATTTCTGTATGACCATTTCGAGCAGCAAACATTAAAGCAGTTCAACCATTTAAATTCGCTTGTTCTACATTTGCACCAGCAGCTAATAATTTCGCAACTATTTTTGTATTAGCATGTTGAGCAACTAGAATTAATGCTGGATCATTACCTTGACCTACATGATTTACATCAGCATCATTAGCTATTAATTTCGCAACTATTTTGTATGACCATGTTGAGCAGCTAACGTTAAAGCTGGATCATTACCTTGACCTACATAATTTACATTAGCACCAGCAACTAATAATTTTTCCACTTCATCTAAATCTCCAATTTCAACAGTTGTTAATACACTAATATTTATTCTTTCATCTCTATTCATTTTTCTGTTCTCCTTTCAAAATAAAAACCCTTAGAAAATTTTATAATTTTCAAGGGTTTTCACAACTTATTATATTAAGATATGCAAATTATAACACTAATATTATTCTAAATTAAATATTTTTTTAATAATATTAGATTCTGTTTAAAATTTTTTTGTAAAATAGCGGTAGGTTAATAAAAAAGGTGTGTTTATGCAAAAAAATTATTCAATCTGGTATATGTTTCTGTATCACTTACATTCCTATGGTTTTTACTATCACTTTCTCATAAATTAGTTGTATCTCTAGAAATTGAAAGTTGATTTAACTGATCAGCATTTTTAGTTCAGGAATTTATTGCTCTCATATTTTCTAACGCAAATTATTAACTAAAACTATGTAACTCTTTTCATAATTTATTAACAACCACTTTGGATTTAATAATTTTTAATAATTGTTCTTCTGTGGCATTTTGTAAATCTTCCCATGTCGGAAATGCTGCTAATATTTTATTTTGCATTTGTACTCCAATTCCAGGAATGATAGCAAGGACACTATTAATCATGGATTGACTGCGTTTTGATTTATGATATTTAATGGCATAATTATGAACTTGGTCTTGAAGTTTACTTAGAAATAAAAAACAAGCATCGGTTTTAGGAATATTAATCGTTTGCATTTTTTCATTAATAATGCGATCAGTTTGATGTTTTTTATTTTTTGCTAAGCCAATAATGGGAATTTTTAAGTTTAATGATGATAATTGTTCTAATGTTGCTGTGATTTGTGGTTTACCACCATCAACGATAATTAATTCTGGTAATGGTAATTGATTAATAACCACATGATGGTATCGACGATAAATCATTTCACTAAAGCGATGGTAATCATCATGAATTTTGGGATCTAATAAAAATTTACGGTAGTCATTAAAACTAGGACTACCATTTTTATAAACAATCATTCCCCCAACACTAGCATTGTGTTGGAAGTTAGAAACATCAAAGATTTCTAAGTGATTTAAATTAGGAACTTTAATTCATTGTGATAAAACTTTCATCATATTAATAGGGTTATTATTACTTTTACCACTTTGCAAGTAGTTGTTTCAAGCGTAAATGGCATTAGTTTTAACTAAAGTTAAAATGTGTTCTTTAGAACCTTTAAGCGGTGTCAAAAATTTTATTTGGGGAAATAGAATTTTTAATTCTGCTGTATCAATGGTATGTGGTAAATAAATTTCACTTGGCAAGGTATTTTTACTATATAACTGTTGGCAATAATTACGAATTAAATCTTGAATTTCTAAATAGTTATTTGAAACAATTTGTTCATCTTTAGCTTGTAATTTTCCGTTACGATAAAATAAAGTAATTAATACTACCATTACCATGTCATCTTCAACTAAAAAGTTAATGAAATCACGATTTCCATAGTCCTGGAATTCCACAACTTGTTGTGATAAAAATAAATCAATTTTAGATAGTAAAATTTTAATACGATTAGCATTTTCAAATTGTAAGTTTTCAGCACTAGTTGTCATATTATTAATTAAGGTTTTTTTAACACCACCAACGTTACCTTTAAAAAATTGATCAATTTTACTAATCATATCTTCATAGTAACTAAGAGAGACAGTGTGAAAACAAGCACCTGAACACTGGTCTAAATGATAATATAAACAAGGTTTACCTAAATTGCCATTACATTTACGTAAAGGAAATAATCGTTCTAGTAATTTTAAAATATCACGGGCACCTGTTCCATCGGGAAATGGTCCATAATAATGACCATCTTTTTTCGTAGCACTACGAACATAACGATATTGTGGGTCACGATGATTAGTGATTTGAATATAAGGGTATTTCTTATCATCTGCTAATAAAATATTGTATTTGGGATGATGCTTTTTAATTAATGTTTGTTCTAAAATTAATGCTTCTTTTTCATTGGAAGTCGTAATAAAATCAATGTCAGTAATATCATTAACTAGTAACATAGTTTTAAAGTTGCTGGCTTTGTTTAAATATGAGGTAACTCGTTTTTTTAAATCTTTGGCTTTACCGACATAGATTAAATTATTAAAGGTGTCTTTAAAAAGATAACAGCCAGCAATGTTGGGTAAGGTTTTAATTTTTTCTTGTAATAAAATGTTTTTTGCCATCAATTCACCTAGTTTATGATTTAAAAGTTACTTTGATTTTATCATTAATTATGATTATTTTTATATAATTAAAATAATAAGGATAAAGTAAATAATGAAGAAAAAAGTACATGTTTGAACTGATAATGAACTTAAAAACAAAATCAGAAATTAGTTTTAGGTATTAATAATCAAGGGCATAGAAATACTTTAAATATCATGGTTCATTCTTTTTGTAAAATTATGATAACCTATTAAATTATTGATTAATTTAAAAACTCATCGTTGATAGATAATAAATAAAAATTATTATATGATACCTTATAAACTAAATATAGTTTTTAACCCCTTACTTTATGTTTAAAGTAAAAGGGTTTTTATTTTAAAAAGGAGTGGAAATATGCCTGCCATTGAATCATCACAAGCTCTTTCTAATGCAAAATCATTGATAAAAAGACCTGAAAAAAATGCTAATAATCACATACGAAGTCAAAAAAGTAAACCAGAATTTAAAGAAATATTTAAACCTACAAATGAAATAAATTCAGCTTATTCAGATAATTCACAAGATCAATATCAAAGAAATAATAAGTCTTCTAACTCATCACCACAAATGTAAAACATAAAAAAGATTGCATTATGCAATCTTTTTCGATAATAAAATAACATTTTCTTAATAATCAGTTAAGTTAAGTTTTTATTTAATCAGAAATAGCTAAATACTTTCCACTTGCAAATAGTATTCTATTTCTCGATTAATTCTTTAATCATATGATAGTATGGTTCATTGTTAATCATAATTTTATCATCATCTTTAAAGTTTAGACGCTCATACAATTTTTTTAGCATCAAGGTTTTCATAACTAACGTTTAATGCTAGTCATTTAACGTTTTTATAATTTTGATATTTAATAGTAATATAATTAATGATTTTAGTACCAATGCCCTGGTCTTGAAAATCGTGATGAACAGCAATAATATCCAAGTATACTTCATTAGGTTTACTTTCAGTTTCTACTTCAAAGTCAGAGAAAATAATAATTTTTAGCTTATGTTTTACTAATTGAAAAGTTTTGTGCTTTAATTCATGAATGTCTTTATCAAGAGCGACTAAAGCAACTGCATTAATTTGATTGTTTTCTTCATTAACAATGAAGTTTTCATAACTAAAATAGTGATTTTTCATTAAGAAAATTTGCTTAAAAATTTTGATAACACTCTCATCGCTAGATTTATTAAAGATTTTATTTTTTGTAGTTTTATAAACTTTATAAAATAAATCAATAATTATTGATAGATTTTGTTCAGTTTCTGAAGATTTAGCCATACGAATCATTAATGTTCCTCACTTCTGTTCTCTGTATAATTTTATCTTAAAAAAAATTAATAGTGGTAATTTTAAAACTAATGATGTCTACTTGGTTTTACTCTACAGTGGCTATATTTTTATATTAGATGGTAGTTTGTTTTTTGAAGGTTGATTTTGTAAATCCATTGAATTTATTTTTTTTGAATTAAAATCTTCAATAATATCATTTGACTTGTTTTGATAATAATTTAAAAGATATTTTCTGTTTTGACTATATTTTTCATAAATTTCTTTTTCTTCAACTGCTGCAAATTTTTCTTTTGATGATGCAACAAGATAATCTTGTACAAATTTTCTAGTTTCCTTAGTTGTTTGATTACTTTTTTTAATAGTCAAACCAATATCTTTTTCTAAAGAAAAACAAGCATAATCTCATGCTGATAATCCTATGACATCTTTATAATTAATATCAATTGGTCATTCATTAACTAAATACTTAACTAAATTTAGCATATTTTTTAATACTGCTAAATGTAATATTGAATAATCTTCATCATCAAACTTTAAATTATTAATAAATTCTTTTCTTAAAAAAATATAATATCTGAATCTAAAATTTTTGGTTTTTGGATAATAGTTTCAAGATTTTTCAATAAATGGATTATTAGTTTTTCTTTAGATAAATTATTATTTTTCAGAAGTATTTCGTAAAAATTCAATTCTAATTTTTTAAATAAACCTTGAAAAGAAAAAAAATTATATAATATTTCTTTAATTTTAGAATTTTCTTGATTTTGAACTAAGATTAAAGCAGTATTATTAAATTTATCTACAGCATTAACATCAGCAGAATTAGCAAAAATTACTGGTCAAAAACCAGTAGTTACTAAAGCCAAAAAATCAATTGCTGGTTTGAAGTTAAGAGCAGGAATGCCAATCGGATATAAAGTTACATTACGAGGACAAAAAATGTATGAATTTCTTGACAAATTTATCGCAATTTCTTTACCAAGAATTCGTGACTTCCAAGGTTTATCAGCAAAAGCTTTTGACCAAACTGGTAACTATACTGTTGGAATTAAAGAACAAATCATTTTCCCAGAAATTAACTACGAAGAAGTAGATAAAGTTCGCGGTATGGAAATAACAATCGTTACAACAACCCCTGATAATTCAACAGCATTTATGTTATTGAAAAAAATGGGATTACCATTTAAAAAATCAGGAAAGCAGGAGGAGGGATAACAGATGGCAAAGACTTCATTAAAAATAAGACAAGCCCATAAACCAAAGTTTAGTACACAAGCATACACACGTTGTCAAAAATGTGGCCGTCCTCATGCGGTTATTCGTAAGTTTATGTTATGCCGTATTTGCTTTCGTGGTTTAGCATACCAAGGACAAATCCCTGGTATTAGAAAATCATCATGATAGGAGGTATATAATTATGATGACAGATCCAATAAGTAATATGCTTACCGTTATTCGTAACGCTATTACTGCCCCAGATAGTAGTAAACACAGAGTAGTTAGTGTACCTTCTTCAAAAGAATTAGTTAAAATTGCTGAAATCTTAATGAAAAATGGTTACATTGAAAAATATCGTATCACTGAAGAAGCATTAAAAAAACCTAAATTAGAAATGTTACTAGTACATACTGGTAAAAGTTCAATCCTTGGATTAAAAAGAATTTCGAAACCAGGATTAAGAATGTATACAAAATATAAAGAACTTCCTACTGTTTTAAATGGTTACGGAATCGCAATCATTTCCACATCAAAAGGTCTTATGACAAATAAACAAGCAAAAAAACTAAAGAATTTTAAAATAGTGATAATATAAAAAGCCAAAAATGGCTCTTTAATAACAGCACCAACAACTAATCAAACCACCAATTATAGTGCTAGTAATGATACAATAATAAGAAAGAACTATCTTCAAATTGAATTCCAAAAATCCGAATGGCATTCATTATTACAAAGATAAACAAGAAAATGGCATAAAAAATCATAAAATAATATTGAATATTAACCAAGAATTTATTAATTGCTAAGTTTAAACTAAATAAAACAACAACAATAATAAAAGATAGCGTTAGCGAAATAATCAATAAAAGATTGGTAATGAAAGAATGAGTAATTTTAATAATAATGAAATTAAAAAGATTTTTTCAACTAGCTTTTAAAGATTTTTCTAACATAAGATATTATCTCCCAACTTAAAATAGTTATTTTTATTATAATATAAATAATTCTTAAAATGTAAAATTACTTTAATATGATAAAAAGGGTGACCCTCTCCTTGCTTAAAATTAAGGTAAAAATCATATTTCACACTACTATATGTAAATAAATATATAATAAAGGGCAGATTATTTCACTAAATAAGTGTTACTTTTAATATATAGAGAAAGAGGAGAACAATTTATGAGAAAACTACTATCTTTACTAACCGTACTAACAGTAACAACCCCAGTCCCACTAAATGTGATGGCCTGTGGCTGAACTAAACCACCAGTAGTAGACGAAACTGACTATTTTGCCTTAGCACAAACAGCCCAAGAAAAAATTCAAACTGAATTTGCCAATTTGGTTAATGATGGATTAAATCTCCGAAAAGAGAGTGATGTCACTGATGGTGGTGACATTCTGACATATTTACAAGGAATTGGTCAAGCAGGAGATACAGTTATTACTGAAAATGATGATCCAGTAACATTTCATGGTTTCTTAGAAGTCTTAAACCAACAAGTTAGTACTACCCTAATGGAAAAATATCCAGAATTAAAACCATTATTCAACGGCATCAATCCCAATGAGATTTTAAAAATAAATACCAATGGTTTAAAACTTACTAACAAAGAATTTGAATGAGAGATTAAAAAGTTTGGTTTAGAAAAATTTGATGCTAAAAATGATTATGGTGTTACTGATTGATATTATCTTATTACTAATTTAGAATTAGATTTTACATGTTTAGGTGAAAATGCCAAAGTAAATACGACTACTATTAAGCAATCATTTGATATGTATTTTGCCAATGATGATTCTAATTTAAATCAAATAGTTAAAGTTGTTAGTGCAAATATCGAAGATAAAGTAACAAAGCTTGGCCCTATTAAACTTGAATATCCAGAATGAAATTAAAGTTTTGATAAAAAACACGATGAAGTGTTAAAAAAATTAATGGCGAATTAAAAACAAAACTTAATATTAAAGAATTAGAAATTTACCCATCTTCAGCAATTTTCGGTGATGATAATACTGATTATAATTGAATGTCAGAAGATGGCAGGGATTTTAATATACAAGGTGCACAGAACATAAAATCAAAACAGGATTTCATTTGTTGATTAAATCCTGTAATTATTAATCGTGAAAACCATTTTGCTACCCTATTGAAAACTTGAAAAACTAAAAACAGTTTAACTATTCATAAAACAGATGATATCTTTTCGTTTGGTGAATATAGAGCAGTTAATTGAAAAATTAGTGGTTTGAAAATTAAATATCTACCAATTCATTACTATATAACTAGTGCTGCTAAAAATAGAGCAGAGAATACTATACTGCCAGTCTAACCATTTTAGAAAAACTTTTTGTTGGTAATAAAGCTTTATTTAAATGGGGGAAAAATTGAACTTTTAATAAAGAATGAGAAAATTTTAATTTCGCACTTAATCGTGACGTTTATGATGGTTTTAAAAAGAGAAATGTCCCAATTCAAGAAATATATGAATACATTACTGGTAAAACAAAAGATTTTTTAGAAAAAAATGGTTTTATTCAAGATACTGATAAAGTTGAATGAACAAGTGGTAATGATCGTTGACAAAATGAAAGATTTAATGAATCATCAATTCCTAGTACTAATAGATGACATAACTGAATATTAGTCATAAATGGTCTTCCTTTTTCTATGTGTGTAGGGGATTCCAACGATGTTAGATTCAGCGTTACAAGTTCTATCCCTGATGTCTGACCTCCTAACTAAATTAATAATATGATAAAAAGGATGATAATTAATACTTAATTCACCATTTTTTTGAAAACCTACTCGTTCATATAATTTCCGAGCTTTATCATTTTTAAAACTAACATTAAGTGATAAATAACTAATATCTGATTGTTCTTGATACTGTTCAACAATAAATAACATTATCTTTGTCCCAATGCCTTGACCTTGAAAATCACTTTTAACACCAAATGTATCTAAGTATACTTCCTTTTCCTTTGATTCATTTTCAATTTCAAAGTCTAAATCAATTTGGAAAATTTTAGATAAAATTTTAAAAGTATTAACTTTTAATTGATAACTTTCTTGATGCAAAACAACTAAGGTAATACCATTAATGTGTCCATTTTCTTCATGAACAATATAATTTTCATAACTAAAATAGTGATTTTTCATTAAGAAAATTTGTTTAAGCAGATTTATTTTTTCACTATCACTATATTTGGCAAAGGTTTTACTTTTTGATGAACGATAAACTTCATAAAAAATATTAATTATTATGGCTATATTTTCAACGGTTTCATTAGGTTTGGCATGACGAATCATTTTTAAATCTCTTTTTTCATTTTCATAATTAATAACTACTTGTCTATGTCTACATCAAGATTATTTTCTGAACTTAGCACTACGGTTTTATTATTAAAGACACTATCTTCTAAACTTTGTTTAATAACAAGTACTCCTTTATTAACATTAACATTGTCTTTTTGATGATCTGGATTAATTTTACCAAATGGTGTTAAATGAGAATCTTCATTAAAATAATGCTTTGACTTATTATCAACTAATTCAGAAGTAGTTATTGGTTGGGTATCTAATTCTTTAGTCTTAGTTGCTTGATTTTGTTTAGCTAAGATTTGTTGTTGTTTTAATTTAATGGCAGCAACTAAATTAGAAGTCGGATTAGTAATTGTATTATTAAGTTGACTTGTATTTTTAGTTTGTTTTCTAATATCTTTAATTTCTTTTAGCACTTCTTTTTCAATAGCAGTTTTATCTGTTAGAACTTGTTTACGTTTTTGTTCATACTCTAGTTTTTCAACTTTTAATTGTTTCTTAGTAACTTTATTGCTTTTATTTTTATGTTTAACACATTGCAATTTTCTAGTAACAGCAATCGTAAATAATTTGATTTTAGTAAAAATAATTAATGGACGTTTAAAGCAAAGAAAAGAAACTAATAACAAAAACGCACCAATATTAGCAAAAACATTAGTTATGAAAAAACCATAACTAAATAGTCCTGTTAAGATTGTACTAATCATACCACCTGTGGCACTGCTTGGAAAAAACGTATTAAGATTTAAATTAGAAAAGGAAATTGGTTTACCAAAAAACCCATTATAGTTAGTGATAACACTACTATTTCATCACGTATTAACATAATTCGTAGTAATACTTATTAAATTTAAATTAGAATAATTAGAATATAAATGATTACGATTATTAATCATTAATGACAAAGTTTCAGTTGTTCAACAAACTAATACTAATATCAATACTAGTTTTCCGACAATGCTTGGTTCCATTTTTAAACGATAACCAAAACATAAAGGAACAATAGCAACCAAACTAATACCATATACTAAGTATTTAACTCAACCAAAAAGAAAACTAAAACAAAAATCATCTAATGCTTTGCCAATAACACTAAATCTCAGAAAACTAATAATTAAAAAGCACAAAATGATAACCGCAAAAAATAAGGTTCCCACTTCATCACCTCGAGTATGAGGTTTAGAAAAAGTGATTATGCTTTGTGAATTACTGTTTTCCATCTTGTGCACCTACTTAAAAAGATTAAATTTCATTAATAACTGTTAAAATCATCGGTAATTTTCCAGTTTCTTTTTTAATATAATCTTGCAAATCATTACGCATTTTATTTTTAACTTCATTAATACTAAATGTATTGCTTGCTTTATACTTTTCAATAACATTAATAATAATTTTTTGGATACTTTTTAGCATTCCTTCATTGTTAGTTAAATAAATAACACCACGCATTTGCGCATCAATTAAAGAAATAATTTCTTTAGTCTTACGGTCAATCGTAACACCAGTAATTAATACACCATCACGTTGTAATTGCTTACGCTCATTAATCACAATGGCACCAATATCACCAACACCAATTCCATCAACATAAACATCACCAGTTTTGATTAGGTTTTCTGTTGATTTAATAGTATTAAAGTTTCTATCACCAATTGAAGATGTACGATTAAAGGTTGCCTTAACAAAGTTATCTACTAACTTACCGTTTTCAAAAGTAATAACTTCACCATTATCATGTATTAAGGCGTTGTTATCTAGTACACCTGCACTAATAGCAGCTTGCTGGGCAGCAACAAAATCTTTATACAATCCTTTCACAGGCAAAAAGTATTTAGGTTGAATAATGTTAACCATTAATTTAATATCTTCATATGAAGCATTTAAACTTCAAACTTGTTTTTCAGAAATACTAATAACCTTAACATCAGTCCTTGCTAACTCATCTAGTAACGAAGCATGTGCTAATTCATTACCTGGAATCGGTGGCGTTGCTAAAATTACTGTATCTTGTGGTTCTAATTTCAAATAGTCATCATTACCAACAGCAATTTTATTCATTTTTAAGAATAACCGTTCACCACTACCAGTAACAATAATAACTGTGTCTTTTATACCAACCGTTTGTGCTAAGTTAATTAGTAGTGATTTATTAAAATTAAAAGCATTTAAATCATTAACTTTTAATAAAATATCATATAACGTTACACCATAAACAGCAATTTTACGTTTCGAATCAGTTTCTTGAATGGCATTTAAGATTTCATTAACACGATACAAATCTTGATCATAACAAGCAAGAATAACTCTTCCTGGGGCTTCTTTTAATACTGGTTCAATAATTTTTTGAATTTTATGATTAGGAGCTGTAAAGTTTTTTCTGACAGCACATGATGCTTCACTAATTAATAACAAGACATCATTTTTAGCGACGCTTGCTAAATGGGGAATATCAGTAGCAAAATCATTGCGGTATTCACCATCAAAAATATAATCTCCTGTATAAACAATTCGTTCTGCTGATTGATTTTTTTCTTCATTATTAACAGTTAGTACAAATCCTAAACTGCCAGGAATTGAAGTTGTGGTTTTGAAAGTTTCAACACTAACATTACCGAAATTCATTTTTTCATTTGGTTGAATACTTTTAATACTAATTTCATTTTGATTAATAAAACGAAAACGTTCTAATTTTTGTCTAATCATGAAGTCAGTCAATTTGCTAGCAAAAATAGGAACTTTATGATTACTTTTATCTTTATTAAAATCTTTTAATAAATAAGGTAAAGCACCAAAGGTGTCATCTGATGGTTTTGAAATAAAAATTCCTTGAATACGTTGTTTATTTTCTTTTAAATAAGTATAATCAGGAATAATAATATCAATTCCTAAGATTTCTCGTTCTGGTAGTCTAATTCCTGCATCAAAAAGAAATATTTTTTCATTTACTTCTACAACATATAAATTCTTGCCACGTTCATCAAGACCGCCCAGTGCAAATACTTTTATCTTTGCCATTTATTTCACCAGTTTTCTACTTTCTTTTTTAATTTTTAACTATCCCATTTAATTTTATAATTCATACTCAATAATGGATAAATTAAAAATAATTTTTCTTCATTGTACTTATAATAATATTTTAACATTAAATTAGTTAAAATATTGAAACTGTTTTATAAAAATTGAAAAACAACTACTAGTTTATCTTTAAACACATAATAATTATCTCTAACCAATAATTTCTAAACTAAGTTTACCGTTATCTTCAACCTTAACTACCCGAACTTTTATTATATCATTAATTTTAACAAAGTCATTTAAATCATTAATGCGTTTATCAAACATTTTTGAAAATTGTGATATATGAACTAAACCATCAATCTTATCTTTTAAGTTAACAAAGGCACCAAATTTAGCAATTTTCACAACTTTAGCAGCAAATGTCGAGCCTACTTCAATTTGCACAGGAAAAACAATACTTTCAATAATACTTAATGCTTTATTAATTACACTTTGGTTATTATGATACAGTATAATACGACCATCATCTTCAATATCAATTTTAACATTATCACAATCAGCAATAATTTTATTAATAACTTTACCGCCAGAACCAATAATATCACGAATTTTATCAACAGGAATTTGTTTCATAATTACTTTAGGTGCATTTGCAGCTAAAATAGTTCGCGGTGCTTTAATAACCTGATTCATGTTTTCTAACACTTGTAATCTAGCAATCCTAGCTTTTTCTAAAGCTTGCGTAATAATGTTAAAATCAATGCCTACAATTTTAATATCCATTTGTAGTGCACAAATTCCTTCACTTGTGCCAGCTACTTTAAAGTCCATATCACCTAAATGATCTTCTAAACCTTGAATATCTGTTAGTACTACGAAATCTTTATTTTCTTTAATTAATCCCATCGCAATTCCAGCAATCGCTGCTCTCGTTGGAACACCACCGGCCATCAATGCCATTGATGAAGCACAAATCGCTGCTTGTGATGTTGAACCATTAGATGCAAGAACTTCTGATACTAATCGAATCATGTATGGAAAATCTTTTTCTTGCGGAATAACTTGTAATAATGCTTTTTCACCAAGGGCACCATGACCAATTTCGCGCCGTGACGGCACTCCCATTCTTCCTGTTTCACCAACAGAAAATGGTGGGAAATTATAATGATGAATAAAACGTTTGTACTCTTCTTTACCTAAACCATCAATAATTTGATGTTCAGCTAAAGCACCTAACGTTAAAATTGAAAGAACTTGTGTTTCACCACGATTAAACATTGCACTACCGTGCACAATAGGTAAGATATCAACCATACTTGTTAGTTTTCTAATCTCATCAGGACCTCTGCCATCAATTCGTTTGTTTTCTTTTAAAATCATTGCCCGCATTGTTGTTTGTAATAATGCTTCAATGCTTTTACGAAGGTTATGAGTTACTGTTGCTTCATTAGTAGTTAATAAGAATTCTGGTTGTGAAATTTTAAAACTATCAAAAGTTGTTGTTAATAAATCTTTAATTAAATTACCACGAACTTTTTTATCAGCAGTCGTACTAATTTTAGCAATGGCAGTAGCACAATGAGTTTTAACATACTCTTTAATTACATTAGGAACTAACACTAATGTTGGTTCAAATTTAGTAGGAGTTATTGCTTTAATAATTGTTTCTTGAAAAATAATTAATTTAATGATTTCATCATGGGCAAATTTTAAAGCTTTAATCATATCTTTTTCGCTAATGTCATGACATCCCGCTTCCACCATATTAATCGCATCTTTGGTTCCGCCAACAATTAATTCCATTGCTGAAACTAACAATTGCTCTTGACTAGGATTTAAGATTAATTGGTCATTAATTTTTCCCACTACTACTGTTGCACTTGGTCCTTGGAACGGTAAACTACTTAAAGATAATGCTAATGATGTTCCAAAGGCAGCATTAATACGAACATCACAGTTGTCATCTAAAGCAAAAACATTATTTACTACTTGTACTTCATTAACAAAACCGTTAGGAAACAAGGGACGAATTGAACGGTCAATTAATCTTGCACATAGTGTCGCATATTCACTAGGGCGACCTTCTCGTTTTAGAAATCCACCAGGAATTTTTCCAACCGAATATAGTTTTTCTTGAAATACAATTTGTAATGGAAAAAAATCCTGATTATTAAGATGTTCATTATAAGCAACGGTAGTTAAAACTACAGTATCACCATAACTAATTTTTACTGATTTTTCTGCTAAATTAGCCATAGTCCCCAGAACAACAGTTAAATCATATTGACCAACTGTCAAATTAAATTTTTGTTTTGACATATTTTTACTCCTTAACTTCCTTTTTTGTCACAATACATCAGCATTATAGCATAATAACATGTTAAAATTAGGTATAAATCAAATTTATTTAAGGAGATGATAAATTATGCTGAAAAATAAACAGCCATCACCTAACACCAAAGTGGAACTATCAAATAAAGAATTTGACAAAATGAAAGTAGGAGCACTACTAATTGATGTTCGTGATGTTGGTGAATATCAAGTTCTTAAAAAAATTACAAACACTGATGATAAAAATATGAACATTATCACTATTTGCAATGCAGGACATCGCTCAACAGCAGCAGCTATTAGCTTACGTGAGCAAGGTTATCCTAATGCTTATGTATTAAAAAACGGAGTTTATGGTTACTATCGTAAATAAACTACTTTTCGTTATTTAATTTAATTAATTCATTAATAGCACTGCTTAAGTTGTAACAATAACTACCTAATACTAAACTAACAGCTTCGCTTTGATCTAAGATACCACGATTTTTAATCTTTTTTAAATTATTAAAATCAATTTTGGTATGTTCAATAATTGAAATTTTAATTTTATTAGCAGAGGCTGATGTTTCTTTAATATTTTCAATCCCACCTAAATATAAAATAAAATTTTCTAATTTAAATGGAAATTTTTGTGGTTTATTATTAATTTTACCTTTAACATTAGTTTGATTACGTAATTTTTTAGAAGTATTAACATTTCAAATTCAAATACCAATGCTAACAACAGCAAATAATAACGCAGAAACTAATAAGGCAATTTGTCAAGCTGGCATCATAAAACACTTCCTTAATGTATTTTATAGCATCTACTTTAATCTTGAATAAATGCTTTTTTAACTTTAGTAAGTAATGAGTAATGATTAGGACTATACTCTAAAACTTGTAAGGATAATCTTGATAATTTAATTGTTATCTCATCATTTAGTTTATCATTAAAAACGAAAGTATCAACAATTAATTTACCAAAATCTGATATTTTGTCAACTTGATTATTAATTTTTAAAGTAATTTCATGTTTTTCATCTAAAATTAAGGGCGAGTTTAAACTACGATAACTATTATTAGCAACTGGAGCAATCTCATGAAATTGCATTAATTTATGATTGGATAGTACAACTGCACCACCAAGTGATTTCATTAAACCTGTTGAACCTGTTCTAGTAGATACAACTACTCCTGAACCACGGAAGTTTTCAAAGAGTTGGTTATTAATTAAAACTTGACATGATAGTGTTGTAGTTAAATTAATAAATTTAACTTCATTTATTGCATATAAGGTTTGATTATTAACCGTTATTTCTAACAATGACAAGGGATTTATTTTTAAATTTTTGTCATTGTTAGCAATTCAAGTTAGAACATCATCAATTTGGGTGTGGTTAAAGTTTTCATAAAATCCTAAATTTCCACACTTAAAAATCACAAATTTTACTCTTTTTAACAGATGATTATAATCATGAACTGCTTTTAGAAATGTCCCATCACCACCAATTACAAAAACAATTTGTGGGTTAGAATCAGTCTCAATTGCTTTAAGGGCCAAAAGTTTGGCCCTTAAAGTTTCAGATAAAATTTGTGAATTTTCGTATTTATTAGCAATAATGATAAATTCATAACTTTTCATAATCAATTCCAATCATTTTAAATACTTAATTAAAATATCTCACAAGAATCTTCAAATTCATTTTCAATAGAACCGCGAAGAAATAATTCAATTTCATCTTCATTATAACCAATTTGAATTCTTTGTTTATTTTCTTGTACGATAATAGGACGTTTTAAAACTGTTGGAGAAGTTTTAATTAAATCAAACACTTGTAACATTGTTAATTTTTCAATATTAATAGCATGTGTTTTAATAAATTTTGCTCTTGTTGAAATAATATCTCCGACACCATTAGGTACAAATCTTAACAATAATTTAATTTCAGTGTCTGTTAATGGGTTATTAATTATGTTACGTTTAATATATGGAATTTTATGTTTTTCAAAAAATTGAATAACTTTTTTTGACGATAAACAACTTGGAGAAACGTATATTTTAATCATGGCAAGAACCCCTTTTCTCTTCCTCTTCTTCATTAATACCCTACCAATATCAACTTTAATATACCAATATTTTATAGCTAACTTATATTGCTTAACAAAAATAATACTAATATATTCCTTGACACTGCCACTTAACTTATAATCTTTATTTAAAAAATGTTAAATAAAGCACATGAAAGACCTTTTCATTTTATCCTTCATTTTTATATTATATCATATTCTTCTTTGTCAACGTATAGTTTCTACTCAGGAATTTACCTTTGTAGTAATCTTATGACTATGATTCATTAATTATTGTCAAAAAATATCGATATTAAACTTATTAGAGCTACATGAGAGGGTCACCTCTAAGTTGGATAAAACTTAGTAAGGTGACCCTCTCATAAGCATTTTATTTGGTTTAGAATATAAATTTTTTATAATTAAATAAGATAATTAATTGAATTATTTAATTATATCGTTGATAATTATAATAATTAAAAACAATTAGGAGGAATGCCCACATGGCTCGTGTTATATCAGGAATAACTAGTACTGGAAAACTAACTCTAGGTAACTACTTAGGTGCAATTAATAATTTTTTAAAACTTCAAGATGACCACCAACTTTTAATTTTTGTTGCCAATTTACATGGTTTAACACTGCCCATTAATCCACAAACATTACGAGAAAACATTAGAGACATTGCCGCATGATATTTTGCTGCTGGTATTAATCCTACTAAATCACACATCTTTATCCAATCTGATGTTTTAGCTCATACGCAACTAGGTTATATTTTACTATGTCATAGTTATTTAGGCGAGTTAGAACGGATGACACAATTCAAAGATAAAAGTCAAAAAGCTACTAATCAAAATAAAACTTTAAGTATTCCTTCTGGAATTCTTGTGTATCCAACATTAATGGCTGCTGATATTTTATTATACGATGCTGATTTCGTTCCGGTTGGTGTTGACCAAACTCAACATTTAGAATTAACTAGAACACTTGCTACAAGAATGAATAATCTCCATAAAACTAAATTATTCAAAATCCCAGAAGCAATTTTTGACAAACAAGCACAAAAAATTATGAGTTTACAAGAACCTACTAAAAAAATGTCAAAGTCAGATGAAAATATTAAAAATGTTATATTTCTAAATGACAGTGAAACAGAAGTAACAAATAAAATTAAAAAGGCTGTTACCGATTGCGAAGATATTATTAAATACGACATTGAAAATAAACCTGGTGTCAGTAACCTATTAAGTATTTATGCTAGTATTACCAAGCAAGACATGAAAACTTGCGAAAAATATTTTGCTAATCAAAACTATGGATTTTTAAAATCAGAAGTTATTAAAGTAGTTAATGGTTTATTAACACCTATGCAAAAAAAACATGATGAACTAGTTAATATAAAATCATTTCAATTAACAGAATTTTTAGAACAAGGAGCTAAAATTGCTAATCAGATTGCTAACCAAAAATTAACCTTAGTCCAAGATACGATTGGTCTTAATTATTTAGTCAGTAAAAATAAAAAATAGGAGGAAATAACATGGCAATCCAACGTCGTAATATGGATCAAAAACATTTAATCTTATGTGACCTTGATGGAACAATATTAAAAAGTGGAGGAAGAGAAATCCATCCCAATACTAAAAAAGCTTTATTACAAGCTACAAAACAAGGACATATTGTTTGTATTGTGACAGGAAGACCATATCGTGGATCAATTAAGTTTTATCGTGAACTAGGTCTTAATACTTTATTATGTAACTTTAATGGTGGCCACATTCATGACCCGAAAGTTAAACAATTCAAACGATTAGTATTTCCTATTTCCGAGAGTATTGTTAAAAGTATTTTAAATGAATCATATATCTATAACCAAATTGAAAATTCAGTTATTGAATATTATAATAAAGCGGTATGTTGAAAAAAAGATGATTTCTTTGAAACTTATTTCCATTTAGATACTATTGAAAATGATACCTTTACGATTAGTAAATTAATTAGAGATTGAAAGGGTAGTGCTAATGCTATCTTAATTCAATTTAAAGATGAGACTAATCTTGATGAAGTATACCGAGTACTTGAAAAATATTCTAATGCAATTAAAGTTAATACATGAACACGTTATGATAATGGTAGTTTAATTTTTGAAATCTCAAGTAAGTTTATTAATAAGGGGATGACTGCGCGTATCTTAGCACAATACTACAATATTGATATTAGGGATGTCGTTGCTTATGGAGATGAAATCAACGATATAGAAATGTTAATGACTGTTGGTTATGGTGTGACTATGAAGAATGGTAATATCGTTATTAAAAGTATTGCTAATGACATTACTAAAAAAACTAATGATGAAGGTGGTGTTGGTGACCATTTATCAAATTTTTTAAGTTTAAATGAAGAAAATGAAATAAAAATTTAATATAGGGGGGGCAATAAAGAACATCAGTTTGTTAATTTAAATATTTGGTTTCTGAATCTAATAGTTCTTTGCAGAACTAACTTTAAATAATTTCTAAATTATAAATTGCTGTTATTAAATTAAATCTTAAAGCAAAATGTTTTCTTTGATTACGATATTTTTCAGAAATCACTTTAAATTTTTTAAGAATAACAAAAACATTGTCAACAGCAACCCCGAATTGTAAAACGAAGTGCAACACAACTAAATTCCTGTTGTTTATTTTTTAACTTTAAAAAGCAAATTTACTTGTAATAATTAAAGTTAGGTCACTACTAAAATAATGCCTTTTTTTTAATTCCTTAATTTCAATTAAGTCATTTTTTCAATTTCTTATTATTTTTATAATATTTAAAATAGAAATAGGTATAAAAATAATAAAAATCATCATTCCAATAGAACTATATAATGCTCAAAACAAAAATCATTTTTCAGTTTTAATCATAGTTGTGTTTTCTTGGATTTCAACAATATTATGTTTGCTTTTTCATTTTTGTTCATCAACTAACATTAAAATACCAATGAAACCAATAGGATTTAGGGCAAGTAAAAACAAAAATAATCATAAAAAACGATATTTTTTTTGTTGATTTTCATTACTATTAAGGACAAAAACACTCAAGCTATAAGAAATGAATACTGACTGAAAAGAAAAAATAGAAAAAATAATAAAACTTTTGTCAATATCTCATCATTCATTTTTTATAAAACTTAAAATTCAAATATATAAGATAAAATAAAATATTAAACCTACTTTTATTGTGTTTTTTCATAATGGATCAATTTTAAGATTTTCAAAAAAAGACTTAAACACTTTCTTAACTTCTTAATTACTTCCAAATTTTAATGTCGGAATAGTAAATAAATACAATTCCATTCAAGCACCACGACCATGGTCATATGCTTTTAAAATGCATTTGCTGTTATTACTGCAGCAATGGCAAGTGCTGCGGGTGCTAATGGTGGACATGCTTCACACTAATCATAGCTGCAATTTCAGCAATCGAAAGTCCACCCTCAATAAACTCCTCAATGTTACTTGAGCTTAAGTGTAATCGGCAATATCCAAATCAATATCAATATGTTTCAACTCAAATCCCTTCAATGTTAAAATTTTTAAATATTTTAAAATTAAAACAAGCTTTACCCTTTTACCATATTTTTAAAAATTATTTTGGTCGTATTGCATTTAGGGTTAACTAGAACTAGATGAGTGTCTTAACTTAACTATGCATTTGTAATCTAATTATATCATTAAAGATTTTAATAGTGTATAAAAATTGAAATATTTCAAAATGACCACCAACTCTTAATTTTTGTTATCTTTCCTAAATTTACAGAATATTATAAACTATTCACCTTTCTACAAGATTACTAAATTTTCCTTTACTTCATTCATAAGTTCTATTTTTCTGGTTAAATCAAGAACACAATCAGGTTATTATTTGGCTAATTTATCATATTTATCATTATATATTTATACTATATATAGTTATAAATATTGAATGTGTCACTAAAGCATGCCATTATACAAAGGAGATAACAAATTATGAAAAAACTGCTATCATTACTAACAATCTCAACACTTACAACGCCAGTTCCATTAAATGCCACAGCATGTTGTGTTGATAGTAGTAATACCCCATCAATACCTGTATTTAGCAAATTGGGAAAAGAAATTTCTAGTTTTTTTAAATTTTCAAACACAACCGGAATTTTTAAAGATGAGACAGGTCAGGCATGATGATTTGACAGTACAAAAATTCATGTTTCAACTTAGAGTTGAAACTCCTCTTTAGAAAAAAGTTTTTAATTGGATAGGCAACTCCTAACCCTTTTTATTCTTGCTTAATTCTTATTTTTATAATTCAATGGGTAAGAATTCAAATATTTCAGGATGGTCAGCACAGAACTTTAATTCAGCATCATTTTTATGTTCTTCAATTTCAGATTGTAATTTTGCTAATGTTTGTTGAATTTCAACTAATCTTTCTGGTGTTGGTGGTTGTTTATCTCACCCATCAATAATAATTTTACCTTCTTTAATTAAAGAATTATATTGACATCTTAGACAATCAGATTTTTCTGTTTCATGTTGATGTTTTCCAAACATAAGGTCACATTCTTTCTAAAAATAATTATATATTTATTATAACAAAATTTACCTAACGTTTATTCTCATTCATTTTTAATTTTTTTGTTAGTAAATATTTCTACTTCAAAGACAGCATATTCTTTTTTTACTTTCACTACTTTAAATGAAAAGTTACGAAATTTAAAGACAGGACTACTCTTTCGAACTTTCTTTTCTTTAGTTTTCATCATATATCATTCTTGGACAGTTTGATTATTGCTATTAGGTGGTTTTTTCTTTAAATAACGTTTGAACAATACTTCTAATTTTGATGAACCGTCAACACGAAACTTATGGGTTCCAACTTCTTGAATTAAACCAATTTCATCAGTTTCATCATAAATTTCACCAACTAATTCTTCAAGAATATCTTCTAAGGTAATAATTCCGCTAAAATCTTTCTTTTCTTTATTATTACACACAATAGCTAAGTGCATTCTTTCACTTTGCAGTAATTCCAATGCTTCATTTAACTTTGCACGTTTTGAAATAAAAATGGGTGGTAACATTAATTTTAATAAATCAGGATTTTCATTTTCTAACATGTTAATAATAAATTCTTTAATATTCAAAATTCCAATTACATTATCATTATTACGATCTATAACTGGAATGCGACTGTACTTTTCTTCTAGATACAGTTGTTTAATTGTTTTAGGAAGAGTATCATCATAAATATATTTGATTTTACTTTTGGGATGCATAGCTTGAAACACAGATTTTTCATCAAATTTAATTGCTGATTCAATTAAATCGCGTTCTGCTTTTTCAATTACTCCTTCTCGTTCAATAATTGAAATTAATTCAATTAATTCTTGTTCTGAACTAGTTGGTTTTTTACTTTTAATTTGAAATAATTTAAAGATAAAAGTAAAAGGATAAAAAATAATATTCAGTGTATATAAAATATAAGCATAATTTAACGCCACTGCCTCAGGATGTAATTTAGCAACACTTTTGGGAATAATTTCACCAATAATTAAAACGACAGTAGCAGAAACTAAAGTTGAAATTAATGGCCCATAAGTTGGTAAATTTAAACTATCAATAAATAAAATTGTACTTAAAGTACCAATGGCAACATTAATTAATGTATTACCAATTAAAATAGTTGTTAAAGTTGTATTATAATTTTTTACTAATTTAAAAACAGTATTAGCACGATGATTTTTTTTGCTACGTAATTTACCAATTGATTTAATTCTAATAACGTTTAATGAGGTTAAAGAAGTTTCTGCTGATGAATAGAAACTACTTAAAAATAATAGAATTACTAATATGATTGTATAAATGTACCAATTACTTTCCATATAGAAAATTTTTTGCTCCTTTGTATTTTTTTATTGTTATTAAGATTATAACATAGTATACTTAATACGTTATATTTTATTATATATTATTTGTTTATGCTTAAATGCTAAAACATAATATTGAAGGTGTGAAAATTAAATGCGTAAAATACTAGGATTAATGGCTGCTATAGTACTAGGCAGCACAACAACTTTACAAGTTGTCGCTTGTAGTGATGATTCAAAATTTCAAGATTTTAAAAGTTATGTTAATAACAATGAAACTTTTTTTGGTGTACTTGGTATTAAAAGTAATACCGATGAAAAAGCACTTACTGATGGATTAACTACTATGCAGGCAATACCTCTAACAGGTGGTAAAAGTCAGTGAGAAGCATATCTAGAGTCAGACCGTGTAAAACCCGCTTTAGATAAAGATAATACTAAAATTAATATTCTAACGTTTGAAAGAGGACCGTTTGCTGATGAAAGTAAGACATCAGCTGATGATTTTTGAAATGATTCTTCTATTAGTTGACAAAAAAATATCTACCATTGATTAATTGATCACAAAACAGATGCCAACTACACAGAACCTGTTACAGACTCTGCTACAACTGTTGTTCCTACTTACCCTGGCACTGATAAGAAACGTAAATTTACATCATTACCAATTATCTTTATTGTAAGTAAAGGACATTTATTAACTGTTGGTGTTGGTTGAGATTCAAAAAATATTAGTAATCAAAAACAATTTTTTGATAAATTTACAGCTTTAATAAGTGGGAATTTATTAGACAAATTATAAAACATAAATAACTACAAGTTTAGCATTAGTATTAAAAAAGATGGGTAACCCATCTTTTTCTATTTATAATTTATTTTAATGTTTCTAAAAACTTTAACAATTGACTAAGCGCTGAATAACGATGAGAAATCTTATTTTTATCTTCTAACGTCATTTCTCCTAATGTGGTATGTTGTGATGGAATATAAAAGATTTGATCATACCCAAAACCATAATTACCTTTAATTTCTGTTGTAATTTCACCTTCCAATTTACCAATAAAAGTTTTGCTAATACTATGATTTAAATCAACATAAGCAATTGCTGAAATAAACATGGCACTACGGTCACTATGGCCTTTCATTTGTTCTAAAATATCAACCATAGCTTCATGATAAGACATACTGCCTTTTCAACGTGCTGAATGAATACCAGGAAAATTATTTAATGATAAAATTTCCAATCCTGAATCATCGCCAATTACAGGAGTATTAACTAACCGTGCTAAAGTTTTTGCTTTTAAAACAGCATTCTCGGAAAATGAACTCCCTGTTTCATTAATTTCAATTGGTGACCTAAGATCTAAAATTGATTTAATTTCATACCCATATGGTGCTAACATAGCTTTTAATTCCATAATTTTGCCTGGATTGTTTGAAGCAAATCATAATGTTTTAGTAATCATTAATAATCAATTCCTTCCCGTGCAATTTGACCTTGTTCAAAGTAATGTTTAATTGGTTTAACTTCACTAATTAAATCAGCAACTTGTTCTAAAGCAAATGAAGCATATCGTCCTGATATGGCAATTTCAATATTTGGTTTTTTATTTTTTAAAATTTTAATTAAATCTTGCTCTTTAATTAAATTATTTTGAATGCATCCTAAGATTTCGTCAACAACAATTAAATCAATAATATCACTTTGACTTAAAATTGCTAAGCGTTGTAGTCCTTCATTAGTTTCTTGTTTTAAAATAGTTTTTTCTTTCTCATCCATTTCTCAAAAAAATTTTTGTGATGATTCATAAAAACTTTCAATTTTAACTTTAGTATTACTTTTAAAAAAGGCAATTTTGCCCGACGGACGATTCTTTAAAAATCGCAAGTAACTATAACATTGAGTTTATTACCAAGCGCACGCACAACCATTCCATTAAGGATTGTTGTCTTGCCTTTACCTTTGTAAATATGAACATAACCTTTTTCTAACATTATCTCACTACTTTCAATAATTTAATTAAATAAATTGTATAATTTTATTGAGATAGATACAAATAAATTGAAAAGGTGAATCACATGAAATTTAAAACTATAAAGTCACCCCTCCAATGTGAACAATTAATGAATAAAGGACTAACTAATGATTTATTCTTAGTTAATCAACAATATTTTTTAAAACAAAGTAAAAATATTAAGCAACCATTTTTAAATACAGAAAATCAAATTAAAGTTGTCCGATTAATCCAATGACAAAAATTTACATTACCAATTATTGAAATTAATATTCAAAATAATAGATTACTAACATTAATGCCCTACTATCATGATTTAATAACTTTAGTAGAACAGCCAATTTATGACGAAATATTAACTACTTTATCTAATTTAGTAAAACAATTACATAAAATTAACTATGATAACAATTTAAATATTATTACGTGAAATGGTTTAGAACAATTAAAATCTTATTGTGATTTAGTTACTTGTACAGTTGATTTAACTAAAATTAAAACAAGTATTACTACTTGAATTACAACTTACCAACCAGAAAAGTTAGTATTATGCCATAATGATTTAAGTATTAATAATTTTGTAAAAAATAATAATCAATGGTATATTATTGATTGAGATTTTGCTTGTTGGAATGATCCATTATTTGATATTGCTTCTTTTGCTTCTGAAACATTAACTAATGATACTGATGTTAATATTTGATTTGCGTGCTTCAATTTAACTGATGAGCAAATAACAATCGTTAAAAAATGAATGGCTTATCAAGATTTAATTTGATATTACTGGGCTTGTTATTTGTATAAACAAACTAATATATCAATTTATCAAGATATTAGTAATAATAAACTAGAAAATTTAATGATATATAGTAATAATTTAAGTTAATTAATGGTTACTTTTGGTGGTAAAGACTAAAATATTTATTCAGCTTAACTAACCAGATACCTATTTTAGTTACGAAATAAGTCTATTTTTTATCTTTTCAAGATTTTTCTTTAAAGACATTTTCTTTACCATTATAAGTAACAGTTGTTTTTCATTTAGGATAATTATTTGCTTTACTAATAGCGTTGGTATTGTTTAAAGGTACTAAATTGCTAATATTGTTAGCACCACCAGATGATAGTGGTTTTTGATGAATAATAGTTCAGTTAAAACTTTTAATATCATCGTTTAAACGAGCATGATTAAGAAAACTATTCTTATATATTAAGGCACCACCATAATCTTTGCGGTAGAGTGAAGGATTAAAGTTAGGAATAATTTCACCTTTATTTCATACGTCTTCAATTTGTTGAGTAGACCATACCATTTCGCCTGTCGTTAGCTCTGACTGGGGATAGTGCCGATTAGAAGGAGTATTTGAGACTAGTGGAGTTGGAACTGGTGTTTGAGTGGGAGATTGCTGATTAAATACAGGAGTATTTGGGACTAGTGGAATAACTGGAACTGGTGTTTGAGTGGGAGATTGTGGTAAAGAAGAGTTATTAGTAATAACAATATTAATACCTTGTTGACCAACAGGAGTATTTGGTGAAGTTTGACCATTAGTGATTTGATTGGTATCTATAGTTGGTTCAACAAATGATATTGATTCTGAACTTGGTTCTGAAAAAAGTGACATACCTTGACTAACTAATGAATTTTTTTCCTTAGTTTTGCTAACAACGGGAATTTCTAATTCAAACATCTTTTTTTTATTTTTAAAACTCGTAAAAATTAGTAATGTGCAAAACAACACTAAAACGACACAATAAAGCATTTCCAAACCTATAGGAATAGCAAAAAACAAAATATCAACGATACTATTTTTACTAATAACATAGTTGTGAAAATTACAATAGACAAAAATGCCAAATGAAGTAGTAACAGTAATTAATAATACCGAAATTACTAGCATCAAAATTCCTAAAATTAATGTAATTATACTTTTCTTTTTTAAAAATATGAAAGGAAAAGTAGTAACTCCTAATGTGACAATTGCAAAACTTAAAGTAGCAATAGTTAAAGTTTGAAAGGTAAGATTAAAGGTAATACCATTCTTAGTAATTACTGCATTAACAACAGCAATTATCTCATTAATATCGTTTCGAAAAAGCGTTAGTCATAATATTCAACTAATAATAAAGGTAATACTAATTAATGCTGAACTAATAATGATACCACCGCGAATAAAACCTTTAATATTATTTCTAACCACTGTTGTAACAACTTCAGTAGTTGGTTTTATGTCATTAGTATTATTTTGTTGCCTAATAGTTTGTTTTTCCATATTAAAACCCCATAACATCTACAACTTTATATAATAAATTTTATCATAAAAAATGCTATAAGATGGTTATGACTTAAAAAAGGAAATTGTCTTTGATTTTGTAGAGAAGTAGTGATGGGCTAATTTTTTCTATAAGACAACATGTATAGAATGAATTTTAAGCGAATTTTAATGATTAAATAAACTTATTAGTTTTAATTATTAATATAATTAACACTTTATAATGTACTATGACTTTAGTTATAAACTAAAAAGATTATTGAAAATTTAATAGAGAAACGCATATAATAACACTAAAATTGTTTTAAAAAAATAAGCAAGTATCAAAAGAATATTATAAGTTTATATTTTACCACTTTTAGTTAAGCATTTAACTAATAGAATATTAAACAGTTACTAACTGTAGTTAACTCTAATATTGTTTGCAGTACCAACAAAGTGATTACCGTTAGCAATAATTTTAATATCTAATGAAGAATTATGAAAAATATCTCAAGTTTGTAAATCAACTATATATTTACCAGCTTTGTAAATAGCAAAATCAGTAGTTTGAATTGTTTTTAATTCATTTAAATTTCTTAACTGCTTTTGTAATTCAATTTTAAATACAGCTACATTTTTTGTTACAAGTTGACCTAAATTTACAATACTTGGAATTTTATTTGAAATATCAATTTTTGTTGCTAGTGAGATTGGTTTTTCTCTTTTATCACATGCCGCAACACCAGCACTGGTTGTTATGCTTAAAAAAGTTGCTCCTAAAATACTTAGTATTTTTCTCATATTTTAATACCCCCTTATATGCATTATTTTACATAATTTCTGCAATAGTTATTCACATAAGTGTTATAAGGCATGTTTTTACAAAAATGACAGAATGTTTAATTTGAAATTTTTCAACATCGAAGATAACCCTTCTAATAACGTTTTTTAATTAAAAGTTAGCAATCTTCACTTTATCTTTAGATTTTCCTTGTTCACTAGCAGCAATAATCATTGGTGGTGGTGCTTCGGGATATGGTTTATTCATATTACCAGCTAAGTTCCGTGCTCATTTTCCATAATGATAAATAAATCATACTAATATCATTTTCACCACATCAGCAGTACGCATAATTCCATAAATAAAAATAATATCTAAAGGACTATATTTTACTTGTAAAACTAAAACTAAAACTGTAAAAATTCAAGTAAAGCAACTGTCTACTAATAATACTGTAATTCCTAATCCTCCCGCTCTGAATGCATAAATACAAGTATATAGAATAGTATATGCGCTAAACACCATAGCATCAATCCGCATCATTCAACTAGAAATTCGTAAAGCTTCACTCGTAGCGCTAAATAATAATTGTGGTAAAAAGAATGAAGAAAGCACCAGTAAACCAGCAAATCCTAATGACACCATAAATCCTAATCGAATTAAATGTTTTGCGTTATATTTAGCACCAACTATATCATTAGTTCCCAACCGATTAGCAATCAGCACCGAGGAGGCAATACCAAATCCAATATAAAGCGTATAAAACATCGTATTAATTGTTGAGGCAATGGCTGAACCACTTAATGCGTCAAAACTTCATTGTGAAATTAAACGAATAATCATCGTTGAAGCAACAGCAAATGATAAATCATTCAACATTAATGGTCATGCTTTAATTAAAATCTTTTTAAATAAATCACGTCTAATTTTAAACATTTTTAAAATCTTAGGTTGAAATTCATACTTCTTCCACATAACAAAACCACTAATTAATGCCAACTGAACAATCCGTGCCGTTAATGTTGCTACTGCTGAACCTCTAGCTCCAATTCCATCAAAAGCACCTAAACCATTAATTAAAATTAAGTTTAATAAAAAGTTAATAATTACTGATACGAATGTTAACAATAACGGAATGTAACCACGTTTGGTTTCACGAAACACTGAAACAAAAGCGAAGTTAATCCCTAACAATGGATAAGAAAAAACAATTCATTGATTATAACTAACTCCTTGAATAGTAGCTAATTGTGCAGAACGATATTCATAGTAACGTAAAATAATTTGCGTAAATTGCACATCATCTTTGGCAATACCCTTAGCATTTATAAAGTTAGTAATATCATTTGCAGCATATGGATTATTATAGTCAAGAATACTTTTTAAACGTTCAATGTCATTGTTATTCAAACCTTTAGCATTACACAATTCATTAAACTTCTCCAAAGCAGTTAAGGGACTTGTTGTATAAGAAATTAAATAAGTTCCAATCGTATAAGATAAAATAATAACTAATGTCCCAACTAAGAAACCAAAAATAATTTTCATTCGTACTGTTTGTCGTAAGGGCCCATATCGACCAGCACCATAAAACTGAGCGCCAAAGATACCCACTGCATTAATAAAACCACCCATGATGGCAAAGATAATAACAAAAATTTGATTAGAACCTGTGACCCCTGATACGGCAATTTGAGCTGCTGAATAATGTAATTGAAAAAAATGTTCTAACCCATTATTAACTCATCAATCTCTATTCTGCCATAACCCTAATTCAGTAAAAATATTTTTAATATGATCATTCATGGGATTTAAATCAGAAATAAACCTATCACTTAAATTACCAACCATAATATTATCTAATAAGTTCATAGATGCTGATAATATTTGTTGTAAAACAGCAGGGATAATAACCATTAATGCTAATAAGTATCATTTTTTAGTAGCAAAAAAACTGCTAAATTTATGAGATTGTGATTTATTGCTAATTTTAAATCCAATATGTTTCATTTTTTCACCCTCATAAATAAGCTTTATTATTAATAATACATGATTTCATTAAGAAAAATTAGAATATAGATAAAGTAAAAAAACCAACAGTTTCTGATGTTGGTTTTAAATATTAAATAATAATTATTGGTAGTTTATGCAAAGTCTTTGCGGTTAAAAACAAATCATGATAAACCAAACAAGATTAATCCAATAATAAGGTAAACAGTCAAGTCAGCAGTAAAACTAATAATTTTACTATCAGCTTTCTTACTTGTATCTACTTGATATTCACCACTTGCGTTTTTCTTTCAACTAAATAAGTAAGGATCATAATTGCTAATATATTTTTCAGATGCAATAAAGCGCCCACCATCTGATGTTGAGATACCATCTCAAATATATCCCAAATGATAAAAAATGTTTAAGTAACGTAGCGCTTTAGTTTTTAACAATTGGCTATTAGAAATTTCATATTCTTTTTGCGTAATTGTTTTATTAAGACCATCAATCATATGTTTAACTGAGTAATCAACTTATATTTTTACCAACATTAGAAGAACCATCAAAAGGTTTTTTTGGTCCTACACGTTGACCGGTTAATAATTCACTAAAACTTTGTTGATTTCATTGACGGAAAACATTAGCAACAGCAAGAATATGTTTAGTTAAATCAATATCAATACCCCCCCGTTGGTGGTTCTTCACCTTTAACTATTTTAGTAACAAACTCTTGTTCTAACTTATAATTGTATTCAGCAGGATAAACTACACCATGGATATATTGAGTATAAATAGCATTAAGATCTGCTTGAATTGCATTAATAGTAGTAGGATCAGCAATATAACTATCTAATCATGTTAAATCTGAAGAACTAAGTTTACTTTTAGCAGTGTGCTATAGACAGTAGCAGCTTGTGAAGCTTGCATATATTCACGGGTTGGAGCAGATATTTGGTTCATAAGTAAAGATGATGATAATATTTGCAATAATGCTGCAAAACCAATCATAGTAGCAATAATAGCTTTGGCATTCATTACTAATGATAGTAAAATAGCAATTGATGAAATAATTAAATCAAAAATAATTCCCACACCAAATAAAATTCACATGTAAGGAAACATTTTACCATAAATAGCACCTCTGAACCAATACCAGGAATGGCAATAAAAATACTAGAAACAAAAATCGATAAGAACATAAATAAAAGTATCATAGTTTGTAAAGCAAATAATTTTTCTGTTCAAATTCTAGTTCTACTAACTGGTTTTGATACTAAAATTAATAATGTTCCATCATCAATTTCATCACGAAATACTTGTGTTGCCTCTTAACAGCAATAAATATAAAAAGCATTAAACCTAAAAACATTTGAAATACAAACATCTTTCAAAGAGGTAAATAAATACTTAACACTCCTTCAATTGAAGGAGACTCGATAAGGTTACTAAATGATCTCAATGGTAATGAATTAAAAAGTGCTAAAAAAGCAATAGTCATCACAAGAATAATTCAAGTTGATGGCGTTAACAACATTTTCTTAAACGTATAACGAAATATCGGGATCTCTATTTACCTCCTTTCTGACTATTTTGTTTAGCTTCAATAACAATGCGTTCATACATTGTTTGTAAATCAACGGTATATGATTTTAAATAAGTAATAGTAATATGAGCATTAATAGCAAGTTCTAAGACTTTAGCAACTTCAGCTTCGGTTTCAATATTTACTAGCAAGCGCTGTTCATGAACTTCAGTGTGAAATTTATTATCTAACAATATTTTCATTAACTTATCAATTACTACTAGTAGTGCTTATTTCGTACATGCTGTCACTCTTGTTAACAGTCCCACTATAAACAACCTTACTATAGTTTAAAACAGTAACTTCATCAGTTAGATGTTGCAACTCAAATAAAATATGAGAAGAAAAAAAATAGTTTTTCCTTGGTCACGTAATTTTTTTAAATCATTAAATAACTCTGTTCTAGCTGTTGGATCTAAGTTAGCAGCAGGTTCATCTAAAATTAGAACATCAGGATTATTAAGTAATGATTGTGCTAATAATACTTTTTTCTTCATTCCTGAAGAATAAGCATTAGGATTACGCTTTTTAAATTTCCATAAATCTAATCCCTTCAAAATTTCTTCTGTTTTTGTTTTGACCATTTTATAAGTTAAACCACTAATTTGACCCATCGATACTAAATAGTCATAAGTAGTAATTCGTTTGGGAAACCTGGCAGCTTCAGGAATATATCCTATTTGTTTTTTAGCTTCAACTGTTCATGAACGTTTACCATGGACAATCAAGTCACCTTTTGTTTCCACCATGGCACTAACTAAACACTTAATAGTAGTAGTCTTTTACCTGAACCATTGGGACCAATAAAACCGTGAATAGTTCCTTTTTTAACTTTAATAATAGCATTGTCAACAGCTTTAAACTTTTTAAAGATTTTACTAAAATCACGAATTAAAATAGCATATTTAACATCTTCAGGGTTAACTAATATACTGCGGTTATAACGACTAAAAAAGTTTTTAATACGTGAATTTTTAGTATCAGTAGCAACTACTTGATTTTTTTCTTCCATCTTATTCCTCCTCAATGTTACTTAAACTTAAATGTAGTCTGCAATAGTCAAATCAATATCAATATGTTTTAACTCAGATAGAACAAAAATATTTGTAATAAGTTTTTTCACAATAGTTATATTATAACTTAAAATAACGGAATTCTACGTTTTATGAATATTATATAAAAAATAACAATATTTATAAAATTTCATACTTTTTTAACTCTTATAGTACTAAAAAATACGTTAAATCAGTAAAGTGTAAAATTCCATAAAATAGTTATTTTCAACTATAAAATTAAATTTGATTATAAAAAAAATAAACTGGTATGTTTATTTAATAAAGTTGTTTTTAAATTAATGGTGGGGCTAAATGGACTTGAACCATCGACCTCACGCTTATCAAGCGTGCGCTCTGACCAACTGAGCTATAGCCCCGAAAAGAGACAACAGAGATATTATATATTTGTTCAACAACTATTGCAATAACTATTATTAATATTTTTTAAAATTTTAAAAAATATTAATAATTATAAATTAAACATATTCCGAAACTTTAAAATTTATTTTTTGAATACTAACTATTAAAGTTTCGCATTTGGAATTACTATAAAAAGGATTTACATGACTCTTTTTTCTTATTTTTTTAAATTTATACAAGATTTAGAACTTAACCTTGATAAATCAAACCTTTGTAATACAAAAACTAATTATTGAGTTTAATTATCTTTCAATGAGATTACTATTTTCTAAGTTATCTCTCCTTTTCAAGGTTTTATTATTGAGCTTAACAATAGTTTTTTTAATATTATTATAATAAGACACTAACTGCTCCCATCGTTACACCAATGGTTAAAAATAAAAAGACAAATGGATTACTAGTAATATCATTAAATAATTTATAGAAAGCGAAAACTAAATTAATTAAAATAATTAATGGAATGACAATTAAACATAAGTATTTAAATCATTTATGTCATTTTATAGCAGAATATTTGTTATTAAATTCAGCAAGTTCATCATAACATTTTCAAATTAGAATGGCACCAACTAATTCAAAGATACCGATTATCATTTGTCAAATCCCAGCAACTCACGTGGCTAAACCATCAATTAACGAACCACTGTTGTTAAAACAGAAAATAATTCCCATTGCAAATCCACTAATTATTGTTAATAGTAATGCTTGATAACGCTTAATTTGATATTTGCTAATTAATGGATTAACTACAGTTTCGGCCATGGCAATTAACGAAGATATACCAGCAAAGAACACTGACAAGAAAAAGAAAACTGCTAGCATATGACTCAAGAATGATAAGCCTGTTTGCTGGGTAATGATAGCAAAAATTTGAGGAAATACTTGAAAAATTAAAGTAAAACATAAATCATCATTAAGGCAATCATCACAAACAGTCCAGGAATAAAAATCTTATTAGCTAAATCAATTCCTTTTACTACTCCGCCTAATAAGATGATTCCTGTTAGTACTCACACGACAATTAAACTGATTAAAACCCAAGGACTAATATTTCCTAGTTGACTGAAATTTTGCGGAGTGCTATTAGTTTGTCCAATTAGTTTGTCTAAGAAAAAACCGTTTTGATTTAAACCTGGTAGAAAAGCCATGACCAATGCCAATAGTGATCAAGCAACTAAAACACTATAAAAAACACTCATTAATCACACGACAGCTGTTTGTAAAAAACCAAAGAATGTGCCTGGAACTTTAGCTAAGTCAGTAAAAATATCAACATGATTTTTTCGATATTTATTACCTAAATTAATTTCAATTAATAAAATTGGTAACGCACAAACTATTAAGGCAATGAAAAATGGGATTAAAAACATCCCGCCGTGTTTATTCATTTGTGTAGGAAATCCTCAAATTCCACCTAAACCAACGGCAACACCTAACACTGACATAATAAAACCTCAGGCTGTAATGCTGGTCTTTTTTTGTTTTTTCATAAATTTAGCACCCAAATTTCATAAAATAGTAATAATAATATTAACACATTAAATTTGAATTTTATGGAAAATATTTACAATTTCAACTAAGGGATAGTTTATGTCGTTATCTTACGATAACGACATACAAAAATTAGTTCCGGAATATGTCTATCGAGTTGGATGATAATCAATTATTAGTTTAATTAAAATTGCTAAAAACCGTAACGACCATGAAGCACGTGCTAATCATATTCAAGAATTACAATGGATGTTTTTGGTGCTTTTATTTCTGCCCCAATTGTTATTTCCATTGTTTTAATCCCTTTGATATTTATAGGTGTTCATCATCATAGTAATTTTATTTATAAACAAAATAAAGAATTTTTATTTTTTATAAAAAACATGTTCATGCTATATGTGAGAAATGCTATAATGAATTAAAATATTAAGTTTTAAATTAGAGGTAAATTTTGCAAGATAACATTAAGAATCATTTTGAAATGGAAAAACCATTTTACAGAAATACTTTTGTTCAAAATAAAAGAAATTTTTATTTTTTTCTATGACCCACACTTATTTTTTTTATTACAGGGGGTAATACTTTTTCTTTTAAGAAAGTACATTAATTTTTCAAGTTTGACTTTTGAAGTTATAACATTTTTCTTAATTATTCTTATTATTTTATGACTTATAATTTCTCTTATTACCTTTTTGTGAACTATGCGAAAAAATAATAAGATTACTAATACAACTAGTAAAGTATTTGAACAATCTAAATTTACTATACCAATTCACTGATTTAATGACACTTCAATCTTAAATAAGTATATTACAAAAGAATCTTATCTTAGAAATGGAAATATTAGTAAAATTAATAATCATTTTAAAAATAAAGATTCTAAAAGTTTAATTTTTTTAAGCATTTTTCTTTTAATTCCTGCAGTGACTATTGTATTTACTGTGTTAACTAAATCTACTACAAATGACTCCAACTTTTGATTTTCTTTTGCTCTTTTCACAGGTTTAAATACTATCTTAACAATGATATTAAGTAATACTCTTGGTAGAGTACTACCCAAATTTAAATGAGAAAGAAATACTAAAGAAAAAGAAGAATATACATTTTTATTTACAAACCTTTTAAAGTTTAAGGTTTTTTTAAATACTATTAAATTAAATAAGATTAAAATATCTCAGTTAATAAAATATGATTTTATTCCTCCTTATTTTTATTTAATTAAGGAAGAAGAAATAATGCAAAATGAACTGATTTTATGAAAAACATATTTAGATACAGTGCTTAGAGAAAATAAACTAGTGGGTATTAAATATTAAATATATAGCATGAATATTGAATAATAATATTTTAAAAATTAAGAATAAAAAATGAATTATATTAAAAGAAAAGATTGAAGATTTAATTTCTCATTTTTATACTAACCCCACTGATTGATTAGAATTTATAGATAAATATGACTCATTTATTTCATATATCAAGGAAAACAAAATCATAAAGGATTTTAATTTTGCTTGTATTTTAAATGCATTTAACTATATTGAGATTAATTTATTTCAAGAAATGAATATACAGACCAAAAAAGTTATTGTTGAAAGAGATTTACAATTTAATCTCTTTCAACTAAATTATCTAGAATATTTTTATTCTATAATAGCTATTGAATAAGTAGTTAAGAACTTTATTCTAACCTGTCTAAGAGTATGTTTAGAATCTTTTTGCAAAATGTGCTAAAATAGGTATAAATTAAAAAAGAGATGTATTTATGCAAAAAAATTATCCTAGTAACATAACTAATAAGGAATTCAAGCAATGACATTTGGAACAAAGATTATTAATGAACCAACAAACACTAAAATTACATAAAGAAAATCTAATTCATATTTATAAAACCATTTATGACAACTTACAAATTCAAAAAGAGTTAATCCAAAAGTATTTATTACTTGATATTACCAGTGAATAACGTGCTTTAATTCAAGCATGAATTAATGCTTTGGATAATGTGCAGAAATATCACTTATCAATAAATCTAAGTAAAAACAATGATGAAAAGGTTAAATATCAAAAACAGATTTCAGCGTGAAAGGCAAAATCAGAGAGTTTACAATTAACTTTAACACCGATTATGTTAGTGTTAAAACAGCAGCAGTTATCAAATAGATAAATAGAATCCTGAATTGTAAAGACGAATGGGACACTTTTTTCATTTTAGGGCACAGAAATCTTAAATAAAAATATATTTTACACCAATTATAGTATATAATTAATTAAGAAATGAAGATTTGATTTAAAATCGTGGTTAATTAATTTTAGTTAACAGCGATTTTTTATTGTTTTTTATTTTAAAATTAAAGGAGTAAAAAATGGCAAAACGAGTAATAAACTATTATGAACAACAACTTAATGAATTAAAAAAGGTTGATTTTGGAGCAGCCTCTTTTATCTCTAAATTTAATGAATATGTTAGATTGTTTGAAACAATGCTAATAAAACGTGATCGACAAGATTTTGATAAAATAAAATCAGAAACAAGCGATGAAATATGTAAACAAATAGTTAATTTTAATAATTTTATTAAAGATTATGAAGAAAATAAAAATAAGTTAGTAACACTTACAGAAGATTATTATTCTTATATTGTTGAATTTTTTAATATGCAAATAGTTAAACTAAAGACTTTGTTACCAGAAGAAATAAAAGAAAATGAACCTTGAAATCCACAAATCGCCAAAGAAACTAACGATTTGGATGGAAAGCAAATAAATAATGTTGGTTTACAAATTAGAAATCTAGCTGATAATTTGTAAATGAGTTAAGAAACTGAAATTAAAAAAATTATTTGTATAACTATTGATTTTTCATTCAATTGCATTATAAATTATATAAGTCTACATCCCCTCACATTTAATGCGATTGCTTAAATGTAGTGTTGATGTCTGAGATAGTTGTAAAACTATCTCTTTTTCTTTTTTAAATACACAATACATATAATAAATTCAATATTTAACTTGCTCATTATAAAATAAATTAATGAGCAGGTTTTATATCAAAGAAGATGGAAAAAATGAAAATGTAACAAGAATTATTAATCAATGATATTTGGATTATAAATTATTCTAACCTGTCTAATTTATACTATTGACAAAAACACCTACTTATCTTATAATTTAACAAGCATTCACAAAAGCAGCAAATAAGTATTATTAAGTTGCAAATAGTTTACCCAAAGATTATTCTTTTTATTAGTATTCTACTAATCTCAATAGTAACCAGTGCTGTTCTGGCGAACTGTAAACTATCTTAATAAGAAGTTATTAAAGTCTCTCTTTGTGTTTGTATACAATCTCAGGGAGGACTTATTATGTCAAGATATACAGGTCCAGTGTTCAGAAAATCAAGAAGGTTAAACTTCTCAATTCTTGAAACTGGCAAAGAATTTGCTAAAGGCAAGAAGCGTACTTTCGCTCCTGGTCAACACGGGCAAAAAAGAATCAAACTTTCTAACTTTGGTTTACAATTACAAGAAAAACAAAAAATTCGTTTCACTTATGGTTTAAACGCACGTCAAATGAAAAACTTATTTGATGAATCAAAAAATACGCATGGTGTTACTGGAACTAATTTGTTAATCTTTTTAGAATCAAGATTAGATAACATCATTTACCGTTTAGGACTATCTTTAACAAGAAATGGTGCTCGTCAATTAGTAAACCATGGTCATGTTTTAGTTAATGGTAAAAAAGTTAATATCGCCTCATACCGTGTTAAACTTGGTGATAAAGTTACACTAACAGAAAAAGCACAAAAGAATACAAAAATTCTTGAAGCTATCGCTACAAATGCATCAACATTACCTTTTGTTGAATTTAACAAAAAATCATTTGTCGGAATATATGTGCGTCACCCACTACGTGAAGAACTAAATACTGATATTAATGAAGCATTAGTTGTTGAATCATACGGTCGCAGTTAATTCCATAAATATTATTTTAAAATCTGTTATGAATTTCATAACAGATTTTTTATTTTATGGCATTAATTTTAAATTTAAAGTGAATAAGACTGTAGACTAACTCCTAAAAGTCCAGTAACCAAACCAACTACTAGTACTCTTCTCTCATAATTAAATTATTCTATTGATGTACAACTACAAAATAATGACGTTTTCCTTTTTTAATAACAGTTAACCGCTTATTAATAGCATTATTTTTGCTTACCATAAAATTAGCATCACTAACTTTTTGACCATTAATCATAATTGAACTTTGACCGATTAATTCTCTTGCTATTCGTTTAGAAGCACAGATTTGATTATTAACTAGAACATCAATGATAGTTTCATCTTGTGCTAAGTTAAAATGTGGAACATCTTTTAATACTTGTAAAATATCAGCAACTTTCATTTGATGAATGCGATCATGAAATAAAGCATTAGTAATATTAATAGCGCTAAAGTAACCTGTCAATTTATGAATAAATACTGTTAATAAAGTTGCTAAAATCTTTTGACCATAATGTTGTTTGATGTCACTTTTATGAATTTCTAAAATGGTCGCTATTTGTTGTTGATTAAAGAATGTTAATGAATTAAAGAAACTTGCTAAATCTTTATCTTCTTGATTAAATAAAAATTGATATAACTCGTAAGCAGAAGTTTTGTTTTTATCTAAGAAAATGGCACCTTTTTCACTTTTTCCAAATTTTTCACCATTAGATTTAGTTAGTAAGTTAATAGTAATTCCAGCAGCATTATGGTTATCACCTTTTTGTTTTCTAATTAATTCTAACCCAGAAGTAATATTACCTCATTGGTCACTACCACCTGATTGGATATAACATTCTTCTTGCGTATATAAATTATAAAAATCATAACCTTGTAAAACCATATATGAAAATTCAGTATAAGAAATTCCAGTTTCTAAACGGTTAGCAACCATTTCTTTATTTAACATTTGGTTAATACTAAAATGCTTACCAATATCACGTAAGTAAGTAGTAATAGTTAATGATGCAAGTCATGTTTGATTATTAACAATTTTCAATGGTTTAATGTTTTTGTTAACTTCTCCCATTGGTAATCTTGAAAAGGCGATTCAAGTTTGAACAAAACTATTACAATAATTTAATAATTCTTTAAACGAAGTGTTAGGTAAATTATTTTTGATTAATAATCATTTTGGATCTAAATTACAAACTTCATACAATTTTTTCATTAATGGCAATGGCAAATTTAATTCTTCTCATGGCAATGGCAAATTTTTTAAGATACCAACTAATGTGCCATGATATTGGTTGTTTGGGTTAATGCTTTTGATAACCATTTCTAATATTTCATATTCTTTATCATCTAACAGTTGATAATTTTTAATTAGTTCTAAACTTGATAAATTTTCAATATTTTCATAGTTTAATAATGATGTCAATTGATTTTTAATTTGCTTAACATTATATTGTAAAACTTTTTCACTCAATAAATTACGTTCTTTACTTTTACCACTAGGATCACCAATCATAGCAGTTGTACCACCAATAACGGCAATTGGTTGAAAACCAAAAGTAGCAAAACGGTAAAGTAAAATAATTTGTAATAAATTTCCTAGGTGTAGTGAATCACTAGTTGGATCAAATCCACAATAGATTCCTTTACCTAATTTGCCTGCATTAATTAATTTATCTATACTACTAATATCTTTTAAGATATTACGTCATTTTAATTCTTCAATAATATTATTTGTTGTTGTTTTATCCATGGTAACTCCTATTTTTCATCTAAAATGTCATCAACTAATAAATCAGTGGTAATTATTATTGTATCATTACTAGCACTATAATTGGTGGTTTGATTAGTTTTACTGGTAATTTTTTTGTAGTTTTGTTTTACTACTAACAATGATTTGATGACTAAGACCAAACATTGGTGAGATAATATCACTAAATTCATATGTTTCTATCTTCAGAATTGGTATTAGTATTATTGGTTACTTTTTGTATTGTCATAATAGTTGCTTTGGATTTAATTAATAATTAAATATCTGAGTTGTAAAATTATTGATTAAGGAAGAAAAAATAAATAAAATATTACTTAAGAAAAGTAAAATGTCATGATTATCATGACACTATTATTTAATACCGTTAACTATTTAGTTAAGAAGGTCAAATGGCATCTGCAGAACTAGTAATAGAAAATAGACTACCATTATTACCAAAACTAAAAGCAAAAGTATTACCATTAATATTTAATCTTCACACATATGCTCAATTAGTTACTCATATTTGATTATTTGAGATTTTAATGTGGCTAATGTCGTTAATTTTTTGTGTTAATAAATTAGAAAAATTAGAATTAACTCAAGTGATATTTCCACTAACACCTTGCTTTGTTAAAAACGTAGTTGTTTTATTTGTTATGTATTCATATATTTCTTGTAAACTAACATCTTTATTAATAAAATTATCAAAGTCAGTTGGTAAAATATTAAAGTTAAAATAATTGTATGGTTTATTGTTATCATTTGAAATATTATTAGGATAGTTAAATAAAGGATTATCATCAACAAACAATTTATTAACAATGTCTAAACTGTCTTGAGTATCAATAACTCTTGTTTTATTACTACTCACATAATAAGGAATAGTAATGGTTTTTAATTCTAAACCATCAATTGATCAATTAGTAGTTTCATAGTTACCAATGACAAATACATTATCTGGTTGAGAAATTGTTACTTTTTCATCAACAATTCATTTATCTAATACCGTTTTGAAATCATTAAGACGATTGTCAACTGGAGTTTTTCATGCATTATTAAAATTAGTTATTGAACCTAAATGATCTTGCATATTTTCTATTGTTAAAGGATTATAATCTATCTTATCATAAAAATCAGCAAATGTTCCTCATCTATTCATGTAGTAATAATCTTTCAAATTAGTTAATTCGGTGGTAGCAATGCTAACTCTAGGAACTAATGTTCCAAGAGTAGTTTTAATTTTACTTAAAATATCTGTTTTTTTATTAATAAAACTATCATTAAATGGATCATTAGTTGTATATTGAACTTTAATTATGTTTTGAGTCTCTAATTCTTCCTTAACATTATTACTAATAGCATTAACTACTTTAGTTAAATCAGAACCATCATTGGCAAAGTACATGTCATATGATTGTGTAATAGTAGTAGTACTTTTATTGGCATTTTCATCTAAAACATGTGAAATCTAACTTTAAATTAGCAGTAATATGATATCAATCAGTAACTTCATATGGTTCTTTTTCTGCATTAAAACCTGTAAAACCAAAATCATTATTCTTTCAATCAAATCGTTTGTTAGTCAGTAGATTATCTAATTCTTTGGTATTTATTTTTAAGATATCGTTAGGATTGATACCGTTAAATAATGGTTTTAATTCTGGATAGTTAGACAATAAGTTATTACTAATCTTAAGAACTTGTGCTGTTAAAACTTCTAAGAAACCAGTAAACGTTTCTTTACTAGTTTTTTCAGTAATTCGTGTATCTGTATCTGTATCTTTCTTAGTACCTCGTAAATATGTCATAATGGCGTCACCACCTGTAACATCACCAACTTTTCGGAGATTTAATCCCTCATTAACCAAATTAGCAAATTCTGTTTGGATTTTTGCTTTGGCTGTTTGTGCTAGTGTTAGGTAATCAGTTTCATCAACTACGGGTGGTGTTTTAGTCCCGCCACAGGCAATCACATTTAATGGAACTGGTGTGGTAAGGGTTAATACCGTTAGTAAAGATAGTAGTTTTCTCATAAATTATACCCTTCTTTCTCTATTATATTGAAAGTACCACTTATTTAGTGAAAAATTCTAACATTTATTATATATATAGTGTGAAATATGCTTATCTATCCCCTAAATAAACATACCTAAAGGTATTTATACCCCTTTGAATATCATTTAAACATAAAAAATGAACACCTTTATTATAATAAAGGTGTTCATTTTTTAATAAATTTCTACTATTCAACTATAATAGCATCGCCTAAACTAATTAAGTCAGATGAATCAACATTATCAAATCCTTGTGCAAAGAATTCACTAATCGTTGAATCTAATCCTTGAATGATTTTTAGAATAGCTACTAATGAAACATTTCTTGTTCCTCTTTCGGCATCTGAAATGTAGTTACGATGTAATCCACTTGCTTCTCCAAGTTTTTCTTGTGAAAATTTCTTACCTTTTTGATTACGCAAAACTTTCATTCTTTTCCCAAAAGCGTTTAAAACATCCTGACGGTTTTTGTGTAACATTGTATTGATTTTCCCCATTTTTTTTCCTCCAAAATAAATTTCTGGTCATAATAAATTATAATGACTCTTGATACTTCTTTTTAATTTCACGAATTAAATGGTTAACACCTGATTTAGTAATTACAAAACCAGTTGCTTCGTGATAAAGATCGCACAACTCCAAAAGTGATACTTCTGGATTTTGTAACCTTAAATTTGATATGGTTTGTGTTTTCAATGATAACTCACTAAAGACTTTTTTGTCTTTTAAGAAATTAATCATTTCAACTTGTTGATTAGCAGCATTTAAAGATTTTTGTTGGTTAGAAATGTCAATATTATTAAAACGATTAATATTATTAAATAATTCTCGCGATATACGTTTATCTTCAAAAGCGAAAACTGCTTGTGGGCAATCAATTATTTTTAAAAAGTCAGAAATTGCATTAGATTTTTTTAAATAAAGCACCGTTTTATTACGACGTTTTATTGATTTAAAAGTTAATTTAAAGTTTTGCAATAAAATTTTTTTTATTTTCTTTGCTAACAAATCATCACTAAATTGTAGTTCTAAGTGATAATTAGAAGTTGAAGGTGAATTGATAGAACCAACTACAAGAAAAATTCCGGCAATATATGCTCTAATACAATGGTCTTTTACTAAATGCTGTTGGGTTTTTTCTTTATCAATATAAAGATGTTTATCTAAAAACATAAGATCATTAATAATAAAATCAACATTATTATTAATATGAATATTATACACCTTTGGGCGTTCAAATTTGTGTAAAACATCTACTATTATTTTTAAACTTATATCTGGATATTGATTTTTGAAAAATTTATACACTAATCTCGTTGTTCGATTATGGAAACTATGAACTATAATCTCAGAATTTATACATTGCTGACTTATAATTTTTCCATTAATTAGTGTATAGACGGATAACAAGGTTTTTTGACAACAAGGCTTAAAATTTTTTTGACAAATTTCATCTTTAACTGTTGTTGTAAATGACACCATTACTACCCCCATCAATTGTACACTTTATTCATTGAAATTATCAATAAAATTTATTAAATATTGTGCAGCAATAGCACCATCATTGACTGCTGTCACGATTTGTCGTAAATTTTTAGCAATAACATCACCTGCAGCATACAATCCAGGGATTTTTGTTTGACATTTATCATTAGTAATAATGCATCCATTACTATCACAAATACCCAATTCTTTAACAAAACTCGTTACAGGGTCTGAACCAATATACGGAAATAATGCATCCGTAGCAACTTCATTTATCGCTTTTGTTTTGACATTTTGAATTTTTAATTTAATAACTTTTTTCTTTAAATCATCACCTATTACTTCTGTAACTACATAATCTGTGATTAAAGTAATGTTAGGATGATTTTTAACTTTATTAACTGTTTTTTCATCAGTACGGAACTGTTCTCGACGATGAATTAGATTAACTTGTTTAGTAAATCTTGTTAAATATAATGCTTCTTCGCAAGCAGCATAACCACCACCAACAACGGTAATGATTTTGCCTTTAAATAATGCACCATCACAAACGGCACAATAAGATACACCACGATTAGCATATTCTTCTTCACCAGGGCAACCAATTTTACGCTCTAAAGAACCTGTAGCAATGATAACTGCTTTAGCTGTAATTTTATTACCACCAATCATGACTACTGTTTTAGATGTATGGTTTTCGTTATCAACAATAGTATTTACTTCATCATAAATAAATTCAACTTTTAATTTTTCTACTTGTTGTTGCATTTTTTCTGATAAATCTGGTCCTAAAATATAATCATAACCAGGATAATTTTCAATTTCTGAAGTTTTAATCATTTTTCCACCAACAATATATTTTTCAATAATAGCAGTTTTTAAATTAGCTCTTTGGGCGTAAATAGCTGCGGTCATTCCAGCAGGACCCCCACCAATAACTATTAAATCATAATCATATTTAACTTTGTCTTTAGTATGATCTTTCATACAATCATTCTCCTTTACGAAATCTTGATGGGGCAAAAAATTGGGCACATATTGCTAATGTGACACCAAAAATAACCCATATGGCCGATAATAACATTGATGTTGAGACATTACCAATCATCATAATATTACGACTATCACGTAATGGTTCTAAAATCATTCTAATAATACCATAAAAAGCAAAATATAGACTTCCACATACACCAGTGTATGTTATCTGATATTGATTAGGATTAAATGCATCGGTTAAAGGTTTGGCATGTGGTTGCATATAATATTTAAATTTTTGAAAGTTTTGCTTGATTTTATTTTTGATATTTTGCTTATATTCCTTGTTAATACTAACATTTTTTCATGGTTTTTTAACAAAATTTTTAACAATACTTGGATTTGGATTAAAATCAAAATAAGCAGTATTTCATGCTTGTTTTTTAAACTGACGATAACCATGATATTTTTTAATAACTTTTCATGGTAAAATATAATCTTTTGTAGTAATAGGGTTAGTTTTTAATGATGAAACAAATTCACCAGCAAATAGTTTTCATGGTTTTTTACTAAATATTTGTCCGGCTTTGGGCACAAAGAAAGTTAAAAATCCTCATCCAAACAGCGAAATTAATGATTCATATAAAAATAATGGTTGTCGATAAACCTCAACGGGATCGGGATAATCACCAGAATAATGTAAATGATTATTCATTCATGTTGGTAATCAACTAAATGGATGGCCCATATTAGCACCTAATAATTCCTGATTAAAAAAGTTACCTCATCGTCCAATAGCTTGCCCTAATAAAATATTAGGAATAATACAATCCATAAATACTCACATGGAAATTTGTAATTGTTTTGAAGCACGATAGAATATAAAGAATCCAACTATCATACCAACTGTTACACCACCTTCGATGGCCATACCACCACGTCAAACGGCAATCACATCAAGGATAGTATCCATGTCACTAGTATTGTTTAAAACAAACCATACTCGTGCACCAATAATTCCAGATAATGCTATTACTAGACAACCTCATTCTAAGGTTCTAGTGGGAATATTACGACGATATAATTTAATTCATGAAGCAATAATAGCAACAGTAAATCCGATTGCTACTAAGACTGAATAAATGTGAATACCAGTTCCTGGGATATCGTCAATAGCATCATTGTATCCTAAAAAATTAAACATATAATATTTTCCTTTTTGATAATTTAATAAATAAATTATTTTTTTGTTAAGTCACTAATAATACGTGCTTGAAATTGACTTGTAGCGTCTTGTCCTTCGTTTTTTAATTTTAAACTAATAACGGCTGATTCAATTAAATCAGCTAGATTTCTTCCTGGACTAACAGGAATGATTGTTTTAGGGATTTTAATTTCGAAATATGTCTCAAAATCATTTTGGTCGCCAAGACGGTCAATTTTACTTCAGTCTTCACTTTCAATTCGATTTAAACTAATAATCAAATTAATTTGGCTCTCATGCATTATAACATGATATCCATACATTTTGGTAACATCTAGGATACCAATTCCACGAATTTCAATTAAATTTTTGACAGGAGGGTTAACTTTACCTACTAACTTGTTATTAATCTTTAAAATATCAATACTATCATCACCAATAAAAAGATGACCATTGCGAATTAATTCTAAAGTAGTTTCTGATTTACCAATTCCACTTTCTCCCATGATTAAGACACCATAACCAAAAATATTGACTAATGTGCCATGAACGCGTTTTATTTCAGCTAAGCATTCAACAATGTAAATAGAAACAGTAGCAGCAAATTCTGAAGTAAAAAATGAAACTTCAATGATAGGTACTGTGGATTTAATTTCTTTGGCGAAAGCACATAATTCTTTAATATATTTAAAATTAGGGGTAACAAAAATTCCTGGAATATGGTCTTCTAAAATGTTTTTAAAATGATTATTATAATCGGTTTTTTTTAAAGAAGCAATATATTCACTTTCTTTACTACTTAGTAAAATAATCCTACGACTACGTGAGACTTGTTTGGTTTTAAAACCTGTTAGTTCAAGTCCACCACGATTAGTACCAATACTAGAAATAACTCTTTTGTTAATAGGTTCTTTAGCACTTTCATATTGTACTTTTAAATTAAATTTTTCTACGATTTCATTAATGGTGAAGTTGTTCATTTTGTTTCCTACCTTTATTGTAAAGTATTTTTTAAAACTTATAATTATGTAATTAATTATATATAATATCTGATTAATTATTATTTAATTTTGGATTAAATAAAGTTTTTTTGGGAGTTTATCCTAAAAAGGAAGATAATATGACATAACGTCACCTAATTTAAACCAATTTCATAAATCCTAATTAAAAAAATAGTTTTGAAAAATAAATTACTTTGTAAAAAAAGAAAGAGTGATAATTGTAGTGATTATTATACCACCAAATTTAAGTTTTATGACACAAGAAATAGTAATTATTATCTTGTTTTTAAATAAGAAAAGCATATAATAAAGTTAATCATAAGATAAAAAAGCTTTTAACCCGTTGCTTTATTTCAAAGTAAGTTAGTGGGTTTTTTGAAAACTAGAAGAAAGAAGTGATTATATATGTCTAATATTGAAAGTATACAAGTTTTAACAAAAGCAACAGTTGAAATAAGAAATAAAAGAAGAATAATTACTGCTGTTAATAAAACGGAAAATACAACGTTAACACCCAATGAAAATAAAACAAAACCTGGATTTCAAGAAATATTTGGTGGTGATACTAATGATGAATTAGTAATTGTTAAAATAAAACCAGAAAAATTAACTCTTAGCAAAGAAGAAATTGAAGAAGAAACAAAAAAAGTAAGCGATATTATTGATTTACTTACTAATGCAACTTTTGAAAAAAAATAATTCTAAAAGTAAAAAAAATTCATTTTCAAATTTAAACAAAATAAATTCAATGGATAATCAAAATTCTACAAAACAGAATGAATCAACTGAAAAAATTACCAGTAGAATAGCTCAACGTGCATAAGTTATTATATTACCCTGAGTTATAAACAGTTAAGAATATAAAAAATAGGTTATTCTATTCAAAAATTAGAAAGCAGTAAATCAGCTGTTAACTATAAAAATTAGAGATTGAATAGAGTTAGAATAGAACAGGTATTTGAATGATTTAAAATATTTAAATCTCGCTACCATAGAAAGTAAATTAAAAAGGTTTTGTCTACAATTCAACTTAATTTGTGGAAGTTTGCATTTACACCTAACATAGTTATCACATGTTTCATGGATTCTATAAAAGTTAAAGACAGTGACCTATCCTCCTTTTTTTGTATACAGATTATTATTATCATTATTTATAACATCTATATGCTCTTTACTAGACGAAATAGATACTGGTTTAGGAGTCGGTATTTGAGAATTTATTTTATTAATAGTTGGTTCATTTTGCTTTTTTATTTCAATATTTTGTTTTTGATTTTTTTTACTATAAAATTGGTAAAAAAAATCAAAAAATACCAGTTCCGACTCCTAAACCTCCTATAATTTTCATCAACGATTAAAATTAATATTAGGTTTAGTTAGGGCACTTTCAGCATTAATATAATTTCCCATGATTCCATTTTCGTTATTTCTAATTATTGAAATTAAAAAAGGGCTACTTAGATGATTTCTACAATTCAGAATATTATAATTAAAGTTATTACAATTGACTTGCAAAGAGCATTCTTCCTTTGAAGGTGTTCCTTTTTTAGGTTTTAAAATATAATCTGCAAACATACTTCCAGCATTTATTAATACACTTATTATGTTTTTTTCATCAGAAACAATACTTAAAGCAGTATCTTTTAAACTAGTATTTATTTTATCTGTATTATCTGCTTTAGTTAATTTATTGGATAATTCAATTTTATTTTTTTCCAGCAAATTTTTGATGAAGTCGGTTTAACTTTTGCATTTTTTAGTTCTGTTTTTAATCTATTATTTTCATTAGTTAAATTTTCTATTTTTAATTTAGCTGCAAGATTATTAGTGGACTTGACAATATTTCTTTCTAACAAATATTTAAATGAATCTACTGCAATTTTTTCATTTTTTATACTTTCTTCTAATTCATCAATTTTTTCTTGAATTTCGTTCTTTCTATTACGACGACCAAAAGAAACAATTTATAGTTCAAATATTCTTTCATCATTTCTCTTTTTCTTGTTTTAATTGTTGAATTTGGTTTTCACTTTTTGTTATTTTTTGTTTTAATTCAAGATTTATATCATTTTCACGTTTTCTAATATCTTTTCTCAATAAAGGTGTTTTGTCTTTAATTATAGTTTGGAATTTTCTTCGTTTCTTTTTTCTTATTGAATTTATTCCAATGGTATTTTTCATCCTTTTTCATCCTTTTTCTTTAAAATAAAAAACCTATTTCCTTGAAAAAACAAGAAATAGGTTAAAAACTATATTTAGTTTATGAACATTATACTAAAACAAAATTAAAAATATAAGCAACTGGTAGTATTCATTTTTAAAGCAAAACAAAACTATCGTTATCTTATTTTATTTTACTTGGTATTCAGAAATTAGTGAAGCAACAAATTTGCTATAAATTCATTTATTATTGATTTGATTATTTATTTTTAATAAGTGTAATTATCTCTTGAGCAACGTAATTATGAACTCATTTGCTAGGATGGACATCATCAAAAAAGAAATACTCATCAATGTTACTTTCATTAACACCTTTATTAAAATGAGGAGTAATAACACCATCTTTAATAAAACAATTAAAGTTAGTTGTAACTGCTCCATCAATCGTATTATGATTTTCATCCAAACTTTTAAATTTCTTCATAGCATTGTGAATACTAGTAAATAAATCATATTTAACAATGGTCTTAGTTTTTTCATTAATTGTATCAATCATCGTAAATAGTGCACTATTAAATCTATTAGTTAATTCTAAGGCGCTAATTTTTGCAGTAGCATTATTTTTAAATAATGGAACAATACTAATATCAGGAGCATTAGCAACAATAATATTAACTGCTCCCTTTTCTAATAATAGTTTTATATTATAATTTAAGGCTTCAACGGCATTATCAATCATTTTTTCTTGTTCAATTAAATCTTTAATTTTAATAGCACGAAGAATATCATTACCACCAATGGCAATAAAAATTAAGTCTTTTTCATGAAAATTATGTTGCTGCACTAGCGCTTGCACTTGATGATAACTATCAAAATTATTATAAATAAACGATTCAACACTAAAATCTTTAATTTTACTTGCTAATGCACCACCAAAAGCATAATTATTACCAACTTGTTCATCACCCAAACCAAATAATTCAAATTTTCAACCTGAAGTTAAGGTTATCCCTAAGTGTTCTGCTACAATTTGAATTGCTACAGGTCCATTACTAAACGAGTTATTGTAAAATGGTGGTAACATTTTTACTATTTTGGGCATTTTTAAATGTTTAAATAATGCGGTTGCTCCACAAACTAATGCTCCAGTGTCTGATAAACTATCACCAATAACATACATTGTTGGTTGTGCTTCAATATTTAATAATTCACGATGTTTCATATTTCCTCCTTAAATATATGCTTATTTAAATATTATAATACTTAAAGTGAACAGATATTATTTTTTTCATTTATATTATTAAAATTCCTTTTATAACACAGACTAAAAAATGATAAAACAATATGTTACAATTTCATATATAAACAATTACCACTGAAAGGAAATTATTTAATGATAAAAGAATTTATTAATCCTATGATTAACAATCAAAAATCATATTTAATTATTAATAACCAAGAATGTGTATTAATTGATGCTTCAATTAATATTAAAGAAATTATTAACTATTTAGTAACTGAAAAATTACAACTAAAAGCCGTTATTATTACTCACGGTCATTGGGACCACATTATTGGTTTAAATACTTTAATTAGTCAGTATCCTCAATTAACTGTATATATTAATCAGTGAGATGAAAATTTTATTTATCATCATCCTCATAACAAAATGCTAGTTGACCGTGAACAAATTAGTGAAGTAACTAAAACTAATATTAATTTAGTTCCCATTATTGACAGTACTACTCTTAAATTAATTGGATATGAGTTTTTATGCCAACATATTCCTGGGCACACCCCTGGCAGTCAGTACATTTTAATTAAACAATTAAATGCTGTTTTTATTGGTGATACTATCTTTAAAGATAAAATTGGTTACCATGGGATTCCTTATTGTGATGATGAATATTTTAAAAAGTCATTAATTAAATTAACTAAACTTGATAAAGAATATCAAGTTTATCCAGGCCATTGAGATTCTTATACTTTAAAAGATGTTTTACAAAGTAATGAAACATTAATAAAATTTATTAAATAAGTGTATAATATTTATATCAATTGTATTTAATTGATATAAATTTTTTAAGGGGAACACGTAACTATGAAGTTATTATTAACATCTTTTTTAACAATCACAACATTAGGAACAAGTGGAGGTAATATTGTAAGCAGCATTAATCAACAAGCAACAACAGAGATTAATAAAGTTAATTTAAAAGGTTTTAGAGATACTCCCACAAAAGTGATACTAGCTTTGGTTTAAGGTGATGGGTGATGTAATGGTGAAACTGATTGACAACAACATGAAATAAACATTGGTTCAAATATTAATCCAAATGATATTAGAAGCATGGCTTTCTATGGTGATAGTTATTCGGAAGCTACTTGAGGAAAAGATTATAACTGAAGAGGTGATGGCTTACATGTAATTGATTTTAAACCCTTTAGTAGTTATGCAGCACATGCTAATGTTGGAAATTGAACGAACCATGCAAAGAAATTTAGTTTAATAAATATTTCAAAAGCAAAAATAAAACTAGATTTATACGTTGGATATAAAATAGTTGAAGGTAATTTAATTATAATATTTAGCGCATATCTTTATGGAGAATCTTGAGCTTCTCCAACATGTGGGTATGTATGAGGTCGTAATGCACCTGGTTCCTTAGGTGTATGATATAACTAATTTTTTTAGGGTGCTTTCATTGGCAATGATTTTTTGTCCTCAATTAGAGTTAAGTATCTTAAACTATCATCAATGGGAACATTATTTTTCTTAATATATAATCTTAGTTCAAGAATAAAATAACTAGTACAGCTTATAATTGTAAAATTAATAATATCTTGCACTAAAAATACTCGGTTGTATCAAATAAGGCTACTTACTATTTTTAAAATAGTAAGTAGCCTTATTGAACTTAATTAATTCATGTCACCTATCCGATTCATCTATATTTCATTTAATTTTTTATGGCTTTTCTATCTTCGTATAGGATTGAAATTTTACCACAAAAATGTCAAGAAAATCCTAACTACGAATTTATCTCAATATGCACATCTTTTAAAATCAGAAATATTCAAATCATTACTATTTAGTTTGAAAAGCTCACTGAGTTTCATTTGTTCCTCAAAACATAAATACATGTAGGGAGAATCTCGCTTTTTTGTTCTTTTCATAACCAGTATTTTAAATAATAGAATTTCCTCTTTTTCGATAGTCTTTAACAATATTAATAGTAATTAACAATGCTAATAAACAGGTAATACAACTAATAACATCTAAAATAACAGCAACAATAGTAATTTGATAGGAAAAAATTGAATTATTGAATTGGGGTAAAAGAACAACAACACTAATAATTTCACAAGTTGTACCGATAAAACCTAGAAAAAAACTTATAAAATCAAGTGAAATACTTATTTGGTCTTTTCGATACAGTGCCATATTTTGTTTGATTAAAGTTCTTTTTATCCTAATTAAACGGTACATTAAGAAAAAAGGCAGAAAAGCGAAAATAAAACTGGTAATATCAAAGAAAATTGCGATAACAGTGATTCAAAGTGATGCTTTATCACTATTTCAAAAAGGTTGAAGTGCCAAAATACTTAGGATTCCTAAAAATATACCAATTAAACCAGAACCAAAACTTATTAAGTCCAGTTTAAGAATCTTTTTATTAAACTTTAAAAAGTATACTCTTTTTTCCAAAATAACAAATCCTTTCATATTTTAAAAATTTAAATTAATTATATTATTTTACATGATTTTTGTAATAATTTCTTAAAAATCTTTATTTTTGTAATAATTAAAGTTTTGGATGTTAAATCTAGTTTAACTAAAAAGTAATACTGAAGATAGAAGAAAAGTAAATAGCAATTTCATAAAAATTATGATAACATTCAAAAGTAGCAAAATTTTTATAAATAAATATAGTTTTTTAAACCCGTTGCTTTATTTCAAAGTAAATGGTTTTTTATGATTTTTAAAGGAGAAAAGAAATATATGCAAGTAGATAAAACATTCAAAAATAACGAAAAAAGTGAAAGTACAAATTTCACTAATTGTGAATTTTTAATCAATAAAATATCGTTAAAAATTTATCATATAAATGTGGTGTGGATGAGAAAAATTAGTCCATCACTACTGTGTTTTTCTACAAAATTAAAACAAATTTATTATAATTAACATTTACATTCCCATTTGAGGGTGTTTGTTAAAGATTTCGCTAATATAAGGAGTGTCTTGGGAATTAACTTGTGTTCTGGATTAAATTCAGATTTTAAAACTTTAAGTTCAATTTCTATATTTAATTGATTTTCATTTAAATTATTATTTGGTTTCTTACTAATAAATTTTTTAATAGTTGATTTTATTTTTTCAATAAATTTTCTAAATAAACTTTCTTTAAATAATTTTAAGTTACTAACCATATCAATAATTTTATTATCTAATTCGTCTTTTTGCATAGTTGAATCGATTATTCTTTCATCTAACTTTTTAAAAACATCTTCTCTGTCTGGTGTTCTTATTACATAATTATCAGAATCGGGTGCACACTTAGCAATTCATTGATTATTTTTCTTAATCTTGTTTTAATTAAAGATTCTATGTAATTCATGAATTTATCTGAATTATTATTTTTATTAATCATAATATCTTCCTTTTTTATTTTCACAATTGAGTAATTTAAAAAAACCATTTACTTTTAAAATTAAAGTATTGGTTTAAAAACTTATATTTAGTTTTTAAAAATAATCATATAATAATTTTTATTTATTATCTATCAACGATGATTTCTAAAATCAAAATTAAATAGTTATAACACAACTCTCTCATATGTTTATTTTTGTTCATATTTTGTTATTGTATTATCAAATGATTTTTGATAACACTCTCCACTACAATATATAAATTTATCACTATACAAAGAATCAAATGTTTGCTCTTTTTCACATGATGATAAATAACATTTAGTTGTAACAATTGGCATATAAACCACTCTCCTAATCTTCATTCTACTATTTATATTTTACATGGTTTATTTAACAGCCTTCTTCATATGCTTAGAATAAAGTTTTGAGTGTTATGAATAGAATCTGTTTTAAGGTTTTTTTACTCTTGCTTACTACTTGGGGTACACTCTATTTTCGTTTTAAATCACGAGTTATTACTTTTTTTAAGTATTGACCAGTATATGATTTTGCAACTGTTACAACTTGCTCAGGCGTTCCTGTTGCAATTACTTCACCACCATATTTACCACCTTCAGGTCCTAAATCAATAATATAGTCAGCAACTTTAATTACATCTAAGTTATGTTCAATCACAACCACAGTATCACCATTATTAACAATTTTATTTAACACTTCAATTAAATGTTTAATATCATGAACATGTAACCCCGTTGTTGGTTCGTCAAGAATATACATAGTCTTACCTGTTGCTCGTTTTTGTAATTCTTTGGCTAGTTTTACTCGTTGTGCTTCACCACCTGATAATTCAGTGGCTGGTTGCCCTAAAGTAATATAACCTAATCCAACTTCTTGCATCATTTTTAATTTTTTACTAATTTTCGGATGGTTAGCAAAGAAATCTAATGCCAAATCAACTGGTAATGCCAACACATCAAAAATATTTTTTGCTTTATATTTTACTTGTAAAGTCTCACTATTATAACGTTGACCTTCACAAATCTCACATGTAACATAAACATCAGGTAAAAAATGCATAGAAATTTTAATGACACCATCACCAGCACAACGTTCACATCTGCCACCTGATACGTTAAATGAGAAGCGTCCTTTTGCATAACCACGAATTTTTGCTTCAGGAGTTTGGGTAAATAAATCACGAATATCATCAAATACTGAAGTATAAGTAGCTGGATTACTTCTTGGAGTTCTACCAATTGGTTCTTGGGAAATAGAAACAATCTTATCAATGAATTCCATACCCTTTATGTTTTTACATAATCCTGGTCGTTCACCTTTAATGCCTAAATTCTTTTGAATTCTGGCTAATAAAACATCATTAACTAAAGTTGATTTACCACTACCTGAAACCCCAGTTACACAAATAAATTTACCTAATGGAAATTTAACATTAATTTTATTTAAATTATTAGCTTGCGCTTCTTCAATTTCAATAACTTTACCATTACCACTTCTTCGTGATTTTGGTAGGGGGATGTACTTAGTACCATTTAGATATTGACCAGTAATTGATTTAGGATTATCTGCTACTTGTTGGGGTGTCCCTTCAGCGATAATTTCACCGCCATAAATCCCAGCCATTGGTCCGACATCAATTAACCAATCTGCTGCTCACATTGTATCTTCATCATGTTCTACTACTAATAGACTATTATCTAAATCACGCATTTTTTTTAACGTTTCAATAAGTTTAGCATTATCACGTTGATGTAAACCAATCGAAGGTTCATCTAGAACATACAAAACTCCCGTTAATTGTGATCCAATTTGGGTAGCTAATCTAATGCGTTGTGATTCACCACCTGATAAGGTTTGTGCCATTCGTGATAAATTTAAGTAGCCTAACCCAACATTAGTTAAAAAGTTTAATCGATTAACAATTTCTACTAAAATTAGTTTCGCAATTTCTTCTTGGTTGGTTGTTAGTTTTAGTTGTAAAATAAATGCTAAACTTTCTTCGATATCTAATTTAGTATATTCACTAATATTTATTTTTTGATTTTTTTCATTAGTAAGTTTAACTGCTAAAGCAAATTCGTTTAGTCTTGTTCCTTTACATGTTAAACATGTACGTTCACTCATGTATTTACGATAATACTCACGAGCAAAATCACTAGTTGTTTCTAAATATCGTCGTTCAATTAAGGTGCTTATTCCTTCAATATAATCATGATTAGGATATTTACGACCGTTGGCAGAAACTAAGTTGTAACTAATGGTTTCATCACTACCACGCATAATATAATTAATTTGTTCTTTAGTTAAGTTTTTTAACGGCTGATTCAAATCAATTAAATAATGATGACAAAGCACTTTCAAACGTTGTCATTCTAAATTACTAGTATCAACAACATTTTTATAGTATTCAACACCACCATTATTAATGGAAAGTCTAGTATCAGGCATTAGTAAGTCTTCATCAACTTCTAATTTTATTCCCAATCCTTTACATTCAAAACAGGCACCACTAGGAGCATTGAAAGAAAATAAACGTGGTTCTAAAGTGGGGATGGCAAATCCGCAAACTTTGCATGCATATTTCTGTGAAAATAATCATGATTCATTATTATCAGTTAGAATAATTTTAGCTAAACCACCACTATGATTTAAAGCAACTTCTAACCCATCATGAATGCGAGAAATCATATTATCATTATTAGCAAATTTAACGCGATCAATAACAATATCAATATCATGGCGTAATGATTTATTTAAATCAATCTCTTCATCTAAACTATAAATTTTATCATCAATTTTAACACGTAAAAAATTTTCTTTTTTTAATTTGACTAATAACTCTTGATGACTACCTTTTTTAGCAACAACTACTGGTGATAAAATTTCAATACTAGTACTATCTTGTAAGGTCTTAACTTTATTCACCATCTCTTTTAAGGTTTGGCTGCTAATCGGACCATGACCTTTATTACAATATGGTGTTCCTACTCGTGCATATAGTAAACGAACATAATCATAAATCTCAGTTACCGTTCCGACTGTACTTCGTGGATTATTACTCGTTGTTTTTTGGTCAATCGAAATAGCAGGTGCTAAACCTTCAATGGCATCAACATCAGGTTTTTCACTATTACCTAAAAATTGACGGGCATACGCCGATAATGACTCAACATAACGTCTTCTGCCTTCAGCATAAATCGTATTAAATGCTAATGATGATTTACCACTACCTGAAACCCCAGTAATTACTACTAATTTATATTTAGGGATTTTAATATTTATATTTTTTAAATTATGTTCACGTGCCCCTTTAACACTAATATATTTTTGATTATCAGCCATTTGCTCCTCCATTTACTTTTCATTCTTGTTTAATTATACTATATACGGAACATTTTACCGATAATTATTAACCTAAAAAAATGAATTTAATGATTATATTTAAACACTTATAGTATTTATTATTAATAGTAAATACTAAAAATAAGATTAGACTTTAAGTTCTAATTATAACATCTTGTTATATTTAGGGATTTTTTATGTCAAAATTTCGAAAAGGAGTAACAATATATGATCACCTATTCAAATTTAGACTGTAAAATAACTAGAGAAAACATTGCACTACCAACAAAAACTTTGGAAAGAAAAAATTCACAACAAGATTTTGCTATTGAGCAATTAGTACGCTTAGTCTTTAAAAAAAGTTTAGTTAATTTTTACACAGAAGGTCGAATGGTAATAAACAATAATCTTGAACAAAAATCCGTTTTACAAAGTATATGTGCTGACCATGATACACCAACAATGCAAGAAAATAACCCCACTACTAGTACTAATGGACTATAATTTCTCTAAATTCAATAAAAATGTTTTAATATCAGCACCATAACGATAATTAATAATATTTTTATTTTTACTAACTACACGATGACAAGGTACAATAATAGCAACTAGATTTTTGCCCAATGCAGTTCCCACAGCACGCACTGCTTTAGGATGACCAATATTAATAGCCAATTGTTCATAAGTTAATGTAGTACCATAGGAAATAGCACAAGTTTTGCTTCATACTAATTCTTGAAACGGTGTTCCCTTCAATACCATTGGTAGTGAAAACTTAGTTAATTTTTTATCAAAGTACATTGCTAACTGTTGTAAACAGTTAGCAATTACTATATCATCTTTTCTATTAACAAATTGTGGTTTCTCAACAAAACTAAGGTTAACTAATTGTTCATTTTCAACAATGATTTCAATTAATCCAGTCTTACTATTAAAGTATCCATATTTTTTCATAAATTTTATCTCCGATCATTTATTTATCACTTTCAATATTCAAGATTAAATCACGTAATGCTGCTGCTTTTTCAAATTCTAAATCTTTTGCTGCTTGTAACATCTCCACGTGTAAATCAGCAATAATTTTGGTTTTAGCAGTAATTTTGGCTTTTCCCTTACTAGCATTCAATAGTTTCAAATCATTATCCAATTCTCTGGTACTCACAATTTCACTTAACGGTTTTTTTACAGTAATGGGAGTAATATTGTGTTTTTTATTGTAAGCAATTTGAATCTCTCGTCTTCTTTTAGTTTCATTCATCGCTTGTGTCATAGCATCAGTAACAAAATCACCATATAATATAACATGACCATTAACATTTCTCGCAGCTCTTCCGATGGTTTGAATTAAAGATTTAGTATTGCGTAAGAACCCACTTTTATCAGCATCAAGAATACAAATTAATGAAACTTCAGGTACATCCAAGCCTTCTCGTAATAAATTAATTCCAACAATCGCATCAAATACCCCTTTTCGTAAATCTAATAACACTTTCGTTCGCTCTAAAGTTTTTAGTTCATTGTGAATATATGCCACTTTAATTTTCTTTTCTTGTAAAAAGTTAGTTAACTCTTCAGCCATTCTAATAGTTAATGTCGTAATAAAAACACGTTCATTATTTTTAATACGAGCTTTAATTTGTGTAATAATATCATCAATTTGATTAGCTGGTGGTTTAACTTCAATGGTTGGATCTAATAATCCTGTGGGGCGAATAACTTGCTGGATAGGAACATTAAATGGTGCAGGCTCATCTTTAATTAATTCCAATTCATAATCGGCTGGCGTTGCTGATGTATAAATGATTTGTTTTAACTTATTAGAAAATTCATTAAAGTTTAGTGGCCTGTTATCCATAGCACTAGGTAAACGAAATCCATATTTAACTAGTGTTTCTTTTCTACTGCGATCAGTATTATACATACCACGTATTTGGGGGATGGTCATATGTGACTCATCAATAATAGTTAAAAAATCATCAGGAAAAAAATCAATTAACGTAAAAGGTGATGTCCCAGCTAGTCGTCCTTCGATATGGCGAGAATAGTTTTCAATTCCGCTACAAATTCCAAATTCAGTTAATGCTTCTAAATCATGATTAGTACGTTGTTCTAAACGTTGGGCTTCTACCAACATATTATCTGCTTTTAATTGCGCTAATGTCACTTTTAATTCTTCGCTTATTTTAACAATGGCTTTATCGACACGATTTTTACTAGTAATATAGTTTTGAGCAGGGAAAATTGTAACAAAAGGGAAACGTTCTAAAACATTTGCTCCTAAAGTATCAATGCGGGCAATTTCTTCAATTTCATCACCAAATAAACTAATACGTAAATAGTATTGGTCATTTCATGATGGTGCTAATTTAATTAAATCGCCTTTTACACTAAAACTTCCTGGGTCTAAAGTAGTATCATTGCGAACATAACCATTTTTGATTAATTTTAAAAGTAAATCTTTACGATTAATTGCTTGACCTTTGCGTAATTCAAAAAAGTTATTTTTATATTCTGCTGGTTCTTGTTCACCATAAATAGCAGCTACTGATGCGACAACAATGACATCTTTACTAGTAGAAAGTCCATTTAGTGCACTTAGTCGTAACATTTCAATTTCTTGATTTTGTTTAGAATTTTTATCAATATAAGTATCAGTTTTTGGTAAATAGGCTTCGGGTTGGTAAAAATCGAAATATGAAACAAAATATTCAACCCGATTTTCAGGAAAAAAAGTTTTTAATTCTCCATACAGTTGCATAGCTAAAGTTTTATTATGAACTAAAATTAATGTTGGCTTTTGAACTTGAACAATTACATTAGCCATTGTAAAAGTTTTACCAGTTCCTGTGGCGCCTAATAAGACTTGGTGTTTAATCTTTTTATTAATACCCACTACTAATTCTTTAATAGCAGCAGGTTGATCACCAGTTGGTTGATATGGGGCTACGAGTTTAAACATGTTATCATTTCCTTTATTAAAAGTTTGTTTACTATATTACTATATATCATTATTTTAACGAAATTAAATTATTAAATAATAAATAAGGAAAACAAGCATTTAAAAAACGTTTGTTGCCATGAGTTAGATAGTCGTAATTTTGTGAGAGTTAAATTCTCTCTTCTCTAGAGATCAGAGATAATGCATCTCTTATATTCTACTCAGAGCCAATTATTGCTAGAAACTTTCCAGTAATATCCAATAAACTATATAACTTTGAACATCTCCCTTTCCTTAATACAAAACAAGACACCACATATTCTGGTGTCTTTTGTTACTTAATATTTTTCATTGCTTTTTCTAATTAAACCTGCATTTTTAACAGTATCAATTGGGGTTCTATTTCCCTTAGCCATACGTTTTTTATACAATCTATTATACACCAAAGAATAATCGTACTTGAGATTGAGAATTATTAAATAGTTTTTTTACTAAAAAATTACCTAGTTATTTATCTTAAGTTACCCTACCCTAATATAATTTATGTATTAAAATTCATTAACTCATATAAAGACTTACGAAACTCAGGACCATACATAACCCCGCCAACTGGAATTTTATTATCAATAGCCTCACTAATCTTAGCAACCCACTGTGGTCCAAAGCCCCCACATAACTCAATGGTTTGTACCCCCTTCTGAGATAGTAAGCGTTTAGCAATATTGATTGTTAGTGCTTTATCATTAACATTTAAACCAATAATTTGAAATTGACATGGTCCAACTTTAGTTTTAAAACTATTATTTTGTTCATTGAAACCAGGGCTTAAATAAATAAATGCTCATGAAGTAAGTGGCATATAACTTCCTCTCTTTCCTTTGAAATTATTTTCTTTTCTTTTACTATTATAAGTATATAATAAAAATTAACACTTTTAATATTAAATATAGTGTAATATCATAAATTAGTAAATATTACTTTTTAGATATTTACAAAGAAGATAGAAATGAGATGAAAAAGTATGAAATCTCTTTTAGAACTTATTACAACGGTATTAGTGAGTACACCAATCATTACTAACACTATTAATAATAAAACAACTATCAACACTAATCTTTATGTTTTAGGAGATAGTCTATCAGATACAGGAGCCTTAGCTGGTGCTGGAACACAATTTTTTCAAGCAAGTAGTTTACTGTTTCCCAATATTAAAGAAGTAAAATTAGAAGCTCCATATTATAATAATTCATTTTCAAATGGTCATGTTGCTGCACAAATTGTAGCAGATAAATTAGGAGTTAAATTAACACCTGGCTGAAAATTCAATGATTTAGTACTTAAAACACATCAACAAGTAGGCAACAATTATGCCGTTGGTGGTACACAATCTAGTTTACGTACTGATGCACAAGGAATATTTATTAATAAATTTGATATTAATGCCCAGGTTAATGCTTTATTAGATCAACATCCAGTACAAGAAAATGATAAAATCTTTTTAGAAATTGGCGGTAATGATATTATTTATGCAATGACAAAAGATTTTGATTTCGAGCAAAACATTATTATTAATAATGCTATTTTTAATGAAAAAACAGCATTAGAAAAATTAATTACTAAGGGTGAAAATCATATTTTAGTTGCTAATTTGCCTGATGTTAGTACAATTCCTATGTTTAACAAAGACACAACAAAAAGTTCAAGAGTTAAAGAATTAGTTAACATGTTTAATGATAAATGAACAGTAATGATTAATAATTTAAATGCAAAATATAATAATTCTATTAAAAGTTATAGTTTACTTAATGGTATGAATCAAGCAATAAGTGCTTTTAAACAAGATCCTAATCGCAATATTACTGACAATGCAGTAACTACTGATTTTAAACAGTTATTAAAAACTGGTACTTTAACACCAAAATATAACCCTGATGTTAAGCCTGAAAATATTGACAATTATTTTTTCTTTGATTCTGTTCATCCAACTAAATGAGGGCATAATTTTATTGGAAATCAACTAATAAAATTGATTGAAAAATGATAACACAAGGTATTTTTTATTAAAAAAAGGGCACATTCTAAAGTTAAAAATGTAAAATATTGCTGATTTTACGATATAATTCACTTAGTGTTACTAGATACCAACTAATTTAAAAATATTTGTATTAAAATTGACAATTATCCTTGTTTTTGTTCTTAATATTATATATAATTATTAATGCTTTAAGCAATGTAGTCCCGGTAAAATTACACTGTAAGGAGAAAAATATGCGTCAAACAACAATGAATTTCAAGAACATTGAAAAAAAATGATATGTTATTGATGCCAACGGTTTAGTTTTAGGACGTCTTGCAACTAAAGTTGCAATGATATTGCGTGGTAAAAATAAACCTTCATTCACACCTCATCTTGATTGTGGAGATTATATTATTATTATTAACGCTAACAAAATTAAATTAACTGGTAATAAACTACAAGACAAGAAGTATTACAATCACTCACAATTTCCTGGAGGGTTACGTACACGTAATGCCCAAAGTATGATTGCTAAAAATGCTTCTGAATTAGTAGAAATAGCTATTAAAGGTATGCTTCCAAGCACTACTTTAGGTCGTAAACAATTTACACATCTTCATGTTTATAATCAAGACCAACACCAACACCAAGCCCAAAACCCTGAAGTTTTAACACTAGGCCAAGAGGAGTAGACTTTTATGACAACATCTAACAAACCCGTAACTTATTCAAGTTCAGGTGGACGTAAAACGTCAACTGCACGTGTGCACTTAAAAAACAGTGGTCAAACAAAGATCTTAATTAATGGTTTAGAACCAATAAAGTATCTAGAGCAAGAAATCCTAGTTCAAGATATGTTATTACCTTTAAAAGTAACTAACACTTTAGAAAGTTTTGAAATCAATATTAAAGTTGAAGGTGGAGGAAGAACTGGTCAATCTGGTGCTGCACGTTTAGCATTATCAAATGCTTTAGTGAAAGTATCAGAAGATTATAGAATATTATTACGTCAATTCGGATTATTAACTCGTGATGCACGTAAAAAAGAACGTAAAAAATATGGTTTAAAAGCTGCTCGTAAAGCACCCCAATTTTCAAAGCGTTAAAATATTATTGGTATATACGAAAAAAGAGTTCTATGAACTCTTTTTTTACTGACTTAACTAAAACTTCAGGTACATTCTTTGGTTTTTTACAAACAGTTGTTGTGTGTTATATAGTGTTTTAGTTGCTTGATCATTGCTGGCATTTGACAAATGATAATTGGTATCTTTGAATTAGTTGGTGCCTTTTAATTAATAAAAAATACCTTGTGTTATCATTTTTCAATCAATTTTATTAGTTGATTTCCAATAAAATTATGTCCTCATTTAGTTGGATGAACTTGCTGAATTTAATAATAAATATTCTGCTATCAAATGACATAAATGATTTAAATACTTATATTTAATTGTCATTCCTGTAATTATTCTCATTCATTTAGGTTTTGCTTTCTATAAATTATTTAATGATATTAATGCTAATCCATTTGTATTTTTTACCATTGGTATAACAATGGGAGCAGTTAGTGTCTTATTATTTACCTTCATCTTTATTTATTACAATAATATTAAAACAACTATTGTCAAACTCAATAATAAAATCTTGAAAAGAAAAGATAGTTTAAAAAATAATTAAGTTCAATAATCAGTCTTTTTAATACAAAGACTGATTATTTTTTATTATTCTGAGTATTATTTCGCACCAAAGCTATTATAAACTAGTAATGGTATTAACTAAACCCTTTAAAATTTCTTGATTTAAACTATCATACATGAATTACAATTTTCGGTTGCTTCCAGTTTGGCAATTCTAGTGGCGGTAATTCTATACTTTCCGTTACTTTTTTTACTGTTTCAAAATTATCTGTATCTGGAGATTTTTCAGATTCACAATTGACTTCATTTGAAAGAGGTACTGTTGAACTAGAATCACTTTCTGATTCAACTTGAAAGAATTGAGGTGGATGCTCTTCTTCATCTTCATCAGTATCAAAAATGTCTTTAGTTTTAATTATTGATTCATATTGTATACCACATTGTTCAGTAATTCATTTTACTAAATCTTCAAGTAAAGATTCATATTGAATAAAATTATTAACTCTTTTTATTTTTTCATTAATTGAAGAAATATTATCAATTAATGACATTTCTTTATTATATTTATAAGAAAAAAGTTCTTCTATTTTGGTAAATATTAAAGGAAAAAACTTCGGCTTATAATAATTTGATATTAATCCATTTATTGTTAATAATTTACTCTCTAAGTCTTTTTTAAGATCTGAGTATAGTCATCTATTTAAAAAATTATTTCTTAAAACTTCTTTTAATAAAGGTTTATCTTTCATATTTTCCTTCTTCATATTTTTCCTCCTTTAAAAATAAAAAACCCATTTACTTTATAATTAAAGCAATGAGTAAAAAACTATATTTAGTCTCAAGTAGTAGGGGCTTTGCCCCTCGTTGCTTCGCAACTCACCCCAGTAGTGGGGTAAACCCCACGGCCAACCAACCAAGGTTCTGGTTGGCACCGACCATTAATATGAGGTTATTTTATTTTAACATTTTTTTTATTTTTTTTAGAATGTAAATCTCTATAATAACAAACACGGCATGCAGTATTATCAATTTCTTTTTTTTCAGTCTGTAATATATTATCCAACTTATCTAACCCAACTTGCTTTAATATCATCAACAGTGAAATCTAAACCTTGTGATTGGTCATATTCTTTAACATTACTTAATTCACCTTTTAAGGAATGAATATAATTTAAAGCACGACTATTATACTTTTGTAAATAAGACCTAGGAAGTCATAAACTAAAAGTCATAGTTTCACCACTATAACTTGGCGGAAAACCACCCTTTTTAATTATTTTCTTAGTTTGTCTTTTAGACAAAACAATTTTATTATAATCATCAACATTAGTATAAATATTTAATTTAAACTTAACTAAAAATAATAAAATACGCATTCTCTTAACTTGAACAATATATTCTACTTTTTCACGTGCTTGTTCTGGTATTCTATCAGGGTGTTGTTCAATCATATACATTATTCCGTTAAAATTATGACCTATTAATTTACAAAACATACCCAAACTTTCTTGTGTTTCTTTAAATTCAGGTGACAAATCGTTACTATTAATCTTTAAACCTAATTCATCTAAAACAACCATATCATTCTCTTTAAAAGCATAATTAGTATTTAATTGATTAAATTTAAAAACATCATCATAAGAACAACGATAACTAATTTAAAATAAAACATAAACCCTTGAATATAAAAACTTAATGGTTTATCAATTTCAAAATTTAATTCAAAACGTAAATTTAAAGGTTTATCTTCGCGGTTTAAATTATAAACCATAAAACAATTTGTTTTACCATATTCAACAAAATTATGATTAAACATAATACGTGAAATATCATCTAATTGATTTCTATTAAAATCATAAACGCCAGTTCCAACATCAATTAATTTCTTTTGAACACCAACAACATCACTTTGGTAATCAATATTCAAATGATTACCAAAACCACCTATAATTTCACCAGAAACTAATTTTAAATCTGGTTGGTCAACATCAAAATAAGCAGAATTTCATGGAATTGTTGCCCAATCATCAAAATCATTATACTTAACATGTTTAATCATATTTTTAGCAATATCATAATAAGAACCAAGACTTAAATTCATTTTAGAAAGTTTAGTAAATAATTCACTATCATGTAAAACTCATTTATCCTTAGATTTTTCACCACTTGATATTTTAATACCTTTATCAGTAATATAAAAAGGCGAAAAAGTAAGTACATCATAATTTTTGGACTTACCACTTTTCTCATCTTTAATTACTTCATTACTTCTAATTTTTGTCAATTGACATAAAAAATAAAATTTTATTAACCTCTAACCATTTAAGATATTAAAATCATAATACCTAGATTAATAATGCGGGTAATTAACATTACTAATTAGTTAATAATATAACATAAAAAAATAAAAAAGCAACAAAAAAAAGCAAAAACATAAAGTTAAATGGTTGGTAAAATTTTACATCTTTGCTATTAACCATTTATATATATACAAGTTATATTATTAAAATAATTCAATTAAATTACCATTTACTACAAACAAAAAAATAAAAACACAAAATTAATGTTAATCAAAATAACATAGATAAAGGAGCAACTAAAAGAATAAAAAATCACATTTTCTTTTGATAATTTTAATAAAATTTCATAACAAATAATACAGTCATTATCTAACTTTGCAACATGTAAATCCAATTTTTCTTTAATATCCAAATCTTTTTTGATTACATCAACATAATTATCAATACTAATCCATTCTCTTTTTTAATATCAAAAAAATTCATTATGTTTAACTTTTCTACCTTTCTTTTTAATAAAATAATTATAATATAAAAAAGAAAAAAAATAAATTTAATGTAAAATTCTTGGTACACGTTTAATTGCATTTCTAAACCTAATACTATCAATTGAGACATATTCATCATAATCTTTAAAATTATCACCAAAAACAGTAGTATCAAAACTACCACCAAAAAGTATAGTACGACCCAAATTATCAATTTTCTTTTTAAAAAATTGTGTATGTAAAGCATTAACAGAAGCATCAATTAAACGTTGATATAACATTATTTTTTGACCTTTAATCACTTTTGGATTAGAACAATTACGAGAAAAAGCATAAGCACGCACACCTAAATCATACTGATTTTGAGATTTTATATCATTTTGTACTTTTACAACATATTTGCTTAAATACTTAACTATATTTTCATTAGTACCTTTTTGAACAACTCTTACATCATTAAAACCAAATGGTCATCATTGTGGTAACATACTTTTATATATTTTTCTATTAAATAATATATGAAAATGAATAGCACCACGTTTTTGATATTCATAAACATACATATATTTTAATTCACCTAAATATTTGGAACGCTTAGGGTCATCTCATCAACGCTTTAAACGTTTAAAGAATATAGCAATATCATGTTTTGCTTTGTTAATATCTTGCATATTATCAGCATAAGTTAAAGTAACAAAACTTAAAATCTTTGAATTATAAAAATTATGATACGCTTTATGTATTAATTTTGTTTTAGTACGAATAGTACTATTACGTAACTTTTTATCATTAATACCTAAATTTTTAATACCAACTTCATTACGTTTATTATTTAATATAGCACTCATAGGTAAAATTATATTTTTTACATAAGCACCATAATAAACTTTTTTAATATAAAAATTTTCTTGCATATATAAAACTCCAACCATTTTTAATAATTTTATATATTTTTACTAACAAACTAATCATAACACAAAAAACAAAATAATTAATAAATTATCTTGCGGTGAATTGTGTTACTTAATTGAATTGTGTTACTTAATCTAGTAAAGTACTATTTTATTTTGGTAATTCCATACCTTCATAAATTGGGAATTTTTTTAATAAATCATCTACTTCTTTTCGTAAGTCATGTAAACCATTATCTTCAATTCCTTTTGGTAATTTCCATGCTTTAATAATAATATTTGCCAATTCAATAAATTCTTTTTCTTTAAAGCCTCTTGTTGTCATAGCAGGACTACCAAATCGAACACCACTCGTAGTAATTGGTGGCAATTTATCAAATGGTACACCATTTTTATTAGCAACAATGTTAATTTTTTCTAAAATATTAACAGCAACTGCACCATTTAAACCATTAATAGTAGTAACATTAATAGTTAATAAATGATTATCTGTACCATCTGCAACAACATGGAAACCAGCAGCATAAAATGTTTTTGCTAAGGCTTGAGCATTCCTTATTACTTGTTGTTGATAAACCTTAAATTCAGGTTGTAATGCTTCATAGAACGCTTGTGCTTTAGCAGCAATAATATGTTCCAATGGTCCACCTTGGTTACCAGGAAAAACAGCACTGTCAACTTTCTTTTTTAAAACTTCTGTACAAAGAATGGCGCCACCACGTGGCCCTCGCAATGTTTTATGAGTTGTTGTTGTAGTAATATCAGCATAACAAATAGGATTTTGATGTAACCCTGTGGCAATTAAGCCAGCAATGTGAGCCATGTCAACCATTAAGTATGCTCCAACTTCATCTGCAATTTTGCGAAATTTAGATCAATCAATTTTTCGAGAATAAGCACTAGCACCAGCCACAATAACTTGTGGTTTACATGCTTTAGCAATTTTTAAGATTTCGTCATAATCTAGTAATTCATCTTTATTGACACCATAACCAACGCCATGATAAGTTTTACCTGAGAAATTAATTTTGTAACCGTGAGTTAAGTGACCACCAGCATCAAGTTCCATTCCTAAAATGGTATCTCCTGGTTTTAAAATAGCAGCATAAGCTTCAGCGTTAGCTTGACTGCCAGCATGAGGTTGCACATTAGCGTGAAAGTTACCTTTCTTACATGCCCCTGGTTTATGTTGACAATCAAATAATTTCTTAAAACGTTCAATAGCTAAGTTTTCAATTTTATCAACAAATTCACAACCATTGTAATAACGAGCATTAGGATAACCTTCGGCATATTTATTAGTTAGAATGGTTCCAGCAATATCTAAAACTGCTGGTGATACGTAGTTTTCTGAAGCAATTAACTCCACATGATGTTGTTGACGATTTAATTCTTGTTCAATAACTTTTTTAATTTCTGGGTCAAGTCCCTTGGTAAAAGATTTATCCATTTATAATTACTTCCTTATCTTAATTTAATTTTTTAATTCTTACCTTATGTCTTGTTTGGGTACTAGTTTTAGTTGTTAAAAATACTTTTACTAATTCCACAGCTTTATGACTTGCAATAATTCGTGCGCCCATTGCTAAGACATTGGCATCATTATGCAGTCGTGCCATTCTAACTGTTTCTTCTTCATAACATAGCGCACATCTAACGCCATGAATTCGATTAGCAGCAATGCTTATGCCAATACCTGTACCACAAATAACAATACCAAAATTAGCTTTTTTATCAATAAGTGCTTGTCCCACGGCTTGTCCAAAATCAGGATAATCGACTGGTTCACAATTATTAGCACCAAGATCTAATATTTCATAACCCGCTGTTGTTAAATATTCAATAATTGGTAATTTAAATTCATAAGCAGTATGGTCATTACCAATAGCAACTACTAACGTTTCTGTTTTCAACGTTATCACTTCCTTAACTTTATAATAATAAAACTTAAATTTATTATACTAACAAATTATCAAAGATAGTATCTTTTTCAGTTATTTAAACGATTTAATTTTATAATTCAGGAATAATAAAAATCAGACACATAAACTATGAAATTTATTACTCAGGTTTTACCTTTCACATACTTAGTTTAAGAGCCTAATCAAATAAAGAACTAACAACTCGCTAAATTAAATTTTAATTTTTTGTTTGATTCTGACGATTCTTTTTCTTCAATTTTTCTTTTTTTAATTACTGCATCTTCATTTCAATCAATAGTTTTATTATTTGATAATTTTAAATCATAAAACTCCATACTTTTCTGTAGGTTCTACTAATGACTTTTCTTCTGGAACTAATCAATTGGTAAATGGTTCTATATTACTTATAGTACTATTTTTTTCACTATCTTCTGCTAATAGTTGTTTTAAGTAATCAGTAATCCCACTACTTTTCTACAAAATTAAAGAACATTTCTGCGTTTTGGAATTGTTTTTTCTTGAGTTTTTTGTTTTTCTTCTTGAACTTTTTGGACTAATTTTGCAACTTTAACACTATCTCCACTGTTGTAAGAAGCAAGTACAGGTTGTTTAAAAGAGCACTCTTTCATAGATGGCGTTTTAGTCATTGGTGGAAGTTCTGAATGATGTTTAATTAGTTTTAATTTTAATTTTTTAAATAAATGATCATCATTTTTGTTACTTTCAGTAGATTTATGCCCATCTACACCTGCTGAAGTATAAACAGTTTGATTTTGTGAAGAAGTAGATGGTTCATTTAAATTATTATCATTAGATAAATATAAATTATCTGACATTGAATAATTTATTATTCTTGGATTTGATTTGTCAAGATTTATATTGCTTATTAATTTTTCTATTGATCCCAAACTGTTTATTGCTTGTTCATTTTCACCACAGTCTTCATTTGCGCGTGGGAATAAGGGTGTATTGAATGATTTCATATTCAGTTCATATTGTTCTGGATATTTTGTTTCAGATATTTCTCTTAAAACAGTAGGTACTTTATGCCAATTTACACCTGAAGTATAAACAGTTTGATTTTGTGAAGAAGTAGATGGTTTATTTAAATCATTATCATTAGTATGTAATGATAAATTATCTGGCATTGAATCATTTATTATCCTTCTTGAATTTAATTGTTCGGAATTTGCTTTAATTGAAAGTGCTTTTTTTCTTCTTTGGTTCCTATTATTGTTTTCAATTTTCCTGGCTTGTTTAAATTCATTTAAACAACCATGTTCTTCTGCATATTTTTCAATTACGTTGCTTGGCACATGCTTATTTAAGGATGAATATTTTAATTTCCCTTTGTTTCATCTTCGAAAATATTCTCCTCATTCTTCTGGTGGTTTCTTTCCTTTTTTGTCCCTACACTATTTTAAGTTTGTGTAAACAATCATGTTCTCCTGCATATTTTTTAATTTCGGGCTTTGTCAGATCATAATTACCTAAGGATGAATATTTTAACGTCCCTTTGCTTCATCTTTCAAGAGCAGCTTCTATGTCTTCTGGGCTATGGGTATATATATTTTTCCTTTTTTTGGGTTATTTCTATCCATGCTTTTTCTCCATTCTAATGTTTAAAAATTATATCCTAATTTAATAATAAACTATAGATGTTATTTTTTTCTAATTTTTTTAAATTTTAACTGTAATTTTGTATATAAAAGAATGGGATCGGTTAGATAGTGCGACCCGAAAGTCGTAATTTTGTAAGGGTTCAATTCCCTTTTCTCTAGACATCAGAGATAAAGCATGTCTCACATTTTAAAGATTGGCAACCTTTAGGGTGCAAGCATGAGACAAAAGCGGGAACTCATTTAGCCTAATAATAATACCACCGCAAGCAAAGCCAAATATGATTACGCAAGAAACCTATGTTCGAATTGTCGTTAACAATAATATGCGAAAAGGCTGTTACGCATACACCAAAATGGTATTGAAACGTAAGAGAAATCAAGTTTATCTATCTTGATTTTTGATGTTCTCAGTTTCCGGCAAATAGTAGGAATCTAAGTTTTGATGGGAAACAAAATTATGGAACGGGATAACCACATAAATGCTCTTAGTTTATAATAAGCAGGTGCCAACCGTATACATTTATGTGGAAGGATTGTCTAAAAGCCAATGCCCAAAGTAATGTTTGGGATATGCAGACATAGACACTTTAGTTTGGAAGGTAAAGTCGTGAACAGTAATACAAATGTTATGAACCAACAAGAAATTGTTAGGTATGAATGAAAAAATATTCCTTGACCAAAGTTGGAAAAGGATATTTTTAAGTTACAAAAACGAATTTATCAAGCTGAAAAATGTAAAAATATTAACAAAGTACATAAACTTCAAAGATTATTATTAAATTCAATTAGTGCTAAATTACTAGCCGTTAGAAAAGTAACCCAAGATAATAAAGGAAAGAAAACGGCAGGAATTGATGGAAAAGCAAATCTTAATCAAAAAGAAAGATTACAACTAGCATATTCTCTAAATATAAGAGAGAAAGCAAAACCAACAAGGCGCGTTTGAATTCCAAAACCTGATAAAACAGGAAAAAGACCATTAGGTATACCTACTATTACTGATAGAGTAAAAGAAACACTGATGAAAATGGCACTAGAACCAGAGTTAGAAGCAAAATTTGAACCTAACACCTATGGTTTTAGACTTGGCAGAACATGTCATGATGCCATAGAAGCCATATTTAATGCTCTTAACAGAAAAACAGCGTATGTTTTAGATGCTGATATTTCTGCATGTTTCGATAACATAAATCAAGAAACTCTATTAGGGAAACTTAATACTACACCAACCTTTAAGAAAATTATAAAAGGTTGGTTAAAAGCAGGAATAATGGAAAACAGAAAGTTCAAATCCACAGAGACAGGTACAATTCAAGGCGGGGCAATTTCACCACTACTTGCTTGTATTGCACTACATGGTTTAGAGAGTCACATTAAAGAAACCCTAGCTGATGAACTGTTTCAATATTTGAAAAAGAAAAATGGAAAGGCGACACATAAAACGGCTCAACACAACATTAGTATAATTCCCTATGCTGATGATTTTGTGATAATACATGAAAGTAAAGAAATTATTCTTAAAGCAAAAATCCTAGTGGAAAAATGGTTAAAAACTATTGGTTTAGAACTAAATAAATCTAAAACAAGAATTACCCATACTTTTAATGGGGAAAAATCAGGATTTGATTTTCTTGGATTTTCAATAAGACACTATGCAACGAAAAATAACAAGAAAGGTTACAAGTTATTAATCAAACCAAGTAAAAATTCCATAAAACAACAGTCTATAAAACTAAAACATAGACTTAAAAGTAAACTTGGAGCAACACAAGCAGAAGTAATAAAAGAATTAAATCCCATTATTAGGGGTTGAAGCCAATATTTTTCTTCAGCAGTTTCCAAAGCAACTTTTTCTTTACTAGATAGTTTAATGTACAAAAAACTCTGAAAATGAGCAGTATTTAGGCATCCAAAAAAAGGCAAAATTTGAGTTAAGAAAAAGTACTTTAAAACATTAGGGAATGATAACTGGCGATTTATGACAAATAACACAGCATACCTTATTTGACATAGTGAGCATGTTATTAAACGACATATCAAAGTACAAGGAACTAAATCCCCATATGATGGTGATTGAGTTTACTGGGGTAATCGTTTAAAGAAAAGTGCTAGGAAAACCAAAAATAATAACAAATTTATTGAAGTTACAACAAAGTAAATGTAATAATTGTAATCTTTGATTTAAAAGTGATGATAAATTAGAAATTCATCATAAAGATTTAAATAAAAAGAATAACATGTATGAGAATTTATCTTTACTGCACGTATATTGTTATAATTACTTACACAAAAAGTATGTATGACAAGCACCAAATTATAGAGGAGCCCAATGAAATGAAAGTTTCACGTTGGGTTTTGAAGTCAAGGGGAAAAGGGTGACTTTTTCCTCTTAGATTAACAGTTGAATAAATAAATTTTCTATTCTAAATGTGTGTGTTACAATAGATAAAGATAATTTCTAGAGTGAGGTAATAAATATGAAAATTAAAAAAATGTTAGGTAATAAATATGCTTTAATTATCGAAAAAGATGAAATGATTATTGAGATGTTAAGCTAATTTGCTAATAGTGAAAAAATTGGAATGGCCCAATTTCAAATGATTGGTTCTATTACTGATGTCACTTTAGGATATGTACCACCTAAAAGTATAATGAGTATGTGTGAAAAACATTTCAAAACCAATGAGAATTACTTTCAGGAACAGGCACTATTTGTTGAGATAAAGAAAGTATGACACCCTATTATTCACTGCCACACTATCATTGGTGACGATAATTTTAAGGTCATTGGTGGTCATATGCAAGATGCTAAAGTTGCTATCAAAGTCGAAGTGATTATAGATGTCTTAAATGATAAACAAATCTATCAAGTAATTGATAGTAAATCAAACTTCCATGTTTGAGATATTTAAAAAAATATATAGTTGGATAAACTATTGTTCTTAATATATTATATTTATCAAACCACAAACATAAAATTATACCCGTAAAATAAAATTTAAGGATATAATTTTTTATTTACCTGAATTATAAATTATTTATACTGAAAATAAAATGTTTTATTATCTGTTGTTTCTGAAAGAGCATAAAAATCAACTAAAGCAGGATTAGTTGGATCTAATTCTACAAGAGGTGTAGTTGTAAGATTAGCAACATTAAAAAATAACAATCTTGATGAAGCAGACTTAACAATCGCAGTTGTCTTCAGCATTTTGAATATTTAAATTTTGTTTTAAATCAGTAACTACTGGTGATCCAGTAGTAAGAGATCAAAAAATCAAGTATTATTAGCAGGAGCTGTTGTACTGTCCAAAAATATGCCTGTTTTGTCACTAAGACGAAAAAAATTATTTATAAATTTACTTAAATCTGTTTTCTGACTTCCTGCTGATTTAGAACTATCAAAAAATCAAGCTTCACCATGAGTAGTAGACTTAAAAATAGCAGTAGTTGCAGATAGTGGGTATACTTCATGAGTAGGAAACCCTAAATCTGTTAAATGTGGTGATTTTACTATTGATGGTGGTTTAACATTATCAGGACCACAAGGCTATAACACTAACTGATAATGGTGTCGTCAAACCAATTGCTGATAATATTTTTAAAGTTTTTTTCATATCATCTTACCCCCTTGTTTTATCTTACTTTAAATTATATACACATTTTAAACGAACACTTATTTTATGCACAAAAAGGTTAACTTTGAATAAGAGTTAACCCTTTCACTAATTATTTATAATTATGCTTTTCCTAATGAACCAAATTCAGTTAGTAATTCCTTGGCTTTAGTTTTAATAGCTTCCATTCCTGGTTTAAAAATTTTTCTTGGGTCAAAACCTTTATCTTCTTTTAACTTTCCAGAGTTAACATATTTCTCAGTCGCAAAAGCAAATACTTCTTGGAGTTCAGTGTTAACATTAATTTTGCTAATTCCTAAACTAATAGCTTTTAACACTTGGTCTTTAGGAATTCCTGAACCACCATGTAATACCATTGGTTTTTTAGAGGCAACAGATAGTTTTTCTAACACATCAAATTTCAATCCAGATCATTTAGCAGGATATTTACCATGAATATTTCCAATTCCAGCAGCAAGGAAATCAATACCTAGGTTAGCAAGTGCCATACAGTCTTCTTCACTAGCAATTTCACCACTACCAATTACACCATCTTCTTCACCACCAATAGTTCCAGCTTCTGCTTCTACTGAAGCATGAGTTTTTTTAGCATATGCTACTACTCCTTTTGTTCCTTTTACATTGTCATTAAATTCTAAATGTGAACCATCAAACATAACAGAACTAAATCCAGCATCCAAAGCTTTCTTACATGATTCTACTGATTGACCGTGGTCTAAATGTAACGCAACAGGCACAGTAATTTTTAAATCATTTAATAAAGCAAATACCATATCGTGAACAGTTTTATACCCACCCATGTATTTCATAGCACCTTCTGAAACACCAATAATTACTGGTGAATTAGTTTCTTGCGCTATTTCTAAGATTGATCTTGTTCATTCTAAGTTATTAATGTTAAAATGAGCTACAGCATATTTACCTGCTTTGGCTTTGTTAATCATGCTTGTTGCACTAACGAATTTTATCATTTTCTTCCTCCATGAGATTAATGTGAATATATATTTCATAAAAATTATAACAATTTTATATACAGAATCTTTATTTAATATTTTATTTGTTAATAATACTTTTAATTAATCCCAAAAATAAAGGATTTGGTTTGTTAATTCGTGAAGTAAATTCAGGGTGATATTGACTAGCAATAAAGTAAGGATGAACTTTGGTTGGTAGTTCAATTACTTCTACTAAGTTTTCTTTTACATACGTTCCACTAAAAATTAAACCTTTTTCTGCTAAAAATGTTTTATATTCATTATTGAATTCATAGCGATGACGATGACGTTCAATAACTACTGTTTGTTTATAAAGTGTTTTTGCTAATGAACCATCAACTAATGTGGTTGGATAATTTCCTAAACGTAATGTCCCACCAATTTGGTCAGTTTTAGTTTTACCACGTAGTAAATCAAAAATCGGATTTTTAGTTTTCTCATTAAATTCAGTAGAATGAGCGTCTTCTAAGTTGCATACATTTCGAGCATATTCAATACAAGCCAATTGCATCCCTAAACATAATCCTAAAAATGGGATTTTATTAATTCTAGCATAATTAATGGAAAGGATTTTACCTTCGACACCACGAATACCAAAACCACCAGGCACTACTAATGCTTGAAACGGACTTAAAATTGCTTTTAAGTTTTTACTATCCAATGTTTCAGCATTAATAATTTTATAACTAATTTTGGTGTTAAGGTTATAACCAGCAATTTTTAATGATTCAATTACTGATAAATAAGCATCGCTTAAATTAGCATACTTAGCAATAATCCCGATAGTAACTTCATGATTCATAGTTTCTAATTTTTTAATTACCGATTGTCATTCTTTCATATCAGGTTTAGTTTTATTTAAATTTAATAATTCAGAAATTACAACGTCGGCTTTTTGGTGTGCTAATGATAATGGCACTTTATAAATATTATCACAATCAGGAATTGCTAAAACATTAGCACGTTTAATATTACAGAACAATGATAATTTATCAAATATATGATTTGGCGGCATAAATTCACTACGACAAACTAAAATATCAGGTTGAATTCCTAATGATAATAATTCCTTAACTGAATGTTGACTTGGTTTAGTTTTAAATTCACCAACCGCATGTAAATAAGGAATTAAAGTAGTATGAATAACAATCACATTATCATGACCTTTTTCATTACGTACTTGTCTAATGGCTTCAACAAAAGCTAATGATTCAATATCACCAACGGTTCCACCAATTTCAGTAATAATAACATCGGCTTTACTATTTTCAGCAGATTTAAAAATATGATTTTTAATTTCATCGGTAATATGAGGTACGACTTGAACTGTTTTTCCTTCATAAAATCCATCACGTTCTTTTTGTAAAACTCGCTGATAAACCTTGCCAGTAGTAATGTTAGAATCTTTAGTTAGATTTTCATCAATAAAACGTTCATAATGGCCCAAGTCAAGATCAGTTTCAGCACCATCACCAGTCACATATACTTCACCATGTTGATAAGGACTCATAGTACCTGGATCAACATTGATATATGGATCAAATTTTTGCATGAAAATCTTAATATCTTTTTGTTTTAAAATTCTTGCTATTGAAGCAGCAGTAATACCCTTTCCTAGTGATGAAACAACACCACCAGTAATAAATATATATTTTGGATTCATAGTTATTTTTCTCCTAAATGTTAATATGAGTAATATAATTTATATTACTCATCATAGTTGTCTTCGACTATTTTAATACCAATGGTATCATCTTCATCAAATTCTTCATCATCTAATGTTTTAGTTAGGTCTGTCGTTATTATTAAATCAATAGTCATCTCACTGGTATCATCTTTATTTGTTGGCAAATCAATTCTTGTCATTTGTTCTTTGATTTCTTCTTGTGAAACTTCACTACGAGGATATCAGATTTTATCATTTTTTAAGAAAAAATTAGGATCAAAAATCATGGCAGTGTATAAATCACCACCAGCTTTTTCTTCATCTTCTTTGGCAATATTACATTGCTTTTTAACGTGTTTTAAAATTTCTTTCAAATCAGCCTTTTTATTTTTGCATAAAAATTTATACGCTTCTTCAACTAATGTTGGTTTTTTTTGCATGGTCTAATCACCTTCTACATTGTATATCATAAATTATAAAAAAATACATTTTTTACATTTTTTCTGGTGCCTTTACGCCAATTAAATTTAGGGCGTTGGCCATAATTTGTTTTATTGCTAAAACTAAGGTTAATCTTTGTGCTGTTATTAGAGGTTCATCTTGCACAATAACTTTGTATTCATTATAGTACGAATGAAATAATTTTGCTAATTTTTGAATGTAATTAGTTAATAAATGGGGTTGATGTTGGTTTTCAATTCTTTGTAAAACTAATACATACTCATCGAGAGTTATTAATAATTCTTTTTCTTTATGGTTAGTTAATAAATTAATTTCATTAACAATCTTAAAGTTAGGTTGGTTTTTAATAATTTGATTAATTCGTGCATGAACATATTGGGCATAGAAAACTGGATTATCAGTTGTTTGTTTTTTAGCAACTTCTAATTCAATGTCTAATGGCGATTCAATACTTCGTGAAACCATGAAATATCGTAAAGCATCAACACCAATAATGTCTAACATATTACGTAAAGTAATTGCTGTTCCAGCCCGTTTTGACATTTTTTGTTCTTTACCATTGTCAATAACTTTTACCATTTGCATACATAAAATATCTAAATTGTTAGCATTATGACCAATCATTGTTAATCCTGCTTTAATACGATGAATGTACCCATAGTGGTCAGCTCCTCAAACATTAATTAGTAAATCACTACGTTGATATTTAACATGGTGATATGCTAAGTCAGGTAACATATAAGTATAACTACCATCTTTTTTAACAATAACACGATCTTTATCATCACCAAAAGGTGTGGTTTTTAAGAATAGGCCATCATCTAATAAATAGGTATGTCCTTGTTCTTCTAACTTCTTAATTAAATTAGGAATAATGTTATTTTGGTATAAAGTTAATTCAGAAAATCATTTATCCATTTTAATATTGAATTTTTTTAAATCCTTTTTAATTTCGTTTAACATATACTTAATACCAAACATTTGAAATATTAAACTTGCAGGAGCTGTAAAAGGTTTTTTATAATATTCAATACCATGTTCTTTTTTAAAAGCGACAGTTGCATCTTGAATTTCAGTACCACGATAACTTTCTTCAGGTAATTCTAATTTAGCACCACAAAGATTTTGATAGTTAACATAAATAGAATTAGCTAATACACTAATTTGTTTACCTGCATCATTAATATAATATTCACGAATAACATCATAGCCACGTAACGCTAAAATATTAGATAAACTATCACCGATGGCACCATTTCTGGCATGACCTAAGTGTAATAAACCTGTGGGATTAGCACTAATAAATTCAACATTGAAAATAATATTCTTTTTTTCACCACGACCATAATTAGATTTTTCTTTAATAATTTTCATTAATAAAACGCTAAAGACTGCAGGATTAATATCAATATTAATAAAGCCAGGGGCAACAAAATCAATTTTTTTAATTAATGGATATTTTTGATGAATATGTTTAACCAAAGTTTGAGCAATGTCCAATGGTCTTTGTTTATACTTCTTAGCCAACACCATGGCAATGGGAGTAGCATAATCACTTAATGCACTATTTTTGTTAATTTCAACGACAATTAGATTTTGATCTATTTCATATTTAGTATTAACTAGTGCATCTTTAACAATATTTGTTAATTCATTAATGACATAACTATTCATAAAACATTTAAACTCCTTTCTCAATATGCAATTTCTTTATTATACTTATAATTTCAGTTTATATCACATTAAATAATAAAAATAAAGTTTTTTTTACAAAAGTTGTTCAATAGCATTGTTAACATACTGCATAAATCCAATTCTAATTAAAAATTCCAAGATGGCAACATCATCATAACTTAAATTAATTAATTCTTGATAGTTACCAAATATTTGATTATCTAAAACATTCCGTAGTTTTTCATTTACTTTATGTGGAACATCAAATTTACTAATTCCTGATACTTTTGCTAATTCAACATCAATATTTTTTTGTGTTATTTGCTCTTGATGTTGTTCTTCAATATCATATAACTCAATTAGTTTTAAATATAATTCTTGTAGTAAACTCAGGCCTTGCACAAAATTTGTTAATAACTCTTGTTCATTAATAATGTCTGATGTTAAATTACTAAAATAACTATGATTATCATCGGCTTCATAACGCGCTGCTTGACCACCTGGATTAATTTGTTCAAAGTAACGCAAACGTTCACGAAGATTTAAAAGAATATTACTCATATTCTCATCTTCAACTCTTGTCGTACTAATAAGTTTAATTAAACGTACTAAGTTGTGAAAATTAAATTTTTTCTTTTTGGCCGAAGCTTCAACTTGGATATATTTGCGTAAACAATGTTTTAATTTCAATTCTAATGATTGATAAACAGAAAATAAAATAATATGAAAGTTATTGTAACCCATGCCTTTTTTAATATTTAAAATAGCATTGACAGCATACATATTAGCACGATCATTATCATTACCAAGCACACTAGTTAAATGAAGTGTACGTGGTAAATGTTTAATAACAATTGTTAACACCTCTTCAAATTTGGTTTGTAATATTTTATTGTCTAAATGAGGAATATTGCTTTTAATTGATTTCAAATCATTATATTCTGTACCAATAAAAAGAAAAGCAAAAATAGCAAAAAAAGTAATTATTTTTTCGTCATTATTTTCTCACGTTAGATTTAAAGTTTTAATTGCACCATCTAGTTTTTCTTTATTAATTAACACACCTAGAACAATAACTAGTTCTTGAGTTTCCAAATCATATTCTTGAGCTTTAAGATAAAAATCACCAGGTGTTAAATCTAAAACTTGGGGTTTTAATAAAAATTTTTGAACTGTGGTTCTAATATTCATGATAACCTCTTTACAATAGTATTTATTATTAACTTTAATTTGATAATTTTAATATAATTATTCATATAAATTATAGAAAATTTTGTTTTAAAACAAAAAAGTGCGTGTATAATTTAATAGATACTTATAAGATAGAAGATTTAAGTATTAACAATAAGTATAAGTAGTTAGTAATAACTACTTATTTTCTTTTTAAGAAATAAGTAGTAGTTTGAATTTTAGTGGGACTTTGTAAAATTTGTGAAAGTTTTTCTAAAGGCACATATTTACCATTAGTAGTTTTAATTAAAATAGGGTCTTTAGTCAAATCATAAAGTACATTATTTAATCTTCGTTTAAAACCTTTATCGGTGGTAGTAACATTAATTTTTAGTAAATCTAGTTGTTCTTGTCATTCGTGACAAAAGAGAATAGTTTTAGCAATATCTAGCAATACACTATCTTGTTCTAACAAAATAATATCTTGTAATAATTTGATAATGGTAGCATCAGTTCAACTTAAATAAGCAGTAATATTAATCTTGTTACCTGTAAAAATTGGCATAAATTCATCAACATTAATTGTGAAATTATAATTCTTATCATTATGCAATGTTGTTAAACGACTAAATAATTGTTGTAAATAACTATCAAAGACAATTCCACTTTTATGATAGTAGACTTGTGAATACATATGAAATCTAGTTATTAAATAGTTTTCAATAGCAGAAATAGCTTTTTGAGAAAAAGTTAATCCAACTTTAACATCAATAATCATACTAGTTATAATTCATTCTAAATCAATACTTCCAAAATTAACACCTGTGAAATAACCATCACGCATTAGATAATCAATACGATCACAATCTAATTGCGAAGATACTAATTGAATTTGATATTTAGGATGGTTAAGATAGTTCTTTTTAATAATGCCAATAATAGTATCAACATCAATTTTAAATTTTTTTAAAATGCTATTAATTTCAGTATTGCTATCTTTAATAATATCACAAGTATATTGTTCATGAGTAAATTGATGCTCATTAACATTATTAAGATTTAATATTTTTTCAAAACTATGAGAAAAAGGACCATGGCCTAAATCATGTAATAAACCAGCAATTTTGATACTTATTTTTTCTTCATTACTAATCTGTTCAGAACCAGTGACTTCATTAAGAACTCGATTTAAGATATGATAAACACCAAGGCTATGTCCAAATCTCGTATGAGTAGCGCTAGGAAAAACAATTTGAGCTCCTCCAAGTTGACTAATTCATCTTAATCTTTGAAATTCTTTGCATCCGACAAGCGCTTTAATGACAGGAGCACTAATGTTAATATTTTTATGAACAGCATCGCGAATGAAAGTTTGTTTAAAATGAATGTTTGGCATATGATTATCCTTTCGTAATAAAAATTGTAAATTACTAACTTTTTACTTTAATATTAACATAATATTTGCTTTATCTTATATAAATTTTATATTTACTAGACTGAATAAATATTTTTTTCTAAAAGAGTGTTTATGTTCATAACAATATAACATTTGAACATTGAATAATGCTATTTCTTTTTCAATTTTTATTATTATACCTTCTACATTTTCTTTTAACATTTCAAATTCATTATTAATAAAAGGTATAATAAATTCACTTAATTGTGTGACTGCACTTTTAATTTCATTGTTTAAATCTTTAAAATTATTATCTAATGATTTTTTATCTATATAAGTTGAAATTATTGCTTCAATAAGTTGATTTGTTTCATTATCTTCTAAACCCAATCTTTTTATTTTATTAATAGCATCTTTAAAATTAATATACAAATCTTTAAAATTTAAAAAATTTTTATTAAAAGTTCTATAAAAATCTTTTGATAGTTTTCATTTTTGGGAGCGTGGCAAAGATGTCGATAACTCATCATTTTTATAAATAGATTCCTTGCTAACCCTCATTACAATCTATATCAAAATTCACAAAAAGACGAGAAATAAGTATCGTCTTTTTTTGTAATTGTAAAATTTGCAAATTTTATAACCGTCTTTATCACTATTATCAACACGTGTTAGGAACATAAAATAGTGAACCATAACACAGTTGTTAAAAATAGTGGCTAGCATGTGGACTTGCATGTTGAAATAAAAAGTAGAGTGATACCTAACAAAATATACTAACCATTAATAATGGTAATCCTTGGGGTGGGAGCGGATTGGCAACTAGTATATATAGACCCGTTTTGGGGGACATACTGTAATTAGTTTTTTATTTAACAGCACTGCCACTTTCAGTGAGCAGTTGCTGTTTTATTTTTTTCATTTTTTGGGCGAGTAACATAAATTTTAAAACTTGTAAAAAAAAATTAAACGGGGCTGGTTCAATATAAATATAACTTGCTAAATGCAAGTTATTAAAAATTGAATCAAATGCTTTAAGTTTTTTTCAAAATTTTACAATTTATTTACGAGCCCAGTTTTTCTAAAAAATATTAATTATATTAGTGTTAATAAAATAAATAACATATATATCCTTTACGCTTATAGCGACAGGATATATAAAAAAAAGAAAGGATTGTTAAAATGCAAATAGAATTTCAAAAAGAACAAATTACTGAAAAATCAAATTCTATTATTATTGATTATTGTGACTATAAATTATCAATGCCAAAATGCTTTATTAAAAATAATACCTTTAATATTTATGATAATAATAATTATTGAATTTATAATTTAGAAAATATTAAAAAAGAATTAACTGGTGTGCAATTAAAAGAATTATTAAAACCATATATTAATAACGCATTATGAATTAATTATTGGTATTGACCCCGCGGGTATTGGAAATAGCGGGGTGGTTATATATTCAAATGAAACTAATAATATTATTTATTATGAAACATTCCAAGCAAAAACTATTTTAGAAAGTAAAAATCTTTATAAAGAAAAATTAATGCAATTTAAAACACTTCTAGGTAATAAAAAAATCTTAGTTATTGTAGAAAATTTCTTTTTAAATTCAAAACAATTATTAACAAATCCCCTAGCAACACCAAAAGTTATTGGTGCTTTAATGGTACTAGTACAAGATGTTATGAATTTAGATTATCAAGAAAGTGAACCAAAAAATAAAAGTAAAATAGAAAATTATCAAGGAAATATTATTTTAACAAAACATGAACAAGATGCTTATAAGCATATTCAATATTATTTAAGGAACTAAAAAAAATGAAAGATAAAGCGAATTACATTAAATTAACAGTAAAACTTAGTAACAGTATAGAAGCAAAATATCATGAGAAAGGTAATAAAGATTTATATTATACTGTTCGTGGTCAATGAAATGGATTAAACTATATTACCTTAATTTTTAATAATCCCAAACTTTATAAACGATTTATTTTATTAAACAAAAATGATGAAATTATGGTAACTGGACAAATCTTTAATACTTTAAATATTCCAAAAAATCGTGCATTTTGTTCCATTAATGTTAAATGATTTAAAAAATGAAAGGAATAAATATGATTATACTACCTACTTTATTTGGAAATAAAGATGAAATTGAAATATTATCATCATCTCCGCAAGCACTTCATACACATAATGATATTAGAGCAATTATCCTAATGAAATACCCTAATGTTAAATCAAAACATATAGTTATTTCTGACCCTGAGAATAATGTTGCTTTATTATTTGGTAAAAAATTAGGTTTAGATATTTGAAATTTAAACCAAAGACCAACTACTAGAAATAAAGTTATTAATAGTTCTAAAAAAATATTATTAGGTTTAGGAACAATTAGTTTAGCAAATTATAGTAAGTTTTTAAATACTACTATTAATCCCGTAGAACCCACTACAACAATTAATCCAATAACTACTACTACAAAATTACCAACTACTACAAGTACAAGTACAACATCTACTACAGAAACACCACCATGACCATTAATGTTAAATGAGAATAATAATCCTAATAATTTAATGGATTGAGATACTTATATTTCATTAAATGCTTATGGTATTTCAAATCTTATTAGTGGAATTACTGAATTAATACCTAATAGATTTGAAAATATTAGAAAGATTGCTAATATGGCAACTGGTGGGTGTTTAATTAGTAGTGGTGTAGCAATGGGTATTAATAATGATTTTAATAATGCTTATGCTATAAATAAAATTAGAAAAACTTATGGAAAAAGGAAAAAGTAAGGAAGCAAAATAACTATGAAAAATAATGAAATTAGAATGACAACTAATATGAAACAAATTTATTTATTAATGTATAAAACTAATCAAAGTGATGATATGAAATATAAAGCATTTGAAACATTAGAATTAGCAACATTATTTCATTTAGGATTTAAAGAAGTAGTTACTAAAATCGGTTATCCTAATCGTGAAATTATTCATTATCAAATTTTAGCAATTCCATTTAATTTAGAAGAAAGTAAAATTTTAAATGCAAGTAAGGAAGTGAAATAAAATGACAAGAAATGAATTTAACACAAAATATAGAAAACATGATATCAAAATTGATAGGGATTTTGAATTATATATTGATAATTGTTTTAAATTTTCTGATATTAACATATTAAAAGAAACAATTATTGATTATAAAAAAATTATAAATGAAATCCCACAGGTAGTTAAAGATTGATTATTAGGATAATAAAGAAAGGAAATATTAAACATGATTAAAAATGAAACTAATATACAAAATGAATTTTTAGTTGAAAATAATGCTGAACATCAACCTGATAATGAAATTAATCAAAAAATTAGTGAAGCAGAAAATAAATTAAATAAAATTAATCAAGAACTTAAAGAAAAACAAATGATTAATATTTTTAATAAATATCAAATTAAACAAGAATTTCATGATTTTTTAAAGTTTAAAACAAAAGATACTAAAAGTGAAAAAATAGAAAATACTATAAAACAATTCATTAAAGAACAACCAGTATTAAGAATACCACTTAATACTGGTGGTAATCAACAAACAATTATCAATAATCAAATATCAACAAAAATTAATCCGTTATTAGATTATAAAAAGAAAAATTATTTATAGAAAAGGAAAATTAAAATGGCAGTAAATATCCAAACAAACTTAAATAATACAGAAAAATTAGTAGAAGCTCCTGAATTTATTGAATTTTTTAAACAATCAAATAGTCCCTGAGCAAGTTTTTTTCCTATTGAAATGGTTAATTCAACTAAAATTGAATTCATTATTAAATTACCAAAAGACCCAAAAATTAAAGTACTTGAGTGAAATGATAAAAGTACAAGACTTGATATTAGTTATGCTCAAACTGATAAAATTGACAAAATTATTGAAAAATTATACGTTGCAGGTGAAACTATTGCAGCTGTTGATTTATTAGCAGAAAATGGTCAAAATTTATTAGATACTATGCAATATGAAGTTGCTAATGATTTAACAGATAAATTAGCAAGTGATGACACTAATGTAATTTCACAATTTGCTACTAAGGTATTAATTAATGATACAACTCCAATTGGTTATTTAAAAGCAATGTTATCGGCATGAAATACTTTATTTCAATTAAGAAATGGTGCTAATTCTCGTTTCTTTATTACTAATAATCTTTATGATAGTTTAGTTTATTTAGCAGATAATAAAGGAATAATTACTGATAATCAATTAGCACAGCAATTAAGATTAAACGGTAATGATTTATATGTAAAAGGAGTATTATGTCAAATTGTACTTGATGATTATATGACATTTACTAATGATAAAAATGAAAATGAAATTATGTCTTTTATTCTAGCAACACCAAAAGCAATGAAAAGATATATGCTAGAAAATACAGTTGTTTATGTGCAAGAGATTACTGACGGTAAAGTTGGTAGAGCATATAAAGTTGGTGGTGAAGTATTGGGTCAATCAATTCCTTATATGTCAAAAAAAGAAACAACATCTCGTTGAATGATGTGTGGTGTAATTAAAAGTGAAGTAAAAACTGACTTAAAATCTAAAATTACAAATTTAACATTAGATACTACAGCAAGAACAGATAAAAATAATAGAGATTTAGATACAAATATTTTATATACAAAAGAAATTAATGGTTTAAATCCAAGTTTAGAAACTCCTACAATTAAATATTTTAGTGATGACCAAGGTAAAAATATTATAAGTAATAATAAACAAAAAACTGGTGATTTATATGTAATTATTAGAACAAATATAAATGACCCAAATTATAAAGGTTCAACAAATCCTATTAAAATTAATCTTAGATAAGGAAAATTAATACTATGCCAATTGGTACTACTAGCACTGCTATAATTTTAAACATAAATAAACCAAAACATACTAGAATAAGTAAACAACAAGAAAATAAAAGTTTATGATTAGAAATTCTAGAAATGGTAAGTGTACAAGTAATAGCAGTTGCACTTGCTCCTTTTACTGGTGGTTTAAGTGAAGACTTAGCACTTGGATTAGGTGCCAGTGATTTAATTGGTAGTAGTATCGCTGTTGCTGTTGAAGCAACAACTGATTTTACTATTAATCAAGTTTATGATTATTTAAAAGGAAATGTAACAAAATTAAATACTTTCTTTAATGTATTACCAGCGTTTGCCGGACTTAATAAAATTACTCGTGGTTTTCGTACTACTAAATTTATTAAACTAGCACAAAAAACTAAAACATTAGAAAAAATTGGCATTAAAGAAGCAAAAAATTTACAAGATGTTATTAATCAAGTAACAGGTAAAGAAATTTTAACAGATAAAATTATTGGCAAACAACGATATTTATTTAACTATTCAGTTGCACCTAATCGTGAAACAATATTGCAAAACTTAGGTTATGTTGCTCAAAGACAATTTAAAATTAATTTTAAAGTTTTAGAAGCACAACAATTAAAAGATTATTTATCATTACAAAATTTATTAGTAAAATTAAATCCACAATTAGAAACTAAATTTAAAATTAAAGATATGGATAGAGTAAATAACTTTTTAAAACAATATAATACTGAATTTAAAGCAGTATTAAATATGAATCAACATGAATGATTAAATTTAGTTCATACTTTACAAATACAAAATAAGGGTAAAGCATTAATTTTAATTTTAGAACAAATACGTGCTAATGCAATCAAATTTAATTTTAAAAATAGTAGTATTCATAAAGTTGTTTTAAAAACAAATCAAACTTTTAAATATTTTGATATTAGATTTTATTTTAAAAAAAGTTTAAATAAATTTTGAAAAGATACACCATATTTTGAAAAATTACGTGAAAATATATATAAATTACAAGAAAAATTTGAACAATTAGAAGAAAAAGCAATAGCAAAAATTAATAAATTAAAAGAAAAAGCAAGTGATTTATTTACTAGTGCTGAGAAAAAAGCAATTAAACATGCACAATTAATTCCATTAAATTCACCAGTATTTATGGGATGTAAAATTCAACCATTATCACTAGAACTTTCACTACCTAAATTAGAATTTGCTAATAAAACTAACGGTTTAAAAAAACTAGATACTCATAATGTATAATCTTCTTCATCTGTACCAATATATTCATCATTAATACGTGCTTTTAATGTTGCTAATGTATTTGATATTTTTAATCATAATAACATTCTATAATCATCTATTTTTGGATTACTTGGTAAAGCAATATTAATAATGCCATTATCTTTTGCTGTTTTAACTGCTAATGATAATAATTTAGCAACTAAATATATTTCTACTGATTTTGCTTTTGCATCAATTCAACCACTAGCATAACTATCTGCAATAGTAATAGCACCATCTTCAAATTTTGCACCTAATCTTTTTAAATCTAAACTTTCAATTTCATAATTAATTTCTTTTGCTTTATTTAATAAAATTTGTTCTGTTCGAATTGTTGTTATATCATTTTCACCTGCACCACGTTTATAATCTTGTGTAATATTACGTTTTGTAATATTATAAATAGCAGTACCTGCATCTAATTGTTCTCTATTTTCAGTTGTAGCATTAATTAATGCTACTCTTTTTTGATAATAATACTTTTAAATTTTTAATATATTTAACTGATAAATCAGCAAAACCACTTTCTGTACTAGGGTCTTTAATTGTTGTTGATTGTGTTGTAATAATTGGCATTTTATTTTTCTCCTTCTTCTTCTAATCTGTAACATTCTCTAGTTGGTTCAATTTCTCAAACTGGTTGTAATTTTAATAAATCATTAGTTACTTGTACTATAAACTCTATTTGTTTCTGATAATGACATGTTAAATTTTCATATTCTGTCATTATTTTTTTAATATCATCATCTTTTAGTAATTCAATTCTATTAATTCTACTAGCATTAAAAAAATCGGGATAATCAATATTAAGATTTTCATATTTTTTATTAAATTCTTCAATAGTCATATTTTTAACCTACCATTCCAAATTTATTTGTTTCAATTTCTTTTGATTTATCTTCCTTAAATTTATCTTTTATATCTAATGATTTATTAATATTTGTATCTTTATTTTTATTAAATAAATGTGGAAAATCTTTATTTAATAATTTTAATTCTTCTTCAATATCTTCTTTATCTCCAAGATATTTTTTTTAAAAATTAATATTTTCTTTTGATAAATCATATTTTGAATATGATTGAGAATGTCTAATTTCTCTATCTTTATCAATTTTATCTTTATATAATTCTTTATACTTTTTTTCTAATTCTTTATATTTATCTTCAATACTTGGTTCTTTAGTTTCTTCAAGTACTTCAGGTTTTTCTTCTTCTTTAAGTTCCTGAATTTCTTCTTGTTCTTTTTTTGTTTCTTCTTCCATATTTATACCTTCTTTCTCTATATTTTCATTTAACATAAATTCATCACCACCTTTCTATGTTGAACTTTTTGGATTAATTACCAATGACTTAGTTTGAAGATTTCAATTAGCACTACTTATTGTTGCCCCTGTAAGATAATTCAACCCAACAAAAGTCGTTATAAATTGATATTCAATAACAATTAAATTATTATTTTTAAAAGCCATTATTTTAAATCAAGTACTACTTGGACTATCATTTGTTCATATTAAATCATTAATATATATTTTATTTAATTTTTCTGCATGAGTTAAAGAAGCAATTTGATTTGGATGCAAACCATCATCTTGATAATTTTTGACATTAAATGTTCAATTATTATTCATATCATTATGATTTCCTGAGTTATTATTATAAGTATTATCTTTATCTTGAAATAAAGTAGTATTATTTTGGTCATCTGGAAAATTACCAATATCACTTAATTTAATAGTAATTGGTGTAAATCAATTTTTATTATTAGTATAATTCTCACTTACACTTGTTAATTTTCATTTAGAACTCATTGCAAAATTAAAATTAAATGTCATACTTTCATAATCATCTTTAAATTTATCAATATTAACATAACCATACTGATTTACATAAATAATAATAGTATTATGCAATTTACCATTATTATCTTCTAAAATGTGGGGTCTCATTTGGTAAGTATCTTTTGAAGTATTAAGAGTACTATTAATATTATTATTAATTCCATAAGTACTACTTGGTAAATCAATAAATATTGGGTGCGCTCTTTCAATTAATGGTGGTGGTTGTATTGCTTGTGGAAAATTAAAAGGTGTATCAAATTTAAAAGTATTATTTGCTAATAAAAATGTATTTTGAATTAATCTACTATTATTACTTGCTTTACCTACTGTTTGATAAGTACCACTTCAAATTGCAAAATTATCATTAACAGCACCATTTCTATTATCAGGCATTGAATAAAATGTTATTTTAAAATTACTTTTGCCAACAACTTTAATATCAATCATATCAATTGCTCATTTTAAAATATTAGTATCTCTAAAATCAGGTTCATTTAATAAAGGTTTATCAATATCTGCTGTTGGAAGTAAATTAATTAAATTTTTATTTATACGTTCTATTTGCCCTAAATTATCTGTTTCTTGGTTAATATTAGAGATTAATGATTGACTATTAATATCAAACGTTGCCATTGTCATTTTATCTGTTAAATTAAATGTAAATGATGTCATGTGACTTGCTATACCTAATACAGATTGAATAGTATCTGCTGTATCATTTCTAAATACATCTAATGGAATTAATGCAGGATTAGTACTTTGTGAACTATATAATAATGTTGTATAAAAATTATATAATTCAGCACTTATTAACCCATTAATATAAGGAAATTGTGGTATTAATAAATTACTTGATAATTTAGCACCAATATCTAAACCACCAACAAAAAAATTCATAAATGACCCAAATATTATTGGTATAGTATTAAGATTAATTTTAATTGTTTCTCTTATTGTTAAAGGTATTTCACTAATAGGATTATAAATAAAATAATGTAAAGCATTAATAGTATTTAATTGTTTAAATTTATTATTATTCATATTATAATGATTATTACCAATAAATTTTTTAGTATTTTTATTATAATATTGAAAATAAGGATTACCTGCTGTTGCATAATTATAATCTTCAATTTCTGCACTATTTAAAAAATTATTATCTCAATAATTTACTAATCTATTAGAAATATCAACTTTATTAGTATTTTTAGTTTTATCAACATTAGTTTTTAAATGTCCTTCATAATGTTTAAGCGCTCCATCATCATAATTAGGTGCAATTACTTTTTGTCAATCTTGATAACTATCCATAACTGATTGACCTTGAACAGTTAATATATAATTTGTTTCAGGTAATGCTTGAAAACTTATAGGGTCATAAGTACTACATTGATATTGTCATGGAAATAATAATTTAGTTGGAAATTGTTGAAATCTATGTTGTTTAATATTATCAGGATTATGGTCAATATCTCTACCCCATAAAGCAATACTAATTGGTTTTACTGAACCATAAAAAGAGATTTGACAATGTGTTACTGGTCTAGGTGTTAAATAATTTTGGTCTAAAATAATATCATTATTTTCATCTAAAGTTGGTAATGCTACAGGGTCACCTGGTGCGCCTAATTGTACATATTGATTAATTGCTAAACCACTATGTGCTAATTTATCATTTAATGAACTAAAAGTACATTGAATAAAAGAAGCAAGTTCTTTATTTTCATTATTATAAGTTTTACTAGCAACTTCAAGAATATATCATTGTCTATCAACTTTATAAGTATTATCAGTATTTTTAACTTTATTAACTTCTGGTATCATATATAATTTATATAAATTTGACACAATATTATTAATAAAATCAAAATTCTTTTCTTCATTTGGAATATTAATAACTACATTTTTAATTGCTTGTTCTTGAATAAAAGCATTATTTGATGGAGTTGCTGAATAAGTAATACCTAATTGGTCTGATAATATATTTCCATAAAATACATCACCAACTTGTAACTGTTTATATTTAATATCACCACTTATATCTATTGGTTTATAAGAATGGTCTCAAACTGCTTGTATTGCTTCTCTACCAGTAAAAATCTTACTAAATGATGTATAGAGAGTCATTAGGGATACTTGTTGGTGGTTTATAACCAGTTTCTGTTGAATTTATAGCCCCTAAAATAATAGTAAATGGACATATACGAAATTGTAAATCTTTATTTTGTGTAAAATCTTTTTCAATTTCACCTGTACTTTTTCAAACAGTTTTAATTAATTGATGATTTATTTTCGGTATCATTGTCATTTTTAGTTTCTCCTAAAAAAGTATTATTAAATTCAATTTCTTCTTTTTGATATTTTCTATTTTCATTAATAATTTGTTCTGCTTCTTCTTCTCTTACACCATATCTTTTTACAATAATACGTTTAATATTAGTAATTCCTAATCTTAATTCTACTTCATCAATTTCAAGTGATTTTAATCTATCTGTAATAGTATTTTCTTTAATTTCAAATGTTCATTTAGATTTATCACCATCTAATCCCATTAATAAAAAACATCTTTGAAATATTTCATTTCAATCACTTTGATTTAAAGTCCTTTTAATTCTTGTAGTTTCCATATCTCTACTATTTGTAATTAATACTTCTGCTTCTGTTTTTTGACTTGTAGTATCATTAACAGGACTATATCCTGCTCCTTCAAATGCTTTATCAATAATAAATTGAATAAAATCTGCATATTTATCTAATACAGGATTACCTTGAATTATTGCTATTGGTGGTGTTCCACTAGTACTTCCCATACTTCTTAAATTTGTTTGTAATATAAAATCATCAAATAATTTTTTGAATTCAAATGCACTTTTAGATTGATTTATTTCTTGTGCAGTAATATCAGCAAAAACTCTTGTACGATTATATTCAAGTTCTTTTCATATTATTTTAAAAGTATGATTTAATAATTTTTGTAAATCTTTAATTGGTGTCATATCTGGATAATAATCACCAACTACTCCACCAAAGAAATTCTTTTTAGGTAAATTCTGCATAAATTTAACTGGTATAATACCTAAATTATGATTTTCTATTAATGGTAATTGTAAATCTTTACTTATTTTTTCTTGTAAACCATCTAATGTAACTGTATCACTAGTAAAATATCTTATGATTTGATTTGGAGTATATGTTGTTTTAACATATATACTTTGGTCATCATATTGTATTCTTGACCAAGTACTTGCACTATATTCAGTTTCTAATACTCTTGCAACTCTTGATTGAGCATACGGTTGAGCAAAATTTAAAGATATTCTTCCAGTTTTAGTTTTATCAATTTGAGTAATACTATAACCATAACCAGATTTAATATGACAATCTCGATAAAATAAACTATCTAAATTATTTCATTGTTTTAATTTTTCAATTGCTTCTTTATATTCTGGATATTCACTTGTTAAAGTATAACCATTACCCCAAAGTAATTTAGAACCATGATTAGCAATCATTTCTGTTAAATTAAGCATACATCACTCTGATTTTAATATTTCTGTATTACTCATATCTTACTTCCTTTCAAAATAAGGATTTATATTTGCACTTAAATTTCTAATATATGGTTCAATAGCATAATCAAATGCATCTCGTAAATGGTCATTACCTGCTAATGGTATTTGTTTAATACTTTTAGGGTCTCAAACAGCAAGTCTAAATTCATCTAATAATAATTGTGCTTGAATACTTATATTTAAGCGTTCTGTTGCCATTAAAGCAATGTTTTTACCAATTCTAAATTTCAAGTCTTAATTTCACACAATCTTTAAAATAAAGCCATGTATGAGCCTTATATTTAATTGCTGTATCATTTAACATTTCAATAAAAGTATAATTACTAAAATCACAATATACAGTTAAACCATATTCATATAATAAATTATATTTTTGTGCTAAATTTATATAAAATTCAACTACTAATTTTGCTAATTGTTTATTATCATATCGCACTAATTTATTTTCTATTTTTAAACAATCAATAACATTTACAAATTTAAAATCATAATCAAAACCTAATAATACACATGCCATTGCATCATCTTTAAAACCATAATCTAAACCTGCACTAAATCTATAACTTGATTGTAATAATCTACTAATTTTATGAATAAGATGTGAATATATTCCACCACTTTCATAACCTACTAAACCATGACTTCTAACTCCTGCAGATATTGGGTCTAATTTTTCTATTTCTAATAATTGATATTTATCACTATCTTTTAAATAAGTATTTAATTTTCAATTTTGATAATGATAAATAGTATTATCAATAATAGTAAATTGTTCATATTCATTAATAATTTGTTTTTCATTTTGTGGACATGCTGTTACTGTCTTTTTAATAAATTCATTAAGAATACTTCAAGGATTACAACTTTCTATTTCTAATAATTGATTTGCACCACGAATAGCATCTTTTAAATCTTGATAATCATTTTCAGTAATTTCATAACGTTCATCAGTTCATATAATTACATAATCATATAAATAATTACTTGCTAATCCAGTTAATTTAACATTACTATTATCTTGTGCATGTAAATATTTACAAGTTATTTTACTACCATTAAATTCAATAGTTTTTTTAGTTTCACTAATAATAAAATCAATTGTTGGATATGTTGCTTTAATAATTTGTTTTAATTCTTGTCAACTATCATTTAATTGTTTTGACATATTTCTAATTAAATAAGCATGTATTTTAATATTATCTAACATTAATAAAATACCTAAGAATTCAATATCACTAAATGTTTTACCTGATTTTCTTGAACCTAATTGTTTAATTTTAGTAATATTTAAAGATTGTTTTAAATACATTCTTTTAGCAATATCTAATAAATAACCAAAATTATTTAACATTTATTCTTACCTTTATTTTCAAGATTAACTTGTATAGGGGCGACGTTATCACCATTCTTTATATCAATTTTTGTAGATAAATGATATTTATTAACATAAGCACGTTCTAAATATCATGATGAAGTACTTGCATTTGAAGTTAAATATCTTTGTAAATTTAAGTGTTCAATTTGAGAATGCGCTCAATTTATTTGTTGTAAAAAAGTATTTCTTTTCTTTTGTTTTCAAGTTCTAATAGTACTTTCAGTTATATCTAAATAAATTAACATACCTAATTTTGTAGGAATTTCTTTAAATTTATTACAATGAATAAAATAATTTTCTAATGCTTCTCTTAATACTTTTGCATCATTAAAAATTGTTCTTAATTTTTCATTTTGCACATAAAAATCTCCTTAATTTTGTTTTAAAATACAAAAATTTATGATATACTTAATATAACTTTTAAGTTAGGTGTAGCAACAATAACTTATAAAACTTTATTAAATAGTTCATATATATTTTATTTAATTTTTATAATATAATTATAACATTTTAATTTTCATTTTTTATATAATTATCTATTTCTATAATATTTTTTTATCTAATTTATAGTAATAACTAATTATATTATTGATTTCTTTTATTTTATTAGGTGATTTATTTATATATGTTGATTTTAAATTGAATAATCCCCCACGTAAATCAACTATTACTGCCTTTAAAGAGTTTTCTAGTTCGTTCTTAAGTTCATTATCTTTAAACTTATAATTTTTATCATCATTTAATATTAAAAATCTACTTATTTCTTTAGTAATACATTCGTCTAGTAGTTTTAGATTATTATTTTTAGTACTATTATTCATAGTGTTCTTAATACTATTTTTAATAGTAGAATTAATTATTCTTTTAAACATTCCCATTTAATAAAATATCTCCTTTTATTTTTCTTTTTTAATTTTATATTTTTTCAAAATTTAAATTCTGGATTTTGCTTCTTATATATAATCATACAACCAATAAAAGTTCCAATAATATTTAAAGAAATAGTAAGTAATAGTATTCCAAAAGGATTATTTTTTTCACATAAAACTAAACCACAATTTATTAAATGAATAGAAAATGCTATTCATGCTAATGTTATAGGAATTAACATGATATAAAACATAACCATAGGCTGATCTACTTTTTTGTTTATTTCGGTCAAAAACATATATCCCATTTTCTTTTCCTTTTTTTCTTTTAGTATACATTATTTTAAAAAAAAGAAAAGATAACTAATTAAAGTTATCTTTAAACGCTAAATATAGAATTTGCGATTTATTTTACCGTTCTTTATAATTATACTATAAATAAAACTTTTTTCAACAATAAATTAATAAATTTGATAAAATGCTAGAAGCCAAAAAATAAATAGAAAGGCGTTAAAAAATGTTTAGTTTTAAAGAATTTCAAGAAATTGAAATCAGTAATAGTATAACAAAATTTGTTAAAAAAGTCGAAAATTGAGATGAATATTTTTTTCAAACTAGAGATAAAGATAGATATAAAGTTGCTAAAAAATGTAATAGAACAATAAATATTGAAATTGGATTTGTAACTTTTAATAGAAGAGTATATTTAGATACGATAGAAAAAAGATATCGTTATTTTACTGATGAAGAATTTAATATTGAAAAACGTGCAAGAATTATTAAAGATTTAAAACAAGAGATAGCATCATATATTGGCAGAAAAAAACATTATCAAGATATACAAGATATTTTAAAATATACTTATGTTTCAAAAGTAACAATTAGTAAAATTCATAAAAATGCAAAAATTGAAGAAAAATTACCACAACAAAAATTGAAAGTAAAAAATAATGAATTTATTTATATTAATGCTGATGATTGTTTTGTTCCTGTGTGAAATAAAAATAATAAAAGAGAAATGCAAAAAATTCGTAGTATTAGTTATAATACTGGTAAAAAACAAATAGGTAAAAACAGAAATAAGTTATTAAATAAAATATATACTTTTATGGGTGATTATAAATATAGTAATAAAGAAGATTATTTACAAGCAAATCCGACAGTTGATTTTACTTGAAATGGCTTAAAAAAGTATTTTGAATTTGACACTGCTAAATTAGTAGTTTCAGGGGATGGTGCTTCATGAATATATAATTTAGCAAAATATTTAGGTGCTTATTATGTATTTGATAAATATCATGCTTTTTATTTTTTATGAACTGCATATAAACCTGATAAAAGAAAAAATAAAGTTAATCCAGAAAATTTAAAAAACTTTTTAATTGCTTGCTTGAAAATATTTTTGTAAAGGACAATATGATGAATTAATAGCATTTTTAATTGAAACTAATATTAATAAAGATAATTTAAAGACTTTTATAAATAATAAAGAAGGTATTATTAATCAACCTGCTAGTTGAAATATTGGTTGTAGTGCTGAAAGTGATATTCAACATTTGGTTAAATCTCAAACAAAAGGTGCAAAAATATATGCTTATCCAACATTAATTAATATGTTAATGGCGAGAAGCAATTATTTAAATAGTAGAAATTATATTAATAGTGCTTAAAATAATATAACTTAATATTTTAAAAACTAATTATTAAAATTAGTATTTTTGTGTTTTTTAATTGTAATTTTATAATTATATTTTTTATAATTTTTAAAATTTATGGTATAATTTAATTAACAAATATTTAGATTTGCTAGTTTTATTGTTTGAAGTTAGAAAATCTATACGTTAGATTAATTCGTCCCATTATTAGATTTCTATCTTGGTGTTAAAAAGTATAGTAAACTTGCACCTGATGTGATTAAACAAATTTTAAAATATTTTACTGATGGTAAAAGATATCGTGATATTTGTGATACTTTTATAGAAGATTTAATAAGTAATAGTACTGTTTGTAGAAAATTTCAATGACCAAAAATTAATATTCCTAAAATACCATTAGAATTAAAACAAACTTTATATATAAATATTGATGATGGACATCGAAAATTTAAGTTTAATGATAAACATAATAGTAAAAATTGTAAAAAATGCTCTATGAGATTACTAGTATTTTGTACTGGTAAAAAGAAAAACGGAAAATTAATTAATAAAAGAGCTACTTGTAAAATCAGATTAACAAAAATTGGTGCAGATAAAACTGCACAATTAATTAAAAAATATGGTAATTTATTTTATGAAAATTTTGACCAAGCAAATTTAATTGTATGTGGAGATAGCGCACAATGAATTAGAAAAACAGCTAACATTTTAAATGCTAAATTTATTTTAGATAAATTTCATGCTTTTCACGTTTTATTTCTTGGAATTATGGGTGGAAGAAAAAAAGATAAAATTGCTAAATTTCATTATGAATATGCACAAAATTTATTTGCAAAAGGTCAATATGATGAATTAATTGTTTTTTTTACAATCATTGACTTTAAAATATAAAAAATTAAAAGTTGGTTATTTTATTAATGCAAAAGAAGGAGTGTTTAATCAAGCATTAGTCGAAAATATCGGTTGTTTTACCGAAACTAATATTAATTAAACAACTCGTTTTTAGTTTCTTTATAATATTCAATATAAGAAAAAAACATCATCTTTTGTAATTTTAAATTATTAATAACCGTTACATTATTATATAAATATCTTGCTATATCCATATAATCTAGTTGATTATTTTTTTTCATTTTAATCACCCCAATTCTTCCTATTTTTTCCTTAGATTTTAAATCTTATTAAAATCTTATCATATTTTGTGCCACAATGATACATTAAGGGACTGGATAATTAAAGATAGAATTACTGAGATAATCATCTCTATCCTTTAATAATACAAAAAATTCTTTTTAATTTTACCTCAAATTTTTCATTAAAACTTCCTTTGCTGGAAACATAAATTTATAGTGAATCTTTTCATAATTATGAAATTGAAACCATTCTTATATATTTTTGCTATTTTTCTTATGATTTAACAAAACTAATGTCAACTATCTTTACTTTTTCTGTGTAATTATACCTTATAATAAATTACATTTAGAAACTAATAATATCTTTAATTTTATTTAAGTCTTGTATTTTTCTTTCAACAAATTGATCATAAATTGTTTTAATTGTTTGTTTATTTTTATCAAATTTTTGATCATAAACAATTTTTTTATTATTAATAATTACTAAATGATTAATAATTTGTTGTAATTCTTCAATAATATGAGATGTAATTAAAATTGTTACACCTTTACTATTTAATAATTTAATGATTTCAATAAATTCTTCTTTAGTTTTAACATCTAAATTTGCAGTAAGTTCATCTAAAATTAATAAATCAAGACTTAAACTCAAAAGCATCGCACAAAAAGCTTTTTTCTTTTGTCCAGCTGATAAATTACTATTTTTTTTATTAGCCAAATCTTTTTCGAAACCTAATTCGTTAAGTGCCATAGTTAGTTTAGTTAATGCTTTTTTCTTATCTTCTTTTTTTAAAATTGCTAAGTAACTAACATACTCTTTAATAGTTAAATCAATTGTCATACCCATTAAATCAGGTATAAAAATTATTTTTAAACAATCTTTGTGATTTTTTTCAATTTCAATTTTATTTAAAAAAATCTGACCAGAAGTTGTTTTAACATTGCCTAAAATACAATTAATTAAAGTGGTTTTTCCTGCACCATTGTCACCTACTAAACCAAGAATTTCACCTTTTTTAAAGGTAAAATTGATATTATTTAATGCTAAGAATTTCTGATATTTTTTAGTTAAATTTTTAACTTGAAGCATATTTTTTATTTTCTCCTTTAAGGAATAACTTTTCTTTTAAAAAAGATAAATGCAATGTAATTCATAATGATAATTATACTTAAATAAAGGATTACTAAAAACTCATAAGAATACATTCTTTTAATTTTTGAACTTGATATAACATATCCTTGAGAATTATTAGTAAAATTAAAATTAATTGCTCTTTGAATAATTGTAGATGTCATGTAAATTGCAGCACGATTTAAATCATTTTTAAGATTATAATCACTGCCAACTAAAATATAACCTGGTTGCTCTCAAAAAAATAAATTTGCCATTAAGGTAATTTGTTTAGTAAAGTCATGATAATATGTTTGAATTTTTTTTACTTGATCTTGATTAATGACACTACCATAATGTTGCGCCAAACTAATAAAATGCTCTGCAATAAAAGCATCTATACTTTTAGTATATTTGCCAGCGGTTCTATTATAAAACATTTCACCAAAATCTTGTTTACTAATAAAACCTATACTATTTTGTCCACCTTGTAAAAAGTTTAAGTTAAACATGTTATTAATTTCAAAACTAGAAAACATTGTTGCTAAGCACGTCAAAAATTTTTAAAAACGAAAATCATTAGTTTTATTAAAAAAATCTCAATAAACATCAGTAATGGTACGATTTTTTTTATTATAGTTAATTTGATTTGGTTCACCTTGATAAATAGTTCCTCCACCTTGAGAAACAGTTTGTTTAAAAAAGATACTATATTTTTCAAAATCATGTAGTTGATTTTCAGGAAAAATATTTTCAATTTCTTGATTTAAAATATTGTTATTAAAACAATCAGAATAGTCATCTAAAATATTAGATGTTTGAAATTTTTGATAAATTAACATATCTTGCTCAATTGCAATAAATGATTGAAAAGAAACATTAGCATTAGGTGCTAGAAAAAATTGTGAATTTATTGTCATTCCAATAAAAGGCAATAATATGATAAAAGGTAATGAAAATTTAAATCCAGTATTTTTAATAAAAGTTATTAAAAATAAAATAGCAATTGTTCCTAAAACAAAAATATATAAGAAAGCAACATAACCAACCGTTGCTGTTAAAAAAATATTAAGGTTCATTTTTCCTTGAACAAAAATGTCTATATAAATAAAATAACAAATTAAACAAAAAGTAATATAAATATAAGCATAAGTAAGTAAAACTAAAAATCGATAAAAATAAATTTTAGTTTTACTTATTTGATACTGAATTTCAACTTTAATTAAAAAATCTAAATCTTTATCAAAAATAATAGTTTTTAATACTAGCAAAATAATTAGTAATACTACCATAAAAACACAAAACATCATGGTTCACATTACATTATTTATCATTTGAATAGTAAAACCGTTTGCTAAACTTACCATCAAAGGAAAACCGACAAATACCCCACTTGCCAATGTAAAAATAGTAAATAGCAAAATAAATAGTTTACTTTTAAAAGATTTTTTAAATAAAGTAGTTAACATTAGAATAGTCTCTTTTCTTAACTATCGTGAGAAATTCCGAATTTAAAATAAATTGAATGATCAGAATTTCCATAACCATAATTATAGTATGTAAATAAGGTTTCAGATTTATCAGGTTTACTATAAGTTCAAGTATATCCAGGAACTGCGTGAGCTCAATCTCAACTATATACTTCTTTACCCTTTAAGTAAAAGAAACTGTAATAATCTGTATCTATTTCCCCTTTATCAATATACTTTTGAACATCAATTAAAATAGTTTCATAGTTAGTAAAATCAATATAATTATTTGGTTCAATTATAACTAATATTTTTTGAACATCAATATTCTTTTTTATTCCTGTTTCTTGTTGTTCTAATAATAATTTGTCAACTTCTTTATAAATAGTTGTAATTAAAACAGTATCATCAAAATCAACTTCAATTCAACCTGAATGATAACTGTAATTACTTTTAACTTCATATTCATCAGTTACTTGTAAATTATTATTGCCAATTACAGAAGAATTACTTAATAAATTAGCAATTGGTGTTACAAAAGTACTTAACCCTAAAAAATTCAATGATAATAAAAATGTTTTCATAATTTATATCTCCATTCTTTTTAAACCCATTTAATATTCATAATTTAAATGTAACTTACAATAGGTGAATTGTCAATATAATTCAATGATAATTAATGCAAAAATAAAATTACTAACTACATTTCTAATAACAGGAAAAATGTTCTTAAATAATTAAGAAGAGCACATTTAAAATTTTATTTTTTAGCTAAAAGTCCTTAATTAACAAGGTTTGCCTACTGATTATGCTTTTATACCACAATTAAATTGTAAAATGTTATCAACACTTACAATATATCAATAGCGATTTCATTTTGAAGTTGATTTAAATTTTCTGCGAAATGATTACCTTCAACTCTTTTTTAGAACATTATTGTATATATTACGTAAAGTTAATAGATATATGTATGATTAAAATGAAAAACTAAAGATAGTTTTCAACCTATTGCTTTAATTTTAAAGTAAATAGGTTTTTATTTTGGAAGGAGAAAAATTTGTGCTTATTATTGAATGATTGAAAAAAATATGAAATGAGCGAAAAAGAAACAAATTATTATATTCTGCTGCTGAAAATGGTAATTTAGAGGAAGTAAAAAAATTAATAACTGCTGGTGCTGATGTTAATTATAAAAGCACATCATCTATAAGTATTTCAAATCGTGCTCCTTCTACAGCATTTTTTGATTTTTCAGTTAAACAAACAGTTAAATAAATATAACCATTATCACTATATCAAATAAAAGAATGAGACAGCATATTGATATAAACTAAAGGAGTTAATCATGAGCCATAATAGTACATAAAACTCATTTTTCAAATTTGATTTCGTGAATCATCTTTTTGAATTGATGAAACAATGCTTTGTGTATTAATTCATAAGTCAGGACCCGTAATCTCATTTGGGTATTTAAAATCACGTGTAGGATCATTTATATAGTTAGGAGTTTCAATTTTAATAAATGAAGTATCACTAAACTTCAATAATTTATATTTGTTAATAAATGATTGTCAATCGTTTGCATATTTTTTTCAAGATTCTATTTTGATGTTATTTACAATATTCCCTTCATATTCAGAACTAGTGCCATTAAATGATTTTTCGTATTTATATAAAGCGTGCGAATTATGAGAATCATTATCAAAAAATGTACAGGCATTAATTGGTAAAATTGTAAAAAAACTACAGATAAATATACTAATTATATTTAATATTTTTTCATTTTATAACTTTAAATCCTAATTTAAGTATCATTATTTAATTATAATATAAAAAACAAATTTGTCTATATTTTATTTTTAAATCAGAAATGTTTTTATTGGTTGTCGGTTCTAAATCAAATAAAAACAGTTAAATAAAGATTAATAAACATATGTTTTTACCAATAACAATTTTATTTACTCTAGTTATTTCTTAAAATTTAATTTTAAATTTTTAGAAATAGTATCATAACCTAATAATTTAATAGTGCTTACTAAATCAGGGCCATGCATTTGACCAGTGCTAATAATTCTAATGGGCATAAATAACAATTTACCATTTACTTTAGTTTCAGTTTTAACTTCGTTAATAATAGTTTTAATATTATCATTTGTTCATGCTTGACAAACAGCAATTTTATTAATAAAGGTTGTACACACATTTTTACAATCATTTTCTTTCATAAATGTTTTAGCATCAACTTCTAATTGATAATTATTTTTAAAGAATAATGTTACTAACTCATTAATTTGGACACCATACTCTAATTGTGGTTGATAAATGATTAACATTTCCGCTCATCATTCTGAAGAATTACTACTTCAATTATACTTAGTTTTAATGAAAGGGATAACTAATGTTAAGTATTGTTTACTAGTTAACTGTTTAATATACTGGTTATTTATTCATAATAGCTTTTGCGGGTCAAACATACTTGGTGCTTTGCTTAAATATTTAGGAGTAAATAGTTTAATTAATTGTTCTTTACTATAAATTTCTTTTTCTTCATGCGAACTTCATCCTAGTAAAGCAATGAAATTAAAAATGGCTGCTGGTAAGTAACCTTCTTGACGGTATTGATGAATAAATTGCATTAAACTACCGTCGCGTTTTGATAATTTTTTACGGTCACTATTAACAATTAATGTCATATGAGCAAAAACTGGTGGTGTTCATTTAAAATATTCATAAATTACTAATTGTCGTGGTGTGTTAGATAAATGTTCTTCACCACGAAAAACATGACTAATTTCCATTAAGTGGTCATCAATAACAACGGCAAAATTATACGTAGCTACACCATTGGATTTGATAATAATAAAGTCGCCTAAATCTTGAGTTTTAAATTCAACATTACCACGAACTAAATCAGCAATCGTATATATTTTATCATCAGGAATAATAATTCTAATAGTATAAGAAACTTTTTTTTGTAAATTATTAGTAATCGTTTTATTATCTAATTTTAAACATCTTTTATCATATTGAAAAGCTGAAATGTTATTAGCAGTTTGATCTTCACGCATTTTGTCTAATGTTTCACTAGTACAAAAGCAGTAATATGCTTGTTTATTTTTAATTAACTCATGAGCATATTTTAAATAAATATCTAAACGTTCAGTTTGTTTATATGGTCCATATTCACCTGGGATATCAATAGTTTCATCAGGGATAATTCCCATTCAACGTAAATTATCTAATTGTGAACTAATGCCATCAGTAATATTACGTTCTAAATCAGTGTCTTCAATACGAACAATGAATTGTCCTTTATTGTTTTTAGCAAATAAATAATTAAATAATGCTGTTCGTGCGCCACCAATGTGTAAATATCCCGTAGGACTTGGTGCATATCGCACTCTAACTTTCATAATATCACCGTCTTTATTATTTTTGTTTCCTTTTTTTTCGTTTAATTTTCTTGGTTTCACTTTTATCATCTTCTTCATATTCATCATTTTCATCTTCTGTTTCTAAATCTATCATTTCATCATTTTCATTATCAAGAAAAATGGTAATAGTTTGGCTATCATTGGGATCAAATTCATTAGAACTTGGTAATGGTTGTCGTAATTCAAGTTCTAAATGCTCTTCTTTTTCATGTTGACTTTGATAGTTAAACATTTGAATATTAATCAAATTCAATTTAATTAGTAAAATTACACATCCAACTAGCATGGCAAAAAATATACCAAATATTGACCAAACTATTGTTGAACTAGCAACTCAGTTTTGATAAAAATGATTAGCAGTAAAAGTAACACCAGTTGCGAGATTTTTAGGCTGAATAATAGCAATTTTATTATTTCATTCATTATAAAATAACTCACCAGCAAAATTAATTAAAAAACCAACGATAAAAATACTAAAAGTTGCTACTAAAAATATCAATTTAACACGAGGTGATTTATCAATAAAAATTCTTGAAGTAAAAACACAACCAATAAATGCACTACTACTAATTGCTAACCCAATGACTGGTACATAAAATACGGCAGCATAACTAGAAGGATTAAAACTAGAAGTAGGGACGACTATTTCAAAACCATTAGTATATAAATTTCTTAATTCACGATTTTGCGATAAAAAAATTAAGTATACTAGTTGATAAACAAGAAATATTGCTAATAATAAATAAAAACTAATAAATCACAAATTACGATTTTTCATTTTTAAAATTCTCCTTACTTTTTATTTGCTTTAAGTAAAAACTTTTTTTGTTTCTTTTCACGAATTAATTCTTGTTTTTTGATTTTATAATTTTGTTTTATCATACTACGATTAGTATAAATTTCGTAGTCTGAATTCATAAAAGTAAATTTACGACGCATAATTCAAAAGTAAACTTGAACAACCAAAATTAAAAAGATACTAATGATAATAAAGATACGGGCAACAATGGGATTAATTCAATTGTAATGAGTACTTTTTAAAATTTCTGATTGCGAAGTATAAGTTAATTGTACTTCTGAACTTAACATGATGCTAAGAATTAAAAATCAAAAGGCAATATAAAACATACGATTACTATACTTAGAAGAAATATTACTTACCTTAGGAGCAAAAGTTAATAGGAGCATACTAATTATTAATAAAAATAAACAAAGCACAGGAGTATACAATAGATTTAAAATATTATATTTAAAATCTGTCAGACTTAAATCATAAAGTTGATACTTAGCAACATTAATAGTAGCGAATAATGAAAAAATAAAACTTCATATAAAAGGTACAACACAAACTCCTAAGTAGACAAAATATGCTTTCTTTATTTTCCTTTCATAAGGGAAAAAAACTGGTTTTTTAGTTTCAAGTTTTTCTAAATCTGTCTTGTTCATTATTACACTCCTACTTTTTTTATTTTTGATTTGGCAATTCTTCAACTACTAAGATTAGCATAATAGCTGCAATAATTTCACATATCCATATAACTAATGTTATCAAAGAAAAAAATAATAATACAGGTATTGCTCAAAACACAAAACTACCACTTAAAATCAAAGTTGATAAAATTAAAGTTAAAATGGCAATGATACGAATTGAACGTTTCTTTTTCAATTTCTTAGCTGGTAACATGAAACAAATAATATCAATTAAAACTGCAATTCCTACATATGATAACGATAATGCTAATTCTAATTTATTTAATTCAAAACCTAACTTTTTACCAACAATAGCATCTACTAATAACAATATTAGAAAAATAACACTACCAGCAATATGGGCAATAGGACCCCAAAATAATAAACCACGGGCTAATTTTAATTTTTTTATTAAATCAAAACGCTTAGTCTTTTTGTTAACAGTATAATTATCTTCATTAGACTCAACAGGATTAAACGTTTGTAAATCGCTACTTAACATAAATAAGTTCTCCTTTTTTAAATAGTTTTTTCGTATTAATTATAACAAAACTATTAGACTTTATATTATTAATTTAAACATTAAAGCGGAAGTGACAAATATCACCATCTTGAAAAATATAATTTTTTCCTTCAACACGTAGTTTACCTTGATCTTTAACATTCTTCTCACTATCAAATGATATTAAATCTTGATAGTTATAAACTTCGGCTCTAATAAAACCTTTCATAAAATCAGTATGGATAATACCAGCACATTGTGGTGCTTTCATACCTTTAATAAAAGTCCAGGCATGAACTTCTTTGGGGCCTACTGTAAAGAAGGTTGCTAAGTTTAATAATTGATAAGTAGCAACAACAATTTGATTAATTCCTGAATTAGAAATATTTAATTCTTTAAACATTTCTGCTTTTTCTTCTGGTTCTAGTTCTGATAGTTCACATTCAGTTTTAGCACAAACAACAATTACTTCAATCTTTTTCTTATTCATGTATGTTTTTAATATTTCAACATATTTATTAGTTTTAGTTTCTAGATCATTCTCACCAATATTAGCAATAATAATTAATGGTTTAGCAGTTAAAAAATTATATGATTTAATCGTCTCCAAATCATCATCACTTAATCCTTGATCGCGAATAGCAATTTCTTGGTTTAACTTTTCATTAATCCTTTCTAACAATGCAACTTCAGCAATCACTTTTTTATCTCTTGTGATTTCAGCTTTTTTACGAACTTTTTCTTTTCTTTTACTAATTACTTCTTGGTCAGCAAAAATTAATTCTAATTCAATAGTTTCGAAGTCATTGATAGGGTTAATTTCACCTTCCACATGACTAACATTAGCATCATCAAAACAACGAATTACTTCACAAATTGCGTCAACAGTTCTAATATTCCCAAGGAATTCATTACCTAAACCTTCACCTTTACTAGCACCACGAACAAGGCCAGCAATATCGTGCATTTCTAAAATAGTTGGTACAATTTTTTGGGGATTAAAAATTTTAAGTAAATTTTTAAATCGTTCATCATTGACAGGAACGCTACCAACATTTGGTTTGATAGTGGCAAATGGATAGTTTTCAATTAATACTTGAGAGTTGGTAATGGCTTTAAAAAGCGTTGATTTACCAACATTAGGTAATCCAACGATACCAGCAGTTAACATATTATACACCTGTTTCTTTTTAGTTATATAATATATGGTATCATATAAAATGTAAAGATTTTAAGGGAAAAATAAAAGGGAATAAATAAAGTTTTATGGGAGGGTTAATTAAAAATAAAATAACTGATACTGAAAATATCAGTTATTTTATTTTTAACACTTATTTATAACACACCATTGTTGGCCTTACCAAATAATTGGAAAGCCTTTGGATGTCCTTTAAATTATCAAACATCAGTATCTGCTCTTTTAATAATTCAATTATTGAAAGAAAGATTATCACCCACAACACTTTTAATATTACCACATGCAAAAGAAGTGTATTCATAGAATATCTTAAGATAATTATATGAAATCATACGACCTCGTCCCCTAATAATTTTGAATGTCTTATCATCTACCTTTGTCACAATTCCAGAATTGCTTAAGTTAGGGTTTTTATACCACAAACCATTTAAAGATGTTGAAATATTATTTGTAATGATGTGTTCTTTTTTGGCATTATTGTTTATTTTTTCACTAATATAGGTACTAATATCACTTAGTTTGCTATCGTTAGAAACAAAATTATCAAAATCTGCCGGGTTTATATACATAGTTAAATTTCAACCAGTAGATAAATTAATACGACCTTGAGCAAACGTACCTTTTGAACAAAATATTGTGCCTAATGCTGTTGCTGTTTGTTCTGCCCATTTGTTTTGTGTCTGGTCAGTACGAACTTTAATAAAGTCTAAATTTATAGACTTCAATGTTAAACCAGAAATGCTTCAATCATCAATAGTAACAGGTCCATATTCATTAATATTGTCTTTATTTACTGTAATAGGGCGAGTGATTCACTTATCTAAATTAGTAGCAAATAGTGTTACATTAGATGTTAAATAATTCTTTAATAAACCAATTGCTTTATCAACTGTAGATTTACTATAAGTTTCATACATAGCTCGACTAGTTGCATAATAATTACCATTAATAACAGTATTGTTTAATACTTTTAATTCTTTATTATTAAAAACGATATTTTTAATATCTACTTTAGGATTATTAATTTTTTGCTTTACTAGTTACATCATTATCACTAGAAACAGTAACTTTTAATTCTGCAATAAAATCTTTTAAAGTTTTTTGAAAATTAAAAGTAACAGCTTTACTTAAATCAGAACCTTGATTGTCAAAGTACATCTCGTATGATTGAGTAATATCGCTAGTAATGGTTCGGTATTTTCACCTAAACATGTGAAATTTAACTTTAAATCAGCAGTAATATGATACCAATCAGTAACACCATAATCTTCTTTCGCATCAAAACCTTGACCAAAATCATTATTCTTTCATTCAAATTGTTTGTTAGTCAATAGTTTATCTAAGCCATCGGTATTTATTGTTAAAATATCGTTGGGATTAATGCCATTAAATAATGGTTTTAATTCTGGATATTTTGTTACTAGGTTATTACTAATATTTTTAACTTGCTCTGTTAGAACTTCTAAGAAACCAGTAACTGTTTCTGAACTATCATTTCGATTAATAACTGTATCTGATATTTGACCAATTTTTTCTAAATATTTCATAATTTTATCACCATTTGTGATATCACCAACTGTTCGTAGATTTTGTCCGTCATTAACCAAATTTGCAAACTCAGTTTGAATTTTTTCTTTGGCAGTTGCTGATAGGGGTTCGTCAGTGACATCTGGCGCTTTAGTATCCCCACAGGCAATCACAATTATATATATATATATATATATATAATTGTATACTTATAGTGTTAAATATGCTTATTTTATCCAACATAGAGATGACCCTATCCAACTTTACCTATGTAATTATTAGAAACCTTCTTTAACAAAACTACAATAATGAGAGTAAAAGTGTGTGAAATAGAATTGTTGATGCAACTGATAAAAATAAATGGACATAAAGTTAACTAAGGAAACTTGTCTTCTTAATAGAATAATTTATAGGCAAATCTTTTACTCTATTCCAAAATAAGTCTCATTTTATAGTTTTCAATGTGTTATAATTGATGAGAGATTAAAAGATTTTTTATTTTCACTAGGAGGTAAATTATGAAAAATAAATACCGCAAAGACCATAACCATAACCTACCAACGAAAATGGCAATTATTCTTGGTGCCAACAAAATCGTGGTTGGAATCTCAATTCTATTCGCTTGTATTATGCTACTCGTTATCCATGCTAATGTAAATCATTTATTACCCGCATTATTCAGCAAACAACCATTTTAATCATAAAACTGGTATTAACTTTTAAAAGTTAATACCAGTTTTTAATATTTATATTAGTTTTAAAAATTTTAAAATACGATTTAAATCATTATTATTAAGATAAGTAATCACTAATTGGTTATTTTTAATTTTAACACGTGTATTTAAAGTTCTAGTTAAATTTCTTTCTAAATCTAATAAATGAATATCATCATTTTTATGTTTATTCTTACCTTTATTCATACTTACTTGTTGCATTTTAACAACATTTTCAACTTTACGGACACTTCATTGGTCAGTTAATGCCTGCTTGGCAATACTTAACATTAATTGAACATTAGTTCCTAAACTTAGTAATGGTTTTACATGTCCCATTGTTAATTCATTACGTTGTACCATTTGTAAAATTTCAGCTGGTAATTGTAAAATTCGTAAAGTATTTGCAATATGACTACGTGATTTATTAACTTTTTGTGCTAATTGGTCTTGTGTTCACTTCATTTTACTAATTAATGTTTGATAAGCTTGTGCTTCTTCAAAGGCATTTAAATCAACTCTTTGAATATTTTCAATTAAAGCAAATTCCATTAATTGTTGGTCAGTTGCTTCAATCATAATAGCAGGAATTGTTTCTAATCCTGCTAATTTTGCAGCCTTAGTTCGTCTTTCACCAGCTACTAATTGATAAATACCATCTGTTAAAGTTTTTTTAACAATAATCGGTTGAATTAAGCCATGTTCTTTAATTGATTGACTTAGTTCTAGGATTTCTTGATTGTTAAATATCATCCGTGGTTGATAAGGATTAGGAACAATTTTGCTTAATAAAATAGTTTGCGCATAAAAATTGGCCATTTCTGGTGAACTTTCAATATTAGTTATTAATTCTGTTAAACCTTCACCAAAAATAGAAGATAAACCTTTAGTTGAAATACGATTTTTTTTCTCATTACTCATTTTTTAACACCTCATTAACTAAATTTTTATATGCTATTGCTCCAACACATTTCGGACGATAAGTGAAAATATTTTTACCATGACTAGGCGCTTCACTTAATGTCACATTACGTGGAATGTAACATTTATAAACTTTTTCACGAAAGTTCTTTTCAATTTCTTTTATAACTTCCACTGAGGATGTCGTCCTAATATTAACCATGGTTAATAAAATTCCTTCAATTTCCAAATTTGGATTAAATAGTTGTTGTACCAATCTAATAGTTGATAATAACTGCACTAATCCTCCTAAAGCATAGAACTCAGCTTGTAAGGGAATAATAACTGAATTAGCAGCAGCTAATGCATTACGATTAACTAATCCTAAACTGGGAGGGCAATCAATAATAATATAATCATAATTATTTTTAATGGGCGCTAATTTTTCTAATAAAATATTGCGTTTATTACGTGATTGTTCTAATAGGAAAATTTCAGCACCAGCTAGGGAAATTGTAGAAGGCAGTAAGTCAACACCTTGACAAACATTGACTTTAATTACTTTTTCAATTTTAACATCATGGACTAAAACATCATAAATATCTTCTTCAATCGTGTCACCAGCAAAACCCATTGAGATGGTAGCACTACCTTGCGGATCTAAATCAATTAACAATACTTTCTTATTTTCTCTGCCAATACCAGCAGCTAAATTAGTAGCAGTGGTAGTTTTTCCAACTCCACCTTTTTGGTTAGCAACTGCAATAATTTTTCCCATAAATTCTACCTTTCTAAACCCAATTATTAATATTTTAATTTAAGTAGTACTATTTAAGTTTAACATTAAATTAAATTAATATTCTTTACAAAGGTTTATTTTTAATTTGTTGGTAGGTTCTTGGATATTTTAAGGCACATAATTTACATTTTTGACAGTGGACTAATGTTCTTTGACCATAATCATTTGGTAGTTGATAAGTAAATTGATTAACTACTTTGGCACCCATAGTTTTAATGCTGTTTTGGGAAAGAGTTAATTCTTCATCAACTTTTAAACCTTTATAGGCAATAAATAAACCATCGATTTTTACTAATGCTAAGCATAGTTCACTTAAAATATTTAGTGATGCTAAAGCTCTTGCTGTAACAATATCAAACGTTTCACGATATTGGTGAGCAAATACTTCTGCTCTTTGATTAACAATATGAACGTTTTCTAATTTTAATAGCGTTACTACTTGTTGTAAGAATTGACATTTTTTACTATTAGATTCAACTATTGTTAATTGTAAATCAGGAAAGCAAATTTTTAGAATAATACCAGGGATACCAGCACCACTACCAACATCACAAAGATTTTGGTCTGTTAAAATTATGTCATTAGTAATTAAAAGGGCATCATAAAAATGTTTGTAATAAACATCAATTTCTTTAGTGATAGTAGTTAAGTTGTATTTTTTATTTTCAGAAATTAAGATTTCGTAATATTGTTTTAATTGCTGTTCCATGATTGGAGTTAGGGTTAGGTTATTTAGACCTGCTGTTCAGTTGTTCATTGGTTACTCCTTTGGTCTGATTAATTATTTAAATAGTTTTTCTAAAACTCCATTTTCTAAATCAAGTAAAGTATAAAAGTTTTCTATTTCATCATATGCTTCTCTTAGATTAGGTTTAGATGTCTTTCAACCTATACCATCAGTTATTCACACAAATGTTATGTTATCCAATTTACTAATAGTTTTAGATAGCGTTTTAAATCTTGAAGCTTCACTATTTAATTTTGAACCACCAGCATTATAAAAATTAACTTCTATTAAAAATAAACATTCTTTTGTTTTAACAACAAAATCAAATTTTTTTCTGCTTCTTTATTATTTTTATCTACTAATAACTTATCTATAGCTATTCCATATTTATTAGCAATATCTATTTTCTTAATTTTATTAAAAAATTCAACATAATTTGTTTTTTTAATAAAATTTTCTACTATCTTTTCCATAATAAAACCAGTTCTATTTTTTCTTGCATGAGAATCTAAACCGACAGTAATACCTGTAACATAATCTACTAAGTTATTTGATTTATTTGAAAATAACAAAATCAAATAACTTAGTTTTTTTCATAAAATTAACATATTCATTATTTGACATACTTTTTGTTTTAAAATTATATGTTATTAAGTATTGATCAATAACTGGTATATCAAATTTTGTAACTGCTAATAATAATGGAAGAACTGAAATTACTTTCGGATAATCATTAATAATTTTTATAAAATCTTTTTCGATATTTTTTTGAACCAATTAGTGAATTTAAATATTGGGCGAATAAAATATACGTATAGATACTTTCAATGAGAGAAATATATCTTTAATTGTTAGTGTAATTATACCATATATTATCATTCTTGTAAACAATAATATCACTTTAATTTTACTATTTTAATCTAAAAATTCCTAACTATTTAGGTAAATATTTATTTAATTTTATATTAACTAAAAACTAATATTTTGTTTATTAAGATATGCTACTCTTGCATTTAACATATTAATAAATGTTTTAGAATTATATGCTTTTGCACCATTTCCTTTTAATGACTTTACTAAATGAAAAACAGTACTTTCAGCATAACAACCAATATTTCAATCTGCTCCTTGATTAATAATACCTTGAGTATTATTTTTAAAATAATTAAATGTTTTTTCATCAACATTATTTTCTAAAATATTAATAAATTGATTATAATTACCGTTTTTAAAAGAAGCAGATGAATCTATATACTTAGTTCAATCAGTAGATTCTTTTTTCTTTCCCCTTTTACCAACAAATGATTTTCAAAGATAACTAAAAGCATGAAATTTATCTAATATATAATAACCACCTAATAATTTAGCCATTGCTCTTATTGATAATGCACCATCACCTGCAATTATTAAATTAAGATTTTGAGATTCTAAATCTTTTAAACTATTTATTTTAATATCATAATTATTATTAATAGTTTCAAAAACAAAATTATATACTTTATCTTGTGACATATTATCATCATTTTTATATAATAAAAATGCTGTTGTTTTATTTAATAATTTATTTCTATTTTTACTAATATTAATTTTATGAGTATAAAGATTAAAAATTTTAATACAATGTTTTTCTATTATTCCATAATCATTTCTTAAAAATTCATAACAATCATCAATATCAATATGAAGTTTTTGATTATCTAATACTTTAATTTTTTCTTTTAAAGGTTGAATAGTAAATTTACTATTTTTTATTATATTACTAATAGTTTGATTTGAAATAGGACAATCGGGTAACATATCTTAAACTAAATTAAAAGAATATGAAACTAAAATTAATAGTTATGAAGAGCAACAATTATTTTCTAATATTAAAGATACTAAAAAAGTAAATTTAATTAAAAATTTAATGAGTACTGATAATTATAAATCTTTATCTAAACAAGAAGCATTTAATAAAATAAATGAAGATTATAAAGAATTTCTTATTGATAAAATATCAGAATCTTTTAAACAAGAAAATAAACCTAATACAAATGATTTTAATCCTAAAACTCTTTTAGATTTACATACAAATAGTATTAATCCAGAAGAATTAGAAAGAAAATTAAATGAAAAAGCAAAAACTACAGGTATTACTGACCCTAACGAATTAGAAAAACTTGTAAATTTAGCAAGAGGAAATGCACTTAAATCTATTAAATAGAAAGAGGATAAAATGGCAATTCCACAAATACCTAAAGCATTTATTATTGGTGGTAATACACCTACTGAAAATGCTGTTTTAAGTGTACTTGAAGCACAAGTTCGTGGTGAATTAACTGCTGAAATAAGTACTTTATTTATGAGAAATACTGTTACTGCTGACCAAATAGCAAATATTAGTGGTGTCGCAATGGCAATATATAGAGCAACAGTTCGTGTATTATGAGGTTCAACATGAGATGAATTTACTGGTACTAAAAGACAAAAAGGAACAGTTAAAACAACAACATTAATTATTGATAAAGAATTAACAATTGATTTTAATATTCCAGAATTTCATATTGAAAGATTTATGACTTCACCAGCAAATGTAGCAACTCAAATTGTTTCAAATTGAACAAGTTCATTTATGAGAAATTTAAGAGAAAATTTTGAATTAATATTTTTACAAGGTACCAAAGATTATGTAATTGCTAAATCATTAGTATTACCTTTAAATTTAAATAATATGACTAAAGAACAAGCATTAAATGCTTATTATATAATTGGAGAAAGAAATAATAAATTAATTAAAAAAGTAGATGATATTACGGTTGGTATTAATAAAGCAGATTTAACTGGTGCTTGTGGTATTGATAGTAGTTTTAATTTGGCAAAAGCATTTACATTATTAAATTATGGTCAAATTGCTGCAAATACTTTAGCAACTGGTAAAAGATATACAAATCAAATTATGGGTATGGAATTTTATGAAAGTTTTTATTTAGAACAAGATTTTATTCATGATACAGTTTCTGGTATGCATTTAGAAAAAGATTATAATTTATTAAATTTATTTGGTGTAGTTTATAACAGATATATGTGAGGTATGCCTATTTCATTTACAAAAGTAAGAAATAAATTAGATAATGCAACAGATAATATTCGTATTATTGGGAAAGCATTATATGCATTACCAAGTGCAATTAGACCAGATTTAATGTATATTATTCAAGAAAAAATGCCAACAATTGATGAAATTAAAACAGCAAGAGCAAAAAATTATAAAACAGACCCAACTAATGTTAATGCTACTTATCAATCAACAGATTATGATAATATGAATATTTTAGATTTACAAAATATAATTTATTATAAAGATTTAGGAAACATTACTATTGCTAGTGATAATCCTACTAGTGATGAATTAGATATAGCAATAGTAAAAATAGGTAATGTTGGATTTGAACCTAAAAAAGCAACATATACTAATATTACTAATACAAGTGCAACTATGACTGGTGATAATAAAGAATATTATGGAACAGTTAAATTAACATTTACTAAGGCTTAAATTATGGAATTTATATATAAATATTTTAATGATAAATCACATATTATTATAAATTCCCCAAAACCAGAAGATTTAAATAGCTCACAAGATATATTAGCAATATTACTTTATGAATTTCCAACATTAAATCCAAATTATATAAGAGTAAGTAATGTACATGATAATTTTGCTGTATGTGTTGGAGATAATGTTAATTTAAAAGGTAAAGTATTAATTCAAATTAAAAAATCTACTAAATTAAAGGACGTATAAAGTTAATAGTTATAATTTAATAAAAATATAAATGAGAGATAATACTCTCATTTTTAATTGTTAAATTAAATATACTGTCGTAGAAGTCAAATTGTGAGTTCTTTATGAAAATACTTCTATATCAGGATAAAAGAGTAATTTATTAATTTTTATTGAATTTGTTATTGTATGTATTTGTCTATTAATTGAAGTCTCTATATTGAGTTAGTAAAGAATTTTTCAAGATTATGTAATAACCATAAACCCTGTTCTTTAATTATTTTTAAATTATTACACATAAAGGGGGTTATATATAAATACATACCTTATCAATTATATATTAACATAAATTAAATAATTAGTAAATATATTTTTATTTTTTTTAGGTCTTGTCACTATCAGTGAACAAGAACCTATTTATAAGATTTTTAAAAAAAGAAAATAAAAAAAACAGCAACCGCTTACTAAAAGTAGCGGTGCTGAATAAAAAGAAAGGTTTTTAAAATGAAACATAATTTTACTGTTAAAAGATATTATTGTAATTATTGTGATACTTATAGAATAAAACATTTATTTTATTTTCAAAATATATTTTTACAAGATAAAAATAATAAAGTTATTTGTATTTATTGTTGAAAATTAGAATTACATTTAAAAGAAATTTGATATGAAAAAAAAGAAAGGAAATATTAATGAGTATTGAAACAATCATATTATTATTAATAATAGGAATTTTTGCATGAATAATATTAACAACTCTGGGTTTATTTATGTGTAATGATAATAATGCAATGGGAGTAATAATATTATTTATTACTTTAAATCTTATAGGTTTATTATTAGGAATTGCAATTATTTATAATAAAAAACAAAAAGAAAGTAATAAATAAAAAGAAAGGTTTTTAAAATGATAATAGAATTTTCACAAGACCAAATTATTAAAGAAACAAATAATGGTGCAATAATAATTGAATTTGGAGAATATAAAATATCAATTTCTAAATGTTTTATTAACAAAAATTCTTTTAATATTGATGAAACACGAATATATTGAGTTTTTAAAGATAATATAAAAAAAGAATTAAATGGTGTGCAATTAAAAGAATTATTAAAACAATATATTCAAATTGAAGATTTAAAAGAAAAACCAATAATAAATAATAAAATGATTGAAAAATTAATTACTCTTGAATTTTATAAAAAATATAATGGTTATTATATTGGACAAATAAAAAATGAAGAATGTTTTAAATATAATATTACCTGAGAAAAAGATAGAAAAAGTTTTAAAATAAATAATCCATATAATCATAATGATTTAGTAATAAATTATATAGTAACATCATTAAAAGATTTAGTAACTCATAATAATAAAATATTTTATTTAAAATATTAAGAAAGGAATTAATATAAATGCTTAATTGAAATATTATTACTCATAACTGTGATATTTGTTATAAAAAATCTTCATTTGCTAATAGAACATGTAATAACTGTTTTTATAAATTAATAGGTAAAAATAATGAAATGTAAATTACATAATAAAAAATATATTTGAATTAGTGAAATAGATAATTCTTATTATTGTAATAAATGTATTAATAATAATAATATGATTGAAGAAGATATATATTTAACAAGTGATAACTATGATAGTTTATATAACTATTATATTAATGAATTACAATTAGAAAATTTTTAAAGGAGAAAAGATAATGAATCAATTAGAATTACAAAATGCAAGAAAATTAATAGATAAATTTGAAGAATTACAAGAAGAATTTAATAGTAAATATGAAGAATTAGAATTTGAAATTGATAATGATGGTGATTTAAAAATTATGAAAGATTATTTTTCATATGAAAAAATAAATAAATTAGAACAAGTAATTATTCATTATAAAAAAATTATTAAAGGTTAAAGGAGAAAAATAATATGCAATATAATTATTTATTAAAATATAAAGTAAATTATACTAATAAAAGAAAACAAAAAATATTTTCTACAATTGAAAATGCTATTAATTTTCATAAAAATTATAAACATCATATATTAGAAAATGCTTATATTGAACATTATGAAATATTAGTAATGGAATTAGATATTAAAGGAGTTGAATAATAATGTCACCAAAAAATATACCAAAAGAAGAATTACTAAATAAAGTATTAATAATTAGATTTAAAGAATTTGAATTTCAAGAATTAAAACAGTTTTGTAAAGAAAGAGAAATAACTATTTCTGAATTTGTAAGGAATTTAATTAAAAATGCAATTAAACGAGCAAAAAAATAATTTAATTTTTAAAAAAGATACACATCAATATTTTTTAAATAAAGAAGAAAAAATCTCAGTTTCTAAAATTATTCAATATTATTTATATGAAGATAAAAATCCTTATGAAAATATACCTTTTGATAGATTAGAAAATGCTAGATTAAGAGGAGAAACTGTTCATAAAGTAGCAGAATTATATTTTAAAAATATAAATATTAATAATATAAAAGATAAATTATTAAATAATATTCAACATTTATTTAATAAAAATTATTTACAATATTGTGAAAATTTATTAAATAATTTACAAGAATTTAAAGTAAATACTAAATATATATGTGAACAAGTATTTACTTATGATATTATTGCCGGAACACCAGATTTAATTTATAAAGAAAATAATTTATATACAATAATTGATTTTAAAACATTATCAAATATGTATAAAGAAAATAAAGAAAAATCAATATTACAATTAACTGCTTATTATTGAATATTAAAAAATAATGGTTTTAATTTATCAAATACACATTATATTTATTGAATTCAAAAAGATAATGTAGAAAAAATATTAGTAGAAATAACAGATGAATTAGTATATGAATGAGAAATGGCAATTGCACTTTGAAAGGAAAATCACTAATGGCAAATTTAACTTTACCTAAAAATATAGATAAATCAAAAATACAACAATTTACTAACTATTATGAATTAACAAAATTAAATGATAAAAAATTATCAACATTAAATCCACAATCAGTTATTAATACTTTAGTAACTATATTTGAATTAGATTTAAGTAATAATCCAATTAAAAAAGAAATAGCATTAATACCTTATAATAATGAATTACAAGTACAAATACAAGAAGATGGTTTTTTAACTTTATTACAACGTTCAAATTGTGTAATTGATTTTCAAAGAGAAATTATTACTGATAAACATATTTTTAATAAAGAAACTCAACGTTGAGAATTAGACCCTAGTAAAATATTTGAAAATAAAATAATTATTGGTTATTATGGTATGATTTCTATTAAAAATTATTTAGGTAAAATAATTACTTTTATTAAAGGTATGACTAAACAAGAATGTGAAGAACATAGAAAAAAATATAGTAAAGCAAATGGTAATAGTCCATGAACTACTAGTTTTAATGCTATGGCACTTAAAACAGTTATTAAAGCAATTATTAGAGATATTAATAAAGACCCTAGTATTAAATTAGAAAATCAAAATATTATTGATAGAGCAATGCAAATTGATCAAGCAATAGTATTAGAAAATGAAAATATAATGTATGTTGATAATCCAAATAATGATAATAAAGAAATTAAATTAAAATCTATTGAAGAACCAAAAGAAGAAATAAATATTAATTATGAACAAATACAAACTAATATTGATAATTTAGATAAGGTAGTATTTAGTAATGAATAATTATTTACTTTCAATAGATCCAAGTATGAAAAATACTGGGTTTACATTATGAGAAAATAAAATACCAATATTAATAACTAGTCTTAATTTTTCTAAAAAAGATTATCATTATTTTACTGATTTTATTAATATAGTTTTTCTACAATGTCAAACTAATAATTTAGGTTTAATTGATGATAAAACAGATTATAGTTTATATTTAGTAATTGAACGTGGGATATTTAATCCAAAATTTGGTAAAGGTAAAGAAACATTAGACCATTTACGTGGTTTTATTGCTGGACAATTTAATAAATTATTAACTAAAGATATGTTAGTTAGTAGTAGTGAATGAAGAAAATGATATCAAAGTTTAGATGAAATTAAATATAATTGAAATTATAAACCTTGAACTAAAGAGTTATCAATTGAACTTTCTCAATTCATGATTAAGAACCATAATTGAAATATTAAAATTAAAGACCATGACCAAGCAGAAAGTTTATTAATTGGTTGATATTATTTAAATAAGGAAGTGAAATAATGGTTTGATGAGAAATATTAATAATTATAAATTCTACAATAATAGCATTAATAAATTTAGGTTGTTTTATTGTTTTATTACTTGATTTAGTAAGGAAAAAATAAAATGAAAACTAAATTAAAATGTATTTGTAAAGATTGTAATAGTAAAGTATTAATTAAATTACAATCTACAGATTTAGAAAATACTTCTGTTCAATTTTTTAAAATGTGTAAAAAACATCAATTAGATTTTAATAATAAAGTAAAAGAAATTAAAGAATATTATAAAAATAAGGAGTAAATAATGAATTTGATTGAGATTAATAACTAAATATAGATAATTTATATTTAATGATTTTTGTCTATTTTTATTTGATTTCAGGGACATCTTGTTCAAATCATTTCTTAATTAATTCATTATCAATAACAGATGAATTTGGAGTTTTTAATCATGGTTCTGTATCATGTGAAGCACTAACTAATCTCATTGTAGAAAATTGACTTAAATGATTTAATATTTTTTGAAATATTTTTTTATTATATTTAGGAGTTTCAAATTCTTGAAATCTATAAATATCTATCCCATTAGAACCACAATCTTTTAAAAAATTATATAATGGTTTTACTACTGGTCCATATGTTCAAGCATAAAAATTAATATTTATTATTTCTTTTTTAAGTTCTTTTCAATAATAACAATAAAGAAATAATAAGATTTTTTGTAATCTTAAATTACTAATATTTTCTTGCATTTCTTTTGGTATATTCTTATTTTTTTGTTCTTTATCATAAAATTTTATGATTTCTTTACATAATCCTTTTACTTTATTAATTTCCATTTTAATCACATCCGAACGATAACTTAGCAAAAACTATTATTTTATATTCACATATTAACATATTTAAAAAATGAATAATTGATAATACAAAAATATAATAAAAAAAGTTACTATTTCTAGTAACTTTTTAACCTTAAATTTAATCTATCAAAACTACTAAGAAAAAATAAATAGATTAATTATATTATACATTAATATTTAAGATTGTGGGGGAATATTATTTTGTTTTATTATATAATCATCAACAACCTAATATTAAACCAAATATATTTAATAATATAAACAAAAAAATCTAAAATATATTAGTAAATGTTGCTAACGCAACTATTATAATGCACATAAAAACTAATATAGAAAAACAAATACCAATAATTCCGCTTTTGTTTTTAATACTTTTTTTCTTTTCAATAGAGTTACATAATAATACTGCAGGTATTAAAAATACTATCATAAAAAAAGTTGCTATTACTGCTATTTTAACTAATATAATCTCATGAGTTGTTCCTAATAATCAATTCATTTAATTAAACCTCCTACTAATATGTTTATTATAACATGTTTATCTTGAATTTAGTATAATTTGTGAAATAGTTAAATTATAATATTTATAATATCTTATGTACTGTGTTAAACCTAAAACCGCTTTTTCACTGAATCAAGAAACTTCTAATTGCATAATATTTGGTAATAATTGTATTTTTCACTTAAATTCTTTGTCAGATAAATCACAAAATCCTAATATTGTGTCTTTTTGATTTTCAATACTTTGTGTAGTAATATTATCTTCAATTCTAGATTGCATATAAGTATTTTCAACACTATATACATTATTTTCATTTCTATCAATTTCTATTCCTATTTTACCATTACCATAATATCCGGCATATAATCCATGATATGTAATATTATGGTCTTCATAATATTTTAATTTTAATGAACTATTATATGTTAATAATTCTTTTAAATCTCTTGAAAAAACGAAGGTTTGAGATTTAGAAGGTTTAAAAATTTCTTTTGTAGAACAACCTTCCGTTTGATGATTAATAAACTCATCTGTTTCATATTCATAACTTAAGTATACATCTATACTTTTATAATATCTTTTTAAATCATTAAAAGTATTAATTAATAATGTAGGGTCTAAATAATCTTTAAAATTAATATCTATTTCTAAGGGTTTAATTTTTGGTGCTACATAATCATTTCAATTATAAGGTGAATATTGTAACTTATTATCATTACCTATACTAAATAAACTTTCTAATGGTAAATCCATTTTTATAGTTGGATTACTTGGAATAATAACTATTTGTTTTGCTATATTTTGTGGACTTGGTGGTAAGATATTTGCTGGATAACTAAATGTAGTTTCTTCAGTTTCTTTATATTCATCATGATTTAATTTATATAAAGTAGTTCAATTAAAAGCATTACTAGTTAATGCTCCTTTATTTTTATATCTAAATTGTGCTATTGAAAGTTCATTATAATCACCTTGATAAGTAAATGGATTATCACTATAAAATGTATGTCTTTCTTCACCTTGATGTAATGATTGAGTTACAATTGTATCAATAATGTATGCATAATTAGAACTATCACCAACACCATTACTTGTTGGATTTCATTGCATTTCTGTGTCTAAGTTAGTTAATGGACTTGCTATATCTAAAAATTCAGTATCTTCTGCTAAAATATAAACTTTATTATTTTTCTTTTGTGATAAATCAACTGTACTTATTTGTTCTTTTGTTTTTAATTTATGACCAGTTTTAGGGTCTCATGGATATACTGATATTCTATCAGTTAATTTCATAGTCATAGCAGTTGTAGAAACATTAGCACCTAATAATTTACCAATAGCAAAAGCATTTTCATTAGCAAAAGCATTTAATGGAATTAAACCACCATTACCAATAATATTTTCTAAATTATTTGTAAAAAATGCTGACATAAAACCATTAAAATATAACATTTTTTTATATTGTTGATTATTTTGATTAATAATAAAACCAATTGGAATACCTAAACTTAAAACATTTAATAATTTACCAATTAATGGTATATCACTTGAAGCAAAAGGTAATCATTGTACACTATCATAAGGCATTTGTATTAAACTACTAAATACTACTGAATTAAAATTTAATATAGCACTCATATATTTTTGACTTATTTTTGAATAATCTACAGTTGGTGAACCAATAATTAAATTAGTATCTGGGTCTTTATATTTAAAATTACTAGACATATCTACATTATAATTACCAGAGATATTATTAATATTTCATTCACTATCTCAAAAGAATTTAGCTTCTCCAATTGCTGTACCATTACTATTAGTTGCTTTTGTTTTATCAAATGCTAACATACCTTTAAAATCTTTTGTAACAAATAAATTTGCTTGTAAATTTAAACTAGTTGATAATCATTCTTTTCAATTTTTAAAATTAAGATATCCAGTAGGTTTTGCATCCATTAAATTATAAAATGTAGTTTCTGGATGACTATTAGTAGTTATTTTATCATTAATACCTGCTAATAAACCACCATTATTTTTAACTGATGTACTTGAATGGTCATTATTACCAGCAATAAATAATCTTCTTGAAGCAAATACTTTTTGTTCAAATATTTCATTATTATTAATTTGATTAGGTGCTTGACCTTGTATTATAGGTCTACCATAATAATAACAACTAGATAATAATTCTAAACCATAAGATTGTCTATGACTATATCTAACTCCAATATCACGCATTAAAGTACGATTTAACGTTACTAAACTATTTTGAATAGTAGGGAAAGCATAACCACTACCTGGACTTGCATATTGTACATAATCAAGCGTATTTTGACCACTTGCTACTGCTCTATCATTAACTGAACTAAAAGTTAATACTTGCATACTAAATTCACCATTATAAGGACTATAATAATTAGTTACATTTGAAATATATAATAATTGTCTATCTTGATTTTTACCAGTATTACCACCAATATTTTCATTTTTATCATTAAATACACAAAAAAATTGTAAATAATCATCTACTGTAATTTGTTCTTCAAACATAACTAATATATATTGTCTTGTTGTAGAAATTGTTTTAAATAATTGATTATTAGGTAAACCACCAAAATCTACACCACTTGTATCATCAATTAAATAAGCATTTCAATAATCACCAATTTTATATTGTTTAGTATAATATTGGTCTTGTCCAGTAGTTTTATGAGTAGTTGGGTCTGTTATACCTTTATTTTTTTGATAGATTTTAGTACTATTTTTTCAAATACATACAACTGGAGTATTACCAGAAAGTATTAATTCATATTGACCAAAATCACTAATTTTACTATTAATAGGTTTATAACCAGTTTCAGTTAAAGGTATTGCTCCATTATTAATTATAAATGGAAATATTTTTCAATGACTTAAACGTTTAATTATTGCTTGTTGTCTCTTTAGATTTAGATGTGCGTGTTTCATTAATTGAATTCGTTGATGATTGCTCATTTTCACTATCTCCTAATTCTTTATTTAATTTTTTATTTTCTGTAATAATATTTTCAAATTTATTTTCTGCCATAAGTTGGTCAATATTATCATATTCACCAATTGCTTCACTTACTGTCATAGTACCATTATTTAATCTTGAATTAATAATTTGGTCTTGTACTATTTGGTCAGTCATTGCTATAGGTATAAATTTAAATGAATAAGGTCTTTCACCAATACCATTTCATAAATTTTCACTAATAAGAAGTAAATCAAATATACGATAAAAATAAGCACTATAAAATGCTATTTTAATTTCTGTTGTTTCCATATCAAATTTATTATTAAACATACTTTGTGTTTTATTAGTATAAACATCATTACCATGTTCATCATAATCATAACCAGAACCATTAAATATTGCTTTAGCAGTACCATTATAATCTAATCAATATTCACTAAATTTTGGGTCACCTTGTATAATTTGCATACTACCATTCCCATTTTTATCATATCCAGCACTACCAACATTAACTATCATATCTTTTTTAGGATTTTCAATAATATTACCATTTTCTTGCATTTCTTTAACTGTTTCATTATCTAATACAGCAAATAAAGTAGTAACATTAAATTCTCTTTCTAATCTTTTTTTCTTAATAACTTGATTTAAATCTCATATTAAATCTCATACTGCTGTACAATCTGGATATGCATTTAAAGTAGTTGTATTACCATATAAATTAATAATTGGTAAATTAGTTATTTCAAAAATAGGAATATAATTAAATGAATTTTTAATTTCATAAGTTTTTAATGGTGTTATATTTGGTTTTAATTTAGTTCTTGTAGAACCTAAAATAATATCTTTATTATTATCTTTATATGTTTCATATTTAACTTTTCCATTTTGTATTATTACTCAAGTTAAAGTAGCACTATCAGCTTGTTCATTAATAAAATAAAATTCTGCTGATTGTTCTTGTTCATTATATTTAGCAACTCTACCACAAAAACTATTAGGTAATATTTTAAGGGATTTACTATTATCTTCATTAATTATAATCATAATAAATACTTTACCCATTAGTGAATTTTGTAAACCAAATTTATAAAATTTTTCTAATCATTTATCTTTTAAATTCATTTCATTAAGATAATCTAATATTTCTTTTTTACTTGAATTAAATAAAAATCCTTTACCTAATCATAATTTAGTTGATTTTTGAGCAATAATCATTGGTATATCAATATATCAATCTTTTTTATCACAACTTAAATATTCCATTGTATTTATCATATTAATCACCACCAAAATTATTTTTATTAATTAATAATTTATTATTAATACCATTAATTAATCATTTCATTTCATGCATTAATGCATACATATCACTATCTCAAGTATCATCATGTAAATCTAACATTTTCGGACTATTATTAGTATCTAATTTCTTTTTATCTAATCATTGCATTAAACTATATTGTCTTTTAGTTTCTGGACATCTTTCTCAATTAAAACTAATAATATTTTTAAGCATACAAATTGTTGTAAAATCAATTCTATCATTTAAATATAAAATTGATTTATCTACTGCTATAAATTTTAATCATGTTATATTACGTTTTTTAACTCAACTTTTTAAAACATCAATAAATACTAACCCACCATTACCATAATCAACATAACAAGTAAAACCAAATAACATTGCTATATAACGTTTACTTTCATTAATATAATAATTAATAATATCATTTGCTAAAGTATCAGTATCTTTATATTGCATAGTAACATTACTATGATAAAATTCACTTTCTTTATGTGCTCTTCTACCATTATCATTTTCACCAATAAATCATAATGAAGCAGATGTAGGATGACCACTTGGACTTGTTGCCATACCTATATCTAAACCACCAGTTAATCTTTGTACTTGAAAATCTAATTTAGTATTAACTTTATCTAAATATCTAGCAAAAATAGCACCTTGTAAAATACTTGGTACACCATAATATCAACTTTGTGCTTTAATTGGATCTAATACTTTTAATTCTTCTAAATCATTAATCATATCTAATGTAAGATTATGAGCATTTACTTTTCAATTACTATAATGAAATAATTTAAAAATATTATTATCAAATATTGATTTAATTTGTTCATTTTTTTCTTTCATTATTTCTAAATTAAAAGGTACAATTTTATTCATATATTCAATATAATATTGATAAATATTATCTGGATTACAACTTTTTATTTTTATTCTTTTTTTAGCATTACCTAATGCAAATGTTATTGCTTGAAATTCTTGTTGACTAAATTCATTTGCTTCTTCACATCATTCAATTGCTAAATCAAAACCTTTTATTTCACTACGAGAAAGACCTTTTAAAGGTATTCTATCATTTGAATTACTATATACACCCATTACCCTAATAAATGATTTAAAACCTTTAAAACGAAAGTCTGCTTGCTTATTAGGGTATTTTAAAGTAAAGTCTTTATAATCATTCAATCCAATTATTATTAAAGCATTATATATTTCTTTTACTAAATCATTAATATCTTTATTTAATTTTCTAAATGCATAAATAGCAATTGATTTTTGTACTTTAATTGATATAACTATTAATATTGCTAATTCTTCTGCTATACTATATGTTTTACTAGAATATCTACTACCACTAAGATTATATTCACTATGAGTAAAATCACTTTTATTTAATAATCAATAACTAATTTCATTTAAATAAGTAAATTCTTTATTCATAATATTATTCCTGTAATTCTTCTAGTAAATATAAACCAGATGAATTATATAAATCAATTATAGTAACACAAACAATTTTTCTTTCTCGTGTACCAACTGGAATACTATTTAAATAAATTGCACCAGTAATTCCATAATTTCCTTTAACACTTCCAAAAAGATGACATATTTTTGGAGTAAGTGGTACTTGGTCTGGTAATAATTGTGGTGTAAATATAATTTCTAATTTTGGAGCATAACTATAATAAGGTTCAAGATTACTTACATTATTATAAGTTAATTTATATTTTTTATTAGGTTTTAATTCATATTCTATTTGTGTGTTATTTTTTATTAATTTTCCTACTTTTTTTCATTTTGGAATTCTCGGAGTAGGATTTGGATTATTTTTAAATTCAATATCTCAATAATTTTCTTCTATTTCATTAGTTTCTAAACTACTTGATTTAAGTTTTAAAGGTTTAGTTCTTTTATTTAATTCATTAATAGCACCAGTAATAGTTTTATCAGTAGTTTGTAAATTATCATCTTTAATATTTTGTTTTAAAACTATAATATTCATATTATTAGTTACTTCAGTATGAAGTTGACTAATTTTTAATTCTACTGATTTTATATCATTATTATGATTTTCAATACTTTCTTTTTTATCTAATAAATTATTAGTTTCTTCTTTTTTATAATAATCAGTTAAATCTGGCGGTTCACTACCACCAGTAGCACTAATAATATTATCTTTAATAGTTATATTAGTACCTGCAATTAATTTATCTTGTTTTAATAATAATTTATCATCTGCATATTTTTTTGGAATTAAAGTTCCATTTAAATAACTTGAGTAATCTTCTGTAAACGGATTAAAATTTTTATAAGCAACTCATTTATATATAAAATTAGGTACTAAAGTATGTTTTAAAATTTCAATAGCATTTTTTTTATCATCAAGGTCATCAAAATAAATTACTTTATCACTAACATCACTATTAACTATATGAGTTTCTTTATCATATTTAATATTAATAGTTTTTTTTGGACTTTTAAATTCAGGTACTGTAGTACTTGTATTAATACCTCTAGTATCAATATTAACAACTGGTCTTAACATATTTTGTGTATTAGTAATAGTAATTTTAGTTCTAATATCTAATGATTTTATATTAGTATATGGTATATATGCATTTAATGGACTATCTTCTCCACAATTTGAAATAAATTTATTAAAATAATTATTTTTTTGTGGTTCTATTCCTTTTAAATTAAAACCTTTAATATTTGGATATTCTTTAATTTTTCTTAAATAATTAAATACTTCGGGTGGGATAAAATAAGGGTCATCTGGATTAGTTTCACTATAAGTTAATCCACCTTGACTAATTGAACCTTGACCACGTAAATAATCTACATCTTTAGTTAATAAAAATCTAACATAATTAGTAGTTGCTGTTTGAACATTATTTGTAAAATCTGTTGGTGTTATTTCTGGTCATTTTTTACTAATAGTAAAACCACTTAAATAATCAATATTACTACTAGCTACAGATATTGCAAATCAAATTTCATTATCTGGAGTAGTTACTTTATCAAAAAATAATTCATTAAAATATTTTGATAATTTAAATTCTTCAACTGTAATAAATAATATTGGGTCTTTAATTGCCATAATTTACTCCTTAATGTAAAAATAAAGGGTATTTAAACCCTTTAAATTTTAATTTTAGTTACTTTTTTCTTATCTTTATTTGTTAATTCTTGACGTTTTGCTTTTTGAGCAATAATAAAATCTTCAAAATCTTTTTCATCAACATCAAAAGCATCTAATTTTTGTGCAATAGGAGTTTCTGTTAATTGTAATCTATCATTTAATTGTTTAATATTTAAAATAATATATTCAATTAATTTATTAATTTTAAGTTCTTTAGCAACTATATCTTGTTTATTTTTTTTAATTTTTTTTGAAATAATAGATAATACAAAAGTAATAATAACACCACTAGTAACTGCTCCTCCTATAATTCCACTTAATAAATATACTGTTAAATTCATTTTTTATTACACCTTTTCTATTTGAATTTTATTTGAATGATTTTTACATAAAATACATTCTTTTTTATGTTTTTTAATTTGTTGATATTGATAAATTAAATAAGGACTTGTAATAATAATTGGAATTATTATTAATCCAAATTTAAGTAATTTTCCATAATTACCTAATTTAGTTGCTAGATTTAATCCTATATGACTAAACATTGGAAATAAAGTTAAAACCAAATGGTCAGGTCAAGTAAAATTATATTGAGTTGTATAACTTCCAATTCCCATTTCTATTGGTATTTTAGGTAGTAATCATGGTGTTATTGTAAAAAATAATGTTATTAATATACCAATAATATGACTAGTTATTTTTAAAATATTAGATATTAATATTTTGATTTTATCTATATGAGTACTATTTTTATTAAATCAAATTTTATTTAATTTTTTATATTCTTTATTATCTTTTGATATTGGATTAATAGTATTTCATATACCAATTGGTTTAATAGGTTTTGTTAAATCTATATCCATATAATCACCTACTTTCATGTTTTATATTTACTTTTATTTTTATAAATAGAAATACCTATATTTTTAGTAGTACTACTTGTTTTATGAAAATTTAAATATTCTTTTCTTTCTACTCTTCATGCTCTACTACCTAATTCAGTTTTTGGTAAAGTTTTAAATTCTTTAAGTTTAAAAAATCCACGTTCTAATCTATTAATAAATGCAGTTGTTTTTAATACATTAATATTAGTTGATTTAAGCACATTATAGCGTTGTTTACCTTTACTAATACCTTTCTCTTCTTTAAGTTGTTTCTTAACATATTTACGTATTTGTGAAGGTAAAAAACCCCTTAAAAAATATCTTCAAAATATTGTTCCAGCACCACTACCATTTTTACCTTTTTGAACTTTCATTAATTCTCAAGTCTCTTCATTTACATTAGGATAAGTATATGGACCATATCAACGTTTATTTTTATATGTATCAGATTGTATTAAAACTTGTAATAATCCTAATTTAAGTGATTTATTAGATTTATAAAATAAACCTTTTTTTAATCATGAACTAGATAATATTACTCAACCTTTATCATCTTTATTATCAGTTTCTTTTACATCTTTATTATTTAAATCTTTAGTATCTTTAGTTTTATTATCTTTAAATAAATTATTAACTTTTTTAATTGGATTAACAAATAATTTATCTAATTCAGTTTTTAAAATAGTTAATTCATTAGGTTTTAAAATAGATAATAATTTTTTAGCAATATTAGGATTAAAAACTGAATAAGGTTGATTTAATTCTTCAATAGAAACATTTTCACTATCTAACACTGATTTTAATCCATTATCTTTACTATAATTTTTTAATAAACTAACAATTAATACTCGAATATCATCACTAGCTAATGCAGAATATATTAATCTAATAATTAAAGGTAACATTATAAAGTAAATAAACTATTACTACGTTGAATATTAGGGTCATAATCATTAATAGTATCTCTTGTTTCATAGTTATCTCAATCAAAATTATTATCATCTGATATTATTGGTTGAGTTTCATTATCAATAAATGAAGTTTCTTGCATTTCTCTATCATGATTTGTTTTCATTGGTAATAAATTATGTATAATTTCACTAGCACCCGCTATTATTGTAGGAATAGCATAAGCATTATTAAAATCATTATTAATACCCATTGCTACACCACTACTAATTAAACACCCACCAGTACCCATATTTGCTATTTTTCTTATTGGTTCAAATCTATTAGGTATTAATTCAGTAATTCCACTAATAAGATTTGAAATACCATAAGCATTTAATGAAATATAAGTATCTCAATCCATTAAATTATTAGAATTATTATTAAATAAATTATCTGGAAATGGATTAACAGTTGTTGATGTTGTACTTGTAGTAGTTATAGGAGATATAGTACTTGTTATTGGATTAATTGTTGTACTAGGTTCTATTGGTGTAATAACAGTATTTAAAAACTTACTATAATTTGCTAAACTAATTGTTCCTAAACCTAATAATATTTTTTTACTACTATTAATAAATTTAGTTTTAGAAGAAGGTCTTTGATTTAAATTTCATATATCTAAACCTAATTTTTTACCAAATAATAAAGAATTAATTGAGCCTAATATTGGATTACCTATTAATTGTCCATAATAAGCACTGGTTCCAATCATTGCTAAAATTGGACTTATACCTGTTCTTATTAATTTTATTAAAGTATAGTTACTCAATGGTATAGTTTCAGCATGTTGTGGCATGTTTATTTTCTCCTTTTAATAATTTAGTAGATTTTTTAATTTGAATTAATACTTTACCTTTTAAATTAACATTATCTCCAACACATACAGCAAAATTATCATGTACATTACTTACTCTTATATAATTTGGATTTAATGTTGGAAATTCATAAAGTAATATTGCTAATATATCTTGCGAACTATTTAAATCTTCTGGTTTTGGGGAATTTATAATAATATGTGATTTATCATTAAAATATTTATATATAAATTCCATAATTTAAGCCTTAGTAAATGTTAATTTAACTGTTCCATAATATTCTTTATTATCACCAGTCATAGTTGCACTTGTATTAGTAATATTAGTATATGTTGCTTTTTTAGGTTCAAATCCAACATTACCTATTTTTACTATTGCTATATCTAATTCATCACTAGTAGGATTATCACTAGCAATAGTAATTTTTCCTAAATCTTTATAATAAATTATATTTTGTAAATCTAAAATATTCATATTATCATAATCTGTTGATTGATAAGTAGCATTAACATTAGTTGGGTCTGTTTTATAATTTTTTGCTCTTGCTGTTTTAATTTCATCAATTGTTGGCATTTTTTCTTGAATAATATACATTAAATCTGGTCTAATTGCACTTGGTAATGCATATAATGCTTTCCCAATAATACGAATATTATCTGTTGCATTATCTAATTTATTTCTTACTTTTGTAAATGAAATAGGCATACCTCACATATATCTGTTATAAACTACACCAAATAAATTTAATAAATTATAATCTTTTTCTAAATGCATACCAGAAACTGTATCATGAATAAAATCTTGTTCTAAATAAAAACTTTCATAAAATTCCATACCCATAATTTGATTTGTATATCTTTTACCAGTTGCTAAAGTATTTGCAGCAATTTGACCATAATTTAATAATGTAAATGCTTTTGCCAAATTAAAACTACTATCAATACCACAAGCACCAGTTAAATCTGCTTTATTAATACCAACCGTAATATCATCTACTTTTTTAATTAATTTATTATTTCTTTCTCCAATTATATAATAAGCATTTAATGCTTGTTCTTTAGTCATATTATTTAAATTTAAAGGTAATACTAATGATTTAGCAATTGCATAATCTTTGGTACCTTGTAAAAATATTAATTCAAAATTTTCTCTTAAATTTCTCATAAATGAACTTGTTCAATTTGAAACAATTTGAGTTGCTACATTTGCTGGTGAAGTCATAAATCTTTCAATATCAAATTCTGGAATATTAAAATCAATTGTTAATTCTTTATCAATAATTAATGTTGTTGTTTTAACTGTTCCTTTTTGTCTTTTAGTACCAGTAAATTCATCTCATGTTGAACCTCATAATACACGAACTGTTGCTCTATATATTGCCATTGCGACACCACTAATATTTGCTATTTGGTCAGCAGTAACAGTATTTCTCATAAATAAAGTACTTATTTCAGCAGTTAATTCACCACGAACTTGTGCTTCAAGTACACTTAAAACAGCATTTTCAGTAGGTGTATTACCACCAATAATAAATGCTTTAGGTATTTGTGGAATTGCCATTTTATCCTCTTTCTATTTAATAGATTTAAGTGCATTTCCTCTTGCTAAATTTACAAGTTTTTCTAATTCGTTAGGGTCAGTAATACCTGTAGTTTTTGCTTTTTCATTTAATTTTCTTTCTAATTCTTCTGGATTAATACTATTTGTATGTAAATCTAAAAGAGTTTTAGGATTAAAATCATTTGTATTAGGTTTATTTTCTTGTTTAAAAGATTCTGATATTTTATCAATAAGAAATTCTTTATAATCTTCATTTATTTTATTAAATGCTTCTTGTTTAGATAAAGATTTATAATTATCAGTACTCATTAAATTTTTAATTAAATTTACTTTTTTAGTATCTTTAATATTAGAAAATAATTGTTGCTCTTCATAACTATTAATTTTAGTTTCATATTCTTTTAATTTAGTTTGTTGTTCTTGTAGTTTTGGATTTAAGATTTTATTTTCCATAAATTCTTCATGTTCTTTAACTAATCTTTGTAAATTTTCTGGTTTAGAATAATCTACTTTATCATCTCATTTAAAATTTTCCATTTTAAACTCCTTATTAATAATAATTCCTATTATTAGGCAAATAGTCACGCCATGTTTCATAATAATTATATCATTTTTACCCTTTAAAATAAAGAAAAAATCTATATTAAATATAGATTTTCTAATTATTATTTTCAATTTTTCTTGGTTCAGTAATATTAATAATTATATTACTATTATTTGTTTCTACATCTTGATTATCTATTAAATCATCAAACATATCTCTATGATTTGTTCTTAAATATAATCATTCATATTGTGCAACTTTAGTTACATTTTTTAATCGTGCAATGCCTATTTTAAGGCATGCTTTATCATATTCGTTAATAAAATCTTTTTGTCATTTTGTCGGTCTTCTTCGGCAATCAAATATGTATTTATTATCAACCTTTAAAATATAATTTAATTCTTGTTTAGTACATTTTTTAAGATTATCTTTATTTGTTCTTAAATATTCTTGTATTTTTTCTTTATAATTACCTAATTCTTTTCTTTGTTTTGGCATATTATTCACCTTTTATCCTTATGTATATTATAACATTTACTATTATTCTTATATATAATCATTTTAGATTAATAATTAAGAAAGGAATTAATATTATGACTTTAATTAATAATGAATATGATTATAATTATTTTAAAACTTATGATAAAAATAAATATAAATATATACAAAGAAGACAAAAATTAATTATTAATCCTTTTGGAAAATCTTATCTTCCATTAAGAATATATAAAAATTTAGAAACTAATGAAAATATATGTCCAGTAAAAAATTTTATTAAAATTCTAAAATATAAAAATTGTACTAATCGTTTATTAAATTTTATATTAAAACAAATACATAAAGGTAAAAGACAATGTGATATTAAAGATATGTTACCCGATTGTCCTATTTCAAATCAAACTATTAGTAATATAATAAAAAATAGTAAATTTACTATTCAACCTTTAAAAGAAAAAATTAAAGTATTAGATAATCAAAAACTTCATATTGATATTGATGATTGTTATGAATTTTTAAGAAATGATTATGGAATAATAGAAAAACATTGTATTAAAATTTTTAATCTTTATACTCATAAAATTAATATTAGTAAAAATAGAAATAAATTATTAAATAAAACAACAGCATTTTTATTATATAAAAATGATGATAATATGTCACAAGATAAAGTATATAATTTTGTTTTTGAAACTATTAATAATAATTATGATATTAAAATAAATAGTTTAAAAGATTTAGAATCTCAAAATCTTAATTTAATAATTGCAGGTGATGGTGCATTATCAATAAGAGCAATGGCTAAATTATTAGGTGGTTATTATATATTAGATAAATTTCATGCTTTTAGTTATCTTTGAAAATCATTTGTTGGTAAAAGGGGAAAGAAAAAAGAATCTACTGATTGAACTAAGTATATAGATTCATCTGCTTCTTTTAAAAACGGTAATTATAATCAATTTATTAATATTTTAGAAAATAATGTTGATGAAAAAACATTTAATTATTTTAAAAATAATACTCAAGGTATTATTAATCAAGGAGCAGATTGAAATATTGGTTGTTATGCTGAAAGTACTGTTTTTCATTTAGTAAAGTCATTAAAAGGAAATGGTGCAAAAGCATATAATTCTAAAACATTTATTAATATGTTAAATGCAAGAGTAGCATATCTTAATAAACAAAATATTAGTTTTTAGTTAATATAAAATTAAATAAATATTTACCTAAATAGTTAGGAATTTTTAGATTAAAATAGTAAAATTAAAGTGATATTATTGTTTACAAGAATGATAATATATGGTATAATTACACTAACAATTAAAGATATATTTCTCTCATTGAAAGTATCTATACGTATATTTTATTCGCCCAATATTTATAAATTAAATCTGGTGTTCCAGCAATAATATCATAAGTAAATACTTGTTCACATATATATTTAGTATTTACTTTAAATTCTTGTAAATTATTTAATAAATTTTCACAATATTGTAAATAATTTTTATTAAATAAATGTTGAATATTATTTAATAATTTATCTTTTATATTATTAATATTTATATTTTTAAAATATAATTCTGCTACTTTATGAACAGTTTCTCCTCTTAATCTAGCATTTTCTAATCTATCAAAAGGTATATTTTCATAAGGATTTTTATCTTCATATAAATAATATTGAATAATTTTAGAAACTGAAATTAATTCTTTATTTTTAATAAAATATTGATGTGTATCTTTTTTAAAAATTAAATTATTATTCAATTGCATTTTTAATTAAATTCCTTACAAATTTATTAATTGTAATATCTTTTTCTACACAAATTATTTTTAATTTATAATAATCAGTTTTATTAACTCAAATATGAATTTGTTTAATAATTAAATCTTCTTGATTTTTCTTATGTGCTGGCATTATTATTCAACTCCTTTAATATCTAATTCCATTACTAATATTTCATAATGTTCAATATAAGCATTTTCTAATATATGATGTTTATAATTTTTATGAAAATTAATAGCATTTTCAATTGTAGAAAATATTTTTTGTTTTCTTTTATTAGTATAATTTACTTTATATTTTAATAAATAATTATATTGCATATTATTTTTCTCCTTTAACCTTTAATAATTTTTTTATAATGAATAATTACTTGTTCTAATTTATTTATTTTTTCATATGAAAAATAATCTTTCATAATTTTTAAATCACCATCATTATCAATTTCAAATTCTAATTCTTCATATTTACTATTAAATTCTTCTTGTAATTCTTCAAATTTATCTATTAATTTTCTTGCATTTTGTAATTCTAATTGATTCATTATCTTTTCTCCTTTAAAAATTTTCTAATTGTAATTCATTAATATAATAGTTATATAAACTATCATAGTTATCACTTGTTAAATATATATCTTCTTCAATCATATTATTAATACATTTATTACAATAATAAGAATTATCTATTTCACTAATTCAAATATATTTTTTATTATGTAATTTACATTTCATTATTTTTACCTATTAATTTATAAAAACAGTTATTACATGTTCTATTAGCAAATGAAGATTTTTTATAACAAATATCACAGTTATGAGTAATAATATTTCAATTAAGCATTTATATTAATTCCTTTCTTAATATTTTAAATAAAATATTTTATTATTATGAGTTACTAAATCTTTTAATGATGTTACTATATAATTTATTACTAAATCATTATGATTATATGGATTATTTATTTTAAAACTTTTTCTATCTTTTTCTCAGGTAATATTATATTTAAAACATTCTTCATTTTTTATTTGTCCAATATAATAACCATTATATTTTTTATAAAATTCACAAGATATTAATTCATTTTCATTAGCAGTAACATTTGGAATATTTTTTATATATTTTAAAATTTCACTACCTTTAATAGTAGAAATATCATTTATAATAGATTTTTTACCTAATTTATAATCTCAATCTTCAAAAATTTTTATTAATATTTTTTTATTTTTATTATCAATATTAGTATATTGAATAGAAAATCATGTTTCATATTCACCAATTTCTAATAATATACCTTTATCTGTTTCTTTAATTTTACTTTTTAATTCTAAATTAATAGTTGTCATATATTCCTTTCTAACCTTTCTATTATGTATAAGCCTTATCACTTACAGTGATAAGGCTTATATACTAAATATTTACTATCTACTACGTATAGGCTTATTGCTACTGTAAGTAGCAATAAGCCTCGGAGGGTAGGGGGTTCTAGGGGGAAGGGAACCAAAAAAAAATATAAAGTTATAAAAGACCAACACAAAAATTACTATTAGTTATATCTGCACTATAGCCTTTAATAATTTTTATTAAGTTATGTAATAATTAATTACTTTAATAAAGTACAGATTTATCAAAATAATTAATTATAATTGTTTAACAATTAAAAATGAGAGTATTATCTCTCATTTATATTTTTATTAAATCTATACCTATTTTGGATACGCCCAAAGATATTTTTTTAATTCAACAAGGTAATTTCAAACTTGATAGTAAATTTTTTCAAAGTTAACATAATATTCATAGTCAACTATTGTGGTTTTAAGATTATCAATAATAATTGTAAATGTTCTGTTCATATCTACTATTATCCCTTCATTAATAATTATATATAATAGTCTCTATTCCCACTCTGCCTTTTCCATTAGAATTAATCATTCTTTTTACAGGAACTACATCAATAGTAAAACTTTATATAACTCATTTATTAATGGTGTATTATGGTTTGTTATCATAACATAACAGCCTTTTTCTTTTAACTTATGAGCGAAATTAGATAGTCTTTTTTGACCTTCAATACCAAATTTATCTTTTGTATAATTATCAAAAGTATCTTTTTTTATTAAATCATATGGTGGATCGAAAAAAATAAAGTCTCCTTTTTGTGCATAATTACAAACGTTCTCAAAATCGCTGTTTAAAATATCAACATTGCTATTTAAGATTTTACTTAAACCTAAAATATTATTTTTTTCATATAATTTAACTTTTTCTTTTTTATTTCAGGGAACATTAAAATGTCCGGATTTATTAACGCGATACAAACCATTAAAACACGCTTTATTTAAATAAATTAATCTAGCAGTTTTAATAAAAATATTTTTTTCATTTCAGTTTATATCCCGATCTTGCTTTCTAATAAGATAATAATATTCTTTGGAATTTAAACCATGATTTAGTTCATGTTCATCTAATAATTTCATTAATTTTTGTGGATTTTTTTTATTGCTTTATACGCATTAATTATAAAATTATTATTACCATTATGTATATTAAAAAATAATGCCCCACCACCTATAAATGGTTCTAAATAATTTTTAAAATCTTTTGGCATTCTTTTTTCAACTTCTTTTAGCAACTGTGTTTTTCCTCCAACTCACTTTAAAAAAGGTCTAATTTTCATAAAACACCAACTTTCTTAAATTAATTTAACATATGATTTTTAATATAATAAATTATTATCTTAATTATATAATAGATTAACATTATTAGTTATAAAAGTTGATTTACATTACATTTTTAAGACAATTATGATTAACTAAATACCAACAAAAATGAAACTAATAATAATTAGTAGGATAATGCCATCTTTAATTTTTGTTAGAAAACTAGCAATAACAGTTATAGTATCAGGAGCATGTGGTCAGTCAAACTTAATTAGAGTAATTATTAATAAATTCTAATGATACTTAGCTAGCGTGCTAATTATTATTTTCTAATACTTGTTGTAATAATACTTGGATATTTTCTATTCTTTGTATAGACGAATGGAATAAGGTTTTAATGCTTTCACCGTGAAAAAATGCTTTTGCTAAAACATAAAACCATTACTACAATTCAGGTATCTAATTTTGTTTTTTCTCAAAGAAAGGCACCTGTTTTTTGGGCAAGAATATCATAGTCATTAAAACCAATATTATGAAGTAAATGATAGATGTACAACCAAACTTTTGAACCAACTATTTTACTCAATCAAAAGATTAAGAAACACTCCCTAATCTTTAAATTCAATAACCTACTATTGTCATCTCCGTCCAGTTTTAACATATGGTACACCTCAAGATGGTGGTAACATTGTATCAGGTCGAAATATCATCAGTGCCAATAAAGCAATTAAGTACGGTAACATCCCTCATAGTCAAGAGGGAATATTATTACTAATCAAACTAAAACTTTGTGATGCATTACCAATTTGATAAATAAAAGAAAAAATTAAACAAATAATAGTTGTTAAAACAAATCTACTACGTGCCATCATTCATAGCGGAATTAATAAAAACCCAATTCCATTAAAATTATTAGTATCAATAAAACTACTAGGTAGTATATAAACAAAGAATGCTCCGGCAAAACATGCTAATGAACTAGAAATTAAAGAAATATACATTCGTGACCTTCTAACATGAATATAGTTCAAAGCGACTGCTGTGGGATTTTCACCAATACCCCTAATATATAGTCCCAGTTTTGTTAAAAATAACAAAGCAGCAAATAAATAAATAACTATCAATGTTACTAAAAATGATGGTCACGAAAATAAAGGAATATAAATACTTGATAATGAATAATTAATTGTTCCTGTAAAAGATAATGGTAAAACTACTGCTAAACCATATCCTAAATAATTAATAACCATAGAAACTAAAAACTGATTTGCACGAAAAATCAATGTGGCCAAACTATGTAATAAACTAAAAATCATACCGACAATAATAGTAACAAAAAAAGCTAGAATCGCAACAGAACCACCCATACTACTCTTTAATTGAGAAACAATAATACAATAGAATGCTGCACCAACACACATGATACCATCAAATCCTAAATTAACAATTCCAGCACGCGTATTTAAAATACCACCTGTACATAACAATAATAATGGACAAGCAAATAGAAGGGTATTAACTAAAACAGTGGTATATGAGAAATCCATAATTATTTTTCCTTTTCTTTCTTACGTATAATTTTATCTTTTAATGTTGTTAATTTATTTTTAGAAAGTTTTTCATCTGCAGTTTGTAAGTGAATTACTGGTATTTTTTCTTTTTTACTAACTTTTTTTTGAGGTATTTTATGTCGTAATATTTTTTTCTTAAATTGTTCTCATCGTTCTTTAATAAAAATTGAATGCCATAAATAATGTCAAATAAATGGATAAATACCCACTAAATAGATTGTTATTCCTAAAATAATTAATGCCATTTCAGGATTTTTCAAATAAATAAAAGCATTATGTTCAATAGGACTAACAAATAAACTAACAAAAAAAGTAGAAGGTAAAACAAACAATGGCGCATAACCTGCCATGGCTGCCACAACAATACCATAAAATCCTTCTTGAATCGGACTTGATAATACTGGCAGATGATTATTCATTCCTAAAAAATATAAGTAACCAGCAACACCAGCAATTGCTCCTGAAATTGGTAAAATTATTAATCCTTGGAATTGTGGATTTAATCTTGCTTGTTTAGCAGCAATCGGATTTTTAGCAATCGCATTAAGTTTAAAACCTAAAGTACGATTATTAAACATAATAACCGCCACAATGAAAATTAATAGGGAAATAATAATGGCAACCGAAAATAAATTAGTAACACTAAACGTACCACTAATTAATGAAAACCGTAAATTAGTAATAGCAGTAGGGATTTTTAAATCTTCATATATCTTACTACTCATAATCCCTTTATATCCTTCTCAAGCAATGAAATTAAATAAAATGGTACTAATAACTTCATGAACTTTAAAATAAGCTTTTAAAGCAGCAATCAGTAATCCTGATAAACCACCAATCACAATCGCAACTAGTATTAAGAAAGGTGTAATTCATTGGGTATGACCACCACTTTTAGCAATCGCAACAGCTAAGACATACGCAACCATAGCACTGAACATCATCTGCCCCGAAACACCTAAATTATAAATTCGGTATTTAAAAGTAATAGCAACAGCTAATCCTGCCAGCAAGAGCACGCAAAATGTTTCCACTAAATTACTAAAAATTACTAAATTGCTTAACGGTTGAATAAAAATGGTATTTCAAAATGATAAGGGATTAACTTTAGATATTAATAAAATTAAACTAACTACAAAAATCGTGGTAATAAATAATAATCCACCTACCAATCAAAATTTCCATTTTTTAAGATTCTCTAGCATAGTTCTAACCTAACCTTGACTTAATATTTGCCAATTTCTTATTAATTCAATTACGTAATTTAATCATTGGCTTATTAATATAACTAATAAACTTTTTTAATTTTTCCTTTTTTACTGACCATTTTGTTTGTGGTAAGTGATACATTTTATCAGTTTTAATAACTATTTCATTAGTGATAGGAAATTCTTGTCATCGTGCTGGATTATTCATAATTTCCACTTTAACACTATTATTTGCTAGTTTACAAACAAATTGTTTATGATACATAACAGCCACACGCTGACATAATAATTGTAATAAATAAGGATCTGTATCAATAATTAAAATACTAGCACCTGTTTCTCGTAATGCTATTAATTTTTTAATAATTAATTTTGCTGACTTTTCATCTAAGTCACAAAATGGATTGGATAAAATTAATAGTTGAGGATTTTCTTCAATACTACGAGCTAATACAAATTTTTGTAATTCACCTTTTGATAACTTTTGAACTTTTATATACATATCATTTTCATCAAAAATTTGATATTCTTTAATAATTTCTCTTACTTTTTTATTAACAATGGTAGTTTTAACAACTCCTGATTTAGTTACATATTTGGGTTTATTATAATTTCAAAATGTAAAATTTTCAAATAACGTTGCATCAGGAATAACTCCTTTATGAATATACCGACCTGATACTCAATCAATGCCTAAATTACTAATATCTTGTGGTTTCAATTTAGTTATTTCTGATTCTTTAAAAAAGATACGTCCCGTTTTAGTTTTGTTAATTCGCACTAAACTATCAATTAACACTTCACTATAAAGGTTTTCGAAATCATAAATTCCATAAATTTCACCAGGAGCAATTACCAATTCAATGTCATGAAAATCAGAAAGATTAGGATTATTTTCTGCTAAATTATCAACATACAATAATGGAACACCAGTAACTGCTTGTGGTTTATGATAGTTAATAACATTGCTTCAATAATCAGTTGCAAACATTTTAGTGTTTTCACTCAATTTCATAACTTTGGTATTAATAATTTGATAATCTTTAATCCAAGAAACACGATCAGAAACAGCTTTGGCAAATTCTTCATCTCTAGTTGTAAATATGACCGTTATTTCTTCACTGCGTAATGTTTTAAAAATCATTCAAAATTCTAATTTTTGACTATCTGATAAGCCAACAGTTGGTTCATCTAGTAATAAGATTTTTGGTTCTTTAAATAGGGCACGTAATAATGATAGTTTTTTTAATTCTTCAATGGCAAGTGTTGATACTTTTTTATCTAAATTAAGTTTAATTTTATATTTGGTCATTAAACTATTAATCCTAAACTCTGCTTCTTTTCAATTAGGAAATATTTTAGCAACTAATGGTTCATTGCCTAAAACAATGTTTTGTTTAACATTGAAATCATTTAAGAAAAAATCATCTTGGCCAGCATATGCCATTTTAAACTTTGACATTTCACTAGGGTCTCGGGGATATGGTGTTCCTTTTTTAACACTTGAAATTATAATTTTCCCTTTGGAGGGGCTATCAAATCCAGCAAACATTCTAAGTAATGATGTTTTACCAGCAGCATTGCTGCCAACAATGGCATGAACTTCTTGACCAATTTCTAAATTAACATCTTTAAAAATAGCACGGTTATCATAGTACTTAGTAAGATTAGTTAATTTCAATATTGCTTTTCCCATAATTACATCCTTGTCTTACTTAATAAAAATTAATAATACTAACACCATAAGTCTTATTTTTACTTTCTGGTAATCCCAAATCAGGAGTAATTTTGTATTTAACATCAATTTCAGGTTTTACTGTTTCATCGATAATTTCTAATCCTGCACTAAAACTAAATGCTAAATAACTATTATTATCATAAACATAATCATTTTTATTAGTAACATCACAACCAATGAATTTAATAGTTTTACTAAATGTTGGTCTTGTGGCAATTAAACTAGCAGAATAAGAAATAATGTTGTTATATCAAGAATTAGGATTAACAATAAAATTAACGCCCTGATGTTCATATAATTCTTGGGCAATTTGTCCCACAGCACGGATACCATCGGAACTATGAACATTACTCGTAACAAAACTATCATGAGGATTAACTTCAATAATTTTATAGACAACAGTTCTACTAGCAGTATTAATAATCTTAATTTCGGCTTTAAATTGTTCTAAAATTGTTTGGTCATAAGTAATACCAATATTATTAATAACTCCAATTTTAACAATGGGACGTCCAGTATTTAAATCACTATCAAAACTATATTCACTATTAGTAATACCTGCTTCAACATTGGTAACAAAATGTCGTGCTAATTGTTTTCCATACTCTGGTTTGGCAGAACTAGTGCCATTAGCACTGTTAAATCTAATGTCATAAATATTATTGTTTACTTTTACTGTATCAGCAATGATGTTGTTGAAAAAATAAAATTTTACATCTTGAAATTGTTGCATAATACGAACAATATTGTTAGTGTAATGGACACTTGTATCACTACTGTGCGGAATATATTTCTGGAAACTAGGATTTAAAACAAAAACTTTTTTAATATTGTAAGTTGTTAAAAAATTCCTTAGCATATTTGCATATTGATTATCATCTTGGGAAGTAAATAAAGTTGCAACATGATTGTTTCCATAAATTGTTTGTAATTCTTTAAAAATAATTTGATCATTATTATTTTGGTGTTGGGCATGTTCATAACTGGTTAGTACCAACACAGTGGGCTCTAAATTCCAACTACAAGCAGAAATACTACTAGCAGTAGTAGTTAATGTTGGTAAAATAATTGTTAATATTAAAAACCGACGAAACATGTTAACACCACCAAATATTACTTATTAACATTATACTAGAAAACTCAATTTAAAAGAAATGAAGCACTTTATTTACTCATATAATAATTTTAAAATTAAAAAGTCTTAAACCATGATAAATTATTAATTAATAAACTAAATTCATTTTGGGTGTTAGCAATGGTCTTATAAAATAAATTACACACAAAAATGGGTTTTGCCTTACTCAGGACCGATATCCTCATTTATTGTCGTTATCTTATGATAATGTCTTAATAGTTAATAATAAGAGTAGATTGTTGATTCAATTAATATTTTTTCTAAGTCTACTTTAGTATAGGTGTTCACTTAGAGTTTACCCTTTCATGGTCATTTTCTCAATGTGAATTTTCACTTCTTTATTATTAATAATTTTACTTAAATCTTTTTCTGAATTTCATTTCTTATCATCATTTTTTTAGTAAGAACAACTTCTTTTTTGAAATTTTCTAATTCTTCTTTGCTTTTTTGGTTTTCATTAAATTTTTTATTATAGTTAAATTCTCGAGTTAAAAAATTATTTTTATTTTTAAAAAAGTATGTTATACTCTCAAAGAGTAAAGGAGAGTGATATCATGGCTGAAGAAGGTTCCGTCTGCAATAATATAGACAATATTACTAATATGATAATTAGTAATATTAAAGATATGCTTTTAGATAAAGATCCAGTTAAATATCCTCTTAAATTTTTATTAATATAAAATAATTTTTTATTGTATCAATAACTTACTCCTTATTTTGCTTTTAAATAAGGAGGTAAAAAATTATGAAAAGATTTTTAAATAAAATTCATTTTAAACTACAATTTAGTTTTAAGAAAGATTTAGTATACAATAATGGTGACCATATTAAAACAATGACCCAAACTAATCAAAAAACATTACTAAATAAATTAGAACTAGAAAATTTTGGTCTTAATAATGATCAAATTGAAACAAAAACAAAACAATATGGCAATAATGTTTTAAAAAAAGCAAAATTCAATTGGTTTTTAGAATTTTTAAAAGCATATTTTGGTCCATTCAATATTATTTTATCAATTATTACTGTTTATAATTTATTTTCATACTTTACTGATGATGATGCTTCAAGTTATTCACTTGTTGCTGCTATTATTGTTGGTACAATGATTATATTAAGTGGAACATTAATTTATATTCAAGCAATGCGTGCTTTCTTTATTACTAAACATTTAACAACTTTAGTAAATAACACTGTAACTGTCATTCGTAATGTTAATGCAGGACAATTAATCAATAAAGAAAACTCAATTGCTATTATTAAACAAGCTCAAGAAATAAATGTAAGTGAATTATTACCAGGTGATTTAATTCCAACTGATGTAAAAATTTTATTAAGCAATGATCTATTTATTAACCAATCTTCACTAACAGGAGAGTCACTGCCTGTTGAAAAACATGCTGATAATAATCCTAAGTATCAAAATTTATTTGATTTGCAAAACATTTGTTTTATGGGAACAAGTGTGATTTCAGGAAGTGCCATTGCCATCGTTTTAGCAACAGGTGCTAATACTTATTTTGCCACTATTGCTCAAACAATAAATAAAAAACGACCAACAACTAACTTTTCTAAAGGAATAAAACGTGTTACTTTAATGTTAATTTGTTTTATGCTAGTAATGGTACCCATTGTCTTTATTGTTAATGGATTCTTAAAAAATGATTGAGCAAATGCCTTTATTTTTTCAATTTCGGTTGCTGTTGGTTTAACTCCGGAGATGTTGCCGATGATTGTAACATCAAATTTAGCACGTGGTGCCAACAAAATGAGTAAGCAAAATAGTAGCTGCCATTCAAAATTTAGGCGCCATTGATGTTCTATGTACTGATAAAACTGGTACATTAACCAATGATAATATTGAAGTAGTTAATTATATAACATTAGATAATCAAGAAAATAAGGATTTAATATCATTAATTTATTTAAATAGTTATTTTCAAACAGGAATTAAAAATCCAATGGATAGTTCAATTATTAAATTTGGTCAAGAGCATAACTTAAACGATTTACATAAATATTATCAAAAAATTGATGAAATTCCTTTTGATTTTAATCGTCGAAAACTAACAATTGTTCTACAAGATAAACTTAATAATAAAAAATTAATTTGCAAAGGAGCTGTTGAAGAAGTTATCAAAAGCTGCAATCGTATTTTTTACCAAGGTAAAATTATGCCCTTAACAGCAGATTTACTAAGAATGACTAACGCAACAATTACTAACTTAAATCAAAAAGGACTACGATTATTAGGAGTGGCTTATGAGGATCAAAATCTCACTGCTGACAAATATAATGAAGAAAACGAAAAAGATTTAATTTTCTATGGATTTGTAAGTTTCTTAGATATCCCTAAGCCATCAGCAGTTAAAATAATCAAACTCCTAAAAGCACATGGTGTAGATTTAAAAATTTTAACTGGTGATAATGAATTAGTAACACGTGCTATTTGTAATCGTGTTAATTTAGAAATTAAAGGTTTAATTTCAGGTGAACAATTAATAGGATTAGCAGAATATGAATTAAAACAGATTGTTGAAAATAATAATATTTTTGTTAAACTGAACCCATTACAAAAAGCAAAAGTTATCGAAGTATTGAAAAGTAATGACCATGTTGTTGGCTTTATGGGTGATGGTATTAATGATGCTTTAGTACTACGTCATGCTGATGTTGGTATTTCTGTCGATAATGCTACTGATATTGCTAAAGAAGCATCTGATATTATTTTATTGGAAAAATCATTATTAGTATTAGAAAATGGTATTGTTGAAGGTCGTCGTATATTTGGTAATATTTTAAAATACATTAAATTACGATAGTTTCTAATTTTGGAAATGTATTTAGTATATTAACAGCGTTAGCATGATTTAGTTTCATTCCCATTTCTCCAATTCAATTATTATTTCAAAATCTATTGTATGATATTTCACAATTTGCTATTGTTTTTGATCGTGTTGATGATTCATTTTTATTAAAACCACAGCGTTGAAATGCCAAAGATATGTTGCCATTTGCCTTTGTTAATGGACCAATAAGTAGTATTTTTGATCTTACTACCTTTGCCATTTTAGGAATTGCCTTTGGAGTATTTGCTAATCCTAGTGAAGCTAATATTAATATGTTCAATTCAGGATGATTCATAGAAGGTTTATTAACACAAACATTAGTTGTACAAATGTTTAGAACTGAAAAAATTCCATTTATTCAAAGCCGAGCAACATGACCTGTTAATGTCATGGCCATGACCATTTGTATAATTGGTTTAGTTCTCCCATATACTTATATTGGTAATCAAATTAATATGGTAGGACCACCACCAATTTATATTCCTATTGCCTTAGGAATAGTTGCAAGTTATTGTTTATTAAGTCAAATTGTAAAAATGGGTTATATTAAAATATTTAAAAAATGACTATAATAACACAATAATGACTTTTATGTATCAACATCAACCTACTAAAAACAAAAAAGTTGTAATCTATGATTACAACTTTTTTATTAACTATTTAAATGAGGATATTTACGCTTTAAGAAAAATAATAAAACTTGAATATCAGCAGGACTAACACCAGAAATTCTAGTGGCATGAGCAATGGTCAATGGTCGAACACGTTTTAGTTTTTCACGTGCTTCACCAGTAATACTTTCTACTAAATCATAATTAATATCACTAGGAATCTGTTTTTTTTCTAAACTATTAGCTTGTTGTGCCATTTTTAATTGTTGATTAATATATCCTGAGAACTTAATAGTAATTTCTAATTCCATAAGTTCATGGTATAATAAATCATTTAATTGTGGTAATTCATCACTTAACATTTTTAAACTAATACCGGGACGTTTTACTAATTCATAAGCCACAATATGATTATGAGGAATTGTCCCTAAATTATTATTTACTAAAAATTGTGCTAATTGTGAATCAGGACTAATTTTAGTATTTTTTAAATCTTCAGTAATACTATTCATTAATTGTTGTTGTGATTGAAATTTAGCATAACGTTGTTCACTAATTAAACCCACACGATGTCCATGTTTAAGTAACCGAGTTTGGGCATTATCATTACGTAATAATAAACGATGTTCGGCTAATGAGGTTAATAAACGATATGGTTCAATAGTACCTTTAGTTACTAAGTCATCAATTAAAACACCAATATATCCTTCATCACGTTTTAAAATTAATGGTTCTTGTTTCGTTAATTTTAAGTGGGCATTAATAGCAGCCATTAAACCTTGGCAGGCAGCTTCTTCATAACCACTAGTGCCATTAATTTGACCAGCACTAAATAAATTTTTAATAATTTTAGTTTCTAAAGTCGGTCATAGTTGTGTTGGTTCAAAAGCATCATATTCAATAGCATATGCTCATTTTAATACTTCACATTTTTCTAAACCTGGTAATGTTCTTAACATTTTATCTTGAATATCAATTGGCATTGAAGTTGAGAAACCTTGAACATAAATAGAATCTAAATGAATTGATTCAGGTTCTAAAAAAATTTGATGACGTGGTTTATCAGAAAAACGAACTACTTTATCTTCAATACTTGGGCAGTAACGAGGACCTGTCCCTTGAATTTCGCCGTTGTACATTGGTGATTTATCTAAACTATTATTAATGAGAGCATGGGTTTTATCATTTGTATACATTAAATAACAAGGCAATTGTTTACTTAATGGTAAGAAGTCAGCAGTTTCATGAGAAAAGGCTAATGGTAAATCACTACCTAGTTCAATACTTGATTTACTAAAATCAATACTATCTCTTTTAACACGAGGTGGAGTTCCAGTTTTTAAACGAATCATATTAAACCCTAAGGTTTTTAATTGATTTGAAATACCATTACTAGTTCTTTGACCATCTGGACCTTCAGTTTTTTTATTATGACCTTGTAATGTTAAAGCAGTCATATAAGTGCCAGTTGTTAAAATAACAATTTTACTTGTAATTTGTTTTCCATTTTCTAAATTAATACCTTGCACAATACCGTCATTAATAATTAATGATTGAACCATTACTTCTAGAACAGTTAAGTTTTTTTGGTTACTAGTAACCTCTTGCATGTATTGTGAATAAGCTATTTTATCAGATTGCGCACGAATAGCTCATACAGCAGGGCCACGAGAATTATTTAATAGTTTCATTTGTAAAGCAGTAGCATCTGCTGCTTTAGCCATTTCACCACCTAGGGCATCAATCTCTCTGACAACAATTCCTTTGGCAGGGCCACCAATAGAAGGATTACAAGGCATTAAAGCAATTTTAGTTTTGTCAAGGGTAATTACTGCTGTTTTATGTCCAGTTCGAGCAGCAGCTAAAGCAGCTTCAACACCAGCATGACCAGCACCAATCACAATGATTTCATAATCATGTTTCATATATTTCACCTCCAATTAGATGAGTTAATGTTTTAAAAAAATTGATAATATTAAAATTAACTACTGTTAATAATAAATTTCAATAGTAATGCTATCATAAAGTTTAAAAATATAATAGATGGTTATTTAAGAATTTATTAATATTATCGGTGTTTTTTATAAAAAATAAGATTGGATAGAGTATAATTTTTAACATAAGAAAAACTATGCTATTTACATAGTGAAACATTTTGTTTTATACAATTAAAATAAAGTCTTAACTTTCAAATAATTTATTAATTAAATCAAGATGAGTTTTAATTGAGTAAATACTTTTATTTTTTTTATCAAGATTTTCAGTAAACTCTAGTTTAATAGCAACACGGTAATTCACATCTTTTTCCATGATTTTATCCTCTTGTATTCTAAAAATTTTTCATTTAATCCCTATACATAATAATTATATTACTATTTTTATAATTTGCAAATAAGTTTTATTGTTAAATACACTTATTGAGTTTCATTTAAGGGAAAAATATTTTAAATATAAAGGGTTTTATGGAATAAAAATATTTTTTTAATACATAATTTCTTTTTGCTAATTTTTTACCATCAGAAATTATTTTTCTTGGTTGTAATATTTCATAATTCATATTATTGTCGCTAACCATCTTAGCTCATGCCGATATCGTGTTTTACGACTTCGTTTTTAATTTCGTAGGTGTATTTTACTTTAACGTCAAATTTTTTTCTATAATCTTACAACATAGATTTTGAAAAAAGTTAAAAGTTGTGAATTATCCCCCTATCCCTTGTAACAAAAAAATAAATTTTATTTCCAATTTTATATAAAATCATGACAAAAACTTAAAAAAATGTATAAATGAATTAGTGTCGTATATTAGATTAATTATCCTAAGAGAAGAAAGGGACGTAGATTAATATTTCATGAAAAGCAGTGATTATAAAAAAATCAGAAAAATATCATTAAAACAAAATCAACTTTGTATTACTACTGATAAAAAAGAATCATTATTTAACTTAAGCGATATCAATTGTATAGTTTTAGAAAATAATTATACTTACGTTACGTTACAACGCAAATTTTAGCTAAGCTAGTTACAAAATGAAATTAAAGATAAATTAATTGAATTATTGATTAATTCTAAAACATGAAGGAGAATAATAAAAAAAGATCTAAATAGGTCTGATCACCTATAATAAAGTAGACACAAAAAAGAACCATTTTGTGGTAAAACTTTATTGAGAGAGATGTTCATTTTATGCATAAATGATATTCAAAAGAAGAAAAAATAGAAATGTTAAAAAAAGTAGAAGGTTTAGGTTGTATTACTGCAAGTAAAATATTAAATGTTGATAAAAGTAGTATTAAAAGATGACGCAAATCTATAAGAACTTTAGGTGAAGATAGTCTTATTCCAGGAAAAGGTATCCAATCAAAAGGTAAACGGCAAGGTAGACCTAAAACTCTTGATTTAAATGAAATGACTAAAGAAGAACTAATTCAATATATTGAGGTAATGAATCATCTAAAAAAGTATTTAGAGATATCGAAAAAGGGAAAGTGCCAGGCGATATCTCAATTACAAACAAAAAATCCAGTTAATTACCTTTGTAAATTATTAAAAGTTTCAAAATCTGGTTATTATAAATGACTTAACAATGGTATGAAACAGTTTAATAAATGGATTCCATTTATTGCTAATATAATTAAAAGTACATTTTATGCGTTCAAAGAAATTTATGGTTATAACATGATTTGTTGTTGAATAAAGAAAATTTATAAGTTAAACATACAACCACATATTGTTTATAGGTATATGAAAAATATGGGTTTAAAATCCAAAATTAGAACAAAGAAGTTTGATTATAGGTTAAAATCTGGCAGTTTAAGATATGATAATTAGACCGTAATTTTGCAACTACTGGTTTAAATCAAAAATTAGGCACTGATATAACCTATTTACTAACTAATGGTAAAACGTATTATTTATCAATCGTTAAGGATTTTCACAATAATGAAATATTAGATTACAAAATAAGTTCAAGTTTAGATATGTCATTTGTAACAAAAAATATTATTCAAGCTTGAGTTAATGTTGGAAAGTATAAAACATGAATTTTACAATCAGATCAAGGTTTTCATTATACCAACCCTTCTTATAAAAATATCAATGTCCAGAAGAGAAAATTCTCCAGATAATGGAGCAACAGAATCATGGGTTGGTACTATGAAAATTGAATTCTTATATCAGATTCCAAGAAAAAAACGAACTATTGAATGAATTAAAGAAAATTTACCTAAGTATATTTATTTTTACAACAATCATCGACCACAACCAAAATTAAAAGGAATGAGTCCAATAGAATATCGATTATCTCATCCCCAAACAAATATTAAGTTTATTCCTATGAAATTAGATTTAATGTAACATTTATAATAATAATTATATAAGGTTCTTTTTATTGTCCACTTTACTTGACAAGTTCATTCTTTTACTCTCCTTACTTTCTCGTAAGGCATATCCTTGTGGATGACTTCGTCTCCTAGTAAACTAGGCATCATTACTGATGTATATATTATATACCATATACAACGATTATGTCAATATTTTTATCAAACGGTGTTAGAATAAACTTGTCGTTATCTTATTTTATTTTACTAAAGAAATAACTAAAACTACTATGGAAACTATTATTGCAATTGAACTTAAAACTCATGTTATAAATGCTCTTTTTTAAGTATTTTGTTCCTTAATTTTTTCAAGTTGCAAGTTTTGTTGATGTCTAAAATTTTCCTGATAGTGTTTAGTATCTTCCTTTTCTTTCTTTTTTCGTTCATATTCACCTACTTGTACAGTTGAAGTAGTTATATTTTATACGTCCAATGTGGACTAAAAATACTATTTAATTATCTCTATTCAAACAAGTTTCCTAGATTAATATTTAACTTCTCAGATAAATTTTTAATATGATAATGGCTACCAAAATGAACATTAATTAATGAATGTAAAGTTTTAACACCAGCCAATGTTTCATTATGATTAAACTTAATCTTATTATTGTGTGCTAAAGCATTTAATTTATTATTAGGATAATTATAAGCTTTCTTGAATAATTTTATTGAACAAACGTAAAGAAAATTAGGGCATTCTAATTTATAATGTTGCAATAATGACCTTAAAACATTAATATTATAACTAGCGTTGTGGGCAATGATTATATATTTTTCTTCAAAAAAAGATGAAACTTTTTCCCAAATATATCTAAAAATAGGAGCGTTTTCCACCTTTTTTTCAGTAATCTTATTAATATGAGAGAATGTAAATTCATAAGGATATGGTTTAATAAAAGTTTCATAAGAATCAATAATTTTTCCTTTTTGAACTTTTATAATGGCTAATTGACAGGCACTTGTTTTTTCAATATTTGCTGTTTCAAAACTTATAAAAACATAAATATGATTATCTACTCCTCATGGGTTGGTACTAAATTGTTTTTTATTATTTAATATTGCTTGTTTGTGGTTTAATAACATTGTTTTTGCAAATAAATTAGTATTTTCTGCTTTAAATTTTGGTTTTGCTGCTTTAGTAATAGACAACACGTTTTTTGAATCTTTTTCTTTTTCATCTTTAATAATATTACTATCTGGAATTTTTAAAGACATGATAGAATGATATTTCCTTTCTATAATAATTTAAACTATAAATTTCTTTGTTCATACGGATAAATTATAGCATCTAAGATACAAACAAAAACAAAATTAATTAATAATTTTATAGTAAAATATTTATACATTATAGAGTGTTATTTATTTAAAATAAAAAAGGAAATCCAATATCTAAATTGTGATTCCTCCTACAAGCATGAACTAATATTTCAAATCTTTTTCATCTTATCTACTGCTTACTTGGGGTGTAGTCTAGTTTTATTAGAAATCAGAATTTTTATCTCTTTCTAAATGCATTAAAATCATGTTACCAATGTTAGACATAATCTTAGATTATCAATATCTAAGTGTCATAAACTCACTGCCTTTTTGTCTAACATTTTTAATAAAATCAGGTCAAGTTTTATTTTTAATAATTAGTTTTATAAAGTCTTTAAAATTAATATTGTTATCACTAAACATGAAAGAACTAAGAGATGATTGATTACTAATAGGAAAAATAACGTCTTTTTGTTTAGGAAAAATTTGAACAATAATATTTCTTAAATTCTGATATAGTTCTTTACTCTTTTTATCAGACATTCTAATGGCGCTAACCTTCATGTAAACGTTATCATCATCATAATCGCAGTCAGTACTATATGTTTGTTTGCCCATGCAAACAGCAGGGACAATCTTACGTGAAAAGTAGTCTAAATCATAAAACATATTATTTAATTGCTCATTATCATATTTAGTAAAAATAGATTTTAAAATTTCTTCTTGACTTTCAACATAGTTAATCATTGGTTCATAAACTATGAGCATTAAAAAATTTGCTAGTTCATATGACTCTAAGTTTTTTAATTTAAAATTATAATTTATTATTTCAACTGGAAGTTGAACAGGGTCTTGTAAAATTTCAATAGCGAACTTACTGTAAAAAATATTGCCTTCAATAATTCTAATTAAATTAGAAAGTAAGAAATATATAGTATTAAGTTTTTCTTGGTCTTTACTTCAAGCAAAGTCATATTTTAATATAAGTTTTTCCATTTCAAAACGACCTTGATAAAATTCTTTGCTATAAATAACATTGATAGCATAGTTTAAATAAGTATAACTATTATAAAAACCAATCATGTCACCAGAAATAGTATCTGTTACTTCATATTCTTTAATGGGCTTAACAGTAATAAAGTTAGTGAAATCTTTAATTGCCATTTTTAGGTTGTATAGAAATACATTATTAGTTTCTTTCATCCAAGTGCTTGTTCATAATCAGTTGACAAATATCTTTCTAAATTTATAGCAATTTTCCTCATACGAGTTTTCAGTTCTGACTTGTCTCATGTTTTATCTATAATGTCATTAATAAAATTATCAACCTTAAACAAAGAATATACGGCTCTAATGCTCAAAGCCAAATCTTGAATTAACTGGTAATTATACCTGTTTTTAAGTAGTTCGGGCATACATTTTTCCTTTTAAATCTCATTAATAAAATTAAAAAATAAATAAAATTATTAATAATATTTTATCATTATTTAACCTCCTTTCTGCATATAAAAAACAATGAAATAAATCAAAAAATTAGTTATTAGAATAATTAACATCACTTTAGTTTAGCAAATTCTTTGCCACAATCAAATGTAATGGTTTTAACTGTTCCACTTGGCAAACTGGCGATAAAGTTTATTAAGCTTTGTGTTCTATATCTTCACTTTTATGTGTCTTAGTAAATAAAGGAATTGATGATGTTACTAAATATATTCACTTTTTCAATAATAAACGAATTTGTAGTAAATTTAACGTTCCGTCAATGAATCAATTTAGAGTACAATAATAATGTCTCATTTTAGGGCGCAAGAATAATTCTAACTTTTCAAAATTACTTTTTGCTTTTTCATCAAAAATAAGTTACAATTCCTATTGAATATTTAATTATTATAAATAATTTCTTAATGTAAGGAGCATAAAAATAAATGCGTAAAATAATTAGTCTTTTTTCAGCAGTTGGGTTACTTGCTACTTCAAGTAGTACTATAGTTGCCTGTGGTGTTGGAGATGGTACTCAAATTAAGGTTAATCTTATTAATGAACCAAAAAAACAAGTTTCCAATGAAGATCCATTAACAAACTATGTTTATAACGATAACTATATTTTTGAAAAACCAAATGGAATATATGCCGCCTTAGAAACATACCAACAATTAGCAGCAGATAAACTTAGAATTGATGAAAAAATGTTAAAAACACCTGGTGTTGCCGAAGAATTTTATAATAGCAAGAACTATAAATCAGGACATTTTGATAGTTTTGAATATAACAATTATTTAGGTGGAAATAAATTAGTCCATCCATTTACTTTTGCTGATAAAAGTGGTGCACCAATTGCTGCACAATTAGTTGATAATGACATAAAGAAACCACAATTTGTCTACTGATTCGTTACTTTTAATTCAGCAGCACAAGCAAATGTTGCACCAACTGATCCAAACGCTGTTACTAGTATCATAGCACCAACAATGGATAAATTTACAAGTGATAATCAAAAAATTCTTCGTCAAGGATGAATTCACTTAGATTTAACAATGGGTAACTTTAGAATTGATTTTAATATTAGAATTGATTTTGATTTTGTTTTATATTCAGATAAAAATAGTCAAAAAATAGTTCGCATGGATCCAGATACTATTCAATATTCATTAGGGCATGTTGATTTTTATCATCCAGAATGAACATTTGATGACTATAATGGTAAAGCAGGTCGCATTAGCGATATGGTTATTTCTAAAAATTAAAATGTTAAGTATTAGAATTATTTGTGTTGGTGATTTATCACAACAATATTGACGATTAGCTGCCAATGATTATTTAACAAGAGTTAAAAAACAAGCAAATATTATTATTCAAAATATAAAAGAATCTAAACTAAACTTAATTTCTTCTAATATTAATATTGAACCAAATAAAATCATTGAATATTTAGATAAAAATATTGATTATCAATGAATGCTATTAGATTTAACTGGAAATCTTGTAACAAGTGAACAACTTGCACAAATCATTGTTAAAAATCAAAATTATCAACAAGGTAAAATTGGTTTTATCATTGGCGGTAGTAATGGTGTTAACCAAGAATTAAAAACTAATTCTAAATTAATTAAAATTGCATTTGGAAAAATCACTTTACCACATCAATTGTGTTATGTAGTATTGTTAGAACAAATATTATTGTTCGTTACAAATTATTAATAATCAACCCTATCATAAGTAAAAGCGCAGGTGAAAGCTATGTATAATAAAACTTTATTTGTTGATACATCATGAATGAGTCTTTTTCAAAATGAAAATAATCAATTATATTTTCCAAAATTATTAAAAGACATTAAAAATGAATATCAAACTTACACTTGTTTTCCCATGTGAGAAGAAATTTTTACTGCTTTTAAACTAACCCCTTTAGAAACAGTAAAGGTAGTTATTTTAGGACAAGATCCATATCATCAGCCACAACAAGCTCATGGTTTAGCCTTTAGTGTAAAAGATAAAACCCCTTTACCGCCAAGTTTAAAAAATATTTTTCAAGAATTAAAAAATGATTTAAATATTGAAAAGGGTAATAATGGCAATTTAACAAGTTGGGCTAAACAAGGTGTACTTTTATTAAATACAACTTTAACAGTTAGACAAGGTCAACCAAATAGTCATTTACAATATGGATGAACAATATTTACTGATCATGTTTTATCATTTTTAAATCTGAATTGTTCTAATTTGGTTTTTATTCTATGAGGTAAAAATGCTCGTAGTAAAAAAATATTAATTAATACTGCTAAACATTATATTATTGAGAGTGTTCACCCCTCACCTTTAAGCGCATATGGAGGATTCTTTAATTCTAAGCCTTTCAGTAAAACAAATAATTGATTAATATCAAAATCTAATTTACCTATATTATGATAAAAATATCTTTTTGCTAATATTATTTGTGTGTAAATGAACAAACAATGTTATGATATATTTGTTAAAATTAATCTAACTTTTAAATAATAATATGGGAATGGTGGTTATTTAAATGCCAAATAATTTAATAATAAATAACTTAGTTTCCAAAACAGCAATAGAAACACTACCTTTGTTTAGTAAAAACACTGCTATTTATTTAATTATTGCCTTGGGCGCTACAATGTTATCCTATATTTTAATAAATAGTTTCTGAAAATTATTTAAAAAAGATAAGTATAAAGGTGTTCGTTTTACTACTAAAAATATTGCCTATATTACAATGCTGTCTTCAGTATCTGTAGTAGCTACTATTATTATTTCTATTACTATTCCACTTACTGTTTTGCCTCCTATTAGGATTGCCATTGAAGGGTTAATGATTAAGATTACTGGTTATCTTTTTGGTCCTGTCATCGGGATTATTTGTGCTGCAGTAACTGATATTTTAGTAACTTTATTTGTCCCATCTTATATTAGTCCAGTCTACATGTTTTGTATTGTTTTCACTGGATTTTTAGCTGGTATCGCTGGCATTTTAAATGTTAAACTGAAAAATTATCCATGAATTATCTTTATTTTAATTAATATTTTTATTTTATTATTTGCTGGTGGTGGAGCTTATATTGTTTTATGTGGTGACCAATCTTCATATTCTGTTTCAGGTATGAACTTTAATAAATATGCTACTGCTTGCATTATTGGTGGTGGTGGTGCCTTTGCGTTATTAAGTATTTATAGTGTTTTATTTTATTACTTATGGAAAAGACAGTCTGAAAGAATTAAAGAAATATTACCAATTATCTTGTTAGCAGTTGTAGCAGAATATGTAATTACTGTACTAATTGCTTCATATGCTGATATGACATTATTTAGTTCTAATGTCAAAGAATATGGTTTAACAGCAATGGCGCGAATTATTATGGCACCATTTAAAATTATTGTTAACTCAATTATTATTTACATTACATGAAGAACAGTAAGTCCATTAATTAATATTGATAATAATAATTATTAAATTAGATGTTGGTTAACTATGAATGATGAATTTTTAGAAGATATATATAAATATCCAGGAACTGAGAGTTTAACTAAATTAAAGTTACTTTCCCCTAAATATTTAAATAATAATATTAAATATATTCAAGTAACAGGAACTAATGGTAAAGGTTCTGTTTCGAGAATGATTCATGCTGTATTATGACAAACTAGTAATATTAAAGTTGGTCTTTTTACTTCACCACATATTACTGTGATAAACGAAAGAATTATTATTAATGATACTATGATTAGTAATCACGATTTAATTCGCATTAAAAATCTAATTAATGATGATATTGAGCATTATCAATTAGGTTTTTTTGCCATTTTGACATTAATTGCTTTAATTTATTTTCAAGAACAAAAAGTAAAATGAGCAATAATTGAAGTAGGAATTGGTGGCAGATACGACACTACTAGTGTTATTGATGCTACATATGCTGTTATTACTTCGATTGGTAAAGACCACCAAGAAATATTAGGTAGTACATTAAAAAAGATTTTACATCAAAAAATTGGAATTGTTAAACCAAGCACCAAGATTCTATTTGTGTCAGGAAATTTAAATAGTAATTTAAAATATGAAATTTGCAAACAAGGATATCAACCGTGTTATTCGTCAAAATTAATCAATCAAACCTATTATGAAGAAAATAAATCGTTAGCATTAACTGTTATTAAAAATGCTTTTCCTAACATTGCTATTGTTAGTGCTAGTTTTATTATTAAAAATCTTAAAATTAAATTTCGTTTCGAAAAATATGAGATTGATAATAAAATAGTTTATTTTGATGCGGCTCACAATCGTGAAGGTATTAATGCTTTAGTCAAAACTTTAAAAATTAACAATATCGTTCCTGATGAGATTATATTTTCTTGTTTAAAAAATAAGTACCCTAATCAATTAATTCTTCTTTTAAAAAAAATCTCTAATAATATCATTATTTGTCAAAATAGTCATGTACAAAGTATTAATGCAATCCAATTTGCTTATGAGAATATGATAAAAAATAGTAAAAATAAAATTATTTTAATTACAGGTTCTTGTTATTTTTTAGCAGATGTTTATAATTATTTATGCAGAATAGATGTTTTGAATAAATATTAAAAAAGGTAGGTAAAGTAAATAATGGTATTAGTATTAATTAATGCAATAAGTGGAATGTTGATTTTGTGCACCTTTGCTTTAATTGCTATTTTAGATCTTAAAAATAATAAAATTAAATTAAAACAAATTAATTTAATTTGTTTAAGTGGCATGTTAGTTTCATTAGCTGTTATTTTAAATTTTATTAGTGGTGCTGTTTTAAGCACTATTTTACCATTTAAAATTTTTGAAATTAAAATTGGTGACTTTGTACTAGTATTAATCGGTTTTTTTTGTGGTGGCATGTTAGGATTTATTAGTGGTATTGCCTCTGACTTTTTAGGTCTTCTTTTTGCTGGTAATGCTACACCTGCTTTATTCTTTACTTTTACTAGTATTTTATGATGTGTACTACCATATTATATTGTTACTATTTTAAGTAAAATATACTATCGTAAATGAACAATTTATTGTTATTTACCATTTGCTTATGGTCTTACTTCTTTGTTAATTACTAGTACCGACCCTATTATTTTAGGTGAAATGTATGCAATGCCAATATTACCAATGTATTTTTTAAGAGTTATAAAATATCCTATTAATTTAGTTGTGAATGCAACTTTAATTATAAGTTGTTATAAATCATTAAATTTACAACACCAATTTCAAAATCGTCAATTTGCTACTAATCCTCAAACTTTAGAATCTAATATAATAGATAATAATTAATACTAATCTATTAAGGAGCGAAAATACAATATGATTAAAGTTTATGATAGTTTTTCACAAACATTAAAACCACTAGTAACTAATGATAACCAAGTTAATATATATTTATGTGGTCCTACCGTTTACAATTATGTACATATTGGTAACGTTCGTGGTGTGATTGTCATGGATGTTTTACATCGTCTATTAATTCATCAAAAATATCAAGTTAATTATGTTCATAACATCACTGATATTGATGATAAAATTATTAATCAAGCAGAATTATTAAAAACTACAGAATCACAATTATCTAGTAAGTATAGTAGCGCTTATTTGCATGACTTAAAAACATTAAATATTATGTTGCCTAATAGTTTGCCAAAGGTAAGCCAATATATAGACAGCATTATTAAGTTTATTGAACAATTAATAATTAAGGACTATGCATATGTTACTAATAATGATGTTTATTTTAAAGTTAATAAAATTAAAGATTATGGTTCACTAGCACATAAAAAAATTATTGATTTAATTCCTAATTTTCGCGTTAAAAATCAAAATCCTATTAAAGCTGATGTCTTAGATTTTGTATTATGAAAAGCAACAACTATTGGTATGAATTGAAATAGTCCTTGAGGCAAAGGTCGTCCTGGTTGACATACAGAATGTACTGCTTTTATTGAAACTATATTTAACGGAAAAACGATTGATTTACACGGTGGTGGTATTGATTTAAAATTTCCTCATCATGAAAATGAACGTGCTCAATTTATGGGATATCATAATCAAGAACTAGCAAATATTTGATGACACAATGGTCATGTTAATATTGTCAATGTGAAAATGTCAAAATCATTAAACAATTTTGTTTTAGTAAAAGATTTTTGTCAACAATATCATCCTCATATTTTACGTTACTTAATTTTAAATCGTGACCATCAACAACCCATAGATTTTAATGATGAAACTATTATTAATGGACTATCCTCAATGAAGAAATATGAACAACTATTAAAACAATGAACATATCAATTATTCATCAATAACATTAAGACAAATAAAAAACATCATAAACCGCATTATGACCAAGTCATTATGTTTTTATCAAATAATATTGATACAACTAATACTATAACTTGGCTAGAAACTATGGTTAAACAAATCAATGAAGCAATGGTTAAAAAAGAATTTAGTGAAATCAATCAAAATATTTTTTATACCTTTACTTTCACTCTAAAAATCTTAGGATTTGATTTTAAATTTGGCAACTATACACCAGAAATTAAAACACAAATTAAATTATGAGAACAATTAAAATCACAAAAAGATTATCAAGCAGCCGATAAAATTCGAGAACAACTACAAAGTCTTAACATTATCTAAGGAGTAAAAAATATGGCATTAGAATACATTTACGGTTATCATCCCGTTGTTGCAGCAATTAATCCGCAATCATTAATTAAAGTTTGAAAGGTTTTTTTAGTCCAAGATAAATATCGGGAATTAAAGCCAGAATTGAGTAAAAGTAAAATTGATTATGAGATTATTAGTTTAGAAGCAATGAATAATTTGTTAAAAACATCAAAGCATCAAAATATTGCTGCCTATGTTAAAAATTATGATTATTTTACTTTAGACGAATTATTAAGTTTACAACCAGAAAATAAATTTGTTCGTTATTTAATTTTAGATCGTATCTCCGATCCTCATAACTTTGGTTCAATGTTAAGAATTGCTGCTGGTAATGGTTTTGATGGTGTAATTGTTTTGAACCGTAATCAATCAGAAATTAATGGTGCAGTTGCTAAAGCTGCAGCAGGTGCTTTAAGTATTATTCCTATTTGTCAAGTTAATAATATAACAACAACTATTACTAAATTAAAAAATGAACATAATTTTTGAATTTTAGCAGCAGCTAAAACTGATAAAGCTATTGATTATCTTGATGTGCAATGTGATAGTAATTTAGGGTTGATTATTGGCAATGAAGGAGAAGGGATTAGTCCCAAATTATTAACTCATACTGATTTTGTTGTCCAAATTCCGATGTCTAACAAAATCGAATCATTTAATGCTAGTGTAGCTTGTGGTATTATTGCCAATCATATTTACATTCAGACTTTAAAATTAAATACTAATATCTCATAACTTTTTTTGATTATTCTTTTCTTTTTTCATAATTAGTGTATCTTCGTAAAAAGGGAGGTAACAAATATGGAAGATAATGAATTAATTTATTTATATTGTATTGAATATAATGAAATAGCATTTAAATGTTTATATGAAAAATATCAACTTAAAAATGAATGGATGTTAGGCGCAATTTTACGACGTTTCTTTTCTATTCCATTAGAAATAAATGATTTAATTTCAATTTTTTATTTTATATTTTTAGAAAGTGTTTTTAAATTTCAAGAATGTAAAAATAAATCATTTAAAAACTTTTTATATAATGAATTACAGTGAGGAATCTTGGCATATTTTAAAAAATTTTTAAACAATAATCATCGTATTATTAATACAGCTTTAGTATATAATGATTATTTAACTCAAGGTGTAAATGAACAATATCAACATTTAAGCATTCAAGATGTTGTTAATACAGCTAGATTAACCAAAAATGAAAACCAAGTTTTACAATTAAAACAGGATGGTTACAATATTAATGAGATTATGGAAAATCTGAAGAAGTTAACATACAAACAAGTTGATAATGCCTGAACTAGGGTTAAAATAAAACTAAAAAATAGTTATAAAAATTATATATAATTTGTGTAGGTGATTAAAATGAACAAAAATTTAAATTTATTGATTTAACTTCTTTAATTGTAGAAAAATTAATAAAATCAAAATTTACTATTAGAGAATTAGAAACATTTCAGGTAATCTTATTAAAAAATAAAGATTTATCATGTGATAAATTGCAAAGTATACTAGTACATTTTCTGCCTAATAAAAAGTTAAATTACTTTTTTGAAGCTATTGATTTTAAAAATTGATTTACAAATGAATTTATTGAATTTTTAGATACTGCTTGTGAAGTAATTTTAATGAAACAGTTATTAATTGAATCTCATAACATGTTTTTAAATAAAAATAAACCTTGGATGTTAAATAATCAAAATAATTTACATAAATATATTTTATTAGTATTAAATACTAATGATAAAAGTTTTATTTTTCAAAATACAAACGATGTTTTTAATGTTTTAAAAACAAAGTTATTAAAATGAAACAAAATTAATATTGATATGAGATTGTATAGCAACTTTGACTTTAACAAAATTAGATAATTTACTTTAGGATGGTGTTTAATCATGAATAAACCATTAGCAACTATTTTACGACCAACAACTATCAAAGATATCATTGGTCAAACCCATTTGTTAAATGATGAAAATGGTGTTATTAATCGCATGTTGAAACAAAAATATCTAACATCATTAATTTTTTATGGTAACCCAGGCACTGGTAAAACGACAATTGCTCAAATTTTAACTAATGATTTAAACTACGAATTTGGTATCTTTAATGCTGCTATAGATAAAAAAGAAGATTTAGAAAAATTGATTAAAAATGCCGAAAAATCACAACCATATATTATCATTATTGAAGAAATTCATCGTATGAATCGTGACCGTCAAGATTTATTATTACAATATTTAGAACATGGCAACTTTATTTTAATAGCATGTACAACCGAAAATCCATATTTTGTTATTAATCGTGCATTGCGAAGTCGTTGCTTATTATTAGAACTTAAACCAATTACCAATGAAGAAATGTTAGTTGGTTTACAAAAACTAATTGCTAAAAATAAAGCAATAAATTTTACTATTAGTAAACAATTATTAGAAACAATTTGTGTTTTAAGTAGCGGTGATTTACGGATAGCTATTAATGTTTTAGAATTGCTAATGAAACTTTATCCCAAAGAAACTATAACTTTAGATATTATTAATGCCATTATCCCACAAGCTAGTAATTGAAATGCCAAGGAAGGCAGTGAACACCATGATTTAAAATCAGCGCTACAAAAATCAATTCGCGGTAGCGACGTTAATGCTGCGCTTGCGCTACACTACTTATCACGCTTATTAGTTAGTGGTGATTATGAAGCATTTTAAGAAGAATAATGATTATTGTTTATGAAGATATTGGTCTAGCAAATCCAGCCTTAGGAATTAGGGTAAAAACTGCCATTGAAACTTTCCGTCAAATTGGTATGCCTGAAGGTTTAATTCCTTTAGGATTAGTAGTAATTGAAATGGCATTTAGTGAAAAATCAAATAGTGCCAATCTTGCAACACAAGCAGCATATAATGATGTTTTACAAGGACAAGTTTATCCCATTCCAGATTACTTAAAACATAGTTGATCAAAGTCTTTAAAAAAATCAATGGGCAAAGGAAAACTTTATAAATTTCCTCATGATTATGAAAATGATTATGTTCAACAACAATATTTACCAACTAAAATTAAAAATAAAACATATTATCAACCAAAAATCCATAACATATATGAAAAAAAATTAAATGAAATTTATCAAAAATTTACTAAGAAAAAATAGTTTATCATTGCTATTGTGATAAAATTATCTAAACAGTAAACATTTATAATATAATTAACAATAATTATATTATAAATGTTTACTGTTTAAAGTTCAGTTAAATCAAGTTAACTAAATATTTGGTTTTGCCTTAAAATAATTTTTATATTATTTTATGTTTTTTTATTTTTAATAAAAAAGGAGGCAATAATAATTAAAAAAACTGTTAATAAAAATGAAAAATATATTGTTAATAATCGAAAAATTCGTAATAATCAATCAGAATTAAAGCAATTAAAAACGCTTAAACCTAAAAAACAATGAATATGAAAAATATTGATATTTTTAATAATTGTTGCTTCCATAATTGGAGGAATGATAGGGTTAATAATAACCAACACATCTAACAATCCTGATATTACTAATAGCAATAGTAATTGAAATCCCAATGATACTAATACTTGAGATACTTATTATAAAAATAATTGCCCACCTAATAAACTTTATAAGTTAACTGATTATCAAAATCATTTAAAAAACATTACTCTTGTCAATACTAGTAAAAATCCAAAACAATCATTTACTATTAATGATTTACTAAATGAAATTGATGGTGAATTAGTAAAAGCATCTGTTAATATTCCAAATAATTTTTTTAATCATTTACCACTAAATCCTGCAATTAGTATTAAAATTGATGGCAACAATGCACTGTTATCAAATTTTACAATTTCAATGTCAAAATATAATGAACAAAAAGCAATGAATATTGAAATAATAACTACTGATGTTGGAATTTCATACCATTTAGAGCCCAGTGATTTAAATTTTAAATTTATCGTAAAAAATGACAACAAACCTGTTTTGATAAATATTAATGATTTAGATTTAAGAATCCCTGAGGAAACTGTAGCAATGACTGACATTACTAAAGGTACTAACACAGAAGTTATAAACGGCATTGATAGTGACATTAGTTAAAGGTTTATTAATAAAGTTAATAAAATACTTGGATGATGTTCTATAACAAAATCTGATTTTACAATTAATTATGATGATATAAAACAATTCACCAATTATCAAGAACCTGTTACCATTGCTATTATTATCAATGCAGTTACTAGCAGTGATGTTATTACGGGGACATTAAATATCAATGTTAATGTAAAAGGAATTAATACAATTAAATCTTTAAATAGTTTTAAGTCAGGATTAGAACAAGATAAATCGGTAGTTAATGATGATACTAATGTCCAAATAGATAATGTTAATAATTTGCTACAGGAATTAAAGATTATGGTAACACAATGTGACATTAAAATTTTACTAATGATGATTATATTATTACTTCTAATTTTCAAGGTGGCAATTACCAAGGCAAACAAACATCAATTAACATAACTATTGTTGGTAAAAATCAGTTAAAAGATAGTATTAATATTACTATTATTATGGAATGTCATAATAAAAATTCTAATGAACAAACATTTACTAATAAAAAATTTGATTGTTCAAAAATAAAACCAATTCCATTTTTAAACGATATTGGTGGCCAAGGAATTTATTATCCTATTAAAATTAATGATGATTCAGTTACTGATTCATTGTTATCTAACGCTCAAGATGATTTAAATAAGTTTACTAAACTTGATTCGCCAACTATTAGTTTAGCATTGCATGCTAATTTTGCAATTGATGATGATAATTTTCAACTTGATTTTCAAGCAGATATTGATCCAATTATTATTAAAAATGCTGATGAAGTTAAATTATTTACTGATTGCAACCAAATCAGTAACTATGAACATATAACAAACATCGCTATTGTTATTAAATATAAATATAAACAAAATAATGAACAAGAATTAAAAATGAATAAAGTGATGAATAATAATTTCAGTTCTAATTGTCAATTAAAATTTAATAGTATTAGTACAACAATTAAAATTAAATCATTTCGTTAAAAATAAAATGTGAGGTGTAATACATGTTAAATTTTAAAAATTTATTAATGATTACTACTGTTAGTTTATTAGCAAGCAGTGGGATTATTAACCATCATAAACTTAGTAGTAACTTACAGCAAACAAATTAGGAAACCATTATTTGCAATAATTCATATCAAAGTTTAAATAACAGCACTATTTTAAGTAATAAAGATAGTTCTGATAGTTACCACATTTATGATATTAATAATATAAAAACAAATAACAGTTTATTTCCCTATATAAAACAACTTACTGTTAATAATGAAGGTAATTTATCATTTGATAGCAAGCAAATTCCAGATACCATTTCGGAAGACTGAAATAATGCTGTTGCCCAAGACATTAAAAACAAACAAGTTGTCAAACGCTACTGAAGGCACTAAAATTTTACAAAAACAAAATTTGAGTAAAATAGTAACATCAGCTTATACTTCTTCAACTTCAGATTTACATTGAACATTATTACAATTTGGTGGTGCCAATACGCATATTCAACTTACTGCAGGGGAGGGTGATGTTAGTTTAATACCTAATTTTCAAGATTTAAGTGAAAGTTTAGGATTTTACAATATTAGTCAATCTCATCCTGGGAATAGTAAAATCTTATGTAGTGGGTTTGCGAAAAACTTTATTAGTAAAAGTAGTTTAAAAGATAATAAAACATTTAATGATAATCAATATAAGCAAATAATGTACAACATTATTGATTATAAGACCAATATTGATGGTCTGTTAAAAAATAGTTCCATTACTAATAGTAGTAAAGATTATAGTGTTAGATACTTACTAGATAATAATCAGAATATTATTAGTGTAAGTTATTATCAATATGACAAGAGTAATTTAAATATAGAAGCACACTTGAATATTAATCATACATTTAGCAAAGAAACACCATCAAGTGGTGAAGAATTTGGTATTCCAGCAATTACTATGTTTAAATGAAATGATTATGCTGATAGTTGAAATAATTTCATATTTTTATATCCTAGTTTTACAGTTGATAAAACAAGTGAAATTAATTACACGGTTGCTCATAAGAATTATAAAGTTAGAAATACTGAATTATCATTTCAAACTAATGTTATTTTAAATAAACCAGAAGGTTCAAAGCAACCAATTTGAAAAATTGATGTTGAACCAGAACCAAGTAAATTTGCAGTGCAAGGTTTACTTTTATGAATGTACATGTGACATGATGAGCAGTATGTATATGAAGGTTTTCAAGCAACTTCTCAATCTCATAATTTTGATATTGGTGCTAATTTTTCAGTTAATATAAATCAATGAATAATAAACAACTTTTTGAATAATTAAAATATAAAAAATAAATTACAAAGAGGAAAAAACAAATATGCCAAGTGAAACAACAATAGTAATGAACGCACACCTTTATTATATAATGAAGCAACAAATGAAAGTAATATAAAAGAAAATAGTAAATTAGTATTTTTAAGCACTGGAGCCTTATTTAATGCTGCAGCACTATCTTTAGACTTAGGTATAAAAACAACTTCAGGTATAACATCATTAATAGGAAAAACTTTGAAATTTGCATCTAGTTTGATACCTAGTAAAAAACCAATTATCAAAGGACTAGTAGAAATAGCAAGTGGGTCTTGTTTAGTGGTAGGCATAGTATACAATCTTACTGCAAATGATTCACCTGATAATGCATCAACTACTGTGCCACCTTTTACAACTTCAACTCAAACTGATGGTACAACAACTCCTAGAAATTATACTAATCCTACACCTACAGGTTATGGGTTGTTATTAAGTAATCAGTTTCATGAAGATAATAATGATGATGAAAATACTTATTACTTTTATCCAGTAATAATTGCAGGAGCAATTATTATGTTGACAGGTGCATCAAGGATTGTTTCTGCTGCAAATTGATTATCAGATAGCAATTTTAAAAAAGTAGAAGTAGCACTTAAAGGTTCTAATTTTATTAGTTGAATACTTTCAGGTAGTTCAAATATAATTAACCAACAAATTCTTAGTGGGAGTTTAAAAATTGTGGGTTCTCTTTTTAATTTCGGTGAAATTTTTAAAAAAGATGATTTGAAGCATGATTTTAGTATTAAAGTTTCATTTGAAATTGAAAATGGAGCTTCAAACTTTAGTTTTACTCGTAATGCTCAGTTAACAAAAAGTGATAATGAACTTATAATTGAAAAATTACAAAATCAAGATTTTAAAAAAATTACTATTGTAGCAAAAAAGTCAGGAAAAGAAAGGTTTAATGAAATCATGTCATATAAAATTAATGAAAAAGCTAAGATTTTTTTAAAACTAGAAAAATACTCTGATTCTAATGGTAAAAAAATTATCGTAAAAGAAGGAACAAAAATATATGATAATATCAGTACAGAGAATATGGCAGTTAGTCATTCTAATACATCCTGGATTATAAAATTAAAAATAGTGATTTATTTAAAAAAGTCACTATTTTTTTTCATTATTGCTATTTTTCTTGTACAATAATTAAAGGAAGAATTAAAACTAACCATTTCTTTTAAAATAAAAAATCATTTAAAAATTGACACTTATTTTAAATAATAATATAATTAAAAATGGTTAAGTTTTCAAGGTGAATTTAATGAGCGAAAAAATAATCTTAATATGCAGCATTTGTTTGAACCGTAACTATCATACTTATAAAAACAAGGTTAAAAACAAAGAACGCATGGAATTAAAAAAATATTGTGAACATTGTCATCAACACACTGTCCACAAAGAATCACGATAGGAGGTATTTTCATGAGTGAAGAAAATAAATCAAAGAAATCCAAAATTAATCATGAAAAAGTGGCCCTTTTAAAAAACAAGTTTAATATTCTTCGTAAAATTAAACCATTAAAAACCAAAAGAACTTTTGAAGGTACTACTGAAACATTTAACCCTCGTACCGCTGATAAAAATAAAAAAGTTGATATTAGTGCCATATGAGAAAAAGAACGTAAAAATCGTACTTTAGAAGAACGCTATTATTATAAACGTGAAGCCAGAACTTATCATAAATATTTTTTCCTATATTTATCACGAGAAATAAGAAGAACACGTTGAACACCAAGAAAACAATTAAATAGTAAATTCCTTACCACAGTAGCATTCATTACTATTCTAGCATTATTTTTCTATGCAATAGAAAGTATTTTACTAGTGGTATTACCATTACTAAAAATTATGTAAAAAATATTAAAGCAAAAAATGGAGATGTCAAAATAATGAAAAATGAAAAACTTTTAAATAAAGTTGTACCAGTTGAAGAAACACATAAAAATAGAATTGCACAAGCCCAATGATATATTGTTAATTGCAACAAAGGTAATGAAGATAAAGTAGCTGCTGGTTTAAGACAAAAAATTGAAAAAAAATTAAATCTAAAAGATAATATTTTTCAAGTCCGCGTTGTTAATGAAACTTCAACTGATAAAGAAAAAAAAGTAACAGAAAAAAATATTTTTCCTGGTTATATTTTTGTTCATATGATTTTAACAGAAGATACTTGATATGATATTCGCAATACTGCTGGAATTAATGGTTTTATTGGCTCTAGTGGTAAGGGTGTTCCTCCAACTCCGCTTTCAACAAAAGAAGTTAATGAAATGTTATACCGTAATTCTAAACCACCTGTACAACCAAAAGTTAAGCAAGTAAAAGAAGTTAATCGTGACTTTAAAGTTGACGAATTTGTTCATATTACTTCTGGTGCTTTACAAGACCGTGAAGGTCGTGTAACTAAAGTTGATGACGAAAAAGGAGTTGCAACAGTTGCTGTTGATATGTTTGGTCGTGAAACTGAAGTTAAAGTAGAATATGATAGTTGTAAAAAAATTAATTCTTAAAAATTATTTTTTAGAAAGTTTATATTTACTATAATGCTAAAAAACTTTCTTGCGAATTAGGATAACTTAATACCATTATGGTACATAGATTATTTTTTGTTTTCTTTTAACATCTTTTTGATTTTGTAAAATTAAATTCAATTTATCAGACCCTGAGTTGTAATTTAATACTGGTTACCTTAAATATTCATGAGCTAAAAATGAGAATAAAAAATAATTTTCAATTTTTAAAATTTTATTGACTACTATTTATAATAATGTTATTATCTTTAAAGTGCTATTTATCCAAGTAAGTAGTATTTAATTATGTTTGAAACTTGTGGAAGAAATTATTCGTTTGAACCACAGTGAGGACCCAATTTATAGGAGGAGTTGCTCATGGCTGAGAAAAAAAATATTAATCGTGAGGGTATCATCCAATTACCAGCAGGTAGTGCCAAACCAGGTGCTAGTTTAGCTTCATTTGGTATTGATATGCCTCGTTTTTGTAGAGAATTTAATGATAAAACTAAAGATTTAAAAGATGACGCTAATCCCGTTCCAATCCCTGTATTCATTACTGCATACAAAGATAAATCTTTTGACTTTAAAATCAAAACTACACCAACAACGTTTCTTTTAAAAAGAGCGTTAAAACTAACAAAAGGTTCAGCTAACGCTAAATTAACAAAAGTAGGAACTATTACTTTAGCTCAAATTACTGAAATTGCTAAAATTAAACTTCCTGACTTAAATGCTTATACCTTAGAAGATGCCATTAAAATTATTGCTGGTACTGCTAAAAATATGGGTATTACCGTTGAAAACGGAAAGGAGGGTATTTAATTATGGCTAGAAGTAAAAGATATCTTGCATTAGCAAACTTAATTGATAAGTCTAAAAATTACCCTGTTGACCATGCTATTGAATTAGCACAACAATCATCAGCATTAAAATTCGATGCTACTGTTGAAGCAGCATTTCGTTTAAATGTTGATCCAAGACATGCCGATCAAATGCTACGTGGTTCAATCGTGTTACCAGCAGGTACCGGTAAAGTCCAACGTGTATTAGTAATTACTACAACTAAACAAAAAGAAGCGTTAGAAGCGCAAGCTGATTTTGTTGGTGGTAAAGAAATGATTGAAAAAATCCAAAAAGGATGATTTGAATTTGATGTAATTATTGCTACACCAGAAATGATGGGTGAGTTAGGAAAAATTGGTCGTGTTCTAGGTCCTAAGGGGTTAATGCCAACAGCTAAATTAGGAACAGTAACAATGGATGTTGAAAAAGTTATTACAGATATTCGTAAAGGAAAAGTGGAATACCGTGTTGATAAACAAGGTAATATCCACGTTATTCTTGGTAAAGTTTCATTTACACCAGAAGATTTAAGACACAACTATACAACAATTCTTTCTACTCTAAAAAAAATCAAACCTGCTGCTGTTAAAGGTACTTATATTAAAAATATTAGTATTACAACAACAATGGGACCAAGTATTAAAGTTTTAATTGAAGAATAATAACCTTAATTCTAAAAAATCATTAGCAAAAACAAATTATTAATGATTTTTTTCTATTTTGATTCACATTTTATTTTTAAATGAAAATATTTTACGATATAATTTATTTATTGTGATAATTCCAGTAACTTTGTTTTTGCTGGTTAAACAATAAAAATTGGTAAAGGAGCACGACCTTAATGAAAAAACTAATAAATAGTTTTAAAAAACAAAATTGAGGAATAAAAATTGGCTTTTACTCACTGGTAATTAGTATTATATGCTTGGCAATAGGACTAATTTTAATTGCAACAGCTAGTTTTACACCGAAATCAGGTGGTGATACTGTTAATAGTGGTAATGGTTTTAATGTACTTTCCGATTGGGGTATTAATAATTTTTTAACTGCTGATGGACATAGTGAAATGGAAATATTCTATTTTAGTAATAAATTTTTAACTTATCCAATTGCACAAGTTTCATCAGGAATTGTATTTGCCATTATTCTAGCTTCAACATTTGTTGGAATTAGCGGTTTATCACTAATATTTGGCTACTTTAAACGCTGACTATATTCTTAATTTAGTAAGTGATAAGCATGGATAAAAGTAAAAATTCATCACATTGAGATTGAAGACAAAAATTTGGTTTGTTTTTAATTATTGTGGCAATAATTTCAGTGATAATTAGTTTAATATTATTTGGTACGGCTTTTTTTAACAATGCCAATAATAAGTTTCTTGGTGATGGATTTTGAAGTTTAAAACATTACGGAATTATCAATTTGGTTAACAATTGAAATGTATTTGATAATGATGCTGGTTTCAATGTATTCATTAATCATCCTTTTCAACAAGTTTATTTTGGAATTATTTTATTAATAATTATTTTTCCCATTTGTTTTGGAATCGGTAGTATCTTATCAATTCGTGGATGATGAACAGCAAGAATTTAGTAACAATGTAAAATTAAAGTATACTATTAATTATTAGTTTAAATAAAGGAATCATTAATATGTTTGTATTTAAAAAAATTAATTTTATATTATTACTAACTTTTGTATGAATTATTTTTTGGATTACGGTAACTATCATAACTAATAGCTACCGTAATCCAATTTTAAACTATGTACCCCATAGTGAAGATTACTTGCAAAATAAGCCTATTAGTTCTTATGTGTCTAAAGCACAAAAACCTAAACATATAGTAATGATTGGTATTGATGGTATGGCAGGATATGCTTTAAAAAGCGGTTATAGTCCTAACATGAATTATTTAATGCACAATGGTGCCCCCCCCAATACATTACAAGCACGTGTGATGTATTACCAATGTCCTCTGGCTTGCTAACTGAGCTAGTGTTATGTTTGCTACAGATCCTGTTAAACATGGAGTTGTTGACCAAGACTTATGAAATTTTAATCATACTGTCCATAATAAAGTTAATTCAAATCAGATTAGTATCTTTGATGCTATTAAAGATAAATACTCATTATCAAATTTATTTGGATTTGCTAGTGAAGGCAGTATGATTGCTAATTTTAAACCAGAGGGTAAAACAAGCATTAAGGATATTGTGCTTGCTAACGGTAGTTATAATCAAACAGAAACTGATGAGCAAACCTTTGATGTTACTAAAAAACATTAGAAAACAAACCATTATTTTCCTTTTTCTATTATGTTAATCCTGATTTAGCAGGTCATTCACGTGAATGAAATAGCGAAGAATATTACCGAGCCATCAATCAAACAGATAAATATATTGGTGGAATTATTCAAGATTTAAAAGATTTAACAATGTGGGATGATACATTATTAATCATTAGTTCCGACCATGGAGGAGTTTCTCAATATCATGGTCATGGTGCTAATGCAGAAGAAGAAATTCCCTTATTATTTTTTGGAAAGTGTATCCCTAAACATGGTATTATTCCTGATAAAATTAAAATCTATGATATCCCAGCTACTATTGCTTGATTATTAGATATAGTAAATCAACCACCCATTTGGGATGGAGAACCAATTTTAACACCATTTTTTGATATGACTAATATGTATGAACATAGTGAGGATTTTAAATAATGACTAATATGGGAAATAAAGTAAATATTAATGGTATTAAATTAATAATTGCGATTGCCATAAGTTTTATGGTTTGGTCTAATGTGCAAAATGTGACATTAAATGCGGGTGGTAGTTTACATGCTTTCAATGCTTATTTTTCTTCACCAATGATGTATGTTATTTTATTAGGTTTTGGTTATTTAAGTTGTTATAATAATTTTAGTTGAAAAGATTATGGTAAGTTTTTAATAGCATTAGCAATTTTATGTTTAATTACTAGTTTTATGTATTTAGATTTCTTTGCATTTAAAGAAGGATATATCACAACAAGTTATATGATAGGTTCATGATTTAAATTATTATTTTTTGATTATGGGAAATGAATGATATGGATTATTGTTGGTGGCAGTGCTTTTATTAAATTACTTATTAATAAATATGGTAATAATAAAAATCTTTGCGATATTGTTAGACTAATTTTTTTAATAGTAACAGTATTAGTTGTTAGCATTGTTTTTAAAGTAATTACTAAACTTTATATTTATAATAATTTTAATGAAAATTTACTTTATATTTCATTTCGTGAAGGTGGATTTTTACAATTAATTCCAGGAATGATGATGTTTATGGTTGGAGTTAATATTTGATGATGAATTGTTTGAGGAGAAATTAAACGTGTTGTTTTATATTCATATCTTAGTTTTTCTTGCTTTATTGTTGTTACAACTTTACGGATGATGTTTGATTTTCCTTTAATTTATTGAGATATTACCGAGCAACTACAAGCTGTGTTTCTTTTTATACCTTTTATCATGTTAAGCATTAGTAGTTACAAATGTGTAGATTTTCTATTTTATGGAATCATTTTCATCGCTTTCTTTAATATTGCTTTTAATAAACTTATTGGTGTTTAGTTTGTATTAGGTTTATTATTACGTGTTATTTTTGGTTTAAATACAGCACGAAGAACAGTAGAATTTGTCAACAATAATCTTTTTATTGCTTTATTATATTCATTACTTAAAACTTATTTGTTATTAATATTTTGTGGTTGATTATCACCTAAGTATTTTAAACTGTTTAAAATTAAAGTTGAGTTTTTAAAACCAAAAATTAAAAAACAAATCAGTGTTAAAGAAAAACATGGTATAGCAATGAGTAAAATAGAAAATTAAAACTAATATTGTTAATATGTAAACTAAAGAGTTTAAAATTTTTAAAATAATTATGTAAGATACATCAATAATTTCAAGTAAATGAGTTATACTTATAAGCGAGATGTTTACGTCAAAGAACATTAATAAACTGTTTGTTTCTTGTATGTCAAAATATAAGAATTTTATTTTGATTATGATTAGAAAGGAGAAATTATGGATAAAATCACACAAACTAAAGAAACAGTAAATAATAAAGCCACAAAAAATTTAGCTAAAAAATTAAAACGACAAGCAATTTTTACAACAGCTAAACCATGAAAAGCAATTTTTATGATGGTAACTCCGACCATTATTGCTATTATTATTTTTTCTACTTATCAAATTTTTGATAAATGAATCGCCACCCAATGAGGTGGTAATAATATTATTAGTAATTACAGTAATCCCAGTTTAATAATTCCTACTGACCAAGCATTAAAAATTATTAATATTGCTACAACCTATGCAGCAGTCCCATCATCGATGATGGTAGCATTTGCCCTATTAATTTCCACAGGAACAGGAATTAAGTATTCTATTGCCTATGGAAAAAACAAACGTGAACGCATGTCACAATATTTGGGTAATGGTTTTTTATTATCATTCATTATTTCTATTATTTTTATGATAACTATGTATTTTAGTTGTCAAAGTATTATTGAATTTCAAGCAGGTAGTGTTTCTGGAGCAACCGATCCTGCTATTAGAGTTATCATTATTAAAGAGGCAGTCCGTTTTTCACGAATTTTAATTTTAGCAACTCCGTTTTTATTTTTTGCTAACTTCTGAATTTCATTACTACGTAGTGAAGGGATGATGTTGTGAACTATTTTAATTAATGTCCTTGCTTGTTTAGTAAATTTATCATTAGACTTTATTTTAGTTATCCCTGGTAAAATGGGAATGGAAGGAACAGCTTACGCTACTATCATTGCTTGAGCAAGTATTAATTTAATGGCTATTACTATTATTTGACGTAGTGGTTCTAACATCTGATTTAATTTAGTACATTTAAAATTAAAAAAAGCATTTGTGATAGGTATTTTACTAATCGGTGCCACATCATTATTACAAAATATTGCTCAAAGTGTCTTAGCTATGGTTACAACTAAAATTTTAAATTTGTTACCACCTCCAGATTATCATGTTGGTGATAGTAGTATTCCCGTTTATGTCCAATTATATGGTGGAATTATGCCGTGATTAATTTTAATTAATGCACCAATTATTGGAATTACGCAAGGAGCGCAAGCATTAGTTGGTTATGTTTATGGAACAAAAGACTTTAATCGCGTTTGACAATTAATGTGACGTTTAACATTATTATTACTCTTACTATTAATAGCCTCATTTCTATTAGTAGTAATTGCAGGTCAATATATGATGCATTTCTTTGGTGTTGATTTAGCAATGGCTGAACATTTTAAGATTTATATCATTATGCAATTTGCATTTTATCCGTTAGCAACATTACATTATATTGCTGTTATTTTTTATCAATCAGTTAATCGTGGTAAAATTTCTCTATTTGCTAGTCTGCAACGTACTATTATTATGCCTATTATTTGTTCAGGATTAGGATATGTTGTTGCCAAAAGTACTGCTGATGGTTTCTATTTTTATTTATTTATTGGTTTTATTGATTTATTTGCAGCATTTATATTGTTACCTTTATTAGGTTATACATTTTGAAAAGCACGACCTTTTATTCGTGTTACCAAAGACCAAACTACGGGAACTATTAGTAAATTTGAAAATAATTCCGAATTGGAAATAGTAGAAACAATAGTATTAGAATAGTTTTATTATATTAGATTCTATGTACTTAAGTGAAAGGCACTTTGATTAACAAAGTGCCTTTAAACTATTTTTTTCCTTTATCATTTACCATTTGTTTTAATTTCTTACATGAATTAAATTTAACAACACGTTGTTTATCAATCATAATTGATTCACCTGTTTTAGGATTTACTCCTCTACGGGCTTTACGAGTTTTAATTGTAAATGTACCAAAGTTTCTTATTGTAACATCTTCTCCCCGCTCTAAAGTCAGAATAATTTTTTCAAACATAGCTTCTAAAGCATCCTTATAATCTGCTTCTGAACTTTGTAATTCTTTTTGAACCACTTTAATAATTTGTTTTTTTTGCATAAGAATTTCAACCCTTTCCTCATAACCAATCATCATAAATATATTAAAAAATACCTTAAATGATAGTATAATTATATAACATTTTTCAAAAAAGCCATGGTTAATGAAAATTCTAAAACTGAATTTCCCATAATAGTAATAAACTAAAGCATGAAAATGACTTTTTCCGTTACTTTTCAGATTTTTTTAGATATTATGTTTCTTAAACAAAAAATCTTTGGAGATATCAAATATGAGAAATATGAAACTTTTATTAAGATTAAATATGAGCATTTCCTCGTACCTATTAGTAAAATATTTCATATACAACCAATTGATTATATGTTAAAATTAGTGGCAACGACTTATAAAAACCTTGGAGGAATAAAACATGAAAAGTATGAAAACAATAATTAGACTGTTAGGTGCTGTAGTACTAACAACAGCGTCACTAACAACAGTTGTGGCTTGTGGTAATAAAGCAAGAACCTTACAAAATGATGTTGATGATATTATTACTGCTTTAAAATCAGGTGTCCAAGGTAAAGATTTAACTAGTGGAACTAGTACCCAAAAAGATGCTTTAGATTTATTCCAAGCAGCAGCAGACTTTATTAATAAAGATGCTATTGTAACACTAGCAGTACCGGCTGATGCAACAACACCATTGGTTAAAGGTGATAGTACTATTCAAGTTATCATTACACTTAAAACTATAATTAGTTCTATCAATGAAGCCAACATTGTTGGTGTAAAATAAGACAATTAAATAAAATAAGAAATACTCAAACTGAAGCCTTTATGCAATGTTTAAATGATTCTGTATTTGGTCAATGATGAAGTGATTTTATTGCTTATTATTATTGAGATTATAAAATTACTGATAGTGAAATAGAAGCAATTATGACAGGTAAATGGTTTTTTATGCTTGTCTTAATGTAAATTGTAAGTATACAACAGTTAGCGTAGAAAATGTAAATGTAATATAAAGAAAAAAATTATATTACCTGAATTTTTGAAAACTTACTTTATAATAAAATTAAATAATTAAAAAATAAGTTTGAGTGATATGATGGGGACATATAAAATAGAATATAATGAATTATTTAAAAGATATTAGTGGTTCTATAAGGGCATGTTTTAGTTTTTTAGTTATTTTTTAGGTTGTTTATATCTATTTTTAATAATTTTGTTCTATACCTTGACCATTTAAATAAAAGTTGTCATTAACGATTGTTTGATTTCTTTTTAATTCATGATAAATGGTGTTTATGTGATAACCGTAAGCAAGAGCGAAAAAAGTATGAAAAATAAAAACAGTACTCTAATGTATAAGAAATTATAATAATAAAATGATTTGATAGATAGTAACTATTTTAAATGTTTAATTCATAAAATGCATACTCATGAATTACCAAAATTATAGAAACTAAGTATTATGTTTGATATAATTTTTAAGTGATAAAAATAATTTTAATTTATTTTAGCAAAGTAATTTTAAACATAATAGAAATGAGTTGCGTTTATGGGGATTTTGTTTAATAATAAAAAGTTTTATTGAAATTTTGGTACAACATCTTTTAGAAATAAACAATTGAAAGAAAAAAATATCATTATTTTGAAGGCTTTAAATTCATTTTGAAATGAAGCCTTGTTTAAAAAATGAGACAATTATTCTCAAGAGCAATTTTATGAAGTATTAATGCAAAAAGGAAAGATAAAGATGCTAGACAAATCACATCATCTCTCTATCAATTTGGCTTAGTAACAGTAGACAGAACAGAAAAGTTACAGAAGTAGGAAATGAACTAATTAGAATTGTTAATGAAGAAATTATAGAAGAAAATTTTTTATGTATTTCATCAGAGTCTTATCTTTATTTTTTACAATTTTTAAAAATGCAATTTGAAGAGATATCTCCTATAAATGTTTTAATTTCTTTACTATTAAAAAATCAGATTATTTCATTTGATTTTGCAAAATATTTTTTACCTTTAATTACTACTAACAAGAAGTATAATCTGATTAATAAGTTAAAAAAAGTCGACATGTCAGAGGAATATATAAATGAAAAATTAACTGAATTAATTTTTTTAGAAGACAATTATAAAGAACTTGCAAAACACTTTTTTTTACAAAAATAAAAGATTTAAATCTTTTTTCAAATGTTGTTGTAGATAGAAAATCATCTATGGTTAGTTCTCAATTTTATTTAGATTTATATAATTCATTGGTAGAATTTTATAAAACTGGAAAAATAACAAGCATTGATAAAACTTTTTTAAAACATAAAGATTTAAATTCAGCTAAAAAATGAAAAAAAGTTATTATATATAAGAAAAAAAGTAAACTCTGATTATCTTTCTAAAATCCCGTGAAATCAGTTTGATGATTATTTTATAAAAACATTACATTGTTTAAGAATAAAAAGCACTTTAGAGGATTATTTTGATTTAAATTGTCGACATTTAAGAATGACCGATATATTTAATTTTGACTTAAAATTAATATCTTTGGTATCTAATGTAGAAAAAGTATTCAAAATAATTGAATCTCAATTTACTTTACTAAATGACTCTAAAAATTTAGAAAAAATAATAGATATTGTTATGATTAATGAATGGTTTAAAGATATAAATAATAAAGTTTTAAAACATTATAATATTATTGAATCTGAACCAAATTCATTGAGAAAATTTGCACAAATAATAAATAATGAGAAAGAAGAAAAATTTCTAAAATTTATTAATGAAAAATTTACAACTGAGTTTTTAATTAATGTCATGACATTATTTGAAGATAGAAAAAATGATGATAAAATATGAAAAAATATTAGTGATGAAGCAACTATTCCAGCAATTTATGAATATATAGTTACAATAGTATGATGAAAAATATTAAAAAAAGAAGTTAAAATATATGATTTATTTAAAAATAAGATAGATGCTAACTTTTTGCCTATTCATCATACAACAGGGTTAAAGGCTGATATATTTTTTGAAATTGAAGGATTGTATGATGTACCTTCACACACATTACTTATTGAGGTCACATTAAGTGAAAACAAGGGTCAAAGAAAAATGGAATTAGAACCTGTACATAGACACACTTTGGATCAAGTTATTAAAAATATTAATTTAAATAAAACGGTGCTTACTTATTTTATTTCACCAAATATTGATGAAATAATTTATCAAATGTTTAGAAATTATTCAAAATTTCCAATGTTTATAAAAGATAAAAACATAGAAGGGGTTAATATTATGCCGCTTACAAATAGTATATTAAGCAAAATATTGCAAAATAATATAGATTATAAATTTTTGTATGATTTAACTATTGATACTATAAATAGTTCATATAATAAAATGGATTGATTTAAAAAGTTTGAAAATAATATTTTTAGTTATAATGAAAAAAATATATAATCGTAGATATATGGGTGGTAAAAATAAAATCATTCCACATATAATAAATATTATTAACAATTTAAATATTGAGTTTTCAACTTTTTATGAACCATTTGGAGGAACTGGAGTAGTATCATATGAACTAGCTAAAAAATTTGAATTAAAAACTGTGTATATTAATGATTTTCTATCTTCAAATTTTATTATTTATAATGCTGTTTTCGGACATAGAAAATGCGATTACAATAAATTAAATAATTTAATAAAAGCTTTTAATTCTAATGATTATTTTGATAACTATTTTGTGTCTAATTTTGGAAATAAATTTTTTTCTAATGAAACTGCTGATAAAATTGGTGGTATTAGGCAAAAGATTCAAGAATTTTATGATAAAAAAGAAATTAACTACTATGAATTTTGTTCGCTAATAACTTCATTAATATATTTCTATGGATAGAATTGCTAATACTGTAGGACATTATGATGCTTATATTAAAAATGGATTATTAGATAAAAAAATTTTTTTAGAGTTAGTAGAACCATTAATGAATAATTCAGAATTTTTTATTTCTAATGCTGACATTACTTTGGAAAATAATTTGCCTTATGCTGATATAGTATATTTAGATCCTCCATATAACTCTAGACAGTATAGTTCAGCTTACCATTTGTTAGAAAACATTACAGAATGAAAAAAAGAGATGTAGTAGGAGCTGCTAGCAAAATTAATTTAAAAATTTAAATAGTAAATTTTCTTTAAACACAGCTAAAATTGAATTTGAAAAATTAATATTTAAAATAAATGCTAAATATATAATTGTTTCGTATAATGATACATATAAAAAAGAAAGAACCCGTTCTTCAGCAATCATGAGTAGCTCTGATATTATTGACATTCTCTCTAAGCGAGGAAATGTTCAGTTTTATGACATTAAGACTAATGCATTTAACACTGGTAAAACATTAGATAAAAAGATAAATGAAAAATTATTTGTATGTGAGGTGAAAAACAATGAAAATTAAATCTCCCTTAAATTATACAGGAGATAAATTTGCAATAATTGATGAAATTAAAAATTTATCTCCTAAAGACATTAATACTTTTTATGATGTATTTTGTGGTGGCGGGAATGTTTTAATTAATGTAAATGCTCAAAAATATGTAGGTATTGATAATAATATTAAATTAATTGATTTATTAAACTTTTTAAAAACTAGAACAAAAAATGATATTGATAAAATGATTACAGATATAGTTGAAGAATATAATTTAACTAAATCATGAGAAAAAGGTTATATATATTATGGTGTTGATTCGAGTAAAGGTTTATCACTAATAAATTCATATAATTTTATACGGTTAAGAAATGATTATAATTTTTCTCAAAGTATAATTAAATTATTAGTATTATTATTTTATTCATTTAATAATCTTTTCAGATTTAATTCTAAAGGACAATATAATGTTCCTGTTGGAAAAAGAGATTATAATAAAAATATTCAAAGAAATTTAGAATTATTTATTGAAAGAATTCACAAAATAAAACCAACTTTTATTAATCTAAATTTTTTAGATTTAAACAAATTAAATATTGCAAAAAATGACTTTATATATTTTGATCCACCATATTTAATTACTGAAGCAGAATATAATCTAATGTGAACACAAGAAAACGATAATGAATTAATGAAATTATGTGATTTTTTAACTAAAAAAAATAGAAAATTTGCAATGTCTAATGTCATAAAACATGATGAAAAAACAAATGTTGAATTAATTAATTAATTGAATTAAAAAAAAATAAAAACTCTAAAAGTATTGAGGTTTTAATAACAAATTATTAATTTGTATTATAATATCACCGTATACAACTTGGATACATTTAAACACAAAGTAGGTTTATTCTATTTTGTGTTTTTTGTATTCCCTTGTGTGTTGACAAATAATTTAATTATATAATTTAATTATTTAAAAACCAAAAAGGAATAAATTTTTATGATACAAAAAATCCAAGCTAGTAATAATGTATTACAAGAAGCTATTAATCGTGATAGGAGAAATAAAATAGAAATAACTAATGATACTCTTGAAGAAGTGAAATTAATTGTCCATGATTTAGACAAAGCTTTTGCAGGTGAGAAAATTGACTGAAATAAATACAACGATACCCATGATAAAGCAATTATTGATTTCATAATTAAGATAGTAGAGGCAAGATTTCATTCCAGATTCAAATAAATATTTTTTTGGTTTTAGCAAACAATTAAAATGATTGAATATTTTTTGAAATTCTAATTGAAAAAAGATAATTATTTTCTTATAATAATTAGGCTTTAGTTAATGGTGTTAAAACATGAAGCTACCTTGGAAGTAATAAAGGGGAACACTAACATTTAGTTACTATGATTAATTAATTGTTAGACACTACAAAAGATTAGAACTGGTAAACTTCCCAGTAACAAAAATCTAATTATTTTTGGGTCACTATTTTCTAGAAATAGTGATTTTTTGTTTTTAAATATATTATTTATTAATATAATAATCCAATTAAAACAGAATATATTTTTAAACCGTTTTGTAGTTAGTCTTGATTTAGTTATAGTTTTTAGATTTTTTACGCTGACTTATTTCTAACAAAAGTTATAATACTTTATATTGGTTTTAAAGTTAGGTAAAGATTGGATTGATAATATATGCCAGGTGTTCTAAACAATTATGAATATACTTATCAAAATTTTAATGAAGTTAAATACTTTGATTATAAAGAAGAAGATTCAAATCAAAGAATATTAGCATAAACAAAAAAAGATTATGAACAATTAGACCAAGAAATTCGTAATTCAAAAATGCGTAAACAAAAAGGATATATCATTAAGGGCTATATTCCTAGAAAAATTATCACTATCTTTGGTGAAGTTAGCATTATCAGAACTAAATATCAATATTATAATCAAGAAGAAGCCAAAAATAAAACAGCTTATTTATTGAATAATTATGTTCAAATTGAGCGTTATAAAAGAATGAATTTACATTTAAGACTAGCAATTACGCATCAACTATCAACAAGAAAACGCCAACGTGATATCGTAGATCAGTTTAAAGCAACAGAAATTACTAGAGCAAGTATTTCAAGTTTAGCAAGAACAATTGATACAAAAGACTTAAATGAAGAATCCCTTTATTGAGATTATAAAATTCCCAAGGAAATTGCTAAAAAACAATATATTTATCTTAATGTTGATGATATATTTACATCATTACGAGAAAATAAAGTTAAAGGTGAATACCGAATTCGCTTAGCTGTTAGTCATTTAGATCATGTTGATAGCCATGCCAAACGTAAAGAGTTAGTATAAAAGCATGGCTTTTACTTAATTGCTAAAATTCCTGTAACAAAAAGTAGTATCCCAACAATTGAATATGCAGAACAAGTATATAAACAATTAACAGTCTTTTATGGTGATATTAGTGATAAAAAAATTATTGTTTGTGGTGGTGTTACTTGAATTCAAGAGTTAGCTAAATGTTTATCTGCTGATTATGTTTTAGATAAGTATCATATTGCCAGTTTTATTTATAAAACATTCCCCCACCGCAGAAAAAGTAAAATTAAGATTAAAAGTATTCAAAAACAAGAAACTAATACTTTACATAAAGGAATCTATGAAAGATGTAATGAATTTTAAATAAGGGTGATATTGATTCATTAATTTTATCTATTTCATTAAGTGATTTTAAATAAAGAATTAATGAATTAATCACTTATGTTGTTAATCGTCAAGATGGTATTAATAACTATAAAAAACCATACTACATTAGATCGCAAACTGAAGCAATGGTTTCTCATCTTGTTAAGTCTATTAAAGGCTATGGTGCTAAACTTTATAATGTTAAAACTTTTGTTAATTTGCTTAATCTTAGATTGGGCTACATTAATCAATTAAGTCCAGTTGATATTTATTGTGATAAGGTATTTGAAATTGCTGAAATTAAGAAAAACTATTTTGCTGAGAACTTGTGAATTAAGGATAAAGATAATAAGTGAACTGAGCCAGTAGAACAATATAAAATTACCATTATTAATGGTAAGAAATCGCAAATCAGTACCATGTTATATCATTTGGTTAATGGTACTAAGATTTATTAAAATAAAAAACACTATTATTATTGATATTGAATTATATCAATTTTTGTATTTCTTAAATTTCGATAAGTAATCAAATTTATTGTTATATTTTAAAAATTATGTTTTAATATAGGTAACTTAAATGGGATAAGGAGTATATTTCTTTATTACTCTTTATGTGACAAAAATAATATTCAATCTTTTTTTAAAAATAATTTGACTATTACCCCTAAAAACTGGTATTATACTTATTGGACTAAATTTTGATACACTAGGACTTGTGTATATAATTAATCTTTACATTTTAGAAGGAGGCTTGCAATTAATGCCAACAATGAATCAGTTAGTACGTAATGGACGTAAAACTAAAAAGTATAAATCAAAATCTCCAGCATTAAATGTTGGATATAATTCATTATCAAAAAGAACATTTGGAATTAGTTGTTCTCAAAAAAAAGGTGTAGTTACCCGTGCTGGAACTATGACACCTAAAAAACCTAACTCAGCGTTAAGAAAATACGTTCGTGCTCGTTTAACTAATGGGATGGAAGTTACTGCTTACATTGGAGGAGAAGGACACAACTTACAAGAACATGCTATTGTTTTAATTCGTGGAGGAAGAGTAAAAGACTTGCCTGGAGTTAGATATCACGTAGTACGTGGAGTTGCTGATACTGCAGGAGTTGCTAAACGTAACCAAAGTCGTTCTCTATACGGAACTAAAAAACCAAAAGATAAAAAATAAGGAGGGAAAAATCAATGCGTAAGAATCAAGCTATTAAAAGAGAGTTAGTTGCCGATCCAGTATTTAAATCAAAAGTTGTAACACAACTTATTAATTCAATTATGACTGACGGTAAAAAAAGTGTAGCACAAAAAATTGTTTACAATGCCTTTAAAATTGTTACCGAAAAAACAAAAGAAGAACCGTTAACAGTATTTGAAAAAGCTATTGCTAACATTACACCACAACTAGAAATTAAAACAAGAAGAATTGGTGGTGCTAACTACCAAGTTCCAATTGAAGTTAGTGAAATTCGTAAAGGAACACTTGCTATCCGTTGATTAGTTGCTTACTCAAAAGCAAGACACGGAAGAAGTATGGAAGAAAAATTAGCAGCTGAAATTATGGATGCTTATACAGGTAATGGTTCATCAATCAAAAAACGTGATGAAATTCACCGTATGGCTGAATCTAATAAAGCGTTTGCTCATTATAAATGATAATAATATAAAGGAGAAAATTAAATGTCAGAAATATCAGGTCGCCAATATTCACTAGCACATACTAGAAATATCGGAATTATGGCTCATATTGACGCTGGTAAAACTACAACTACTGAACGTGTGTTATACCATACTGGTAAAATCCATAAAATTGGTGAAGTGCACGAAGGTGCAGCTACTATGGACTGAATGGCACAAGAACAAGAACGTGGAATTACTATTACTTCAGCAGCAACTACTGCTGTTTGAAGAAACTACCGTATTAACATCATTGACACCCCAGGTCACGTTGACTTTACTGTTGAAGTTGAACGTTCACTTCGTGTTTTAGATGGTGCAGTTGCTGTATTAGACGCCCAAACGGGTGTTGAACCACAAACTGAAACTGTTTGAAACCAAGCAACGAGATATAATGTTCCAAGAATTGTTTTTGCTAACAAAATGGATAAAACTGGTGCTGACTTTGCACATTCAATCCAAACATTAAAAGACAGACTAGGTGCCAATGCCCATGCTATTCAATGACCAATTGGTGCTGAAGATGCATTTGACGGAATCATTGACATTATCGAGATGAAAGCTTATCACTTTGACGGTAAACCTAATGAAGATTATAAAGAAATTCCAATCCCTGATGATTTAAAAGATGAAGTTGAAATTAGACGTCATGAATTACTTGAAGCGCTTTGTGAGTATGATGATGAAATAATGAATTTATTCTTAGAAGAAAAAGAAGTACCAGTTGTATTAATCAAAAAAGCGATTCGTAAAGCTACTATTGATGCTAAGTTCTTCCCTGTTTTATGTGGAAGTGCCTTTAAAAATAAAGGTGTTAAATTAATGCTTGATGCTGTTATTGATTACTTACCTTCACCGCTAGATGTTCCTGCCATTAAAGGAATCCTACCAAATGGTAAAGAAGATGTTCGTAAATCAAGTGATAGTGAACCATTCTCAGCTTTAGCTTTCAAAGTTATGACTGACCCCTTTGTTGGAAGATTAACTTTCTTTCGAGTATACTCAGGTACATTAGATGCAGGAAGTTACATTTTAAATTCAACAAAAGACAAAAAAGAACGTGTTGGACGTATTGTTCAAATGCATGCTAATAGTCGTCAAGAAATTAAAAAAGTATATGCTGGTGATATTGCTGCTATTGCTGCGTTAAAAGATACAACTACTGGTGATACTTTATGTGATGAAAAACATGAAATCATTCTTGAAAAAATGGTATTCCCAGAACCAGTTATTTCACTAGCTTTAGAACCAAAAACTAAAGCCGATCAAGAAAAAATGGGGATAGGATTACAAAAACTAGCAGAAGAAGACCCAACTTTCCGTGTTGCAACAGATAAAGAGACTGGACAAGTAATTATTTCAGGAATGGGAGAATTACACTTAGACATCTTAACTGACCGTCTAAAACGTGAATTCAAAGTGGAAACTAACGTTGGTAATCCACAAGTTGCTTACCGTGAAACGATTAAAGCAGTTTGTGAAAAAGCCGAAGGTAAGTATATTCACCAATCTGGAGGAAAAGGGCAATATGGTCATGTTGTTATTAAATTTGAACCAAACCCTGATAAAGGATTTGAATTCGTTGATAAAATCGTTGGTGGTAAAGTTCCTCGTGAATATATTAAACCTGTTGAAGCTGGTTTAATTAAATCACTTGCTAATGGTTTAATTGCTGGATACCCAGTAATTGATGTTAAAGCAACGCTATATGATGGTTCATTCCATCCAGTTGACTCTTCAGAAAATGCTTTTAATATCGCTGCTTCGAAAGCACTACAAGATAATAAAGACTTATTAAAACCAGTGTTATTAGAACCAATTATGGATGTTGAAGTAGTTATCCCTGAAGATTACTACGGTTCTATTGTTGGTAAAATCTCTGGTAAAAGAGGGACAATTGTTAGTGATGATATGAGAGGTCATTCTAAAGTTGTTAGATGTAAAGTACCACTTTCTGAAATGTTCGGATATGCTACTGAATTACGTTCAATGACCCAAGGGCGTGGAACATATACAATGTCATTCTCACATTATGAAGAAGCACCAAAATCAGTTACGGAAGCAATTGTTGGTAAGTACAAAAAAGTAAGAATTTCTTAAAAATAACGATAATTTAATTGCAAGTAATGGAACTTTACTTTAAAATTACTGTAGTGTTTAATTATAATGTTAAATAAAATATCAAAATAAAATTAGTACATTCAAGGAGGAATTATAAAATGGCAGAAGTAAAGAAAAAGCCTGCAGCTACAGGCCCAAAGCAAAAATTCGAACGTGGTAAACCGCACGTTAACGTTGGAACAATTGGTCACGTTGACCATGGTAAGACAACATTAACAGCTGCAATTACTGACTACTGTTCAAAACATGAAAAAGATGGGTACAAAGGTGTTTCTAAAGGATATGCTGATATTGATGCAGCTCCTGAAGAAAAAGCACGTGGTATTACCATCAACACTGCTCACGTTGAGTACGAAACTCCAAAACGTCACTATGCTCACGTTGACTGTCCAGGCCACGCTGACTACATTAAAAATATGATTACTGGTGCTGCGCAAATGGATGGTTCAATCTTAGTTGTTGGTGCTACAGATGGTCCAATGCCGCAAACTCGTGAACACATTTTACTTGCTCGTCAAGTTGGTGTTAAAAACATTGTTGTTTTCTTAAACAAATGTGACCTTATGGAAGATGAAGATATGTTAGAACTAGTTGAAATGGAAATTCGTGAATTATTAACTAAATACGAATTCGATGGAGACAACACACCAATCATTCGTGGTTCTGCCAGAGGGGCTCTTGATGGAAAACCTGAATGACAAACAAAAATCAAAGAATTATTAACTGCTATGGATGAATGAATTCCAACTCCAGTTAGAGATGTTGAAAAACCATTATTATTAGCGGTTGAAGATGTATTTACTATTACCGGACGTGGAACTGTTGCTACGGGAAGGATTGAACGTGGAACTTTAAAGAAAAATGAAGAAATTGATATTGTTGGTATTAACAATGGACACAAAAAAGTTGTTGTTACAGATATTGAAATGTTCAGAAAATTCTTAGATGAAGCTTATGCTGGAGATAACGTTGGAGTATTATTACGTGGAATCAAACGTGAAGATGTACAACGTGGACAAGTTATTTGTAAACCAGGATCTGTTACACCACATACTAAATTTAAAGCTGAAGTTTATATCTTAAGTAAAGAAGAAGGTGGACGTCATACTTCATTCCACGTTGGATACCGCCCACAATTCTATTTCCGTACAACAGATGTTACAGGAAGTATGGATGACTTTAAAAACAAAGGTGAAAAAGCTGAAATGATTATGCCTGGCGATAACGTAACTATTGCTGTTGAATTAATTCACCCAGTTGCCCTTGAAAAAGGAACACAATTCTCAATCCGTGAAGGTGGAAGAACTGTTGGAGCTGGACAAGTTACTGAAATTATTAAATAATTACTTTAACTAATCTAAAATATTAAATCTTTACTCTTAAAAATAAAGAGTAAAGATTTTTTAAATATTTTATCATTTAAGTAGTAAAATTAATTTGAAGAAAAGAGTTGAAATCCATGCCTTATGTTAAGGAATTAGAAGCTATAATCTTAAATCGTAAATCAATCCGAAATTATGATAATACAAAAATAATTGCCGATAGTAAAATTAATGATATTTTAAACTATGTTCGTCATACTCCTTCTGCTTATGGTTTAGAACCATGAAAAATCTTAGTTATTAGCAACCCCAAAATTAAAAAAGAACTACAACCAATTATTAATAACCAACAACAAGTGAGTAATTGTTCTCATTTATTTATGTTACTTAGTTATAGTGGTGAAACTTTTAATACTAGTAATGATTGATTCATGAAAACTGTTATGAAAAACCGTAATTTAACCAAATCCCAATATGAAACATATAAATTAACTTTTAATAATTTCTTTGATGTCGAACAAAAAGCGCAAATCAGTCACTGAGCACAATGTCAAACTTTTATTTTGTTACAAAATTTATTATTGTTATTAACAGCACATGAAATTGATAATGTCGTGCTCGGCGGTTTTAATGAAAAACAATTATTACAATTTCTAGAAACTAACAAATTAATCGAACCTCATAAATACCATGTTGCTGTTCTAGTATGCGCTGGATATGGACACTCTTCAAAAACTAAAATCATAAAAAGTGAACCTAATGAAATTAGTGTTATTATTAAATAAGGTTTAGAGAATAAGGAAATTGTAATGCAAAAATTTAAAATAAATGATTTGGATATTGAAGTAAATATTACTAGTATTAAAAAATTTTTAGATAAAATTGAATTTCCGATTGCTATTTTTGATTTTGAAACTTTTCGTAATTTGTTACCAAAAAAGACCAATAATACTTATTCAAATGATTTTGAAAAAATTTTCTCAATTGCTATATTAGTAATTACCAAAAAAGAAGATTTAACTCCTGAAATTCTTCAACAAAAGAATCTAAAATTATTTATAAAAACATTAATTCCAAATGCTAATTTTTTAAAAAATAATAATGAATTAATAGTTTTTCAAGCCCAATTTTATAAATTTTTAATTAGCAAATTATTGAAATATCACATTAAATCATTAGTAGTGTTAGGAGCAAGAACCGAAGTTTTATTATTAAAAAATTATTTAGCCTATCATATTGATGAGGCTAAAAACAAAAGTAAAATCACTTATTTTTTCCATCATCATAAAATATTTGACTTGTATGATATTTGAAACAAAGATCATATGTTGAACTTACCTTTATATAAAAAAGGTTTACATCAAGATATTGGCGCTACTAAAAAAACATGAATGTTAATAAAAAATAATGATGAATACTGAAAAATTTTAAAACCACAATCAATTATGACTAATAATGATATTGGTCGTATTATTGATCAATATTTTTTTGATAATCTTTGTTTACTACCTACTTTTAGCAATCAAGTTGCTAATCATAATCAAAATGATGTATTAATTGGTGCTGCTATTTTATCGTTATTGTATGAACTAGTTGTTAAAAAGTAAGAAAATAATTTTAAATTTTATTTTTAATTAAGAATGCTGCTATTTTAAAAATGAGATTTCTTATAATTAACAATCATTTTATTTGCTCTAAAAAGTATATGAACAACTCATTTTTTAAATAATATATAATATAAGTGTGAGTAAATATTTTAAAAATTAAGGAGGTTTTTATATATGAAGAAGATTCAAGTTAGTTTAACTTTGGAAAAAATATTAATATTAATTGGAGCAGTATTATTTTCCTTTTTTGGTTTATTATATTCTATCAATTTTATTAATTATAATTTTTTTGGTCTTCAAGAAAGTGGAGTTTGATTTATTTTAATTGGTATTATGTATATATTAGCAACTTTTTCCACTAAGGTTTCCCCTGGAATTTGAGTTAAAGTTTGAAGCATACTTTTTATTATAATTTCTACTATTATTCTCTTAGGATTATTTATTGGTAAAAATGTTAACTATGGATATCCATGACTTTATATTAGTATTATTCCACATATTATTTTAATATTAGGTTCTGTCATGTGAATATTGAAAAGTTACAAGTAAGTAAAACAAACAAGAAATCCAAAAAATTAAAGAAATATGAATATAAATAAACGCCGTAAAAGCGTTTATTTAATGAAAATTTTATATGTAAACAATGATCACCTATCTTATTATTACACAAATATGAAATGTAAAAACTACATTTGGAATTCCCACGAGAATTTAAGAATAATTTTTAACTTTCTCTATAACTTTTAAAACTAGTAGCTATTATTATGATAGTTACTAGTTTTAGTTTTTCTGAATTAATTTAGTATCAGAGAATCTTTCTCTAATTTCTTGGGTTTTATTTTTTTATTCTTACCTTTTTTAATAAATCTTTTTCATTTTCTTAAAATATGGGTAATAATATCTGAAACATATTTTTCTTCTGAATTTAGTACAATCTTTTTTATGCCTTCTTTGTTTTTGGTTGCTATTTGTTGTTCTAAAATTTGTGATGATGCCAAGTGTATGTAAACACAAAGAGACTAATTTGACGGATGTAGTAAACTAGAATGAAATATTATCCTATTAAACAATGAAAAATGATGAAATGAATGATTTGAGATTAAAAAACAAAAATAGTTACTATTTCTATTCTTTTTTATAATTTTTATAAATTATAAATTGATATATACGAAATTACTGTTATAATTTTACTATTATAATCTTTAAAAATGGAGTTAGAATTTGTATGAGTAAATCTAAAATATCACTAAGTTTAAAAAACGTTGAATTTCGTTATAAACAAGAATATCCTAATGCTGTTGATGATGTTTCTTTTGACATTACTCATGGTGAATATATTACTATTATTGGTCATAACGGCTCTGGTAAATCAACACTATCAAAAATTATTATTGGTGTTTTACATAAACAAAAGGGAGAAATTAAACTCTTTGATGAAATTGTCACTAATAAAAATATTAAACAACTAAGAAAACATTTAGGAATTGTTTTTCAAAATCCTGATAACCAGTTTATTGGTTCTACTGTTCGTGATGATATTGCTTTTGGTTTGGAAAATCATTTAGTTCCACCAAGTAATATGCCTGCCATTATTGAGCGTGTTTCTAAAGCTGTAGGTATGGAAAAATACTTAGATCATGAACCACTGTGACTATCAGGTGGACAAAAACAACGAGTTGCTATTGCTTCTGTATTAGCTTTAGAACCTGATATCATCATTTTTGATGAAGCCACAAGTATGTTAGACCCAAAAGGTAAACGTGAAGTAAAAGAGATTATGTTGGAATTACAAAAACAACGTAATAAAACTATTATTTCTATTACCCATGATATGGATGAAATTATCAATGCTGATAAAGTTATTGTTATGAATAAAGGAAAACTAGTGCGCTATGGCACGCCAGCAGAAATACTAAAAGAATGGGAATTTCTACAAAGTATTCATCTTGATATTCCATTTGTGTTAAAAGTCTCATTAGGTCTTAAAAATAAAGGAATAAACATTGCAGAGACATTGAATGAAGAGGAGTTGATTTCTAAACTATGTCAATTAAATTCAAAGAAGTAGGCTACACTTACTCGCCCAAAACCCCTTATCAATATGAAGCATTAAAAGATATTACTGTTGATATTGATGAACATAAAATTGTTGCTGTTATTGGTGAAACTGGAAGTGGTAAATCAACTTTAGTACAACATATTAACGGTTTATTAATTCCGATGACAGGAACGGTTTCTATTAACGATTTTGTTATTAAAGCCCATCAAAGGAAAATCCGTGATATTAAAAAAATTCGTAAACAAATTGGCTTAGTATTTCAGTTTCCTGAATATCAATTGTTTGAAGAAACGATTGAACGTGATATTATGTTTGGACCTGTTAACTTTGGTGAAAAAAAAGATGTTGCTCGTGACCTAACTAAAAAATATATTAAAGTGGTAGGATTAGATGAAACTTATTTACCGCGTAGTCCCTTTGATTTATCAGGTGGTCAAAAACGAAGGGTCGCTATTGCGGGAATTCTGGCATTACAAGGTCATACGCTAATTCTTGATGAACCAACTGCTGGTTTAGATCCTGATGGTGAAAAAGAATTAATTAAACTATTTTATGATTTAAATCATAAAGAAAATAAAACTATTATTCTTGTTACTCACAATATGAATCATGTGTTAATGGTAGCTGATGAAGTTATTGTTTTACACAATACTAAAATTTATAAAAAAGCTGATCCTATCACCATTTTCCGTGATCAACAATTAATTGCTGAAACTGGCATTGAACCACCAAAAGTTTATAGTTTCTTATATAAACTAGAAGCTGCTGGGTTTGATACTTCAAAGATTAATGCTCGTAGTACTGCAGAATTAATTCAACAGTTAGAACAAATATTAGCAAAAAAAGATAAGAAAAAATAAGGAGAAAAAGATTTATGAAAATTAGTTTTGGACGCTATTTACCATTAAACTCAATTATTCATCGTGTTGATCCAAGAATCAAATTGGTAGTTTTAATTTGTTTAATTGTTTCCATTTTTTTCCATACCGGTTTTGAAGGGTATGCCATTATTGGTGTTGCTGTTTTAACTATTTTCTTTTGTGCCAAATTACCACTTCTTATGTTATTTCGTTTAATGCGTCCTATTTTGTTTATGACAATAATATTATTTATGATTAACTGTTTTTTAGCAGGAAGTGGTCCTGAGGTTGGAATGATTTGACATTGAGGTGCGATTAAACTTTCTTATAAAGCGATTTTTGTCAGTCTTTATACGGGAGTTAGAATTTACTTAATGATTTTAATTACTACAATTTTAACAACGACAACGCAACCATTGGATTTAACATTAGCATTAGAAGACATTATGATGCCATTAAAAGTTATTAAATTCCCAGTTCATATTATTTCAATGATTATTTCTATTGCTTTACGTTCAATTCCTACGTTATTAGATGAAGCGGGAAGAATTTTAAAAGCACAAGCCTCGCGGGGTGTGGATTTAAAAAATGGGCATTTTAAAGAAAAAGTTAAATCATTAGTTTCATTAATTATTCCATTATTAGTATCTTCATTCCAAAAAGCCGAAGACTTAGCTTATGCTATGGACTCACGTGGCTATGACCCCCAAGGTAAACGTACCCGTTTTCGCCAATATCATATTGATTTTAAAGATATTTGTTTCTTTATTTTAGGAGTTGGAATACTAGCATTTATCATTAGTTATAGTATCCATCCAAATATTTTTTGACAAATTCCGTTTGTTGATAAGTATTATGCTATTTAGTAATTAAAAATGATAAAGAACCTTGTTATTATAGTTAAGTAGTACCAAGGTTTTTGGTTATAAAATTCTTATAATTATTTTGCGAATTTTTGTTTAAAATGCTTAAATTTATTGTATAATATTTAACGGTTTAATTTATTAAATACTAATATGGCGATCGTGGCGTAGCGGTCTAGCGCATCAGTTTGTGGAACTGACATTCGCGGGTTCGAATCCCGTCGGTCGCCCCATTTATAAAAAAGACATTTTGCTCCTTATGGAGTTTTTTTATTTTTAAAGTGTTAAACAGTTTAGTTTGTAAAAACTATTTATGTCAATTAGAGTGGGGTAAATCCTAATAGTAAGGATTAATTAAAAGTTTGAATATCTATAATAAAGTAGACCACAACATGAAATTAAAAATTATGTTGAAAAAGTTAAACAGTAATAGTTTATAAAGTAGTCTAAATCAATTGTTAATTGTAAAGCAATTGATGTTATAATTACTATGTTTTATAACTTGCAGAAAGTTGAGGTGATTTATTTCATGCACTTTAAAGAAGGGCAAATCCTTTCAATTCATGCATATAAGCATAATGGTGATTTATATCGTAGTTGAGATAAATCAATTGTGTTAGAAAATACTGAAGATTATTTAGTATTAGTAAATGAACATGTAACAATTACTGAAATTAATGGTCGTAAATGAACGACTGTTGATCCAGCAATTTGGTTATTCTTTCCTAATCAATGGTACAATATAATTTGTATGATTCGCAATGATGGTATTCATTATTATTGCAATATTGCCAGTCCTTTTATTTTAGACTGTCAAACTATTAAATACATTGACTATGATTTAGATATTAAAGTATTTCCTAACCGTACTTATAAATTATTAGATTTAAAGGAATTTAAAACTAATCGCAGAATATGAAAGTACCCTATTCCCTTACAAAATACGTTATGACAAAATATTAATAAATTAAAAAAAGATGTTAGAAAACACCAATCATATTTGTTTAATGATGAAGTCATTTTACAATATTGAGAAAAATATCAAAAACAAGGTTTATAACAAGAAGGTTGATAATGCCAACCTTTTTATTAAATTATTGTTAAAGATTTGCTAATGAATTACTAACACTTTTATTTATTTCTTCGGAGTCACTACTCTAAAGTCCTGTTAAAAACAAAGTTTTTAACAATATGATATTTTAACGGAATTATTGACTTAGCAATTAATAAATAAAGAATAGTGAAAACTAACCGTATTTTTATTAGTTTATAATCAAAATTCAATGGAAAAATTATTGAAAATCTTTTTATCCAACAAAAGGATAATTCCGTATTTTAATACCTTTATTCTAAATAATTTAAATTATTGTTTCAAAGTATATCATGAATTTTTCTGAAATTACAGGAAAATTTTGTTTTTACAGGTATAATAAAGTTATTAGTAATTTTTAAGTGGAGGCAGTTTATGGGCAACAAAAAAATTAATGGAGCAGATTATTTGCTATTGCTACTATACTTAAATAACAAAACTGATATTAAATCCGCGCTTAGACTAGTTAAAATGATGTTTTTATTTGAAAACGAAATTAATAAACAGTTAGTGGAAAAAGTCCCAGAGGAAAAGTTATCAAAATTTATGGCGTATAATTTTGGTCCTTGGTCTAAAGACTTATATGAACAATTAAATTTTTTTGAAAGTTTAGAATTTATTAAAAAAAGAGATTGAAGTTATTGAAGAAATGGGTAATTTTGATAATTTTTCTTATGAAGATGATATAGATTATGATCTAATTAATGATAAAGATTTAGAAGAAAATAAACAAAATATCATGTACACATATTCAATTTTGGAAAAGGGATAGAATATGTAGAAAAAGAAATATTGCCTTATATTTCAAAGAATGACAAGGATTTATTAGAAGCATTTAAGAAAAAAATATGTTCTCTAACTATTAAACAGATATTATATTATGTATACAAAAAGTATCCTGACTTTACAGTAAAGTCAGTTATTAAAGGAGAAGTAATAGGAAATAATTAGTATGACAGAATTTCATCAGCGAGAAGCTTATTTTAAAAAATTTAATAATATTGATACTTATAAAACTGAAGTACCAGTATATTCAAGATCGGTTGATGCTGTTATTTTAGATAAGAAATGTTCTAATTTATCAGCAATTGAATTTAAATTAACTAACTGAAAAAAAGTTATTGAACAGGCACAAAATATTAAAACTGCATTTGATTATATTTCAATTTGCTTAATGGAACCTAAAAGAAATAACACTAAATTATTGATTATTGAAGAATGTAAAAAATATGGAATTGGACTTATTTTTTCCAATTATATTAATGACTCCTATCTATTTGAAGAAATACTAAATCCAATAAAACAAGAGAAAATTTAAAGATTATTTTAATCTTGCAGTTTTTAATGCAAATATAGTAGTTCATAATTCAAAGGCTATCGCTGATTTAATTTCTACGTATAAAAAAGAGTATATTATTGATCCACAAACTCATCTATATTTTGTTCTATATCTTCAACAGAAACTCCACGTTCTTCTTCAATAATGATTTTTTGCAATCGAGGAGGCATTTGATCAAGATATAGAACAAAATATAGATGAGTTGACAAAGTATACGTATGATTTTCAATATAGTTATATTTCAAAATTTATTGATGAAAAAGAATATAGCAAATATTTGAAGTTTGCAAAAATTAGCATTCAACCTAAATATTTAATTGCTCCTTATTTTATGATTCGTTATAGTAGTGAAGCATTATCATGAATAAAAATTAATGCAAAATTATTAGATTCATTTTTAACGTTAAAAAATGAAGTTGATATAGCAGCAGAATTAATTATGGATAAAAATGTACTACAAAATCCTTTATTGATTAATGAAATCATTAATTCATATACTAAAGAAGGATATGACTATATTTTTATCTGAATAGATGATTTTAATTTTTTTAAGGATAATAGTAGTAAGTATTTTGAAGGATTTAAAAAATTAATTAATGGATTTAATGCTCTTGAAAAAAAAGTTGTTAACTTATATGGTGGTTTTGGTTGAATTTTACTTTGTCATCATGAATCAAAATATAAGTTATATGGAGTTGCACAATCTACAGGATATGGAGAATCAAGACCTATTACTCCTGTTGGAGGTGGATTACCAATTAATAAATATTATTTTTTACCATTACATGAAAGACTTAAAATGCAAGAAGCAATTGACATTTTAATTAAACAAGGTTATATGGAAAATGGTAAAAGTAATTCGAAAAATGCAGAAGAGTATTATAAAAATGTTTGTGATTGTAAACAATGTAGAGAAGTTATTAAAGATAATATTGAAAATTTTGAACAGTACAATCATTCTAATCCATTTGTAACTAAAAATAATATAAAGTAAAAATATGCCTACTCAAGATTCACTTGAAATTTCATCTAGACATTTTATGTATTGCAAAATTAAAGAGTGAGAAACTATTGATAGCAAGTCATATAAAGACATCATTAATATTTTAATTTCTAATTCAAAAAAATATCAATATAATTCTAATATGAAGTTATGGTGTGATTTTTTTGAAAAGTAATAAAATAATTATAGTGACAGGAGCAGGTTTTTCGGTGCCTGCTAATCTTCCAGTTCAAGAAAGTATAATTAATAAGCTTTTATCAAGAGAAGAGGAAAACATGGATTTTATGAATAGTGAAATTATAATAGATGATAGTGTTAATTTTTTAAAAGCTTATATGAATATAGAATTAATAGACCCAAAATTGGACATTTAATTCATTAAAAATTCTTTAATTTCATGAGTATATATTTGATTGAAATAAAGCAATGAAGTATTAGTAATATTAACTGACAAGTCAATAATTTGTTTATTTATCTTTATGTTTAGTTTCTTTTCTATTTGTGAAACTAAAGTTGGATTATCACTAATCACGCCGTAAAAGAAACTACCAAAACTAGTGTTTCAAAATGTAGAATCTGTGACACCATTTACATTTACAGCATTATATTGTTCAAATCTCACTGCTTTATCACTTTCATGACCTACAACAGGTCAAAATGAAATCTTTGTGATTTTTTCAATAGAAATGTTATAAGTTGGTGGATTTGGCTTAGGTGGTGTAGGAACATTTGCTGTACAATCAATTATTGTCATAGTTGGTAATGAGGTTAAACCTATAATTCCTAACAATTTTAAAATTAATCGCATATTTAAGACCTCATTATAAAATATATTGTGTATTGTATAATTTATTTTTGTTCAAATTCATTAATTATAAGCTCTATTATTGATCCGTTAGAAACACCCAATTTTTTAGACATTTCATCAATTTTAACTTGAACTGATTTTTTTAAATATATAGTCATATATGATTTTTTATCAATTGTTGTTTTAGGTAATTTAGCAACTAAATTTGCTAATTTAATATTTGTCGACTTAGACCCACTAGAAATATCTTTAATTGGTTCTTTAGTAATATGATCGTTGTTTATTGTTGTACTTTTAGAACTGTTGATACTATTTTTAATAATTTCAGCATTAGCTTCAGTACCTATATCATCAAAATTTGAGAATAAGTTAGATGTTGCTTTATTTGGCATTATAATACCCCTCTTTCAATTAGTTCTTGGTAAACGTGATAGTGTAAAAGTATGGTTTTCTACTTTCTCCAGTAGAATGGAAGGTATGCCCGTTATTTCGGCCTTTTTAAATTTTTGTTTTCTTTTGTGAACTTGTCAAGTAAAGTGGACAATAAAAAGAACCTTATATAATTATTATTATAAATGTTACATTAAATCTAATTTCATAGGAATAAACTTAATATTTGTTTGGGGATGAGATAATCGATATTCGATTGGACTCATTCCTTTTAATTTTGGTTGTGGTCGATGATTGTTGTAAAAATAAATATACTTAGGTAAATTTTCTTTAATTCATTCAATAGTTCGTTTTTTTCTTGGAATCTGATATAAGAATTCAGTTTTCATAGTTCCAAACCATGATTCTGTTGCTCCATTATCTGGAGAATTTCCTCTTCTGGACATTGATATTTTTATACCTAACGTATCACATAAAGTTTTATAAGAAGGGTTGGTATAATGAAAACCTTGATCTGATTGTAAAATTCATGTTTTATACTTTCCAACATTAACTCAAGCTTGAATAATATTTTTTGTTACAAATGACATATCTAAACTTGAACTTATTTTGTAATCTAATATTTCATTATTGTGAAAATCCTTAACGATTGATAAATAATACGTTTTACCATTAGTTAGTAAATAGGTTATATCAGTGCCTAATTTTTGATTTAAACCAGTAGTTGCAAAATTACGGTCTAATAAATTATCATATCTTAAACTGCCAGATTTTAACCTATAATCAAACTTCTTTGTTCTAATTTTGGATTTTAAACCCATATTTTTCATATACCTATAAACAATATGTGGTTGTATGTTTAACTTATAAATTTTCTTTATTCAACAACAAATCATGTTATAACCATAAATTTCTTTGAACGCATAAAATGTACTTTTAATTATATTAGCAATAAATGGAATCCATTTATTAAACTGTTTCATACCATTGTTAAGTCATTTATAATAACCAGATTTTGAAACTTTTAATAATTTACAAAGGTAATTAACTGGATTTTTTGTTTGTAATTAAGATATCGCCTGGCACTTTCCCTTTGTCGATATCTCTAAATACTTTTTTAGATAATTCATTACCTCAATATATTGAATTAGTTCTTCTTTAGTCATTTCATTTAAATCAAGAGTTTTAGGTCTACCTTGCCGTTTACCTTTTGATTGGATACCTTTTCCTGGAATAAGACTATCTTCACCTAAAGTTCTTATAGATTTGCGTCATCTTTTAATACTACTTTTATCAACATTTAATATTTTACTTGCAGTAATACAACCTAAACCTTCTACTTTTTTTAACATTTCTATTTTTTCTTCTTTTGAATATCATTTATGCAGAAAATGAACACCTCTCTCAATAAAGTTTTACCACAAAATGGTTCTTTTTTGTGTCTACTTTATTATAGGTGATCATTTTAAAGTCTTTTGTACCACTATTTGAAGCCATTTTTTAACTGTGTTATTTATATTAATTTGTTCATCTTTATATTTATTTAATATTTTATCTATTCTTGGCATACCCATCCTTATTTTTGAATTTCAGTTTCATATCTTTTTTTTATCTTCTAGTGCTAAATTTTGATATTTTGTTTTTTTACATTTGTGGTGAGTTTGGTTTAGTACTACTTGTTGAAGATTGTGGATTTTGTAAATCTATTGAATTTATTTCTTTTTCTTTAAAATATTCTAAAGTATCTATACCTTCTTCAAAAATATTACTAATTTCAGAATCTTTAGATACTTTTCTGTAAATTTTATTTGAAACAATATTTTCTATTTCTTCTCTAATTAATGTCAGAATTTTTTTTAAATCTAAAAAACAATTATTTTTTAGATTTATTTTTTTATCATATTCTTTAACAAATTCTATTTTTAATTGTTTAAGTTTATCAATGTTTTTACAATTGTTATCAAAATTTATATCATATTTATTCAAATCTATTTGAATTTTTTCTATTTCTTTCTTATTTTTTTCTTTTAATTTTTCAATTTGATTTATTTTGATTTTTATTTTCTTATTTTTATTATAAAGACCAAAAGTGATTATTTTTAATAAAATATGGCTTTTATCCCTTTATGTACTTTTTTAAATTTTATCACATAAACAAGAATAAAAGCCTACCTAGGAAATTATCCCCGCATGTACTTATAGTAAGCACAAAATCAGGGTTTCAAAAGTTAGAAGTTTATTAAACTTATATGCATATTCTTTGGCATATAAGTGAATGTTTTCTTTTGAAACCCTGACATGAGTTTCTGAAAGTCTTCCTCAAATGTTTTCACACTGACTCAATTTGATTTGTGTTGACACCATTTGATGACACATAACCAAATTGATGATATCCTTTTCAAGAATCAGTAAACAATGGACAGCTAACAGAAATGTGCTGCAAAGCAAACTTCAAAAGGTTTTTCTTGTCTGCTTTTTTTAAAACTTTCACAATTAAATTATTGGTTGTTTTTTCATAAATGCCAACAATCAATGTTTTATTCAACAAAGATCTCCCTTGTTTTTTTGAACCCATATATGAAAGAAACATTTCATCCATTTGTGGAATGCCATTGACAATGAGTTGTGATTCTTGTTTTGCAATTCTATTTCTGATTTCATGACCCATTCTTCAAGCTGTTTTATAAGTCACACCTAATTCTTTTGTAAGATCTGTTGCAGGTATGCCATGCTTGGTGTTTATTCATCTAAAGATAAGATAAAATCAAAATGTCAATTTGGTTTGTGACTTATAAAAAATGGTGCCATGTAAGATGCTAAATGTTTGATGACATTTCAAACATCTTATTCTTCTAAAATCAGAAACATTTAGACATTTGGTGTCACACTTGATACATTTAATTGTTTTCAAACTTGCGATATATTTTAAACAATCTTTTTCTGTTTGAAAACTGTTGTTGAACTCGTTGAGTTTCATTTTTTCTTCCACAAATACATGCGGGGATAATTTCCTAAAATATTTTTAAATTTTCCATATTTTTTTTGTTCTAAATTTGTTATTTCTTTATTTAAATTTAATATTTTTTCATTTAAATATCATCATTATCAGTATTAATAGCATACATGTTTTTATTAAAATTCTCAACTTCTGAATTTTTTCATTTTAAGTTAAAATTTATGCTTTTCTTTAATTCATTTTTAAAATAGGTAAAGCAATCCTCTAATTCTTTAAGTTGTTCAGCATGAGTAAATCTAAATTTATCTTCTTTTAGTAATAATTTTGTATATATTATTGCATATTTTTTCATTTTTTCATCTAAATTAACTACTAATTTGCTATTAAATCAAAATAAATCATTCATTTCTGTATCCTCATGATACACATATAAAGACTTTGTTCGTGATGTATTGAGTAAATCTTCATGAAAAAACCAATTTATATTATCTAACTTAAATTTTTCTAATTCTTTTTTCATATTTAACCTCCACATATTTTTTTCATTTGACACTATAATTTTACAATATTTCTGCAATAAATTCTTCATATGCTTGTTTTTAACGTCAATTATATTCTGGGTTACTAAAATTTAAAGTAAGGGTTGCTTGTGGGTCTAAATCAATAACCAATACTTTGTGATTTTTTAAAGCAAGCGTGGTTGATAGATTAAAAACAAAATTTGTTTTTCCTACACCACCTTTAAGAACTGCTACTGTAATAATTTTCATTAGTAATTACCTCCAAATATATGTTGTATTTATATTTTGTATTATAACTTACACAATATATTGTGTATTGTATGCTGTAAAATATATTTTATACGATAGTTATAAACATTCCAGATTTAATTAATAGGTGGTAAAGAAAATGTTTAGGCTGAAAAACTGCAAAAGAAGTTTATGAAAATAATTTACCAATTCCTGATCAAAGTAAGTTAAAATTAATGTACAAAATGATTAGAAAAATTATTAGATTAAACACGAATTAGTCTTAACTTAAATTTTCGCACTTGGGATAACAATAAATGAACAAAAAAATTAATAATTTAAATTTAATGTTTACTTTTAATAAATAAATCAATAGCCAATAAAATAATAAATATAACCAATGATTATGAAATTTTAAAAAATAGGCAAACAATAGAAATATTTAATGATATCTAAAAACTACTCAATTGAGTAGTTTTACTTTGCTTCTTCAATTTTTACTGTCATTTTTTGATGTTCAAAAATAGCTGTTGCTTTTTTCGGTTTTTTCTTATTTTTTTACATTTGTGGTGAGTTTGGTTTAGTATTACTTGTTGAAGGTGGATTTTGAAATGAATTAATTTCATTTTTGCAATTTAATGAAAAAGTTTTATTTAAATTTAAATTTTCAGGTTTAAAATTTCTTCTTGTTATTAAACAAGGTTTATTTGATAATAAGTTAATTTGTTTAAATATTTCATTTTTATTAATTAAAAATTTTCTTTCTTGTTTTTTATTTTGAAAAATAGGTGATTGATTAATATAATTTGAACCTAAATTAATAAATTTTTGTTTTTCATCAACTAATCTATTTTTTCACATAAGACCAAATAGTTCTTTAAGAGACTCTTTATCAAGACCATCAAATTCTGGTTCTCCGTTATCGTTACATTTGAATTTAGATTTTTCTATAAAATCAATCATTTTTTTAGTTTTTCTTAATTCTTTAAATATTACTTTATGAGTATGTTTGTACATTTGTTGAAATATATTTTTATTCATAATATCTTCCTTTCAAAATAAAAACCCATTTACTTTTAAAACAAAGCAATGAGTTAAAAAACTATATTAATTTGCATAAATTAATTATACATAATTAAAACAGAAAAAGAACTAAAAACAGAAAGTTACCGAGAAAAAGGATATCCCGACTTATTAGTCCACTATGAAAATAAAGTCATGATTATTGAATTTGAAAGAACTAGAAAAACCAAACAACGAATGAGAATAAAATTTGATGGACTGCGACACTATTGTAAAAACGGATACGATGTTTTATTTCTAATTCCCAACGAAAGTATAAAAAAAATTTGTTGATGAACAAATTAAAATTTACAATTGAAAACTAGGAACTTTCAAAACCCAAATATTCAATTTTGGTTAAAACTTAACTAATTGTAAAATACACAAAATTTGATAACATGTAGTTGTTATTCAATATATAAGTTTTTACCCATTGCTTTGTTTTAAAAGTAAATGAGTTTTAATGTTCAAAAGGAGATATTAACATGACAGACAAAAATAAATCACAAATATTTCAGCAAATAACAAAACAACAAGATATTAAAGATATTTTAAATCAACCAAATGCTACCTTTAAAAATAATAGAGAAAAAGATAAACAAAGACACGGCGGATTAACAATAAAATTTTCTACTAATACTAATTATAAACAATCAAAAGTAGTAATTAATGATAAATTAAGTAATTCTGATACAGATAGAATTTTTATTGACTTCAAATCAAATACTAAAGAAGTAGCAACACAAACCGAAACTACTGAAGTAAAAATTACTGATAATTTCACAAAATCATATAATACTTTAACAATTTTAGAAGATAAAAAAATATTAAGCACAAGAAAGGAAATTTTTAACTTAGAAAAACAATTAAAAATTCAAAAAGAAGAATATGATAATTTAAACTCAAATTGAATTCAGATCGTTAATAATCTTTCAGAAAATGAATATTATGAACTTAACTTTTTGAACAATAAGTTAGAAAAAATGATAAGCAGTAAAACTGATCACCTATAATAAAGTAGACACAAAAAAGAACCATTTTGTGGTAAAACTTTATTGAGAGAGGTGTTCATTTTCTGCATAAATGATATTCAAAAGAAGAAAAAATAGAAATGTTAAAAAAAGTAGAAGGTTTAGGTTGTATTACTGCAAGTAAAATATTAAATGTTGATAAAAGTAGTATTAAAAGATGACGCAAATCTATAAGAACTTTAGGTGAAGATAGTCTTATTCCAGGAAAAGGTATCCAATCAAAAGGTAAACGGCAAGGTAGACCTAAAACTCTTGATTTAAATGAAATGACTAAAGAAGAACTAATTCAATATATTGAGGTAATGAATTATCTAAAAAAGTATTTAGAGATATCGACAAAGGGAAAGTGCCAGGCGATATCTTAATTACAAACAAAAAATCCAGTTAATTACCTTTGTAAATTATTAAAAGTTTCAAAATCTGGTTATTATAAATGACTTAACAATGGTATGAAACAGTTTAATAAATGGATTCCATTTATTGCTAATATAATTAAAAGTACATTTTATGCGTTCAAAGAAATTTATGGTTATAACATGATTTGTTGTTGAATAAAGAAAATTTATAAGTTAAACATACAACCACATATTGTTTATAGGTATATGAAAAATATGGGTTTAAAATCCAAAATTAGAACAAAGAAGTTTGATTATAGGTTAAAATCTGGCAGTTTAAGATATGATAATTTATTAGACCGTAATTTTGCAACTACTGGTTTAAATCAAAAATTAGGCACTGATATAACCTATTTACTAACTAATGGTAAAACGTATTATTTATCAATCGTTAAGGATTTTCACAATAATGAAATATTAGATTACAAAATAAGTTCAAGTTTAGATATGTCATTTGTAACAAAAAATATTATTCAAGCTTGAGTTAATGTTGGAAAGTATAAAACATAAATTTTACAATCAGATCAAGGTTTTCATTATACCAACCCTTCTTATAAAACTTTATGTGATACGTTAGGTATAAAAATATCAATGTCCAGAAGAGGAAATTATCCAGATAATGGAGCAACAGAATCATGGTTTGGAACTATGAAAACTGAATTCTTATATCAGATTCCAAGAAAAAAACGAACTATTGAATGAATTAAAGAAAATTTACCTAAGTATATTTATTTTTACAACAATCATCGACCACAACCAAAATTAAAAGGAATGAGTCCAATCGAATATCGATTATCTCATCCCCAAACAAATATTAAGTTTATTCCTATGAAATTAGATTTAATGTAACATTTATAATAATAATTATATAAGGTTCTTTTTATTGTCCACTTTACTTGACAAGTTCAGTTAGATACAAGGTTTATTTCTTTAAGAGCTTTATTAATTGTGTCTCGTTCAAACGCACCTCGATTAAATTTACCGCTCTGAACATAAGTCTCTTGGTTTAATCCTAATAATTCTTTCAATTTTTGTATAATAATCAATAAATTGTTCTAAATATGGCATAAACTTTGGATTTAATGATACTTCAAAATAAGGTTCCTTCTTCCTTCATTCAACATTATATATTACCACTCCTTTTGAACTTATTTTATCATTATCAATTTCAATAAATGTTTTTAAAATTAAACTATTTGCAATAGCATTATATCTTTGATATTTACTATCACCTTTCAAATTTAGTCTTTCAAAAAAATCAACTTTGTTAATTAGAAAAGTTGTTGGATTTTTTTAAAAGGTGCTAAAAGCGTAAAAATTAAATGCAATGCTTTTTGTTCCTCTAGAGTTAATTTGCTATATTTTCTAGCTAACTCGTTAGCATATTTAATTATCACTCCATCATATCTGTTTTTCTTATCATTTTCTTTTTTTTCAAACTACACCCATAATTTCTCCTTAATTTATTTTTAAAATTATTAAAGATAATAATGTTATATCATGGATTTAATATTATATGTATTTCTAAAATAAATACTCATACTTGGACTGCCGTGTACCACATACCATATATGAATATATAGATGTTGTTTTATTTATATTAAAAAGCTATTTTAGAGTTGATGTAGCAAAAAATGAAGATGAATATAACAAGATATTAGTATGAAATAATAGTGATAATGACAGGTTATATTCTGAATTATTAAAATGTAAAGAAGAATTGAGAAGAAAGTTAGAAGGTGGAGAACATATTTCATTAGAAGATATATTTACTATTTTCGATAAGGCAATAGATTTTCGTAACCAATTAAATGGATTTGATTATTCTAAAATAAGTATAATTAAAAATTCTTTAATGCTATTATTCATATATTATTTTAATGATGAAAACAATAAGCATAATTTTAAAACAAAAGATTACTTGGATGTTATTACTTACATAAAATCATCTAATAATGATATTTCTATAATTACTACAAACTGGGATTGTATTTTTGAAAATTATCTTGAAAAAAATGACTTAAATATTAATTATTGTTTTAATAAATCTTATTATAAGATTTTTGGTGATAAACATAAACAAGATAAAGATATCAAAGAAATTCCTTTTATAAAAATACATGGTTCAGTGAATTGATTTTCATGTATTTCATGTGGGACATTAATTATATTTAATGATCAAAAGAAAGCGGATTGTATTTTTGATGATTCTTTAATGAAAACTTGCGAAAAGTGTAGTTGTACTTCTGATAGAAGTAGTCTTAATCAATTAGAACCAAAATTATTTACTCCAACAATGTTTAAAGAATTATCATCACAATTATTTTCTAATGTATGAAAATTTGCATATGATGAATTATTAGAAGCAAAAAAAATAATTTTTTTAGGATATTCATTTCCTCTTTCAGATTTTGAATTTAGATATTTAATAAAACGTAGCATTCAAAGAAATATTGAAATAGATGTTGTCTTATGAGAGACAGATAATCCTAAAAAATACCTAATGAATATAATTATATTAATAAAATGTTGCCTGAACAAAGGTTTAGAGATATTTTTTCTGGTCATAACATTAATTTTTATTATACTGGGTTTGGAAATTATTTCGCCTTAATTTTAAAAAGAAATAGCAGACATGTTTAGAAAAAACCAATTTGAAATTACACCTAATTTATCAATAAATGAAATCGAAATTATTGACTTAACGGATAATGAATAAAAATAATGAAAATTAACAGCATTTTTATTACTTTATAATTAGAATTCAATGGAAAAGTTACCGAAAATCATTTTTTATCCACCAAAGCGATAATTCCGAATGAAATTATAAATTTTGTTCTTGAACAATCTACTGAATATATAGCAAAAAGGAACCAACAATAATAAAAAATAATACAGAATCAATAAAATCATCTAACAGTTTAGAACAGGAACTTTCTAACCAAAAGCCAACAACTGTTTGTACTAAGAATAGTATAAGTAATTAAAAACTATTTAAATAAACTACCACCTTATAAGTTGATAGTTTATTTTTATTATTTCATGAAAATAACCTTAAATTTACTATATAAAAATATTTTTATTTTTTTCTAATTTGCTATTCCCTTCACTACTACACTATGCTATACTTACAAAGCATGGTTGTTATGTATCAATGCTGATACGCTGATATAAGTTGTCATTATATCACATGTTTTGTTCTTTATTTTATTAATTCGTTCTAAGGAGGATATAGCCAATGGCAATCATAGGAGACAAAGTAAAAATTCGTTTAGAAAGTTACGATCACTCAGCACTTGACCAAATAGCACAAAAAATCAAAGAAGTGTTAAAAAAAGAAGGTGCTGCAGTAGTAGGGCCAGTTCCATTACCAACTAATAAAGAAATTTTCACAATTCTTCGTTCACCACATAAACATAAAGATTCACGTGAACAATTTGAGAAGAGAACTCACAAAAGAATGATTGGTGCCCAATTGTCACCAAAATCTTTAAATGCACTAAGTGGAATCACAATTCCTAACAGCGTAAGTATCTCTTTGATTATCGAATCTAAAGATGAAAAAAAATCAACTTTAAACCAAGCACCCAAAAAAGTTAATAAGAAAAAAGCGTAAATCAAAAGATTTACGTTATTCCATAGGAGGAAATTATGAAAGGAATCTTAGGTAAGAAACTAGGAATGTCACAAGTTTTCTTAAACAACGGACAACTAGTTCCAGTAACAGTTATCGAAGTACAACCAAACGTAGTAAGTCAAGTTAAAACAGATGTAAAAGATAAATACAACAGTTTACAACTTGCAGCTTTTGACCTTCGTGTTACTTTATCAAATCAACCAGAAATCGGGCACTTTAAAAAGGCCGATAGTCAACCTAAGCGCTTCGTGAGAGAAATTCGTAACATGGTCGGATTTAATCATAAAGATCTTATTAGCGTTGCCGACGTATTCACTGCCGGTGAATTCGTTGATGTTCAAGGAACTTCAAAAGGTAAAGGATTTTCAGGACGTATTAAACGCCATAACCAATCACGTGGTCCAATGGGACACGGGTCTGGATTACACCGTCAGATGGGTTCTACAGGATCAATTAACGCTAACCGCGTGTTCAAATCACAACCAATGCCAGGGCAAATGGGAAATGTTACACGTAGTGTTGCCAACTTAGAAGTTATTAAAGTGGATAGAGAAAATAATTATATTTTAGTTAAAGGTTCAGTTCCAGGACCAAAACTAGGATTCCTTGTTATTAAACAAGCAGTTAAAAAATCAGTTCCCAAAACACCAGTAGAATTAGTTGTTAGAAATCAAGAATCAACAGTTAATCCTGCCGATGGACAATAAAGTTAATTATGGAGGATAGCAAAATGAAAATTAATGTTGTTAACAACGCTGGAACAAAAGTTAGCGAATTAACTTTAAATGAAAAAATTTGAGGAATTGAACCACACAAGCAAGCACAATTTGATAGTTTATTAAGTTACAATGCTTCTAAACGTCAAGGAACACACGCTGTAAAAAGTCGCGCCGAAGTTGCTGGTGGAGGAAGAAAGCCATGAAAACAAAAAGGTACAGGTAATGCCCGTCAAGGATCAATCCGTTCACCACAATGAAAAGGTGGGGGAATTGTCTTTGGACCAACACCTGATCGTAATTACTTAATTGGTTTACCAAAAAAAGTAAGAAGATTAGCCTTAAAATCAGCGCTAGCTGCTAAGTTTCAAAATTCAAACATGATGGTAATTGATGATTTAAAATTTGAAAAACCATCAACTAAAACTATGTTAGAAACTTTAACAAATTTAGAATTAGCAAACAACAAAACTTTAGTTATTACTGGAACAAGCAATAAAGAGTTAGTTATCAAATCAGGTCGCAATTTACCTAGAACAACAACAATTGCTGCTACAAGCATTAATATTTACGATTTACTAAATGCTAAAAAAGTTTTATTTACTACTGAAGCAATCAAAATCGTTGAGGAGGCTTTAATTTAATATGCATTTAAGTGAAGTTATAAAACAACCGATATTAACTGAAAAAACTTACAAACAAATGGCTGAAGGCACATACACTTTCACTGTTAACCGTAAGGCTAATAAAAGTCACATTAAAAAAGCTTTCGAACAAATTTTTGAAGTTAAAGTCTCTTCCGTTAATATTATTAATAGTAAACCAAAAACAAAAACTGTTGGACGATTCGTTGGAAAAACGCAAGCAGTTAAAAAAGCTCTGATTAAATTAGCTCCTGGTGAACAACTAAGTCTGTTTAGTTCTGAAGAACAATAATGAGCTTGGAAGGAGAAATATATTATGGCAATTAGAAAAATTAATCCCATTACCCCAGGTCAACGTAATATGACAATACTTGATTACAAAAAAAACTTAACTATTGATAATAGTCCTGAAAAATCATTATTGGTAAATTTAGTTAAACAAGGTGGTAGAAATAACCAAGGTAAAATTACAACAAGACACCAAGGTAATGGCCACAAACGTAAATACCGTATTATTGACTTTAAACGTAATAAAGACAATATTGTTGGAACAGTTAAAACAATTGAGTACGATCCAAACCGTAATGCTAACATTTGTTTAATTTTTTACCTTGATGGTGAAAAACGTTACATCTTAGCTCCAAAAGGAATTAAGGTAGGCGACAAATTATTAAGCGGTGAAAACAGTGATGTTGTTAAAATCGATATCATTGTTGGGAACTGTCTACCATTATCACAAATTCCACAAGGAACAGTTGTTCACAACGTGGAATTAAAACCAGGAAAAGGTGGACAAATGGCACGTAGTGCTGGTGGAAGCGTTCAAATCCTTGGTCGTGATGAAAGTGCTAAATATACTTTATTAAAACTTAGCTCAGGTGAAGTTAGAAAAGTATTAAGCAACTGTCGTGCAACCATTGGTGTTGTTGGTAATGAAGACTTTAACTTAGTTAATATTGGTAAAGCTGGAAGAAACCGTTGAAAAGGTATCAGACCAACTGTTCGTGGTAGTGTTATGAACCCTAACGACCACCCACATGGAGGAGGAGAAGGTAAAGCTCCAATCGGAAGAAAAGCCCCTGTCACACCATGAGGTAAAAAAGCATTAGGATTAAAAACTCGTGATACTAAAAAAGCATCAAACAAATTAATCGTCCGAAGACGAAATGCAACAAAGTAGGAGGGAAATAAAATATGGCAAGATCTTTAAAAAAAGGACCCTTTGCAGATAGTCATCTATTGAAAAAAGTGGAAGTCCAAAATAAAAATAAATCAAAAAAAATTATTACAACATGATCTCGTAGATCAACAATTTTCCCTGAATTTGTTGGCCAAACCTTCGGAGTACACAATGGAAAAACTCACTTACCAGTCTATGTAACAGAAGATATGGTTGGTCATAAATTAGGAGAATTCGCACCCACACGTAAATTTGGTGGTCACGGTTCTGACAAGAAAAACGTTAGGAGATAGAACTTATGGAAGCAAAAGCTCATTTAGACAAATTACGCATTAGTCCCAGAAAAGTGCGTTTAGTAGCTGATTTAGTTCGTGGTAACGCTGTTGCTAAAGCTCTAGTAATTCTAGCTCACGAACAAAAACGCTCAGCAAAACCAATTACTAAACTAATCAACTCAGCTGTGGCAAACGCCGCAAACAATCATGGAATGGAAGCCGATAGACTAAGAATTAAAGAAATCTTTGTTAATGAAGGTCCGACTATGAAGAGATTTATGCCCCGTGCTCATGGTAGAGCATTTCAAATCTTAAAAAGAACAAGCAAAATCACTATTGTGGTTAGCGACAATTAGGAGGTAAATAAGCAATATGGGTCACAAAGTTAGTCCAAACGGATTAAGATATGGTATTAACAAAGATTGACAATCACGTTGATATGCAACTAATGATGAAGATTTAGCAAAATGAATTTTAGAAGACCACAAGATTAGAGGAGCATTATTTGCTCACTTAACAACTTCAGGAGTTTCTAAAATTGAAATTGAAAGAACTAAATCACAAATTATCTTATTTATCCACTGTGTTCGTGTTGGTTCAGTCTTAGGGCAAGGCGGAGCAAACATTGAAGTCTTAACAACACTTGTTCGTAAAACAATTAAAAACCGTAAAATTGGTATTAGAATCAATGTTATGGAAATTAAAAACCCCGATATCGATGCACAAATTATTGCTAATACATTAGCACAACAAATTGGTGCTCGTATGTCACACCGTACAACTCAAAAATTAGCAATTCGTAAAGCACTTCGTGCTGGAGCAAAAGGAATCAAAACTCGTGTTTCAGGAAGACTTGGCGAAGCTGATATGGCTCGTGAAGAAGGTTATTCAGAAAGCAGTGTCCCACTAGCAACATTACGTAGTAATATTGACTATGCTACTGCTACTGCTAAAACAACTTTCGGTCAAATTGGAATTAAAGTTTGAGTATATAAAGGTGAAATTCTTACTGGAAAAGATACAACACAACCAGAAATTCTTTCAAAATACAACCAAAGACCAAATAACAACAGACGTCCAAATATTAACCGTTCAAACGATAACAATCGCTCAAACACTACTAACAAACGTCCCCAAGCAACTAAGGAGGTAAGGTAAGAAATGGCTATTCCTAAAAGATATAAACACTCTTGCGTTCACCGTCTAAGTTACGAAGGAACAGCAAAAGGATGTAAAACCGTTGCTTTTGGAACTTATGGATTACGTGCTGAAGATGGTTCTTACATTACAGAAAGACAAATCGAAGCAGCCAGAATTGCGATGACACGTTATATGAAACGTGGTGGAAAAGTTTGAATTAGAATTTTTCCCCAATTGCCAATTACACGTAAACCAGCAGAAGTACGTATGGGTTCTGGAAAAGGTTCAATCGACCATTGAGTTGCCGTTGTAAAAAAAGGTACAGTAATGTTTGAAGTATCATATCCAAATGAAGCAACTGCGCGCGAAGCACTACGCTTAGCAATGCATAAGTTGCCAATTAAATGTAAAATTGTTACTAGAGAAGTAACGCAAGAAATAAATCCTGTTAATCAATTAACAACAGAATTGGGTGAAGCAAATGGAAATGCAAGTAATTAAAAAAAAGCCAACTTTAGAATTACAACAAGACGAAGAAACACTTCGTGTACAATTGTTTGCTTTACGTATTCAAAAAGCGTTAGGTAAACTAGAAGCACCTCACATGATTAATAATCTTCGTAAGGACATTGCACGTATTAAAACTGAATTAAGTTTAAGATCTCTAAATGGCGAAACAATAAAACCATTAAATATTAACAAAATGGTTTTAGTAGAAGACAAAAAAGAAATTAAAAAAACAAAAAAAACTGCTAAAGTTGAAAAAAAAGCAACCAAAGCACAAGATACTAATTCAACAGAAACTGTTGAAAATGTAGAAACAAAAGAAGTAACTAAAGCAAAACCTGCTGTTAAAAAAGTTGCTACTAACAAAAAGACAGTAAAACCAAAAACTACAGCACCTAAATCAGCATCTAAAACATCATCATCTAAAAAAACTACTAAACCACAGGAGGACAAAGCATAATGACAAATATTGTTCCAAATAAACAACGTAAAACCTTCATCGGAATCGTAAGTTCAAACAAAAGTGATAAAACTATCACTGTTGTCGTTGAAACTTCAAAACGTCACCCAATGTATGGTAAAAGTTTTAAATCAACTAAAAAATATCATGCCCATGATGAAAATAACCAAGCCCAAATCGGTGATAAAGTTGAAATTATTTCATCTCGTCCCTTATCAGCTCTAAAACGTTTCCGTTTGTTAAAAATCATTGATTCTAAAACAATCGTTAAAAAAGCTTAATTAAACCAGGAAGACAAAAGATATGTTACAAAATCTATCGTGAGCCAATGTGGCTGACAACACTGGCATTAAAGAAGTTATGGTAATTAGAGTAATGGGTGGAAGTACCAAAAAATTCGCTAAGATTGGTGATATTGTAGTATGTTCTGCAAAATCAGTAACACCAAATAGTGCTATCAAAAAAGGGCAAGTTATTAAAGCAGTTGTTGTGCGTAGTAAATTCGGTGTGAAACGTGATGATGGTTCAGTTGTAAAGTTTGATGATAACGCCGTTGTCATTATTAAAGAAGATAAAACACCACGTGGTACGAGAGTATTTGGTGTCTTAGCTCGTGAAGTTAAAGATCGTGGTTATAACAAAATTGCTTCTTTAGCAGAAGAAATTGTTTAGGAGGATTGAGTAAATGGCAAGCAAAAAGAAACCAGTTATTAGTCTTGATACTAAATTAAAAAAAGGCGACCAAGTTAAAATTATTGCTGGAAAACATAAAGGTCATACTGGTCCTATTATGCAAGTACTTCGTGAAACTAACCGCGTTATTATTGAAGGAATTATGTCTAAGAAAAATAAAAAGCCAACCCAAAATGATCAAGAAGGTGGAATTATGGAAGTTAAGGCTAGCATTCACATTTCAAACGTCATGATTATTGAAGGAAAAGCAAAAGATAAAAAAACAACTAAAATTGGGTACATCATTAAAGATGATAAAAAAATTCGTGTATCACGACGTTCTAATGCAGAACTACGCTAATAAAGGAGTAACAGAATAAAAATGAATCGTTTACAAGAAAAATACAATAAAACTATTATTCCGCAACTGCAAAAAGAACTAAATTTTAAATCAATCATGCAAGTACCTAAAATTGAAAAAATTGTTATTAACATTGGTGTGGGAGATGCAAGTGCCAATCCCAAAGCCATTGATAAAGCAGTAGCAGAATTAGCAAAAATTACTGGTCAAAAACCAGTAGTTACTAAAGCCAAAAAATCAATTGCTGGTTTGAAGTTAAGAGCAGGAATGCCAATCGGATGTAAAGTTACATTACGAGGACAAAAAATGTATGAATTCCTTGACAAATTTATCGCAATTTCTTTACCAAGAATTCGTGACTTCCAAGGTTTATCAGCAAAAGCTTTTGACCAAAATGGTAACTATACTGTTGGAATTAAAGAACAAATCATTTTCCCAGAAATTAACTACGAAGAAGTAGATAAAGTTCGCGGTATGGAAATAACAATCGTTACAACAACCCCTGATAATTCAACAGCATTTATGTTATTGAAAAAAATGGGATTACCATTTAAAAAATCAGGAAAGCAGGAGGGATAACAGATGGCAAAGACTTCATTAAAAATAAGACAAGCCCGTAAACCAAAGTTTAGTACACAAGCATACACACGTTGTCAAAAATGTGGCCGTCCTCATGCGGTTATTCGTAAGTTTATGTTATGCCGTATTTGCTTTCGTGGTTTAGCATACCAAGGACAAATCCCTGGTATTAGAAAAGCATCATGATAGGAGGTATATAATTATGATGACAGATCCAATAAGTAATATGCTTACCGTTATTCGTAACGCTATTACTGCCCCAGATAGTAGTAAACACAGAGTAGTTAGTGTACCTTCATCAAAAGAATTAGTTAAAATTGCTGAAATCTTAATGAAAAATGGTTACATTGAAAAATATCGTATCACTGAAGAAGCATTAAAAAAACCTAAATTAGAAATGTTACTAGTACATACTGGTAAAAGTTCAATCCTTGGATTAAAAAGAATTTCGAAACCAGGATTAAGAATGTATACAAAACATAAAGAACTTCCTACTGTTTTAAATGGTTACGGAATCGCAATCATTTCCACATCAAAAGGTCTTATGACAAATAAACAAGCAAAAAAACTTGGCCTTGGTGGCGAAGTAATTGCTTATGTATGATAAGGAGTAACTCAATATGTCACGTATCGGTAACCGCGTTCTTACAATTCCGGAAAATACTTCTATCATTCTTGATACAAACAATTTTCTAACTATTACAGGACCAAAAGGTTCTTTAAAGAAAACTTTACCAAAAAATATTAATATTAACTTTGATCAAGATAAGAACGTCATCACTACAGTAAGACCTGATGATAAAAAACATAACAAGCAACTTCATGGAACAACTAACTCACTAATTAATGGCATGTTAATTGGAGTATCAAAAGGTTTCATGAAAGAATTAGAAATTAATGGTGTTGGATACCGTGCTGCCGTTCAAGACAATGTTCTGAACTTAAACTTAGGTTTCTCTCACCCCGTTAAATTCGAAATTCCATTAGGAATTACAATCGTAGCTCCTAAACCAACTATCCTACAAGTTAGTGGAATTGATAAACAACTAGTTGGTGAAGTTGCAGCTCAAATTCGTGCATACCGTACTCCTGAACCTTACAAAGGTAAAGGAATTAAGTATAAAACCGAACACATTCGTCGTAAGGAAGGAAAAGCTGCTGGTAAGGGTAAATAACCTAATACTTGCACTTAAGGAGAAACAAAAATGACTAAAAATAAATCAGACAAACGTCAAACTCGTCAATTTCGTATCCGTGCTAAAATCAAAGGTACAAGCGAAAGACCACGTTTAAATATTTTTAAATCTAATAATAGTTTTTATGCTCAAATTATTGACGATACTGCTGCTAACACAATTATTGGAGTATCAACATTAACTTTTAAAGATTTAGAATCAAAAAGCAATATGGCAGCTGCCACTAAACTTGGCGAAACCATTGCCACATTAGTAATCAAGAAAAAAATTAAAAAAGTAGTTTTTGATCGTGGTGGATATTTATACCATGGTAAAGTGAAAGCAATCGCTGATGCAGCACGTAGTGCTGGATTAGAATTCTAATGAAGGAGAACTAAAGTATGAGTCTAGACAATAAAACAACAACTAAAAAAGATGATACAGTAAACTCTGAAGTTAAAACAGTACCAAAAACAGCGACTGATAACAAATTCAAAAGAAACGATTCATCACAACCAAATAGAAATAATCGCGGCAACAACAAAGAGCGTGGTCCTCGTAAAAGTTTTGAAAGAAAACCAAAACCGGTTAGTGAATTTACTGAAAAAGTTATCTGAATCAGAAAAATTAATAAAGTTACTACCGGTGGCAGAAGACTACGTTTCTCAGCAACAGTTGCCATTGGTAATGGTAAAGGTGTTGTTGGTTTAGGAATAGCTAAAGCCAATGAAGTTCCTGATGCTATTAAAAAAGCCATTGAAGCTGCCCACAAAAACTTAACAACTATTACCATCACTGCTAATAACAATTCTATTGTCCATGAAATAACAGGAAAATACTGTGGAAGTCAGATTCTACTAAAACCTGCCAAAGAAGGTATTGGAATTAAGGCTGGTGGTGCTGCCCGTGATATTTTAGAATTAGCTGGCATTCATAACATTTATTCAAAAGCATTTCGCTCAAAGAATAAAATTAACTTAGCAAGAGCTACTATTGATGGTCTTGCTGCTGTTAAACCAGCAGCATATTTTGCCAAAAATAACGATAAAAAAACCACTATTGCTAAGCGCACTAACGGTTAGAGGTGAACTATGGAAACAACATTACATAACTTAAAACCAACCACTGGTTCACGAAAAGACATCAAACGTCTTGGACGTGGAACTTCTTCTGGAAAAGGTAAAACTGCTGGAAAAGGAACTAAAGGACAAAACGCTCGTACCGGTGGTGGAACAAGACCTGGATTTGAAGGTGGACAAACACCTTTATACCGTCGTGTTTCAAAACGTGGATTTACTAACTTTACAACAACTAACTATAGTATTGTTAACTTAGAACAAATTAACCTAATAGAAGCGATTGATATTACACCTGAAGTTTTATTCGAATTAAGATTAATTAGAAATAAAAAAGATGGTATTAAAGTACTTGCTAAAGGTGAATTAACAAGTGTCAAAACTATTAAAGCACATAAATTTTCAATAGCAGCTGTTGCTGCTATTGAACAAGCCGGAGGAAAAGCTGAGGTGATCTAAGTGTTCACAACAACTCGTGAATTAATAAAAAAGTATAAAGAAGTTATTATTAGAATTTTATTTACCATTTTTATTTTATTCATCTTTCGTGTTGGAGCATTTATAACCGTTCCGGGAGTGACTCTAAACCAGGATTTAAACAATAGTAATAGTAGTGGAATAGAATTCTTTAATTTAATTTCAATGTTAGGTGGAGGTGCCATTAGTAGATTCTCAATCTTCGCACTTGGTGTCTCGCCTTACATTACTGCCTCTATTATTGTGCAGTTATTATCAACTGATGTTGTACCAACTTTAACGAGATGAGCGAAATCAGGAGAAAAAGGTAAGAAAAAATTAGAATTAATGAACCGAGTATTGACAGTCCCATTTGCAATTATGCAAGGGTTTGCTACTATTTTAGGTTTACAATCACAGCACATTATTTCCGTTGATTGAAGCGATGGATCTAGCGCTGCTGGACCTGCCACATTTTATTACGTATTAATTCCCGCTATTTTATTAGCTGGAACCATGTTGTCATTGTGAATGGCCGATCAGATTACTAATCGTGGTATTGGTAACGGCATTTCATTAATTATTTTTGGTGGAATTGCTGCTAACTTACCATTTAATTTAGCGTCAACATTTAAATATTGAGTTGGACCAGATACTAATAATGGTGTTGTCTTCCAAGATGCATTAAAATTCGCCTTGTACTTCGCAGCCTTCTTATTAATTATCCTTGTCGTTGTTTTCTTTAGCGAATCAGAACGACATCTACCAATTCAACAAACCGGAAGTGGGTTGACCCTTAAGGGTGATAAGAGTTCTTATTTACCCTTAAAAGTTAACTCGGCAGGAGTTATCCCTGTCATCTTCTCCTCGGCATTAATTACTGCTCCCATGACTGTGGCCCAAATTCTAAGCCCAACAAGTGGGTTTGCCATCTTTGCTAAGAATTATCTATCGCTACAGTCGTGACCAGGAATTACTATCTTTGCCATAATGACTATTATGTTTACATTCTTATATGCCCAAGTGCAAATAAATCCCGAACAAATGGCAAAAAACTTCCAGAAATCAGGAACGTATATCCCTGGTGTTAAACCAGGAAAAGAAACAGAAGTATATATTAAAAGAATGTTAAATCGTTTAAGTACGGTTGGTGCCTTCTTCTTAACTGCCGTTGCTGTGACACCATTCTTAATTTCTAAGTTTACTAACCTCCCTTCTTCACTTGCTGTAGGAGGAACAGGTTTGATTATTATGGTTGGGGTGGCGCTTGATACCACAAAACAAATCAAAGGACGAATTACCCAACATTCATTCTTAAATTATAAAGATAACAAAAATGCCAAAGAGCATTTATGAACTTAAACTTTAGGGGTAGAAAATGAATTTAATTATTTTAGGTTTGCCAGGTGCTGGGAAAGGTACTGAATCAGACTTCATTGTAAAAAAATATGGATTAATCCATTTATCAACTGGTGATATCTTCCGGAGCAATATCAAAAATGGTAATGCTTTAGGAATTAAAGCCAAAGAATATATGGATGCAGGACAATACGTTCCTGATGAAATCACTAATAAATTGGTTGCTGCGAGATTGCAGCAACTAGATATTAAAACAACAGATTTCATTCTTGATGGTTATCCTCGTACCATTGACCAAGCATTCTATCTTGATAAAACATTATTAACTATTAATAAACCAATTTTAGTTTTATATTTGGCAATTAATGAACAAACGGTTGTTGACCGTTTATCATCAAGACGAGTTTGTCTGCAATGTGGTCGTGTGTACAATCTTAAATTTTCTCCCCCCAAGATTAATAATAAATGCGATATTGACAATCAAACATTAATTCAACGTTCTGATGATAAAGCAGCAACCATTAAAACAAGGTTGCAAGTTTATAAAAAAGAAACATTGCCACTAGTAACATATTACCAAAATCAAGGTTTGTTAAAAACTATTGACGCTAACCTTGAAAATGATAAAGTAAGAGCAACAATTGAACAATATTTATTGGAGAATGACAATGGTTAGCATTAAAAGTGAAAAAGAAATTCAAAATATTAGAGCAGCTAGTAAAGTAGTAGCATTAATTCATCACGAATTAAAAAAAATAATTAAAGTTGGAACAACAGGTAAAGACCTCGATAAAGTTGCCTCAGGAATTATTAAAGAACATAATGCTAAACCATCATTCTTAAATTATCATGGATTTCCAGCCACAATTTGTGTTTCAGTTAATGAGCAACTAATTCACGGTATTCCCAATGATAAACCATTTAAACAAAATGATCTTGTTAAAATTGATGCTGGTGCTAGTATTAATGGATATCATGGCGATGCTGCGTTTACTGTGTGCGTTGGTTCACCAACTGCAGAACAACAAAAAATTATTGATGTGACACGTGAGTCGCTCAATAAAGCAATCGCAATTATTAGACCTGGAGTACGAATTGGTGATATTAGTAACACCATTCAAACTTATGTAGAAAGCCAAGGCTTTTGTTTACCAACATCGTATACTGGACATGGTATTGGTAAATCACTTCACGAAGACCCAGCAATTCCTAATGTCGGCAAACCTGACAGAGGCATTAAATTACAAAAAAATATGACCATCTGTATTGAACCCATGGTTCAAATGACAACAGATAAAGTGATTATGTTAGACGATAAGTGAACGGTAGTTGCTGCTGATTATCTGCAAACTGCCCACTTTGAACACACTATCTTAATAACAGATGATGGTTGTGAAGTACTAACAATTTTAGATAACAATCAAGAAACTAATGAGGTGTTGTAAGTAATGGCAAAACCAAAACAACAAGCAAAACCGAAATTTCTAAAAGAAAAAAAACCTAGTGAAAATACTATTGAGTGTGAAGCGATCGTAAAAGAAGTACTACCAAATGCTACTTTTAAAATTAAACTAAAAGACTTTGATAGTGATGAATTAATTACAGCAACACTAGGCGGTAAGTTGCAAATCAATCACATTAAAATTATTAAAAATGATCATGTTAAAGTTGAACTATCAACATATGACTTAAGTAAAGGACGGATAACTTTCCGTTATCGTATTCCACCTGTAACTCATAAAAAAGAAGAAAACGAAGAAAATTAATATTCTGATCGGAGAAAAATGATGAAAGTACAAGCATCAGTTAAAAAAATTTGTGACAAATGTCAACCAATTAAACGCAAAGGACGTAACGTAATCATTTGCGAAAACCCTAAACACAAACAACGTCAAGGATAAATAGGAGGAAAAATAAAATATGACAACAAATACGAACAACGCTAGTCGAAGAATTGCCCAAGTAAATATTCCTGGAAACCAACACACTGTTATTGGTTTAACAAGAATCTATGGAATTGGACGTAGCAAATCTTCTTCAATTTTAAAAGAACTAAAAATTGCTGAGAGTAAAAAAGTTAACGAACTAAGTGAAAACGAAGTAACTGCTATTAGTAAATTAATCGAGAAAAAATGTAAAACTGAGGGTGAATTAAGACGTGAAGTTTCATTAAACATTAAAAGATTAATGGAAATCGGATGTTACCGTGGAATTCGTCATCGTAAAGGATTACCATTACGTGGACAATCAACTAAAACTAATGCTAGAACTTGCAAGGGACCACGTAAAACGGTTGCTAACAAGAAAAAAGCAAGCTAATTAGGAGGATAGAAATAATGAACATAAAAACAACAGTTAAGAAAAAAATCAAAGCTAATCCTAATTTTTTCAAAGGAAAAGTATTTATCAAAGCCAGTTTCAATAATACAATTGTTACTATCACAGATCTTAATGGTAACGTAATTGCTTGATCTAGTGCTGGAGCAGTTGGATTCAAAGGAACTCGTAAATCAACGCCGCACTCAGCCCAACTAGCAGCTGAAGCTGCTGGTAAAACAGCTATCGAACACGGAGCCAAAATTTTAAGTGTTTATGTAAATGGAACAGGACCTGGAAGAGAACCAGCAATCCGTAGTTTACAAGCACTAGGATTTGAAATGAAAGATCTAAATGATGTGACACCAATCCCGCATAATGGTTGTCGTCCACCAAAAAAACCAAGAAAATAAAGCAGGTGAAAATAAAATATGGAACAACAATTTTTAAAACCAAAATTTAGTTTAAATAGTGAAAACAGCACTACTCATTACACTGAGTTCGTTGTTAATCAATTAGAACGTGGTTATGGAACAACCTTAGCTAACGCTTTAAGAAGAACATTACTGTCTTCTGTGCCAGGGATTTCTGTTTACGCTATTAAAATTGCTGGTGTATCGCATGAATTTACTGCTGTTAAAGGCGTAATCGAAAATGTTTCAGAAATAATTTTAAATGTTAAAGACTTAGTTTTAGCTTTTGATGGGGAGATCCAAAAAGAAGAAAAAATTACTAACTTAAAAATTAATGTAACAGGTGAACAAGAAATTACTGCTGGTGATATTATTTGCCCAACTGAAGTACGAGTAGTAAATCCAGACTTAGTAATTGCCAGAACAACTTCAAGAAACGTAGTATTCGATATGGAGTTATTCGTTAAGAAATCTCGTGGTTATTCATCTTTTGAAAACAATAAAAAAGAAATTGCTAACAGTTCAGGAATTATCGCTATTGATGCTGACTACTCACCAGTTTCAAAAGTTGACTACAAAGTAGAACCAGTTACTAAAACTATTAAAGATGTTGAGTATGAAAAGTTAACAATTGGTGTCCAAACTAATGGTTCAATTAAAGCAGCCTCAGCCATTGCTATGGCAGCTAAAATCTTAATGAGTCATATTGAATTCTTTATTAATTTAGATGATAATGTTAAAAACTTTGAAGTTATTTCAATTATTAATGAAAAAGAAAATGATAGTTTAAATTTAGCATTAGAAGAATTGAACTTAACAGTTCGTTCATACAACTGTTTAAAACGTGATGGATTTAAAACTTTAGGTGATATTGCCAAGAAAAGTTTAGAAGAAATTAAGTTAATTAAACATTTAGGTTCAAAATCTGTTAAAGAAATTGAAGACTGTGTAGCAAGAAATAACTTAGAATTTTCTAATAAGAACTAAAAAGGAGGAACAAATAATATGTCATATATTAATGATACAGGAAGAGATAGTGCTAAAGTTGATGCAGAAATGCGTAACCTAGCTAGTGAATTAATTGTTCACGGAAAATTAATCTTAACGCAAACAAGAGCTAAGAGATTACAAAGTTTTGTTGAACCATTAGTTACTTTAGCTAAACGTGGTGACTTACACTCACGACGTCAAGCAATTGCTAAATTACGTAAAATTGTAACTAAAGAGCATGAAAAAGATGGTGTTATTCCAACATTATTTACTAACATTGCTGATCGATACAAAGACCGTAATGGTGGGTATACAAAGTTAATTAAAGTAGACAACAGAACTGGTGATAATGCGCCAATGGTATTAATTACTTTTGTTTAATAAGAAAATAGTATAAAAGAGAAACAGATAAATCTGTTTCTCTTTTAATATTAAAATTTATTTGATAAACATCCAAGAGTTAAATAATATTACTTGTTGATGGTTCTGCTTGATTAGAATGTGATATTGGTAATGGTTCGTTGTTTATTGCAAGAATATCAACTGATTGTGCTATGTTTTCATGATTTTTCACAGAATTTATGGAAGTTAATGTTGCTGTTAGAATATTAAATACTTCTTTTCCTATTTTGTATACAAAATTATTTGTATATATTCATTTATAGTACGAGTTAGAGAGAACATGTAGTACGAGTTTATCTATTATTTAAACTCGTACTACATGATATGATATATATGATATATGGAATATTTTGACAAGGAGTTATTTATGGAAAATAAAAATATTATTAAAAATAATAAAGAATTAAATATATATTATTCAAATTTTTTAGCACGTATGAATACTAAATTTACACTTGAAGAAGAAAAGGCATTACATTTAATTTTTAAACAAATTAATGCTTTTGGTAAAAATGATACAACAATAAAATTGAATAAATTAGATTTTTTTAATAAATTAGAATTAGAAAGTACAAATAGATATCCAAGATATCGTAAATTAATTCGTGGTCTAATTCATAAAACTTATGTAGAGTTTGTTGATAATTATGGTGCTGAATATGTAGGAGTAGTTATTAACTCATCAGTTTGAAAACCAAGAGAACCTTTTTTTGTGGTTGAACTTACTAAAATGTTTATGCCTTATTTAGAATTATTAATAAGAGATTATACGAAAGTTGATTTAAATAGTGTATGTGCTTTTAAATCAAAACATAGTTTAACATTATATAAATTTATATGTAGTTGGACTGATGACAGCAAACAAACAAATCAAAGATATATAACAACTAAGGATTTAAAAGAGTTATTTGGTTTGAATATTAGTGATTATGTTTATAATGATAAATTTAAACGTTATGATTTTGAAAGAGAAACTATTAAAAAAGCAATTAATGAAATAAATAAAGTATCTAATATTAGTTTAAGTTTTAAAAAAAATAAGAAAGGAAATAAGGTCTTAAATTATGAATTTACTTGAATACAAAAAGAAAAAACAATAATTACTAAAAATAGAAAGAGACAATTAACTATTTTTGATTTAGATAAAGAAAATACAATTGGAAAACCTACTAAAAGTATTTTATCTAAACCTAATTTATCAACAAATGAAATAAAAAAAATTTTACAAGATTTTGATGAACATTAATTTCTAAATATATTTAGAAATTAAAATTGTTATAAAAAAGTAAAAAAAAGAATAGTAGTTAGGTGTGTTAATAAATGGAGATTGTAAAAGAGAAAATAAAAGATGTTGAAAATAAAAATAATAAAGAAAATATATCTAAATTAAATAATTTTAATTCAAATAAAGTTGATAAATTAAATCTTATTTTAGGAGATAGTTTTATTGAAATGGCAAAATTAGAAAGTGAGTCTATTAATTTTATTTTTATTGATCCACCTTATTTTTTATCAAATAATGGATATAGTGTTAATTCTGGTAAAAGAACGTCTGTAAATAAAGGCGAATGAGATAGAAGTAAAGGATTTATTGAAAATTATAATTTTCATTTAAAATGAATTAAAGAATGTCAAAGAATTTTAAAACCAAATGGAACTTTAATAGTTAGTGGTACTTATCATTCTATTTATGTATGTGGTTTTATTTTACAAGAACTAAACTTTCATATACTTAATGATATATCTTGATATAAACCAAATTGTACACCTAATATTGGTTGTAGAAATTTTACTGCTAGTCATGAAACATTAATATGAGCAAAAAAAGATATTAATTTTAAACATGTTTTTAATTATAAAGATATGAAATTTTCTAAATGAGAAGATGATAATTTTAAGAATGAAAATAAACAAATGCGAAGTGTTTGAGCGATATCTACTCCAAAAGCAATAGAAAAAATTTATGGTAAACATCCATCACAAAAACCATTGGATCTTTTAAAAAGGATTATAATTGCATGTACTAATGAAAATGATATTGTTTTAGACCCATTTATGGGTTCAGGTACGACTGGTATAGTATGTAAATTATATAATAGAAATTTTATAGGAATAGAAAATAATAATGAATATTTTAATTTGGCAAAAAAAAGATTGGATGATAATAATGGTTAAAAAAGGAATTGGTGGGGCAAATACAAAAACTGGTCTTGCTTTTGAAGGCGAAAAAGAATTATTTTCTTTTTTTAAAAAACATGCCATTTATGTTTATTTAAAGAAATATCATAATTTAAACTGAAATGTATTTTTATCAAAAAAATTATTACCAGATTATAGTATTTTTGTATATAAAAATAATACTTTTTTTATTATTGAAATTAAATCACAAAATGTTGTCGGAAGTGTTGATGAAAAATTGCAAACTTGTGATTTTAAAAGAAAACAATGACAAAAACTTTTATCAGTGTTAAATTATAAAGTAGAATATTGATATTTATTAAGTAATTGATTTAAAAAACCGGAATATAAAGATACTTTAAACTATATAATAAATAGTAATTGTCGTTATTTTTTTGAATATATACCATTGAAAGAATTAAATTTATCATTTTAATTTATTAAAAAGATTAAATTTGTATGATAATTAAAAATAAGAAAAATTAGACTCTCATGAATAATGTAAACTTTAAAACGCTCATAAATGCTGTTTTAAGCGTTGTTTTAATTTTGAATAGTTATGTATTATTGAGAGTGTTAGTGAGTAATACGTATATTAAGGCGGAGCCAACTAAGAACCTTTGGTTTGGTTGGCAGGGCGTTCACGCCATTTGTCTCACTTTTGAAAAGTGAGTGGGGTTGTATTGCGAAGCAATAAGGGGCAAAGCCCCTATTACTTGAATGCTTTTTTTGTGTTCCCTTCCTAAATGGCTTTGCGCTTTACTTGTTAAAGTAAAATAATTTTTCTTTGGTAATGTATCTACATTAAGCATTTTTAATTTTATTAATTGTTCTTTTTGTAGTTGAATAGTTTTGATGTTTTTATTTAATAACAAAGCAAATTGTTCTAAATTTAAATATCCCCAGCGGTTTATAATAAATAGTATTTTTTCTAATTCACCCATAATTACACCTCATTATTAAACTTTTTTATTTTTTCACTAATAAATAATATTTTGTTTTTTATAATAAGTAAAAAATTATTAAAATTTAAAATTAAAAAATTACTAGGATATAAAATTATTAGTGAAAAAATAAAAGTTATTAAGAAACAAATTGTTCAATATATTAATAAAAATAAACTTGGATATAAATTTATATCAATATCAATATTTGACATTATATTTTTCATAATAATAAATTCAAATAAGTAATGAAATAGATATATCGGTAAGGATAATTTCCCGATATAATTTAAAAAAATATTTTGTTTAATTTTGATATTTTGAAAAATAATAAAAAGTGCTAGTGTGCTAAGTACTGACAAAAAATTCGAAGTTGTTATTGGCAATAATATATTTTTAAAACAAAATAATAAATTATTAATAATTTGTAAAGTGAACAAAAAAATTATTGCCAATATAAATACTATTTTTTTTAGTCCAAATTGTTCAAAATTTATTTTGTATCAAGCTCCTAAACAATAAATTATTATTAAAAATAATAATTGTCCAGCACCAAAAATGTTATATTCTAGATTAGAAAAAAATGAAAATAAAATATAAATAATTAATAAACTATTAATAAAATATCATTTATTAATAGTTTTAATAGAAAGGTTAATAAATGGTGATAATAAATAAATAATTGGCAATGTTCATAAATATCATCAGTCACGACCTCCAAAAAATAAATCTTTCGTTGAATAACAATGATTTAAATTATCATAATAAATAATTAAATAACCAATAATTAAATTTAAAAAATAATAAATTATTATAGTTGATAAAATATATCAAAATCTGGTTTTATTGGAATTTACTAGAAAAAAGCCAGTCAAAAACATAAACATAATTACTGGTAAATTACAAATAATTTGTGAATTTGCAAATAATCAATTTTCTGGAACTTTTTCATGACCTTTAATATGTAACATTATAATCATTAAAGAACAAATAAATCTTAATAATTCATATTTACTATTTCTAACTATTTTATCTTTTGATATTTTAATTTTCATTTTTTTCACTCCTTTTATTGATATGCCTTTAAAACGAGCATATTTGCTGTTTTTAGCGATGTTTTTATTTTTCATACTAGTTATAGATATTATTTTAAATTATCTATACTGTATATATAAATTAACTATATAATTATTTTTTCCATCACAATATAATATATTAATTTATATACATATCTTTATATTCATTATATATTCATTTTTGTTGCTCTTGATTGTCACTTTTTTTTATATTTATTTGCTCTTTTATTGAATAAATAAGCTTATAAAAATCAGATAACTTATTTGTTAATTTTTGTAAGTTAACTTTTTGGTTATTAATGTCTGCAAATAATAAGTCTAAATCTTTAATATAATCTTTAACATAGTTATTTTGCGTTTTCAGATTTAAAATTGTAAATTTATAATTCTTTTTGTTTGTTTGTTTAAAATTATTAGATATTTCTTTTAATGCTTCTTTACTTAAATTACTATTTTTTTACAATCATGAATTAAGGGGAAAAACTTTTTCGGCATTTTAATTAATGTTGTAAAATTAATTAAAAGCGGAAGATTTTGAGGATTATTATTTTGCGTATCAGATAATAAACCAAATCTTTTGTCTTTAGTAAAAAAAATGCTTTCATTTTTTGTTGTTATTTTATTTTTTAATTCTTGAAAAACTACTTGTTCTTCTTCATTACATTCTTCAAATAAAAGCATTTGAGCAAAATAAAAACTATTTTTTATTTCTTTACTTTCTCTTTTTTGTACATATTTTTCGATTTTTTCATTAAATTTTTTACTTTTATTTTCAGATTTTTTTTCTTGTTCTTGTGAGTTACTTTTTACTTCTTTTAAACTGTTATCTGGAATAAAAATTAGTTGAGAACATGGAGTTTTATATTCTTGTAAGAAATAATGATAATTAGGAATTAGATTTATTACTGATCATGGTGCTAATTCTAATTTTTCAAAATTAAATAACTTTAAATTATTATTGTTTTTCATTTCTTTTCTTGAACTTGATGGTTGTGCTTTTTGTTCATTATTTTCTTTATAGTTATTAAAGTTTTTTATAAATTTTAAGATTTTACTATATCTACTTTCGTCATAAGTTTCAATAAAATTCTCTATGATAGTTTTAATGTTATCATCATACTTTTCTATTGGTATAGATTTAGTAACCTCTGTAATATTTTCGTTAATAACAAAATAAGTAGTTAAAAATGTATTTATTTGTTCTTTTATTTTAAAGAAAAAATCAAAATCTTTTTCTATTGCTTTGTTAAAAAAAATTAGAATCATTAAATAACTTAACAATTTCATCAGTCTTTGCTCTTAAATTTGATTCATGTTTTTTAATGTCATCATTTTTCTCAGTAGTAAGTTCTGCTATTTTATTTCTTATTTCTTGTTTATGTTTCTCGATTTTTTCATTAAGTGCTTTTATTTCATTTTCTAATTGTGTTATTTCTTGTTTCTTATTTTTTTCTTGTTCTTTTTTTCCATAATCTTGTTTTTATTTATTAGTATTTGGTTTTCTCAATTAGAAATTTCAGTTTTTAAAGTTGCTTGCTCTTTTTCATTTTCTTTAATTAACTTATTGTAATTTTCACATAACCCATCTAAATGTTTTTGAATATCATCATGAATTGGGTTAGATTCAGTTAAATCTATTACTAATTCATCATATTTTTCTCTTTCTTCTTTAGAACCTGAAAAATTTTAAACACTTTTTTCAATTTCTTGAAAAGTTTCCTTATCTAATTCTTGTGCTTCTTTTTTAAATTCTTTCATTTTTTCTTTAATCTTTTGATTTTTGTTGTCTATTTTTTCTCAAGTTTCTTGATTTTTACTTATCTTATCACTTAATATTGTATTTCCATTATCGTTGTTGCTTATTTCATCTAGTAGTTTTTTTATTTCATCTTTTTTGGAAACTAAATCCTTTTTATATTCTTGACTTTCTAGTTCTCTTGAAGCAATATATTATCACATTTTTTTGACAGTCACCTTGTTCCTTACTAATCTCATCTATTAAAAAGCTGAATTCTTTTTCAAGAGTTATTATTTTCGCTTTAAGGTATTTAATAATATTTTTAATGTCATCTACTGAATTTGCTGTAGTTATGTTTGTTGTCTTTGGCATCATTTCTTTCCTCCGTTTTTGCTTTCAAAAATAAAAGACCATTTACTTTGAAATTAAAGCAATGTTAAAACAACTTTTATTTTTGTAACTATATTTTATATAAAGAAAAATACAATAAAAGAAATATGCTTTTGTATTATATTAATGCATAAAATGAGTTTAAATAGTAATTTATTGTTGATAGATACAAAGATCGTAATGGTGGGTATACAAAATTAATTAAAGTAGATAACAGAACTGGTTATAATGCGCCAATGGTATTAACTACTTTTATAATTTACAAAGAATGAAGAGAAAAATCACCTTTCCGATTCTTATTTTAACTCAGAAATTAAAATTGATGATTTTAAATTGTTTGTACTAGCTGGTAATAATACACTTAGTACAAGTAAACTTGTTATTTTTTTCATTATATTTTATTTCTTTAATTCGTTGTTTTCTTTTTTGTTTTATACATTTTTTATGAAACATTTCTAAAATTTTTATATTTCCGTTTTCATCTTTAAGCAGGGTGTTATCAATTTCAATGTGAGAATGAGTTTTGAATAGGTTTTTATCGTTATCAAAAATTCGTTTTTGACATCATGTACAATCATCTCCACTATATTCACAAAAATTTATCTTATTTTTAGTCATAATTACTCTTCTTTCATTTTAATTTTATAGATGTAATTGTGGTGTTTTTGGTGGGTTATATAGTGAATCATCTGAATTTATTTCATTTTTAAAAAATTCTAAAGCATCATCAGCTATTTCAGTCTCCGATTCACATTCATTATTTTTAATCTTTAAAATGTTATTAACACAGGTTTTTAACTTTTCTTCATCAACAATTAAATCCCAATCATTTGATAATTCTTTCTGTTCTTTTAATAAAAAATTACTAACCAGAGTTTTAACTTTTTTTAATATTTCATCTTCATTTTTAATTTCATTTTCATTTTTTAGTAACACATTAATTTTTAATTCGCAGTGGATCATACAGTTTCTAGTTAATTTTCACTTTTTATTATTTTTCTTTGAAGAGTAGGAAGTTTGAGTAGTATTAGGTATTTTTTTTAATATTTCACTAGCATTGATTTCACGATTATTTATTTCATAACATTCTCTCAAAACCTTAAATACTTTTGTTATTTTTTCATTAAAATATTCTTCTTTACTTGGGGAAATAGTTATTAAATTGTTTCTTAATTTAACTAAATCAATAATAAAATCTTCGACCATTTCTTTTTTCCTATTTTTTCTTTCTAGGTTTTGGTTTTTTACCTGTGGCAAGATAGTATCTTTCACGGTCAGCATTAGCTAATTCTTGATACTGTTCTTTATCAATAATTTCTAATTCAATTCATAATTTGTTCATTTCTTTTACAAGAGCTGCTGGTTTTAATTCAGGATGTTTTGCTTTAAATTCTGTTCTTTTTTCTTTTAGAAAAAAGAAAAAAGCATTCATAGGACCTTTTGGAGCATTTGGATCTTTTTTCTTTTTAGGTTTTGTTGTGGTTGCATTGTTTTTCACTGCTTTAGCCATTGTTAGTTCCTCCAATATTATTCAATAATAATTTTATATTTATTATATTAGATTATAGAAATAAAACCTGAATTAAGCATAAGAAGAGTTAGATTGAACCCCCTGATAAGGGTGAACACCAAAAATATAAAACAAATGAAAATTAATATGATTAAATATAATAAGTGTTATAGTTAAAAAAATAATGGGTTATTGAGATAACGTAAAGCAATGATTAAATTCTAATGATAATTACTAATTTTACTTTTCTTTACTTAGATTTTCTATTATCTAGTATAAGTTTTAGTTATAACTTTAATTTGCGTTATAATTATATTATTAACTACTGGTATAATTAAATTTGAAAGGAAGTATTTTCCACATGAAAAATATGAAAATCGGGATTATTGGGGCCACAGGTAAATCAGGTTTAGCTTTAACTAAGGAAGCATTAAAACAAGGGTATCGAGTTGTTGCTATTACAAGAAATCCATCACAAATGCCTAATCTAGATAATAATTCTCGTTTAACCATCCGCAAAGCTGATGTTACTAGTAAAAGTAGCATTAAAGATGTGGTTAATGACATTGATGTGTTAATTAGTGCTTATGGCCCCACAATTGACAGTCCACAATCTATTCATGAAAAAGTAGCAATCATTTTAATTGATATTATGCATGAATGTCCTAATATTAAACGTCTTTTAGTCGTTGGTGGGGCAGGTAGTTTATTAAACGATAAGGAAGAAATATTATTAGAAACTAGTGCTTTTCCTGAAGAATGAAAAGCACATGCACGAACACAAGCACAGTCATTAGAAAGATACCGTGGTAGCGATATTGACTGAACTTACTTTAGCCCATCACTAATGTATTTACCAGAATTACCAACTTCTGGTAAATTTAAAATTGGTAATAATCATTTGATTGTTAATAAAGAAGGTAAAAGTCAAATTAGTTATGGTGATGCTGCTGGGGCTATTATTAATGAGATCAGAGAACATCGCTTTGTAAAAAAACGTTTTACTGCTGGTTATGATAATTAGAAAGGTTGATAAAAGTGGAAATACTAACCAAGGAACAAATTTTACAACAAAAAGTAAAATTGAATAACGATGTAAAAATGCCTAAATTTGGTTTAGGAACTTATTTAATAACTGATAGTTTAAGTGTTTATAATTCAGTAATGTGATCTTTAAAAAATGGTTATCGACATATTGATACTGCGGAGTATTATAAGAATGAAGTGTATATTGGTGGTGCTATCAAAGACTTTTTAGAACAAAATCCAGATATTAAACGTCAAGATTTATTTATCACTTCTAAAGTTTGGAATAATCATCATAAATATAAAGATGCAAAAGTTGCGATTAAAGCGATTATCGAACGCTTAAAATTAGACTATTTAGATTTATGCTTGATTCATTGACCAACTAAAGATAGTTTTGAATGTTGAAAAGCCTTAGAAGAGTTTTATGAAGTTGGTAAAATTAAAGCGATTGGTGTTTCTAATTTTAATGATAAACAGTTAAAAAAGCTTTTAAAAAAAATTAAAGTTATGCCTGCTGTTAATCAAATCGAAACTCATCCTGGATTTAATCAAGTTAGCACTGTTAATTTTTGCTATAAAAAAAATATTACAATTGTTTCATGAAGAACAATGTTAGGTGGTCAAGCCGAACATGTACCGTTATTAAAAGAATTAGCACAGAAATATAATACAACAGCTGCTCATATTGCATTACGCTGAGCTTGACAGTTAGGACAGGTAGTAATTCCCAAATCAACCACTCCTGAACGTATTATTAATAATCCTGACATTGGTGGCTTTGAATTAACGCCAGCAGAAATGTTAGCAATTGAAAAATTACCACAAGCTGCATTAGGTCCTCATTCTAATGATAATAAATTTTGAAAAGGAATTATGATTGACTAAGTTTGTTGGAAGGTGGTGTATATTTGATGATTTGAAATGAAAAAACCAAAGATCTTGCTAACCAGTTAAATACTAATATTGTTACAGGTTTAAGTGAAGAAGCTGCTGCTAAACTATTACTAGAAACTGGAACCAATCAATTACCAATTTCTAAAAAGAAACCAATTTGAAAAATAATTTTACAACATTTTTTAGAACCGTTTGTTTTGGTATTGATAGCTTTAGCAATCGTAGCTGTTGCTATTGGTCAATGGCAAGAAGCAAGTGTCGTATTCCTAATTGTGATTGTTGATGCCATATTAAGTACTTATCAAGAAGTTAAAGCAGCAACATCACTAGATGCTTTAAAAAAATTAGTTTCGTCACAATCTGTAGTAATTCGTGATGGTAATAAACATGACATTAACGCTCAAGATTTAGTAATTGGTGATTTGATTTATTTAGAAGCAGGAATGTTTGTTCCTGCTGATGTTCGTATTATTCAATCTTATAATTTACGTACTAATGAATCATTATTAACTGGTGAATCAACATTAGTAACGAAAACAACTGAAGCATTAAAAGATGAAAAATTATCAATTAGTGAACAAACTAATATTGCCTTTATGTCAACTGCTGTTGCTACAGGTAGTGGTTTAGGAATTGTTCATGCTACTGCTAAAACTTCAGAGATTGGTAAGATTACTAAATTGTTACAAGCAGAAAAGGAACTTAAATCACCATTGACTAAACAAATGGCGTTCTTAATTCGTTTAATTTCCATTTTTGCTTTAGCATTGGGTTTAGTAATGTTTTTAGTGCAATTTTTTGTTTCTGAAAAACGTGCTATTGATTCATTAATTTTTGGAATTGCATTAGCGATTGCTGTTATTCCTGAAGGATTACAAGTAATTGTAACGGTAGCATTATCACTAGGAAGTTCGAGAATGGCAAAAAAACATGCTATTATTAAGCATTTACCTGCTGTTGAAACATTAGGACAAGTAGATATTATTTGTTCTGATAAAACTGGTACTTTAACACAAAATAAAATGACAGTCCAAAAATACTATTTAACTGAAGTTGTACAAGATGCTGATAAGTTTATTAGAAAAAATCAACAAGAACAATTATTTTTAGATTGTTTAGTGCTTTGTAATAATAGTGAGTTTCATAAAAATAAAACTGTTGGCGATCCAACTGAGGCTGCACTAGTTAATTTTGCTGAACATTTAAAGTTTTCAACAAAAGAAATTAACACTAAACACAAACGAATTTATGAAATTCCCTTTGATTCAGAGCGTAAAGTGATGTCAACTGTTAATGAATATGAAAAAGACACTTATGTTTTTGTTAAAGGCGCTGCCGATAATATGATTAATGTTTGTAGTCATATTTTAATCGGTGATGAACGTATTAAAATTACCCCTGAAATTAAGAAAGACATTTTAGAAAAAATGGATGAAATGTCTAATGCTGCATTAAGGGTTTTAGGTACTAGTTATAAAGTTATAACTAATGAAAAAAAAGATTATAGTAATGTTGATGAAATCGAATCACAACTAACATTTTTAGGATTGGTAGGAATGATTGATCCCCCACGAAGAGAAGTTAAAGGAGCCTTGGTTAGAACGCGAAGAGCTGGTATTGATACCATTATGATTACTGGTGACCATTTAAATACTGCTGTTGCCATTGGTCAAGATTTAGGTTTAATTGAAAATAAAAGTCAAGCCATTAGTGGTAAACTAATTGATGAAATGTCAGAAGAAGCCTTAAATGCTAATATTAATCAATATCGCGTTTTTACGCGAGTATCACCAGAACATAAGGTTCGAATTGTAAAAGCTTTACAAAGTCATAATAAAATCGTTTCCATGACTGGTGATGGTGTTAATGATGCACCATCATTAAAAGCTGCTAATATTGGTGTGGCTATGGGAATTACTGGTACTGATGTGGCGAAAGAAGCTTCACAAATGGTTTTAACGGATGATAATTTTTCCACAATTGTTGATGCCATTGAAGAAGGGCGTAATATTTATAATAAAATTAAACGCATTGTTTGTTTTGTTTTAATTACTAATATGGCACAAGTTTTAGCAATTGTGTTTGGTGCTATTTTTAAATGAGATGAACTATTACAACCTATTCAAATTTTATGAATTAACTTAATTGTTGAATCAGTAATTGCTATTCCGATGTCAATGGGTCCTAATAATCCTGATTTAATGTTGGATAAACCCATTAAACGTAATGATCGGATAATTAGTGGTAGTTGAAGATTTATTGGTGTGGTTAGTGTTATATTAAGTACATTGTTAATATTAACATTCCATTTTTTACCACCTATCTTAAATGAAGCGATTACTGATGGATATGTTTTTGTTTTTGTTATTATGGTTAATGCTCCTATCTTTTATGCTTTTAGTTTTGTGTCAGGTGCTAAAACAAGTATTTTTAGTAAAGTCACATGACGAAATAAATTTATCTGAATGGCAGCACTTATTGCGTTTTTTATTAATGCTTTAATTATTTTTACCCCTAAGATTCAAGATGCCTTTTCTATTCATGAAGCATTTCGTGTAACTGATTGATTAATTTGTGTGGTATTGTCGACAATACCCATGTGATTATTAGAAATATATAAAGGTGTTAGAATTTTAATTAGTTATATTAAAAACAAAAAAGCGTAAATGAAAGTATGTTGAGCTAATAATTTGTTAAGAAGGGGGGGTTGTTTCTAAGATTAATTTTAGAAACAACCCCCCCTTCTCAGGATTTAACCGAGTTTATTCTTCATTTGTTGCAGTATAAAATTGATTTTAAATCATTAGCAAGTTTTCTTTATGATATGATGTTTATATGAATCAAATTTTAAACTATTTTTAAACTGTAACAATAGATTATCATTAGGGTTTTGAAGAATTTGATTTTTTGCTATTACTTGTTGTTGGTTGTTGAGACTTGTTAATGTTTAATTTTATTTTGTCAAAATTAATTTGTTTAGCTTCTTCGCGTTTTTTTTCTCTTTGGTCACCTGCAGCTTTATTTATTTCTCTTAGTTGTTTTTTGTAGTTTTCTTCTTCCTTACTCATGATTTATCACTTCCTTTCTTTTTTAGGATATTTTTCCTTGATTTATATGTAAAAATATCCATAAATAGTATAAGAAATTTTAAAAATAAAACGTAGAGGTAGCATTACAACACTTATTTAATAAAACTTTAAGTTTTATCTGTTAATTTAACCAATAAAACCAAACAATTTTAAAATGAATAACTTCTTGCTCTTGTTGATGGTTGCTTGCTTTCAGATTTTAATGCTAATGAATTTGCTACTTCAGGATTAAATGCTGGGTATTTATGAGAACAATTCAGTTTAGTTGTTTTATTTATTTGAATATCTGTTTCATTTAGTAGTTTATTTATTTTTCAAGGTTTTCTGATATCTAATTCTGTTTTAAGAATATTATATTGTGCTTCTAATTTATCACTATTTAAATCTTTTATTATTGTTTTAAGTTCTTTTTTATCTTGATTTTTTAATAGGTTATTATAAAATCAAGATTCAACTTTTTTTGTCACCGTTGAAAACACTGATGTAATCGTTTTAAACGATACACCAATTAATGCGAATGCAGTTTTATCAAACAAGATTGTTGGTGCAGCTAATCAAATATGTGGAAGAATGAATGGTATGACTATAATTGCAATAGTTATAATTACAAAAGTAATTCATAAATTTAATTCAACTTTAGATGGTTTTGATTTTAATTTTATTTGTTCATTTACTAAATCTTTAATTGGTATTTTTTTATATGGAAGATTTTCTTGAATTAATGAAGGATTCTCTTCATATTCATTTATATTTTTATATGCATTTATTTGTTTAAATAATTCAAGTTCATTTTCTATTATAATTTCCATTATACTACTTAACTCAGTTATATGTGAGTTTGGTGGTGCTTCGAATAATAGTTTTTCTTGTAATTTTAATTTTTTATTAATTTTTGTAATTTTATCCACTGATTGCATTTTATTATAATCACAATGACTTTCATTGTCACATAATTTAATTAATTTTAAATGTGCTTTAATACGTTCAAAAAAAGGTTTTGTTTTTCATTCTTGGTCAATTATATTTTGTTTTTTCTGTTCAAATGCTTCAATATCACTTTCTAATCTTTGCAACTTTGAATTATTTAATTTTGTTTTTTTCTTTTATTTCTTCTATTTTAGTTCTAAGTTTATTATTATCTTTAGTTTTATTTAAATTTTTTTTTCAAGAAAAACTTGTTTTCTTAATGATTCAATTTTTATTGCCCTGCTTTCACTAGTATATGTTTTGTGCGTAATAGGTGTAAGTTCACTATTGAGTGATTCAATTTCTTCATTTTGTTCATTCAAGGTAGCATTAATTTCATTTTCTTTTTTTGTAAACTACTGTTCTCTTTTATGATTGCTCACTGCTGTTTTTTGAAATCTATTATTTTTTTTGTAATACTAATTACTTTTTCGCTATCTAAAATTGTTAAAGCAATGTAGTTAAATTTTTTTTCATCTTTTGAAAACTTTACTGTTAATCCTCCGTGTCTTTGTTTTACTGGATTACTAACTTGATCAAAAATATTCTTATTTTCTGTTATTATTTGTTCTACTGTTTTTGCTGTTGTATATTTCATTTTTTCACCTCATTTCAGTGTGCAAAAATTTATTTACTTTTAAAAATAAAGGTAATGGGTTAAAAACCATATTTAGTTTATGCGTATACTTTAACAAATTTTAAAAATTATGCAATATATTTTATATAGTACATTTTTTAGTATTATTGTCTTGTGATAATGACCAAAAAATATAATAATATGATATAAATACCTATAATAAAGTAGGCATATAAAAGAACCATTTCGTGTTAGGAATTTATTGAAAGAGGTGACCCACTCGTTGTAACTTATTACTTTTTTTGGTTGCAATTTTTATTTTTAAAACTATTTGGAAAAGATTTAAAAAGAATGTACAATAAATATGTCTATATAGTGTTTAAAGTAAGTACAGGACATTAGAAAAGAATTTAGAGTAGAGAGTATTTATTCATAAACTCAAACAACACTGAAAACAACCTTATATGGAGTGATTAAAGGAATATGAATAAAAAGGAGAAATAGGCATGCCAGCAGAAATATTTTTTGAACCAGAAAATGAAGAATTTAATCTTTATGTAGCAGATAAAGAAATTGATTCTGGTGGGAAATTTAACCAAATTAAGTGAAAACCAAATCAAATAGAATTATTTAAAAGATTTAAAGAAATTAAACAAAATATTTGAATTCAAATATATGATGTGTATTTAGATAAATTAGAGAATGTGATTGGGCTTGGTTTTAGAATTACTCCTGAAGCTAGTTTTTATCATGAATATCCAAGTATAGAATTTGATGAAAATGGTTCAATATTAGGAGAATTAAAAGAAGAACTAAAAGACATAAGAGATTAGAACAAAGAAGAATACAAATTAGTTCATAATTTTTATAAGGTTTTAATCAAGTTACAAAACGTACAAAAACAAAGGATACGAACAACTTATTCACTAACTTGTTGCCAACTTAGTTTTATAAAATTACTAAGTCAGATTAATTATATTTTCAAATTTTATCATAAAATGAGCAATTGCTTCATTTCAATTTTGAACTGGCAGTGTTCATTTTTTGTTATTGATTACCAATCATTAATTGGAAAATCAAAAGATTAAATAATAGTAACTGTGTGAATCTCTCATTTCACACAGTTTTCTGTGAGGAGGAAATGATGAAGAAGTTCCGTTGCTTTCACCAGTTGGAATAATTTAATGTTGTAACTCCTGATTAAAAACTAAAACTTATAATATTCTTATTATTCTAGAGTAGTTTTCAATGTGATATTATTAGATATAGAGATAAAGCAATAAAAAAGGAAAAGGGGATATTTAACTATGAAAAAACTATTAAAGTTACTATCAATATTAACAATTACTACACCATTGAGTCTAAATGTTATTGCTTGTGGTGGTGATGGTAATAGTAGCAATATTGGTACTCGTTATAATTTATCCAATGGTGTTAAGATTACTAATATTTCAAGATTAGCAGTAGTTGATAGTAATGTTGCTACTAATAGTGAATTACAAGCATCTTTTGCCAGTAGTATTTTAGCAGATATTCGAAATTCTAGTAATAACAATATGATTGTAGCAAGTGATTTTCTTGTAGAGTTTACTAAAAATCCACAGAGTCCAATAATAGATGATACTAATTCAACCTTAGATGCTACTGTTAAAAGAGGAGTTATGATAAAAATTATTGCTAAAAGTCAAAAATTAGATTTTGAAACTTTCTGATTGCAAAGATATGTTTCATCAGCAACAAAAATATAAAATTGCTAATAATAAAGTCAATTATACTTCTTATATTTCCTTTAACAACTTGAGAATTAGAAAAATAAAAATTTATTTCTCTTGTATTATGTGTCTATTTTATTATAGATGTTCATATTTATTTTGATTTTTTGATGGCTTTAATTTGATCTTTTAATTGTGTTTTTAAAAATTTAATATCATTTTCACTATTCTTAGTTTTTTTCAACGCCTCAATTTTAATTTTAGTATCTCGTTTTAAAGTTTGAATTTGACTTATTTTATCGCTTCTAACTACCAACTTAGCACCTACTTTCTTGGTAAACATATGGAAAGGTTTAAACGGATATCTTTTTAATAACAGTTTTTTATTATCAATTAAATCTTGATTCTGCGAGGCAATGACGGTTGCCTGTAATCCACCAGAAATATTAACTGCCGTTCTTCCCATATCAAATAATCCATCTAATGCACCAATTATCCCATAGACAGGTAAATAAAAGCCACCAAATCCTAATCCACCTAAGACGCCAGCTTGTTACCACAGCACAAATGCCTAAAGATGCTAATAAAGTTACAAAGATACCGTTAATAAATAGGATAGCAACGTTTCAGTTACTAAAACTACCAGGAACAATAACACTAAATCATAAGAATGATAAAATAATTCCTGCTTGAACACCAGCACAACCGCTTAAACCAATCGTTGTAGAAAACGGCATGACTGTATCTGCCCCTTCGTCTTTAACTTTTAAATCTTCTTTCAAAGTAGTCATAGCAACAATTGGTAGTGCAGCGTTAGAAGATTGTGATGTAAAGCCGGCAATGGATTGGTCTTTGCGCTTTTGATATAATCAGCGATTTAGCTAAGGCACCAATTGGTTGGTTTATAATAGCTGCTGCTAGCATACTCATAACGGCAAACGGCATAATTTTAATAAACATCATTAAAATTGAAATAACTATTTTTCACATAGTATCTAAACTATTACGAACTTTATCCATACGTTCTTCATTATGTTTAGTTAATTTTTTAATAGCAATACCAATTAATGCTCCCAACACAATTAATGCTTGGGTAAAGACACCAATTAAACTACTAGGAATGTAACTAACAATAATTTCTGGAATGGTTTTTGCAGCAGTTTTATCGTAAGTACCACTAGCAGATAAGTCAAATCCTTGTCCAATCTTGAAAACAATACCTAAACCAAAGGCAATCGCTACATTTACTAATAAAATAGTAATTCCAATTCCCGATACTTTGACAATGATTTTAGAATTACTATTTTTTTTACTAGTAATACGAGCAATCGCTAAAAATACTAATGGAATTGTTAACATCGTAATGCCGGTAATAAAGATATTTCGTAATAACTCAATTCAACGAGCAATTTGTCCTACTCATTCAATATAGTCGGGATTAGTAGCATTCCCAGGGTTACTAATGTTATTACTTTTAAAACCAGTAATGGCTTGGATAACAATGGCGAAAGTTAAACCTAGTGTCATTCCAATAAAGATTCGAATCGGGAACTTAGGCTTAACTTTTTTAATAAAAATACTAAGACAGATAATAGTACCAAAAAAGATAATAATGGCAACAAGACTTTGTCAATGTGAAATTCCAACGAAATCTCGCAAGAGGTTAATATTAGTAGCAGCTAAAGTGTTCATTGTTAATTCCTCATTCAATCTCTTATGATTTTACTTTCCTACTCGCTAAGTGAATAATGTCAGTTGTGCGAGCGAATGGTGGTGAGTATACTAAATCTAAGTTTTGTAAGTCCCGAATATCCATTTTATTTCAAATGGCAGTTGCTAAGGCATTGATTCTCAATGTGGCATGATTATACCCTGCCATATGGGCAGATAATAGTTGGAAAGTAGTTTTATGATAAAACAGTTTTAAATATAGACTACGAGATTGTGGTAAATATTTTGGTAAGTCATAGTCTTCAATATAGACACTACCAATATCCTTTTTATTAATTGTATCAAAACTACCAGTCTTAGCAATTTCTAAATTACCAATACGGACGATACTTGAACCTAATGTTCCTGAATATTTATGAATTGGCTTTTGAATATTTTTGGCAATGATACGTGCCATCTTATTAGCATTGGTTGCTAAAGGAATATATTGTGGTGTTTTATCAAACTGGCTAAAGACTTGTGCACAATCACCACCACTATAAATATTAGAAATCTTTTTTGCAATATTTTGCTTAGAAGGAACTTGACAGTACTCATTAATAATAATGGATTTATTTTTATTTAATGAAATATTACTGTCATGCAAGAACTGTGTATTAGGATCAAAACCAATCGCTAAAATTACAATATCGCAAGGGACAGTCGTACCTTTTTTTTCATCTTTTAAATCTCGTAAACGTAAATCCTGAACATTATTGTGTGTCATCATTAACTCTTCAACTTGACTATTTAACATCACACGAGCATGTTTTATTATTTTTTTAGGGTTAACAATTTTATTTTTACTAGTAAGTTCATCAAGGATTAGTTGACTAAATTCTTTATCAACAACATCAGCCATTAAACGGTCTTTCATTTCAATGATTGTGACATCTTTATTTAGCTTTAAACAAGTTTCAGCCATTTCTAAACCAATAAAACCACCCCCAACAATCGTTACTTTCTTAGCAACTTTTAAGGCAACTTTTAAATTAACTGCATCTTGTTTTGTAAAAACATTATAAACATTATGTGGTAAAGAACCATGGCTAAATGGTGCTGGTATTTTAGGTAGTGCCCCAGTAGCAATTACTAATGCTTGATAATGAACAACTTTAGGTTTCACTTTCCCATTTAGATTTTTAACATTACTAACGTGAACTTCTTGTTTTAATGAATCTACTTTTACAACCCTTTGGGTTAGATGAATCTTAATCTTGTTCTTACCATTAGTTTTATGTAAATAATCATTTTTAACTCGTGCATTTAATAACTTAGCATCTTTAAATTCATTGGCAATAAAATAAGGGATGCTGCATGCTCCTAAAGAAATATAATTTTGGTCTTGATAAACATGAATATCAAATTCTTTATCACTATTTGTTTCACTACGGAGTAGTTTACTAGCAACACCCATTCCGGTCGCACCAGCGCCAATAATAACAACTTTTATTTTCATTCTAAATCATCGCCCCATTCTTGTTAACTATAAACTATATTAATTCTAAATCATATTTTCTAAAAAAACAAACTAATAACTTGTTTTTATGAATTAATTCATTTATGAACAAATTCTAGTACCAAATTAGTTATTGTTTGTGTTAATAATAATTTATGTTCATTAACGACTGAATCTTCTTGGTCACCAATCAAAAAGGTTTGACCGTGATTAGCATTGCGAATGGTATAAATAGTACTTTTAATGGGCATTTCATAACGAATTTTTTCTTGATATAAATCACTGGCATTAGTGTAATTAATAAAATGATCAGTTTCGCCATGTAAAAATAACAATGGTATATTAGGAATGAATTTTAAATATTTAATAGGTTGTAACTCTTGAAGTCTCTCTACTCCAATTTGTTTTTGAGCTTTTTTAAGGGCTCAATTATTCATAAATTTAGTAGGTAAAAATGCGTAGTTATTTAGTTTTTCGCTGTAAGTGCGATCTAAACGACTAAAAGTACAGTCTGAAATAATCAGTTTAACTTTATTATTAATCTCATATTTTAAATAAAGTTCAGCTCACATGATAACAGTGGCACCCCCTAAAGAAAAACCATACAATCCAATTGTATCAGTAGCAGTTTCATAATTGGTAGTAACATAATTAATGATATCTTGTAAATCTTGAGATTCTTTTAAACCAAAAGTAGTTGGTGAAGCATCACTTGCGCCATGATTACGAGCGTCATATCAAACGACATTGTAACCAGCATGTAAAAAAATAAAGGTTTGTTTAAAAATTCAAAACCTAGTATTAGTAATTCCATGCAATAGAATCATAGTTTTATTTTTATTATCATTATTTAAAGGACTTTTAATAAAATCTCCACGCAGTGTTAAGTTGTCAGTTGAGGTTTTAATAGTAAAAGGAATGACATTTTGATGCTTTTCTAAATATTGTCAATATTCTAGGTACATAGGCCATTTCACTAATTCAAGTTTAACTTTAGGTTGAAATTGTGAGTTATATTCTAAACAAGCTTTGAACATGTAGATAGAATTAATGTCAACTTTATTTTTTAACTTTCAATGATTGATAGTACTTTGTTTCATCATTTACTTCCTCATATCTGATTATAAATAAAATCATTATTTTTTAATATCATCGGTTGGTGGTTTAGTACGAATACGTTTTTTAAATTTTGTATGAGGTACAAATCTAACATATTTGTAGTTGTTAACAGTATGTTGAACATTTGTTGCTTTACGTATTCTAACGAATGATTTAACACGATTTATTTTAAAAGTTCCAAAGCCTTTTATTGTAATACTTTTTTGAAATTGATTAGTGTTCATAATTTCTTCAATTAGTGTTGTAAAAACTAATTCTACATCTTCAATATTAAAATTTGTCTTGTCAGATACTTTATCAATTAGTTCTTTGGCATTCATTGGTTAATCCCACCTATTCTATTTAATATAATTTTATCTTATTTTAATTATTAATTGTGAACTATTCATTTTTAGTTTAGTAATTTTTTCCTAAGACCCACTTTTAATCAACTATTTTATTGTTATACATATTATTACCAAATGTAATCCCAAGTGCGAAAATAAATACCTAATAATCTTTTATAATTATTCTGTGGTTAAAACCACAAGTAGTGTAAGAATTGATTAAAATTTGTTCAATAGAATGAGTTATAATACCTTGTTTTTTATTTTTAAAATTTTATTAATATTACCCAAATGAGTTAAAAAAATAAAGGAAAAACAAACTATGAAACAATCATTAATTATTTTAACTAGTTTAGCGACAGTCGCATTTTCTAGTAGCACTACTGTTAATTTTATTAACAATACTACTACTAATGAACTAAGTAGTAAACCAGAACCTGCCCAAACCCCACCTTCATTATTTAATAATACCTTTGGGTATTTAAGTCAAGATAAGTGAATTACTAATCAATCAACGACAGATCATAAATATTATAGTTATGATACTAGTCATGTTGTTAGTAATTTAAGTGATGGTACACCAACAAGAAACGCATTTATTGTTGATAATACTGGTAGTTTAACTATTAATTCTAAACTTAACCTTTCTAATGTTGATAAAAATATGCTAAATAACATTCAAGCACAGATGATTAGTCATAAACAAGTAACAAGTATTAAAGATGATTATAATGTTTATAGTAAAAGTATTTATAGTGATAATTACTTTAGTGATAATAGTAGTTGAAAGTATTTACAAATGGGTGGTTTAGAAAATCATATTGATATTAGTAGTCAGCAATCAGCTAATAAAGTTGATAATAGAGGAGCTAGTTTGAGTGAAACATTAGGTTTATATTATATTGCTAAAGCAGAACGTACTAATAGGATTGATAGTACCGTTGCTAATAGTTTAGGTAAGGATTTTATTAGTAAAAGTAGTTTAAAAAACCTTGATGATAGTTTAACAAGTAGTATTATTAATGTTGTTGCTACTAATGCTGATGCTTACAATTTAATAGCAAATGCACTATTAAGTGATGGTAAAAATTATTCTATTAATTATATTTTTGATAATAGTCATAATTTAATTGAAATTTATTATAATGAATTTAATAAATCAAATATTGAAAATAACTTAAATTATAAATGAAATTATAGTTATTCTTGGTTTGGTAGTGACAGTCCTAACCAAGATGTATTGATAAAATGAAGTGATTATGCTAAAAATTGAGATTTGGTTACTAAAATTTTTCCAACATTTAATTTTAATAACAACTCTTATTTAAAGTTGATATTATTAAATGATAAAAGAAATATATACTTTCCTTCTGCTAATGCAACAAATAAAGTCAAAAGTAATCAAGAATCTTTTTACAATTTTTCACTTTCTGATTCTTTTGGTCGTTATCATTATAATGCAAATTTTAATTTAAACATTTGACATGACAATGATAATATTTACTACAAATGAGCTTTAAACTATAATGGTAAAACTAATCTCAACGTTAATTTAAATAATGTAATATTTTTTAACGTTATGAATTAGTGTATAAAATTATTAGAAATTAGCATAAGTTACAATCAGGACATTGAATACCTTTTTTTGCAATTTTTCTTTTTATTGCCTAGTTTAATATTTAATAGTTTAAATGTGTAATATAATTAGCAGTAAAGAATTACTAACTGTAAGGAGATTGTTATGAATAAAGACATATGTATTTAATTCGTGCTGTAGAAATGGCAGCCATTGCTGCTTATAAATTTATTGGTCGCAAAGATAAAAATGCCATTGATGGTGCTGCTGTTGAAGCTATGACTATTATGTTAAATAATATGCCTCTGAAATGCCGCATCATTGTTGGAGAAGGTGAACTAGATGAAGCACCAATTGCTTTATGTTGATCAAATATTAGGAAAAGGGAAAACCATTTATGATTTAGTAGTTGACCCTGTAGAAGGGACTTATCCGGCCGCTTATAATATCGCTGGTAGTATTACTTGTTTAGCTGCTGCAAATCAACACACAATTTTAAAATTACCAGAAATGTACATGGAAAAATTATTTGTTGGTCCTGATTTAATTTCTGCTATTAATGAAAAAGATGATTTTATTACTAGTATTAAAACCATGCAAAAATTAAAAAAACAAAATGATTTAATTGGTATTATTTTAGATAAACCGCGAAATCAGCCGTTCATTAAACAACTACATGATTTAGGAATTATTGTGAGATTAATTGGGGATGGTGATGTGCTTGCTGCTATTGATGTCATTAATTAAAGAAGCAGATTTTGTGTATGGAATTGGTGGAGCACCAGAAGGCGCACTAATGGCAGCATTAGCGATTGCTGCTGCTGGTAATATGAAAACTAGATTAATACCATATCAAAATATTTGGCCTAATGATGATAATACCCAAATAAGAGTTGATATTGAAACGCAAGCGATGACTAAATATAAATTATCATATGATAAATATTACTTTGCTAAAGATTTAGTCAATGATGATCATGTTAGATTTATTGCTACAGGTTTAACAGCCGGTGGTAGTTTAAAAAGTATTAAATATTATCACGGTACTTATTACATAAATACCTTTTTTGTTTCTCCCGGTGTTATCCGTAATATGCAAGTGACATATAGTGTTAGTCAAGTTAATAAACTATTACCAGGTGTTGAAACAATTATGAAAATATACAATAAATTTAACTAAATCCTTATGATATAATGTTAATGATTAAAAACCTTTAAAAGGAGAATAACAATATGAATGCCAGTAAACAATTACCTATTATTTCTACTATTGAAAGTGAACGTTTAATTTTACGTCCTATTACTTTAGATGATGCCCCTGCTCTTTTTAATTATGCTAGAGATGAAATTGTGACAAAGTTTGTTCCATGACAACCTCATAAAACGATTGCTAATAGTATTAAATTTATTGAGTTCTTACTATCAGAGTATGAAGCACGCAGTGCTTTAATGTGAGCAGTTCAATTGAGATCAGATAAAACTAATACTATTATTGGTACTTGTGGTTTTATTCGTTACTATGAACATACTAAATGTCTAGAAATTGGTTACGCTTTTAATCATAAGGTGTGAGGTAAAGGTTATGCCAAAGAAGCATTGCTTGCTGTAATTAAATATGGATTTGAAGTTACTGATACCATTAGAATTGAAGGTAGTTGTGTAGTTGATAACATAGGCTCTGCTAAAACAATGAGTAGTGTTGGTATGCAACTAGAAGGTATTTCACGCAGTAATTTTATTAAAGATGGTAAAGTTGCTGATTGTAAAATTTTTTGCATTATTAGAAGTGATGTTTAAAACAAATAAAATTGACATAAACAATTAGAAGTTGGTATTAACGAAAAAAAGAAAGTATTTCTAACCTTGAACATTTAATCAAAAAAGATGAATTCAAAGTGGCTAGTTTAAAAACAGATAATAAATGTACACAAAGTTTACAAGACTTAACCAAACTCCATGATTATGAAGTAACTTTTAAACCGTTTCGAGAAAGATTAAATCCTTTATAAATTAACTCCTTAATATTCAACATTATTTACCAAATATGACATATAATTTGTATCATATTTGGTATTATATGTTTATAGTAATAATTATAAAAATAAGGAGTTTGGCATCATTGATAAAATCATAGCTCATTATCCTGTAGGGTTTAATGACTTTACTTTAATGTACTTCCCTGATTTTGTTGAAATCTATGGGCAAAATGAATGGCATTGGAATTTGTCAATGGCTGCATTAGAAAGGTATACTAAATCTTCATCTTCTTTGCAACAGTGACAGTTATGGTATTGCCTAACTGTTTTCTAGAAATATTATCGTTATACTTACCAATTATTTGAGGATGATTCATAGCCACTAATGTAGATAAAACATCTGATTTTTTTACCCGCACACCTGATGGTCTAAATTGAATAATACCTTATCAAACATTATTAATGTTTTCTCCAGCCTGTCATTCAAATTTTTTTAATCACCTATCAATATTTACTTTATTTCTATGATACAAGTCTAAATTTTTAATAATTATTTTTTGTTTTCAAATAGGGAATGTATTAATGTTCTCTTTAAAAAAACATCAGCTCAAATTGGAAATCCAATTATTTTAATATCAATTTTTTTATAAAATTCATCTCACATATTTATTATTTTTAATTGGTAATTTTGCAAATAATATTTATTTTCAACTTTATTTTCGCTAATAACATCTCAAATATTAATATTTAACTTTGAATTATCAATTAATTTAGTAATATAGTTAGTCATTTCTTGACTATTACTATTAATAAATTCGCTTCTAATTGCAGGTATATATATTCTTTTTCTATACATTGGTATCCCTAAATTTAAAGAATCAATAACTAAAGGTTTATGAGGAATTATATAACCTAGTAATTTTAACTCATCTGTAATTACTTTAAAAGTATTACCATTATCATGAGTTACCAAATTACTAACATTTTCCAGTAAAATAAACTTTGGGCGCTTTTTTTAAGATTCTAAGCACTTCAAAAAATAAAGTTCCTCTATTATCGTTAAATCCTTTTTGAAAAAGGTTGACATGGAAATCCAGCGCATAATAAATCAAAGTCAGGAATATCACTTTCATTAATTTCTTTAATGTCACTAATAAAAATTGAAGGATTAAAATTATCATTATATACTTGTTTACAATAATCATCTATCTATATCACAAGCTAAAACTAATTCTGATTTTCAATCTTGTAATGCTAAATGGAAACCACCAAGTCCAACAAATAAGTCTATAAACTTTATTGTTTCCATGTATTCACCTCTTTAAATCTAATAACAAATATTTTTTATTATATTCATTGTAACAAAAAAATAATTAAAAAGCTAGCCTTGTAATAAGATTTAACGTGTAACCCTAGATAAAAAAAGTTAAATAAAATAATCCTTTAATTTATAACAAAAATATTTATACATGATAAAGTTTTAATTATATACATGTAGTATGATGGTAAAAATTAGTTCACCATGCTTTTCTACAAAATTAAAAAATAATCTATGTTTGCCATTCTTAATCATTATATTTTTAATGATAATCATTTTCCACACATAGGCTTTTTAATTCATTCCTTATACCAAGAATGCAAATATTTTACTAATTCTTCACCATTTCCACCTAATGTGTATGTTTTTATTTTAAAATCGTTTATTAAGATAAAAATTGGTCATCCATAGGTTAAATTTACTAATTTTTATTATTATCTAACCCGTATAGTTCTCAAATTTACCCCATTTTGGAATAAAAATAGTTACTACTTTTCCAGTTGGACCATTACGGTGTTTAGAAATCAGAATTTCAGCAATATTACTTTCTTGAACAGTGCTTTCTTCACTAGTTTTTTCTTTATAATAATCATCACGATATAAAAACATAATTATATCAGCATCTTGTTCAATGGCTCCTGATTCACGTAAATCGGACATTAACGGACGTTTTTCTTCTCTTCGTTCCACTAATCTCGAAAGTTGTGATAAACAAATAATAGGGACTTTTAATTCACGAGCTAGAATTTTTAAACTACGAGAAATGTTTGAAACTTCTTGTTGCCTTGATTCACTATCTCGTCCAGTTAACAATTGCAGATAATCAATAATAACTAATTTAATATTATTTTCACGAGCTAGTTTACGTAATTTAGTTTGTAATTCTAAAACTCGTAATCCAGGAGTATCATCAATAATAATATTTTTTTGTTTTAATTGTTCAGCTGTAGCGCTAATTCTATTTCAATCAGCTGATGTAAATTTACTTTTATTACGTAAACGATTAGCATCAAAATGACCTTGACAAGATATCATTCTTGTAATTAATTGGTCTTTTGGCATTTCCAAAGAAAATATAACAACAGCGTCATTTTCATTTTCTTGTTCATTAGCAGCATTAAGGGCAAAATTAAGGGCTAAAGCAGTTTTACCCATTGAGGGTCTTGCTGCTAAAATAATCAAGTCACCCTTCTGGAAACCACTTGTAACAATGTCTAAATTGTTAATACCTGAACTCGTACCTGTAATATTAACAGTTGATTTTTGTAATTGTTCAATTTTTGTCACAACTTCATCAATGTGAGCGCTAATAGGTAATAACTCTTCATTATTACGCTCATTACTTACTTGCACAATTTGCGCTTCAGCATTAACTAAAATATCAGTAATAGATTTTTCGCCTTGTAGTTCTTTACCAATATTCTTTAAAGCACTTTCTAATTGTCGTTTTGTTGTTCTTTCAATTAAAATGTTAATATGTTCTTTTAAGTTGGCATCAGTAATATATTGACCTACTAATGAAGACAGATATTGAATACCACCAATTTTATCTAAATTATTTTGTTTAACTAATTCTTCAGCAATCGTTGTTGTGTCAATTCCTGAATTATTACGATAAAGATTAGTAATAGTTTTAAATATAGTTTGATTGGCACTAATAGTAAAGTCATTTGGTGCTAAAGAATTTAATGCGCTCTCGCAAGCAGGTGATGATTGAATCATAGCACTTAACACATTGATTTCGGCATTGTTTATATATTGATTATTATCACTCATAATTTATTCTCCTGTTACTTCCACCTTTAAATTAGCAGTAATTGTTATGTCTAACTTAATAGTAATGTTAGCTATTCCAATCTCATGAATAGTTCTGAATTTAATAAACTTATGTTTATCAATAATTATATTATATTTTTTTGCTAATAATTCACAGATTTGTTTAGCAGAAACTGCACCTGATACTTTACCATTATTAGTTTTTAATTTAAATTGTAAAGTAATGTCTGCCAATTGTTTTTTAATATTTTGAAAATTTGCTAATTGTTCATTCCGTATTTCCGTATTTCTGTTCTTTTCTTTTTGATTAATTTTTAAAGCTTCGTTTGTTGCTATTACTGCTAGTTTGTTTGGTAATAAATAATTTTTACCATAACCATCACTTACATTAACAACTTCACCACTTTTACCATAATTTTTTACATCTTTTAGAAGGACCACTTTCACTTTTGTCACAACCTTTCATTAATATTTTTAATATCGTTCTGTCAGACCACTTTCACTACTGTAGGAACCACTTTCAATAATTTTAACTAGTTCATCATATAGTTCTTTAATACTTAATTTGCTACTTTGAACAGCAGAGGCACTAAAGTGACCTCCTCCACCAAGGTTTTCGCAAATAATTTGCACATTGATTTCACCATTACTTCTTGCCGATAAACAAGCTCGACCATTCCGGTCATAAGCAATAGTGAAAGATGCTTTACAATCACGTAAATCTAATAGCATTTCTGAAATTTGTGCTAAATATGAAGTATGAACTTCTAAGTTCTCTTCAGCTAATACTACTAAAAAACCTTTTTTAATTTCTTTAGCATTACTAATTAATGCAAATTTTTCAATTAATTCATTTAAACTATTCTTCAATAGTCCCTTAACTTTAGAAGAAGATGCTCCTCAATCAGTTAATAAACCGCAAGCTTCAAATGTTCTACGAGTTGTTCGAACTTGAAAATTATTAGTATCAATTAGAATTCCAGCAAACATTAAATTTCATAAAAATTCGGATTCTATATTACTAAAATCATTATAATAAATAATTTCTGTCATAGCTTCAGCAGTAGAAGAAGTCCCAGCGTCAATATAAGAAGTAATAGTACTACTAATTGCTTCATCAGAAACACGATGATGGTCAATCACAATAATTTTAACAGCCTTACTTAAAAGGTCAGGACTATCAACTCGTTGGGGATTGTGTGTATCAACAACAATTAATAAAGTATTAGCATGAAGGAATTTTAAAGCTTGCTTTCCGGTAATAAAATTACGATTAGTATAACTTTCAGGGACAAGTTCATGGAGAATTTTTAAAGTTCTTTCATCAACTTCATTTTGATTAATAATATAATGTGCACTTTTATTTAATGTTTTTGCTATTTCAACAATAGCAGTTCCTGAAGAAATACAATCAAAATCAGCAGCGCGGTGACCCATTACAAGTACATTTTCTGCTAACTTTATTTCATTATACAACGATTGTGCAAACATTCTAATATTAATTTTAGATTCTGATTGTTTTGCTTCAATTGTGCCACCAATAAAAACAGTATTACCACCAAATTCACGAATTACAACTTGATCACCACCACGATAAACAGCAAGTTCTTTACTTTCAATAGCTAAATCATATAAATCTTTACTAATAGCATTACCATAAGAAAATCCTGCTGATAAGGTAATATCAGCTTTAAATTTTTTCACACCTTCACGAATATTTTTAATTAAAGGAAAATTATCATTGCGGGCTTTGTTAAACTCATTTTGATAAAGTAAAATATTATATCCATCTTCAATGTTTCCTAATAATAAACCTGAATAGTTATTAGCAAAATCATTTAGTTCAGTTTTAATGAAAGCTTCAACACGAATTTGATTTTCAACTCTTAATTTTTGCAAAGAATTATAAAAATTATCAACATTAATCACACCAAACACTAATTTTTCTTGTTGTAATTTATTATATAAAAAATGATATTTAGTAGTTTCTTGCAACAAAATAGTACGCGTTTGAACTAAATAAATAGCATCATAAAGCATATCTTCAATTTTGAGCGTAATTTGGGTAATATTATTGCTAATAAGTTGTTCTAAATCGCGTGATAATTTAACAATTGATTTTCCAATTAAACGGCCTAGCCCTTTATCTTCTAAAAATTCACTTACTCACATAATTGATAAATCACTATCTAGAACAATCATTCCGACACTACCAAACGTTAATGCTTGGGCATTATTTAATTTAATAATTTCAGCAGTATTAATATAACGATGGCGAATTCATAGACTAAAAAGGAAAATATAAAGACAAACAATAACGAAGTTTCCCAAAACCAAACTTAAAATTACAGCAATAGTAACTGCTTGTCGCGATGTTTCAATATTAACAATAAAATAAGTTAAACCGATTAAGATTTCAACTACTAATCAAACAATCATTATTAAATGATAATTTCGTAATGATTTGAACACTTGGCCACTTCCTTAACAAGATTACTTTAATTATACTATAACATTAACATTAAAAATAAGGATTAGGTCTGTTTATTTCATGATAATTACAATTACTTTTAATATTTATAAGATATCAAAAAAGTGGAACATTTCTTATTCAATTAGGTAACTTCATTATTGTTACATAAATTGTAAAATTAAAGAATTTAGTGAAGGTAGTAATTGTTGATTATTTCACAATTTTTAATTGCATCTCAAAAATTATTATTTTTAAATTTCATTTTAAAGCCAATAGTTAAAAAAGTTAAAGCAGTAGTTATAAAGGTGAAAATTGGTGTCAAAATTGTACAAAAAATAACTCCACTTTGTAATTGAATTCAATGAGAATAAGTTCCAATATTTTTACTAACAGAACATGCTGAATGGCTTAATACATAATTTATACTGGTAGTATTTAATAATTTAAATCCATTTTCTTCTGTAATTTCTACCTTAAATTTAGAAACTTTGATAATACAATTATGAAAATCACAAAAGCCTATAAGGACTAATCCTATAATCATAATTAAAATAGTTATAATAAGTAATATTATGGTTATTAATTGTAATTTTTTTATACTTTTCATATTTTAGTACTCCCTTATAAATATAAAAAAATATATTTACTTTAAAAACAAAACAAAGAATAAACAACTTATATTTTATAATTAAAGATAACAAATTTTTAAAGTTTTACAATAGACTTTTTGCAAAAAAGGGCGCTAAATCTTGATAAACTAGTAGGTAATTTAATGGAAATGAAAAACAAATTATTGGAAGTATTTATCCCCATATGCATATTCAACAATGTCTTGAATATACAACAAGTTTGAAAAAATGCATACGAGATCATTCAATATTCCTCTCTGGAGTCATTATTTCAAGGTCACAGCATTCCTAAATAAAAATTAATTATAAAAGAACTCACAAAATTAATAGAAATTGTGAGTTCTTTTAATATATTTTCTTATCTTGAGTATGGTAATAGACCCATGATTTGAGCACGTTTAATAGCAATAGCTAATTGACGTTGATATTTAGGATTAGTTCCTGTAGTTCTTGCTGGTAAGATTTTATTATTATTACCCATAAATTTAGTTAATAATTCAATATCTTTATAGTCAATATAAGCGATTTGATTTTTAGTAATAAAGCAAAATTTTCTTCTTGAAAAACTTCTTGGTTTCCCATTATTCATATTATTTCCTCCTTTGTATTTAATCTCAGATAATTGCTTCCTCATCATCAAATGATGAATCATTAGAAGTATTATGGTTAAGTGAGTTTTCATTAGTGAATTTAATATCAGTACTATAATTAGGGGCTTTAAATGCTTCATCTAAATGAATTTTTGGTTCACTTTGCGGTTTTGAGTAATTAGCGTTAATTGCTGCTGTTTCCTTTTTACGATTATCTAAGAAGGAAACAGTTTGAGCAACTACTTCAGTAATATACTGTTCTTTTCCTTCATATGTTGATTTTCTTGTTGACAATCTACCTGAAACTGAAATTAAAGAACCTTTAACAAGATAATTAGACATATTTTCAGCAACTTTATTTCAAGCTACACACGGAATAAAATCAGTTTGATTTTGAATAGTACTAACTGCAACAGTGAAAAAAGTAAAAGATTTTCCTGTTGAAGATTTACGTAGAATTAAATCACGAGCAATTCTACCAGTTAACGAAACATTATTCATAATTTATACCTCACTTTTCCAATTTTTTAGTCTTTTTTAATAGTGCTTGGTGCATTATTTGTTTTAGGAACATAGTTACTACGTGGGCGATGGTGACTAGCAGATTCAGTACCAGCAATTGGTCTTGGTTTTCTTTCTGTGTCTCCTTCGCGATTGTATGGTGTACGTTCACGATTTCCAGGTCTTGCTGTTCTTACATAATTGCTAGGTTCTACTTGACGTTTTACTTTAAATTTATTAATTTTTTCACTATCAAGGTTAATAACTAAGAAGCGAATAACTTCTAATTGTTTTTGTTTAATTAAAACTACACGATTAAAATTGGCAATATTTTTTGGTGAAGTAGATACTTCAATGATAAAGTAGTGACCTTTAACTTTTTTGTTAATGTCATAAGCAAATGTACGAATTGCATCTTCTTCTTTTTTAATTTCTCCACCGTTTTCAACTAGAATAGCAATTAATTCTTTTTTAATTAATTGTGCTTTCTCTTGATTTTGATCATCAACGATGTACATAATTTCATAATTATGTTTTTTGTTTAAATCTTCCACTATTTGAAGACCTCCTTTTGGACATATGGCTCATAATGAGCAAGGAGTAAATATATTATTAAGTTTTGCTTTTTAAATATTTAACTCATAGAATATTATAACTTAATTACCTTGAAAGTAAAGGAATTTTTGAATAGACTTCGTACAATCTATAAGAATTTAATATCTATTCATGGAATTATTCGAAAATAGATATTAAATTTAATCTTGATTAAAATTTTCAAAATATAAAAGACAAACAATTTTATGGTTTACAAAACATCAAATCTTATATAATTCAGGTTTACTAAAAAGATTCCTTTTAAAAACAATTTATTTTTTAGTTAAATAATCAGTAATTTTTTTAATTATTTCACCAGGAGTAATCTCATTAGTGTCAATAACTAAAAAATTAAATTGTTTTTTCTCCCTTTCATATCATTGTTCATATTTATCATTTAATAACTTTCAATATTCTCTTGGAACATTTTTTTCTGACTCTCTACCACGAAGTTTAATTCGTTCAATAGCTTTATCAACATTTACTCTTAGATAAATTATTAAATCAGGTTTAACTTGTGGGTCAAAATAAAGCGAAGAAGTAATGACATTGTTATAAAAATCCAAATATACTTGATAATCACGTTCACTCATATTATCTTGTGTTTTTAATACTTCTACAAAAATAGGGTCTTCTAAAATACTACGATCAAAAATAACATTTTCTAATTTTTGTGAATCCTTTAATTGTTTACTACGCGCCATCAACATAAAAATTTGCATCTTAAATGCATACTCTAAAGGACTTTGATAAAAATCATCTAAATAAGGATTATTTGCTACAGGTTCATCCATAATTTTAAATTTTAATTGTTTGGATAATTGATTACTAACAGTGCTTTTTCCAACACCAACAACTCCTGATAATACAATTTTCATAATTTGTTACCTCCGTAAAATACTGTTTATGATTTTAAATTATAACATTGTTTGGATATTATGTTTCCTTAATTTTGAAATAAACATAGTAACAAGAAATTCTTTTGTCATAACTTAAAGACTGAAATTTAGTAATAGATATAAAATATCAATTATTGATTTAATAACTAAAAAACTAATAACAAAATAATATTTTTTTAAAATAATTATTTCAAATCCTAATTAAATCTATGATAATATTTTAAAGCAACTTATTTTTCAAAAATAAGAGTTTAACGCAACAATTGACAATGCTAATTTCATATTTTCAGTTTTCTAATTGTTATAATAAAAATACTTTAAAAAGGGATAGGTGAAAATTATGTACAATCAAACTTTAAAAGATAACTTAAATAATGATATTAGTAAACATTTTACGCATTTAAAAACTATTGAAAAAAACTATAATATTACTCATGATGGAGTTTCAAGAATGGTCATGCTTGACCGCTATGCCCAAAAAGATAAAAATTTAATTACATTAAAACCTGGTGATTTGGTAATAACAATCATTCGTGAAGATGCAATTTTTCCAACAAGAGGCATTGGTTTTATTGTTGAAGAATTAGAAAATCAAAACTATTCTATCAAAATTGAAGATGAATATCTCGGTTCAATTGACCCAGAATTAATTAAAACATCAGGAAAAGCAGGTATTATTCATAAACAAAAATATGAGTTAGAAAAACCATTGGAATTATTTTATGAACAAATTGCTTATCGTGTAAGCAAAGCGTTGGCTGTCAAAGAATCACCTAAAAAGCAAAAATCATATTTAAACCTATTTTATGAAGAACTGAAATCATTAAACATTGTTCCAGCAGGACGTGTATTATATGGCGCTGGTAGTGACTCTGATGTTACTTTCTTTAATTGCTTCGTAATGCCTTTCATTCGTGACTCTCGAAGCGGTATTGCTGCTCACCGCCAAGAAGTAATGGAAATCATGTCACACGGTGGTGGTGTTGGTTCTAATGGTTCAACGCTAAGACCCAAAGGTACTGTTGCGAAAACGGTTGGTAGTAAATCTTCGGGAGCAGTTTCATGACTTAATGATTTATCAACATTAACACATTTAGTTGAACAAGGTGGTTCACGACGTGGAGCGCAAATGATTATGCTTGCTGATTGACACCCTGATATTATTGAATTTATTATTTCAAAAATGCAAAATGCCAAAATATTATTATGACTAAAAGAAAATTCTAAGTGTAGTATCATACGTGATGAAGCGAATAAAAAGTTAAAGTTTGAAACACTTTCCGAACAAGATCGTCGCACATTTGAATCTATTGTAAGTAACGAACAATTATTTACAGAAGAAATTATTGAAAATGCTAAACATAAACTAGCAGTTGGTGGAACTTGACAAGTAGTTCGTAGTGATTTTTTAACTGGTACAAACATCTCTGTAACCATTTCTGATGAATTTATGAACGCTGTAACAAATAATGGTAAGTGAAACCTACGTTTCCCTGACTTAGATAACTATACAACTACCCAAAAACAAGGTTATGATGAACATTGAAATAAAATTGGTGATGTCCATGATTGAGAAAAAATGGGATATCCAATTAAAAATTACTACACTATTAACGCTACTGATTTATGAGATTTATTTAATTTCTGTGCTACCTACTCAGCTGAACCAGGTATTTTCTTCATTGATAGAGCTAATGAAATGACTAATGCCCAAGCATATGGAATGCGCGTAGTTGCAACTAATCCTTGTGGAGAGCAACCGCTATCTCCTTATTCAGTATGTAACTTATCTGCAATTAATTTAGCTAATTTTGTTGATAAAAAAACTAGTACCATTCTTTATGATAAATTAACAAAATGTGTAGAGACTTGTGTTCGTTTACAAGATAATGTTATTGATGCGACTCCTTATTTCTTAGAAACTAACAAAAAACAAGCCCTTGGTGAACGAAGAGTTGGATTAGGAGTAATGGGTTTACATGACTTATTAATTTGAGGTAATTTAAAATATGGTTCAAAAGAAGCAAATAAAGTTGTTGATGAAATTTTTGAAACTATTACGACAACTGCTTATCGCGCGTCAATTAATATTGCTAAAGAAAAAGGTAGTTTCCCATTCTTAAAATCACGTGAAGCATTTATCAATACTGGATTTATGAAAACAATGCCAGAAGACATTAGACAAGATGTTCTTAAATATGGCATTAGAAATTCTCATTTAATAACTGTTGCTCCAACTGGTTCAACAGGAACCATGGTCGGAGTATCAACAGGGTTAGAACCTTACTTTGCTTTCTCATATTTCCGTTCAGGACGTCTTGGTAAATTCATGGAAGTAAAAGCTAAAATTGTTAGTGAATGATTACAATATCATCCAGAATTTAAAGAAAAACCATTACCAGATATCTTTGTCCCTGCCATGCAATTAACACCTGAAGCACACGCTGATGTTCAATGTATAATTCAACGTTGAGTAGACTCTTCAATTTCAAAAACTGTTAATGCTCCTAAAGGATATACAGTAAAAAAAGTTAAACAAATTTACTACAAATTATACAAAGATGGTGCTAAAGGCGGAACGGTTTATGTTGATGGAAGTAGAGATAGTCAAGTATTATCTTTATCTGATGATGATAATCAAATGCAAGAACAAGTGAATCTAAGCGATTTAGGAGTTATTGAAACATTTATTGATACTATTGATGAAATTCGTCCAATTAAACCAGGATTTAGAAGTGACCGTCAAGACCGTAAAATTGGTACAGGTTTAGGTGACTTATGTACTATGTGTAAAGAAGGTGTACTAGTGTTTAGTGCTGGATGTTACACTTGCAACAATTGTGGCATTCAATCTAAATGTGGATTATAAACTATACAATTACAATAATTAAGTAAAAGTCATGAATGAGTTCTAGAAGAAAAACATTCATGACTTTTTGTTTATATTAAATTCTTAACAAGATTGTAAAATCATTATTAAAGAGTTCAAGTTTTTGTTACAAGAATGGTGCTAAAATCAACAACATCAGTTTTGCAACTTATTGTTAACGTATCGTTAGTAGCTCAATTTGGGCCAGCATTAGTTTTACTTTCCAACTGGACAATAATATTAATACCAAGTAAACTATTTAGTGAATTAAATGCTTTAGCAGTATCAGTTGTTGCAGCAACACCACTATTAACCATAATAACTGCTCCTTTAACAGCACCAGCAGGAATTACATCATTAATCTTGAATTTTATGTTATCATTAGTAACTACATCAGTATCTGTAACTAATAAAGCAGGTATAATACCTTGTAATGTGTTTGTAACAATATCAGTAGTATTATCACGTTTTAAGGTAAATTGGTATTTAGAACCTAAAACAGTACTATCAGATTTTTTCATAAATTGAAAAGAAAAATTCCCTCCTACAACAATATAAGCACCAGATTCTCCTCTTACCGTTGGATTAATATTAGTAATTTGTCCTTCAATATCTGCTAAAACACTATCATCAAAATCTTTTGTTCCATTTAATGGTTGAATGTTTAATGTTTTGGTAATAAAATCATATGAAGCATCATCTTTAGCTTCAGAATTAGTACCTGGTGTTTTTAATAATTTATTAGCTTTAATAACCGTTGTTGTGTCATTTGCAGGAATACTTCAATATACTTTATCAGCATTTTGATTCAATAAAGCAGCTTGTAAACCATTCTAATAAGTCTAAGTTTTTTGCTACTTGTTCATTCATTTTTACTTCAGTGTTATCTTTATTGTCACAAGCAACAACACTCATAAATGGCGTTGCACCTAAACTAATAATAGAAACTAGCTTTAATAATTTTTTCATTTTCCATCTCTCCTAACTATCTATAATTTTTTATTTATAAACCTCGATAAAGTTTTCCTGTATTTCCTCCTGGAAGCGTTGTACCTGCATAAAATGCTCCATTTACTTCATCAACACCATAAACTACACCAGTAGTACCTGAAATAACAGAAAAATCAGAAACACCACTGCTTTTATAAAGTGCACCAATTCCTGCTCCAGTTCTTGTTCCAGCATAAACATTTCCTAGTTCATCAGTTGATAAATTATAAACTGAACCAATAGTACCTGATATTAAATTAAAATTATTGTTATTATTACTTCCAACATAAACTGTACCAGAACCATCACCAGTTCTTGCACCAACAAAAATGTTACCATCTTTATCACTTACTAAACTACGAACTTCAGCAGTTAATTCGGGCGTATCCAAAATAGGTATAGATTTAATAAAATTATAAATGAGAGATAATACTCTCATTTATAATTGTTAAACAATTATAATTAATTATTTTGATAAATCTGTACTTTATTAAAGTAATTAATTATTACATAACTTAATAAAAATTATTAAAGGCTATAGTGCAGATATAACTAATAGTAATTTTTGTGTTGGTCTTTTATAACTTTATATTTTTTTTTGGTTCCCTTCCCCCTAGAACCCCCTACCCTCCGAGGCTTATTGCTACTGTAAGTAGCAATAAGGCCTATACGTAGTAGATAGTAAATATTTAGTATAAGCCTTATCACTTACAGTGATAAGGCTTATACATAATAGAAAGGTTAGAAAGGAATATATGACAACTATTAATTTAGAATTAAAAAGTAAAATTAAAGAAACAGATAAAGGTATATTATTAGAAATTGGTGAATATGAAACATGATTTTCTATTCAATATACTAACATTATGATATTAAAATAAATAGTTTAAAAGATTTAAATTGACAAAATCCTAATTTAATAATTGCAGGTGATGGTGCATTATCAATAAGAGCAATGGCTAAATTATTAGGTGGTTATTATATATTAGATAAATTTCATGCTTTTAGTTATCTTTGAAAATCATTTGTTGGTAAAAGGGGAAAGAAAAAAGAATCTACTGATTGAAATAAATATATAGATACATCAATTAATTTTGCTAATGGTAATTATAATCAATTTATTAATATTTTAGAAAATAATGTTGATAAAAAAACATTTAATTATTTTAAAAATAATAATCAAGGTATTGTAAATCAAAATAAAGATTGAAATATTGGTTGTAGTGCTGAAAGTGATGTTTATCATTTTTTAAAATCTTGTACTAATGGTGCAAAAATATATAATTATCAAACTTTAAATAATATGTTAATTGCAAAAGCAAATTATTTAAATAAGAGAATTTAATTTTTTAAAATTTAATATTTGTAAAAACTAATTATTAAGATTAGGATTTTTTTGTTATTTATTTATAAAATACTAGTTTATATTTATGGTATTTAAAATGATATATGATATAATTAAAGTAAAAAAATATAGGATTTGTAAGTTAATATTGTTTAAGTTATATAATTCTATACGATAAACTTATACGGCCAATATTCAAGCCCCTTATCATTTTGAAGCGATGTCCAATAATCAACGTAAAATAATTCATGAATTAGTAAAAAAAATTGATGGAATTGTAAGTTATTCATTAGGTGCTGGTCAAGAACGTCATGTGGTAATCAAATCAGAAAATTTAGAACAACCCTAGGGTTTAAATCTTTAGGTTGTTTAACATAAGAGGAAAAAAATGTTAAATGAAACAATTGTCACAATAGCGACTGCCCAATTAAATCAAGCTATAAGTATTATCAGAATTTCTGGTAATGATACTTATGAATTTTTAAATAAAGTTTTTGATAAAGATATTTTAAAACAAAAAGGACATACTTTAAAAACTGGATATATTGTTGACTATGATGGTAATAAAATTGATCAAGTTGTTCTTGCATGTTATCGTGCACCTAAGTCATTTACTGGTGAAGAGACAATTGAAATTAATTGTCATGGTGGCGTTTTAATTACCCAAAAAATACTACAATTATTGCTAACTACAGGTATGAGAATGGCCACTAGAGGCGAATTTACGAGACGCGCATACCTAAATGACAAAATTGATTTGATTGAATCAGAGGCTATTAATGATTTAATTATGGCAGAAAATGATAGTACTTTAAAAGTTGCTATCAATAGTTTAAGTGGTAAAACAAAAATATTAATTAATGAGTTGTCTGCTGAACTATTAACATTAATTGCTAATATTACTGTTAATATTGATTATCCTGAATACGATGGAATAGAACAGACAACAATTGAAAATGTTATGCCTTTAGTTGAAAAATTTTTGAATAAAATTGAAGTTATTAAAGAACATAGTAAAATTGCAAAAATTATTAAAGAAGGTATTAATACTGTTATTATTGGAAAACCAAATGTTGGTAAATCTTCATTATTAAACGCTTTATTAAACGAAGATAAAGCTATTGTTTCTAATCAGGCAGGAACAACTCGTGATTTAGTTGAAGGTAAAATTAATTTAGGTGATATTACTTTAAATTTAATTGACACAGCAGGAATTCGCGATACATTAAATGATATTGAAAAAGCAGGAATTAACAAATCACATGATGCCTTAAATAATGCTGATTTAATAATACTAGTATTGGATGGTTCAAAACCTCTAACTATTCAAGATAAAAAATTATTATCATTAGTTAAAAATAAAAATTATCTTATTGCTATTAATAAAATAGATTTAGGGTTAAAATTAAAACTAGACGTTAAAAATAAATTTAATGTAGTTAAAATTAGTGCAATTAATAAAGAAATTACTAATTTAATTTCAGATATAAAAAATAAAATTATAACTACCGAAATTAATTTTAGTAAAGAATTAATCCTTGCCAATACTAGACAATTAGCGTATTTAGATGAAATTGAAATTAGCATTAAAAATGCTTTAGAAGATTTAAAATCTTATATTTCAATTGATTTAATCATTGTCCATTTGCAAAAGGCATGAAATACAATTTTGCAAATGCAAGGTAAAAAATTTGAAACTAATTTATTAGATGAAATTTTTAAAAGATTTTGTTTGGGAAAATAGAAATAAGGAAGGTAAAAATATGGCGAATAATGGGATTTTTGATACTCACTGTCATTTAATGTCAGAACATTATGTTGAAGATGAGGTTTCAAAATTATTAAAAGATGCTTATTTGACGGGCGTAGGTAGTATTTTAAATGTTGGCTTTACTTTAAAAACTAGTCAAGATGCAGTTAGTCAAGTTAGTGAATTTGAAAACGATGAAAAAATACCTCGACTTTATGCAGCTGTTGGAATTCACCCAACAGAAGTTGTTGAATTTGAAAACGATGAAAAAACTAATGTAATGTTAGAATTGAAAAAATTGATTCAAACTGGCAAAGTAATTGCTATTGGCGAAATTGGACTAGATTATTTTCATAAATTTACTACTCCTGAAAAACAAAAAAAATGATTTATTGAACAATTAAAATTAGCTAAAGAACATCAGTTACCAGTATTGTTACATATTCGTGATGCTTTTGAAGATGCATTTCAAATTATTAAAAATCAAAATATTACTCGTGGTATATTGCATTGTTTTACAGGAACAAAAGAAATAGCTGATAAATTTATCAAACAAGGATTTTATATTTCATTTGCTGGTAATGTGACTTATAAAAATGCTGTTAATTTACAAGCAGTAGTTAAAACTATTCCTATGAATAGAATTTTAGTTGAAACTGATGCACCATATTTAACACCAGAACCAAAAAGAGGAAGAAATCCTAAAAAGGGTTTAACAGTTAACAATCCAGAAAATATTATTTTTACAGTTAAAAAAATTGCTGAGTTAAAAAATATTCCTAAACAAGTTGAAAGTGTCATTAATGCGACCCGCGAAAACGCTTTTAATATTTTTAAATTAAATAACGAGACTGAATAATATGGAAATGAAAGCAGCCATTTTTTTAGCAACTGGATATGAAATGGGTGAAGCAATAATCACTATTGATTTGTTAAGAAGAACTAATATAACAGTTGATATTATTAGCATTGAAAATGATTTAGCAGTCACATCAAGTCATAATGTTAAAATTAATTGTGAAAAATTTATTGATAAAATTAATTTTAAAGAATATAAAATGTTAGTTTTACCAGGTGGTAATTTAGGTGTTGAAAATTTAAATAAAAAACAATTATTAAAATCTAAATTAATAGAATTTGCTAAAGATAATAATAAAATTATCGCCGCTATTTGTGGAGCACCACAAATTCTTGGTCAATTAAATTTGTTAGATAATAAAGTAATTACTGATTATCCAGGAGCAAGTATGGGATTAAATAATAGTAAAATTGATTTAAAGAAAAAAGTAGTTGTTGATGGTAACATTATTACTGGTAGATCATTAGGATGTGTTTTTGAATTTGGCTTAACTATCATTGAAAAATTTTTAAATAAAAATTCAAGTGAAAATGTAAAATTAAAACTTGTTATGTAATTTATTAACATAACAAGTTGTTTTATTTATAATAATAGTAGGCAATAGTGTATAGTTTGAACGTAATTGTGTTAAAAAAATATAAAAATTTATTTTTATATTTTTTTAAAAACTCTTTTTTATCATCTGTTAAAATGCTATTTTTTAATAACCTCTGTATTTTTTGCATTATGTGAATGCTCCTTAGAAAATAATATACTATTATTATAACAATTTTATTAATGTATTTTATAAAAAAAGATGATATAAATTTTTTATTATAAAATGTATAATATGAAAAAAATTAAACTATTTCAAGATTAGGAGAATAGGCATGTTAAATAAAAATAAAATAATTTCTTTAGGCTTAATAATAGGGATGATAATGTCATTAGTTATATTTATGACCTGTATTATTTATGGAATTATTATAATCATTAGTTATTTTTCCCCCAATGTGATTTTAATAATTGTTTTTGGATTATTTCAAATAGTGCCATTTTTGTTATGTTTAAATAGTTATCTTAATCATGAACAACGACTATTTGTTACAGGTTTAGTCAGTTTAATTTCATTTGTAATTCCTGGAGTTGTGATTTTAATAGGATATTTTATTAAAAATTAAATTTAATCGTTAAGAGACTGTTAAATTAATCTTAATCACAAAATAAAAAATGAATTCAATGAATTCATTTTTTATTAGTTTGTTGAATTTACAATGTTTCTTCATCCTTTGTAAGAATTTCACGATTAGGGTCTTGTTCTGCTAATATTTGTTTGTAAATTGTATCACGGTATTTTACACAACCATCGATAACATTATCTAAAGGATTTTCAGCAACACGAACTTCGAAAATATCTCCTTCGTATTTTTGACGAATTGGTTTAGTTCCACCTTTACCAGTAACTTCAATAAAGTATTCTTTAGCCAATTCTTCTTTAATAAAATCATTAATTTTTCTAATGTAGGCTCCACCACCACAAATAGTGATTCCTTTACCTTTTTTCTTTAAGTCACTAACACTACCAGGTGCTCTTTCTCCTGAAGTTCTTAGTACTCGACGAATTGCTGGAATAATTTCAAGTCTAAACTGAACTTGCATAACATTTTCACGAATTTCTTCTGGTGTGATTTCAATAGTTTTAGAAATAGACATTGTTTCACCTGGTTGCGAATCTAGCCTAGGTAATGAAACACCTGAAATTGTGTATGGTTTTTCATCTTGGTATTTCAATAGTGAACCGATATTTTTTTTAATATCTTCAGCTTCTTTAGTACCAATTTTTAAAGCATGTTTTGAAGCGATATATTCACTAATTTTGTTAGTTAAGTAGTCTCCAGCACAATTCGTTGTATAAGAGTATAGAATTGAGTCATTACTAATAATAGCAATATCAGTACTTCCACCACCAATATCAACACACATGATAGCAGTTCCAAAAATATCTTGTCCAGACCCTAAGGCAGCCATTTTAACTTCTTCTTGAACAAAACCACGAAGTGCTCCTAATTGGTGAACGATATTCTCTAACGCTTCTCTTTGAACTGAGTTAATTTCACTTGGTGTCGCCATTAAAACAATTAAGTTACGATTCTTCTCTTTTCCAGCGTCTCCACCTTTAATTTCAAGTCTGAAATCACTAAATATTTTACCAAGAATACGTTTTAAAGCATCAGGATCAGCAATGTTACCATCACGAACTGGACGTTTAATAACAACGTTTTCATTAGTTTTGTCAATTAAATCTTTAGCATCTTGACCAAATAAAATCACGTTTTTTTCATAATCTTCAGCAAGATAAGTTGGAGCATCATAAGTAAGACCAATATTAACATAACGTGCTTTAAAATTTTCTGTACCAACATCTAAAGCTAATCAATTATAATCATTAATAGATTTTATTCCTTGTTTTTTATTTAAATTTTCTTTGGGTTTTTTATCAAATAATCCCATGTTATATCTCCTCCTTTGTTGTATCTCTTAAAACTATTTACTTGGTCTGATATAACCATTAGTATATAAGTCTTTTTTATGTGTTTCATAACTTTGTGTACCTTTGATAACACATTCTTTAGGACTATTAGCAGAAACTACATGTTCCATGTTTAAACGTTTTTTTAGATAAGTAGTAATGTTTTGTAATAAAGCACCACCACCAGTAATTACTAATCCTTTGTCCATAATCATTTTTGAGAAGGCAGCACCCGCTTTATCGATAATATCTTCACATAATTTAACAATTGGTTCAAATGCTTCGGTAACTGCTTTAGCAACTTCTTGTTTAGAAATGATAATTTGTTCAGGCTTTTTAGTTTTTGTACTTTTTCCATGAATAGTAAGACGGTGTTCACTGTCTTTATCCCCATCTATTCAAATCCCAGCACCCATTTTAGCTTTTTCTGCTTCTTCAGAACTTAAGGTCATATAGTGCATTTTTTCAAAGTGAGCCTTAATACCGGCTTCAATTGCGTTACCAGCAACTGGAATTGAATCTTGAACAATAACTTCACCACTTGATAAAATAGCACAGTCAGATGTTCCACCACCAATATCAAGTACAAATACTCCTGATGCATCTCAAAGACTTAATCCAGCACCAATAGCAGCTAGTTTAACTTCTGGAACAATAACTACTTTTTCAGCATTCATTGAATAGGTTAATGCTAATTTTTCTTCATGACTAAGGTTTCGGTCAACGGATAAATATCTTTTTGGAAATTTATCACTAAAAATCGGAATTTTAGCACTTTTTTTACCTTCAAGAATTTCCTTTAAAACTGTTCTATCTAATTTAAAGACTTTAGAAGGAATAGCTACAAGTGCAACTGATTTTTGTCAAATTTTTTCCCCTTTCACGTCAACAATTTGTGTAAAAATTTCAGTTAATAGAGCAATTAGAGCATTATTATCACTAATAACTCCGTTTGACATAGGTTCTCTAAAAATTTTATTTGCTGGAGTTTTTTCTTTCATTACTAAAGCTGCTTCTCCAATAAATACTTCTCCATTTTCAGTATCAAAAACAATAGCAGCTGCTTGTTTGTAAACTTCACGACCATTAACTCTGACAATTAAGTTTCTTGTTCCTAAGTCTAGAGAAACAATATTAATTAAATCATCATTTAGTTCGTTAGCAACGTCATTTTTTGTTGCCATATAAAAATCATCTCCTTTTCCACTCAATTTAATATTTATATATTAACTTGATATATGTTAATATTACCACAAGTAGAATTACTAGTAGTGAAATTAGCATTTCCAATGATTAAATAAACATTTGTTTAGTTATTACTAGTATGTATATAAGAAATAAAAAAAGAATTGGGGGACTAAGAATGGATAATCCAAAAACTTTATTAAAAAAATATGATTTGCATGCTGTTAAAAAATTTGGTCAAAATTTTTTAACAGATAATAATATTGTTGTAAAAATTGCTAAAACTAGTAATTGTAGCAATACTGATGGGATATTAGAAATTGGTCCTGGTCTGGGTCATTTGACTAATGAATTAGTTAATCATGCCCAAAAAGTAGTGACTATTGAGATTGATAAAAAATTAATTCCAGTTTTACATTCGCAACTAAGTAATTATGATAATTTATTGATAGTTAATGAAGATTTTTTAAAACTGGACTTAAGAAAATTAATTACCAGTGAGTTTAAAAATATTCATAATATTCATGTTGTAGCTAATTTACCTTACTATATTACTTCACAAATTGTTTTAAAATTATTAGAAAATGTTGATTTATTTACTTCATTCACTTTAACAATGCAAAAAGAAGTTGCACAAAGATTTTGTGCAAAACCTAAAACTAAGGAATATAGTAATTTATCAATTATGTGTCAATTTTATTGTGATGTTAAAATTGCTTTTGATATTAGTCCTACTAGTTTTACCCCTATACCCAATGTTGTTAGTAGTGTTGTTTATTTTAAAGTTAATCCAAAAATGAAATTGGAACAATCGGTAATTTTTTGAAAATTTGTTCGCAGTTGTTTTGTTAATAAAAGAAAAACATTGGCTAATAATGTTGGTGTTTATTTAAATGATAAAGAAAAAGCCGTTAGTTTTATTAATGACTTATCTTGACCTTCAACAATCCGAGCTGAAGAATTAGATTTTCCTATGTTTTATGAATTGTTTAATGTTATTAACAATAATTCTTACTAGTTTTTAATTATGATAGAATAAATTAAACTAAATTTATTGAATATGAGGGGTAGTGTTCTATAAAAATAAATTTACACATAATTCTCGACTTAACAGTTATAATTCATAAATACTCTATCTAAGTTTTAATTTGAATGTACTAATGATAATAAAAATTGTATAATGAAATTATGAAAATTTTTGTTTTTTTGTTAATAAAGGAAAGTAAAGGAGAAAATGGAATGAATAATAAAGATAACATAATAGTATTTGGTTTAAGTGCTAGTCAAAAATTTACACAAGAAGTTTGTAAAAAATTAGGAATTAATCCTGGCAAAGTAGAAGTTAGTCGCTTTGCTGATGGTGAATTTAATATTCAATCAATAACTTCAGTTCGTGGAAAGGTGGTTTATATTATCCAATCAACATCACCACCAACGAATGATAATTTAATGGAATTATTAATTTTTATTGACGTTTGTGTTCGCGCTTCTGCTGAAAAAATTCATGCCGTAATACCTTATTTTGGTTATGCTCGTCAAGATCGTAAACAAGGTGGAAGACAACCTATCACTTGTAAATTAGTAGCTAATATGCTGACTGTAGCGGGTGTAAATCGTGTGATTACAGTTGATTTACATTCACCACAAGAACAAGGTTTTTTTGATGTACCAATGGATGATTTACGTGCAACACAAGATTTAGCATCTTATTTAATAGATGAAAGTTTAACTGATTTAGTAGTGGTATCTCCAGATCATGGCGGCGTAACACGTGCTAGAAGATTAGCTAATTACTTGAGTGCACCTTTAGCTATTATTGATAAAAGACGTTCACAGCCCAATAAAAGTGAAGTTAAATTTGTTTTAGGTGATGTTAAAGATAAAAACGCTATCATCATTGATGATATGATTGATACAGGTGGGACTATTATTAATGCTGCTAAAGCTATCAAAGAGCACGGGGCAAAATCAGTTTATATTTTAGCAACTCACGGTATTTTTAGTGGTGAAGCGTCAGCAAAATTAAAACAAGCATTTGAAGAAGACATTGTCAAAGAAGTAGTTATTACTAATACTATTGAAATTACTCCAGAAAGAAATTTTGCAGGCTTAAAAGTTATCTCAATTGCTGATTTTATTGCTAAGATGATTGATGCTTCTGTTAATAATAAGTCATTAACTAAAGTTTATGATGATAAAACTAATGAACTAATTAAAAAGATTAATAAAAAATAAAAAAAGGAATTGTTAAAGATGAAGTTAGTGGTTGGTTTAGGAAATCCTGGTAAACAATATGAATTAACACGTCATAATATCGGTTTTATTATTGTTGATATGGTTTGTAAAAACTTAAAAATTAATATTAATCAAAATAAATTTGATGGAGAATATGTAAAAACAGTGGTTAACAATCAAGATGTTATTTTTTTAAAACCATTAACTTTTATGAATCTATCAGGTAGATGTGTTAGTAAATTTATGAATTATTTTAAAATTCAACCCCAAGATGTTTTAATTATTCATGATGAAGTTGATTTAAATTTTGGTCAATTTCAATATAAACAAAATTTTAGTGCTGCTGGTCATAATGGTATTAAAAGTATTTTTCATGTAACAAATAATAAAACTTATCAACGTTTAAGAATTGGTGTTGGCAAAAATCCCTATTTTAGTACTGCTGATTGAGTTTTAAGTAATTTTAGTAAAATTGAACTTGATAGTATTAAAAATGATGAAGATTTTTTAGTAGAAAGTATTATTGCTTGAATTACTAAAGATAAGTTTGAAGATATTATGAATAAGTATAATAGACATATTCTGAAACTTTAAAATTTGTTTTGTCAATAGACATTAGTTAGATAAAGAAATTAGAAGAATTAAATTTAAATATATTTGAGAGATATGTCTACAATTAAGTGCACCTTTTAATATTTCTTTTTTATAGTTCTTTTCTAAATTTGGAATATAAGCGCGTCTATAATTTTCTATTTTTTCAATATTAATAATATGGATATCACTATAGTTTCTATCAAATCTTATATATGAAGTTTTAGGTAAGACTTTTATATTAATTTCTATATAATTTTTTTCATGTTTCTTTGGTTTTTGAGTTGTTAATCTAATGAAAAAAATATATCTTTCATCAATTTTGATTAAGGGTAGTAATAAAGAAAATTTTTCATCATTTAAAGTATCCTTATTATCAATAAAGATAGAACAATTTTTACCATTTTTATAGCAACTTTCTTTATAAAAATGAATTATTTCTTTTAGTTCTTCCTCATCTTCATTGTTATGTCTTATATCAAAAGAAAAATTCATTTTATTTTGTTTAGAATCTTTCTTTCTTTCTGTTCAGAATTTTCTTCAAGATGGGCACTTAATATGGATTTCTTCACTAAGTTGTTGAACATTTTTAACTTCTAAAATATAATTTGTTATTTCTTCTAATATTTCCTTATCAGTTTCGGAAAAATAATCTCAATTAAAATACTTTTTATAGTTTTTATCTTTTAAAAAAAACATAATAGCATTATTTTCTGTTATATATTTCATAAAACTATATGGAATTGGCCCATTTTCTAATGCTTGAAAATCCAACATAAAAAAATGGTTAGCATATTTTTGTGCTGCTCTTAATTCTAAAAGTGAAATAAATTTACAAATAAAAGTTTTATATAGATGAGGTTTATTTATTTCACTTGATTTTCCTAATAAATATAATATTGACATTTCTATTTTAGTAGCTTCAATTAATGGAATATTTAAATATTCTGCTAAACTACTTATTTTTTTTCCATTTTTTTCACCTACTTTTAATTTTTTATATGTACCTTATAATAACATGTTTATTTTATTTATACTATAATTCTAAACTAAAAAAAGTAACCAATGCCCCCGTTACAATTAGAGTACGAATATAGAATTACTAGTTATTTCTTTCATTTAGTTTGAAATTCTATCCAAAAACTTAATATAGACTACAAATAGTGTTTAGTATAAACTAAGCACTATTACTATTAGTATTCTTATGTTTCTTACATAAGAATACTAATAGTTGAGTTTCTTTTTCTTTTTTAATACGTTCTAATTCTTTTTTTATTTGCTCTAAAAGTACGATATCTTCTTGACTACGTTGATATTCATTTAGAAATTTGATTTTGTCTAATTTCCTTTGTAATACCTTTTCTTGACAAGTTGGACAAAGTGTACTGTCATTATCTGCATGGTCAATTGTATCGTCATTATTAGCTTTACGTCAATCCATGTGTTTATTTTTCCCTTATTTTTTATTTAATAACAAAATTCTATATTTGTTATTAAATAATTATATAATTAAATTATTAATTTATCAAAAATATAAAACATTAAAGGAGATACAATGAAAACTAAAGTTGATGAAAGTAAAAGAAAATCAAAAACAGTTGTTAAAGCACAAGTAAGTAAAACTATAAAAACAGTTGTTAAAAATAAAACTATTACGCAAAATACAAGTATATTAAAACCAGAAATGATATCAACAAAAAAATTTAATACAACAGCAATTATTGGCTGTCAATGAGGAGATGAAGGTAAAGGTAAAATTACTGATTACTACAGTCAAACTTCTGACATTGTTGTTCGTTGAAGTGGTGGCGATAATGCTGGCCATACGATAGTATTTAATAATGAGTTGTACAAATTAAGTATTATTCCATCAGGTATTTTCAATAAAAATACTTATTGTGTAATTGCTAGTGGTTGCGTTGTTAACCCAGAAAAATTAGTTGCAGAAATTGATAATCTAAAAACTGCTGGTTTTAATTGTGATAAATTGAGAATCTCTAATCGTGCCCACGTTATTTTACCTTATCATATTGCTTTAGACCAATGTGAAGAAAAATCTAAGGGAGATAAAGCAGTAGGGACAACTTTAAAAGGAATTGGACCTTGTTATGCAGATAAAATTAATCGGATTGGAATTAGAATTGGTGATTTATTAGATCGTGATAGTTTATTAGAAAAATTAAATGATAATTTAGATATTAAAAACAAAATTTTACATAACGTTTATGGTTATGAAAAGACATTTAGTGCTGAAATAATTTGTAATCAATTGTTAGAATTATTACCACACTTTAAAGATTTAATTATTGATAGTAGCCAATTTTTAAATGAACAATTAGTAAGAAATAAATCAATTTTATTTGAAGGCGCTCAAGGCACATTATTAGATTTAGACCATGGTACATATCCATTTGTCACTTCTTCTAATCCTTCTTCTAATTCGATTCCGGTTGGTACTGGAATTTCATTAAAATCAATTAATGAAATTATTGGAGTTACTAAAGCTTATAGTACACGGGTTGGAGCAGGGGTATTACCTAGTGAATTTACTGGTAAAGTAGCAGAATATATTCGTGAAACTGGCAAAGAATATGGTACAGTATCAAAAAGACCGCGCAGAATTGGTTGATTTGATGCAGTTATTGCCACATATAGTGCACAAATTAATGGATTTACTAGTTTAGCTATTACTTTATTAGATGTCCTTACTAATATCGAAACATTAAAAATTTGTACTCACTATACGTTAAACGGTGAAATGATTAATTATATTCCATCACAAATTGCTGATTTTAATAAATGCGAACCACAATTTATTGAAATGCCAGGATGAACGGAAAATATTACTAAAGTTACTAGTTTTGCAGAATTACCAATTAATGCCCAAAATTATTTAAATAAAATTAGTGAATTAACAGGTGTACCAATTAAAATATTTTCTGTCGGGCCTGACCGCAAACAAACAATTTTTATTAAGGAGTAACAATGATTGAACGTTATGAAACCCTAGTTATGAAACAAATTTGAAATAATGAAAATCGTTTAAATTTATGAATGAAGTTTCAAATTGATGTTTGCGAAGCATTGCACCAACTTAAAATTATTCCAAAACAAGATTTTGCATTAATTAAAAAAAACGTTAAATTGGATGTTAAATTAATGGCTAAGTTAGAGTTAGAAACTAAACATGATGTTGTAGCTTTTACACGTATGTTAAGTGCTAATTTGCAAGATGAAAGTCGTTGGATTCACTTTGGTTTAACTTCAACTGATATGGTTGATAGTGTTTTAAATTTACAAATAAAATTAGCGAATGAAGTTATTGTTAAATCATTAACCGACTTACAATTTAAGTTAAAAGATTTGGCTTTTAAATATAAAAAGCAGTTAGTGATTGGTCGCAGTCATGGTATTTTTGGTGAACCAACATCATTAGGATTAAAGTTTGCATTATGATATGATGAAATTAGTCGTCAATTAGTTAGATTAGCATTAGCACGTAAACAAATTGAAATAGTTAAAATTACCGGAGCTATGGGTAATTTTGCTCATATTAATCCAGAAGTTAGTGAAATTGTTGCTAAAAAATGAAAGATGGAAACTGATAGTTGCGCTACGCAAGTAGTACAACGTGATCGTCATATCTTTTTAATTGCACAATTAAGTGCTATTGCAACAACTATTGAAAAAATAGCATTAGAGATTCGTTTAAGTCAACGTAGTGAAGTTAATGAGTTATTAGAAGGTTTTGGTTTTGGCCAAAAAGGTTCAAGTTCTATGCCTCATAAAAAGAATCCGATTGGTAGTGAAAACATTTGCGGATTAGCACGTTTAATTCGCAGTTATAATAGTGCAGCATATGAAAATAATTTATTGTGATATGAACGTGATATTTCACACAGTTCTAATGAACGCATAATTATTCCTGATATTTATCATAGTTTAGATTTCATTATTACCCGTATGTCTAGTATTTTAGACAGTTTAGTTGTTAATACAGATGCTATGGAAAGCAATATTTCTAAAACCAATGGACTTTATTTTTCACAACCAATTTTACTTACAATTATTAAGAATAATCCCAAAGTAACAAGGGAAATAGCGTATGACTTTGTGCAAAACTGTACTTTAGAAGCACAAAAAAATCATGTTGATTTTAAAACTATTTTAGAAAAAAACAATATTTATAAATATTTATCACCAGAACAGTTAAACCAATGTTATAATAATGATAATTTTTTAAAAAACATTGATTATATTTTTACTCGTGTTTTTGGTAATAAATTAATAACAAAATAAGGAGTAACAACATGACACGAAGATTTTATATTACAACACCAATTTATTATCCTAGTGCTCAATTACATTTAGGTCATGCTTATACAACAACGATTGCCGATACACTGGTTCGTTATAAGAAAATGCATGGTTATGAAGTTTTCTTTCTAACTGGTAGTGATGAACATGGTCAAAAAATTGAAAAAAAAGCCCAAGCAAATCAACAAACACCACAAAAATTTGTTGATGATATTGTTGATGGATTCAAAAACCTGTGAACAAAATTAGATATTAAATATGATAAATTTATTAGAACAACTGATAAAAATCATATTGAAACTGTTCAAAAAATTTTTACTAAACTTTTAAAACAAGATGATGTATATCTCGGCAATTATGAAGGATTATATTGTGTTTCTTGTGAAGAATTTGTAACAGATACGCAAATTAATAAAACTAATAATACTTGTAAAACTTGCAGTGGTAGTGTTTCTGCTTTATCAGAACCAACTTATTTTTTAAAATTAGGTAAGTATACTAAAAAATTATTAAGTTATTATGATCAACATCCATTATTTTTATGACCTGTAAACCGGAAAACGGAAATGATTAATAATTTTATTACTCATGGTTTAAATGATTTAAGTATTACTAGAACTAGTTTTACATGAGGAATCCCTGTTGTAGAAGACCCTAAGCATATTGTTTATGTCTGAATTGATGCTTTAAGTAATTACTTAACAGCAGTAGGTTATTTACAATCAGATGATAGTAATTTTAAAAAATTTTGAGTATATCCAAATTGTGAAATTGTTAATTTAGTAGGAAAAGAAATTAGTCGTTTTCATATGATTTATTGACCCATTTTATTAATGGCTTTAGGATTGCGTCAACCAAAACAAATCTTAGCGCACGGTTGAATTACTAATGAAGAAGGTAAGATGTCTAAATCGAAAGGTAATGTTATTGATCCATTAGTATTAATTAATCGTTATAGTGCTGATGGTCTACGTTTCTTTTTAATGAAAGAAATTATCATTGGTCATGATGCTAAATATAGTCATGAATTATTTTTAAATTGTTATAATTCATATCTTGTTAATGATTTGGGTAATTTATTATCAAGAACTGTGACAATGATTATGAAATATTGTGATAGTAAAATTCCTACTCTAAGTTTAGAACATTTAGAAACAGATGAAAAAGATATTATTAGTAATATTAAAATTACAATTAGTGATTTTAATATACAAATGGATGAATATCAAATTCAAGATGGCATTAATACTGTTTTTGAACTAATTGGTAAAGGTAATAAGTTAATTGATTTAACTAAACCATGAGAATTGTTTAAAAATGATGAAATTATTGAATTACATAATGTTTTGAATTTACTAAGTAATATTTTAGTTATTAGTAGTGCTTTGTTAAGCCCTATTTTAATTAATAGTGCTTTGAAGATACATCAACAATTAGGTTTAAAAGAAATTAGTATGCCTTCTATTAAAATTGATTTAAATGCAATTGCTAGTAAAACAGTTAATAAAACCAAATTACTATTTCCTCGGTTAAATATTGAAGAAGAATTAAAGTTTTTAAGTTCTGCTTTTTAATTTTAGAATATAATTCAGGAAATTAAATAAATTAAAAATTGAATGCCTTAAAAGCATTCAATTTTTTTAGCATTTATTCAGGTTCATAAAACGGAACAATAACTTTTAAAGTATCAGGTTCTTCTGTTTTAACTAAACGTTTATCAATCTTATAAAGGTTACTATTTGACATAGCAATTCAATCTAGTAAATCTTTTTCAAAAGCAATTTCTTCATAGAAATCAATTAAAAATCAGTCATAGAATTTTGCTGTTAAATTGTCGTTATTGTCACGTGCACTTTTAACTAATTTATTAGTAAGGTCAAGTAATTCTTCTTTAGTAGATTTTAGTTTTTTCATTGTTTCTTCAATATTTTTTGTAGTAAATGTTGGAACTTTAATGTCTTTAATTTCAACTTCTGCATCTTGGTCCATTAAATAATTAGCAATTTTACGAATATGAACAACTGCATCAGCAGCTTCAACTTGATAAAAGTGAGCAAAGCCAGGAAAGCCTTTTTGATTAGCATCATTACTTAATTTTAAACTTAGCATTTGATATTTTAAATGTTCACTGATATATTGGTTTAAATCATCATTAATTTTTTTAATCATAATTAAGATACCTTCTTTCTTTAATTTTTCTTTTATATTATAGCATTTTTTAAACTTTGTAAAAACAAGTTTTTAATTTAATGGGACACATAGATTATTTTGAGGTACACGAATTTAACAAACTAAATTCATTTTGTGTGTTAGCAATGACCTTTTAAAAAGAATTTACCCACAATTTTCGACTTAACCCCATTTTTTATGACTATTATGTAATTTTATACACAAATAAGTTTATAAAATAAAGAATATTTTTAGTGTTTATTTTTAAAAAATATAAAATTAATACAGTAGCAAATAAAAAAATTTAGGAGGACCTTATGAAAAAATTATTAATGAATCTAACTGTTTTAACTAGTTTAGCTATTTCTGGTAATAGTGTTATTCCTTTACTTGCTCAAAATACAAGTAATAACATGTTAAACCAAAAAAGTATTACTAATATAGATGAAGCACAAGATATATCAGATGTTTTAACAAATTTAAATTTAGGTTTTATTGAAACAGGAGGGGTTAATCCAAGTGAAACACAAGTTAAAAACTATATTTCAAGTGTTAATATTGCCTATGTTTCTGTGAATGGTATTACTAGCAGTACTGCGGTAGTAACGGGGAATAATCCTCTTTATTATGGTTCTGTAAAAATTAGTTTTGCTATAGTGCAATTAGTAGATTTAAGTGAAATTTTAACTACAACAGATTTAGGAAATATCTTTACTGCTGAATCTAAACCAGTTGCCAATCAAATTAAAACCGCACTTAAAAATGATGGTATTAATCCTGATTTAGATGTTAATGCTGTTGTTGTGCAAAATATTACTGCTACAAGTGCGACAATAGTAGGAGATGAACTTAAATATACAGGGACAATAAATGTTACTTTTACTCTTAAAAGAGTAGAAGATATTATGAATTGAAGTTATGGTCCAATAAGAGCAGTTACTGTTAACTCAAATGGTATTTTTGTTGGAACAAATGATTCTCAATACAATGGTAATGTTTATGCAGCTACTGAAACTTCAAATACTTCAGGTAAAGTTTATGTAAGTGATGGTATTTCATCATTTGGTATTCTTCCTGGGATCCCTAGAGATTCTTTTGCTAAATATACGGTTCCAAGAAATTTAAGTATTGATAATCATGGTTATGTTTATGTAGTTGTTAAATATACTAATTTAGGTTTTGCTTATGCTGAAGTTTATAAAAGTTTAGGAACTACTGGTTTTAGAATAGTTGGTAGAGACTTTGGCGATGGAGAAGGCATGAGTGTAGCAGTTGATAATAACGGTACTATTTTTGTTGGAACAAGAACTGAATCAGGTAAAGGTGAACTTTATAAATATATGACAGGTGACACTAATTTTAAAAGAGTCGCAGTTACTGGGCGAATAAAATATACGTATAGATACTTTCAATGAGAGAAATATATCTTTAATTGTTAGTGTAATTATACCATATATTATCATTCTTGTAAACAATAATATCACTTTAATTTTACTATTTTAATCTAAAAATTCCTAACTATTTAGGTAAATATTTATTTAATTTTATATTAACTAAAAACTAATATTTTGTTTATTAAGATATGCTACTCTTGCATTTAACATATTAATAAATGTTTTAGAATTATATTATGCTTTTGCACCATTTCCTTATTAATGACTTTACTAAATGAAAAACAGTACTTTCAGCATAACAACCAATATTTCAATCTGCTCCTTGATTAATAATACCTTGAGTATTATTTTTAAAATAATTAAATGTTTTTTCATCAACATTATTTTCTAAAATATTAATAAATTGATTATAATTACCGTTTTTAAGAGAAGCAGATGAATCTATATACTTAGTTCAATCAGTAGATTCTTTTTTCTTTCCCCTTTTACCAACAAATGATTTTCAAAGATAACTAAAAGCATGAAATTTATCTAATATATAATAACCACCTAATAATTTAGCCATTGCTCTTATTGATAATGCACCATCACCTGCAATTATTAAATTAAGATTTTGAGATTCTAAATCTTTTAAACTATTTATTTTAATATCATAATTATTATTAATAGTTTCAAAAACAAAATTATATACTTTATCTTGTGACATATTATCATCATTTTTATATAATAAAAATGCTGTTGTTTTATTTAATAATTTATTTCTATTTTTACTAATATTAATTTTATGAGTATAAAGATTAAAAATTTTAATACAATGTTTTTCTATTATTCCATAATCATTTCTTAAAAATTCATAACAATCATCAATATCAATATGAAGTTTTTGATTATCTAATACTTTAATTTTTTCTTTTAAAGGTTGAATAGTAAATTTACTATTTTTTATTATATTACTAATAGTTTGATTTGAAATAGGACAATCGGGTAACATATCTTTAATATCACATTGTCTTTTACCTTTATGTATTTGTTTTAATATAAAATTTAATAAACGATTAGTACAATTTTTATATTTTAGAATTTTAATAAAATTTTTTACTGGACATATATTTTCATTAGTTTCTAAATTTTTATATATTCTTAATGGAAGATAAGATTTTCCAAAAGGATTAATAATTAATTCCGGATTTTTGTTACGCCCCCTGACACCAAATGTCTAAATGTTTCTGATTTTAGAAGAATAAGATGTTTGAAATGTCATCAAACATTTAGCATCTTACATGGCACCATTTTTTATAAGTCACAAACCAAATTGACATTTTGATTTTATCTTATCTTTAGATGAATAAAACACCAAGCATGGCATACCTCTCCTCTGCAACAGATCTTACAAAAGAATTAGGTGTGACTTATAAAACAGCTTGAAGAATGGATCATGAAATCAGAAATAGAATTGCAAAACAAGAATCACAACTCATTATCAATGGCATCCCACAAATGGATGAAATGTATCTTTCACATATGGGTTCAAAAAAACAAGGGAGATCTTTGTTGAATAAAACATTGATTGTTGGCATTTATGAAAAAACAACCAATAATTTAATTGTGAAAGTTTTAAAAAAAGCAGACAAGAAAAACCTTTTGAAGTTTGCTTTGCAGCACATTTCTGTTAGCTGTCCATTGTTTACTGATTCTTGAAAAGGATATCAAAGTTTTAAAACTTCTTATCCTAAACATGAAACAGTAAATCATCAATTTGGTTATGTGTCATCAAATGGTGTCAACACAAATCAAATTGAGTCAGTGTGAAAACATTTGAGGAAGACTTTCAGAACTCATGTCAGGGTTTCAAAAGAAAACATTCACTTATATGTCAAAGAATCTGCATATAAGTTTAATAAACTTCTAACTTTTGAAACACTGATGTTGTGCTTACTATAAGTACATGCGGGGATGGATTTCCTAGGTAGGCTTTTATTCTTGTTTATGTGATAAAATTTAAAAAAGTACATAAAGGGATAAAAGCCTTTATTAATTTCATCTTTTGTTACAATATCTAGTAAAAAATAGAAAAATTCAAGGGAAATCATAATTTCTTGCTTATCAATTTTTATTATTTTTACTACTAATGGTCATTTTTCAAATCCGTAGCTTCTTTCATAAATTATATTGTCTATTCTTTCAATATCAATTTCATTTCGTAATGCTCTACTAAAAGTAGAGTTACTGTTATTTTTATCAATATGATATTGATAAAAATATCTTATAGGATAAGGGTAGGTCATAATTTTCAAGGGTCGTACCTATTTAGTTATTTAATTTTTATATAAAGAGATGAATTGTAAATTATCACAAAGATATTCATATCAGTATATGGTCAAATCGAAAGTAAAAAAATACTTCAATTTTTACTGTCTTACATTATATTTGGCTATTTTATCTGTTAATAATGTGTAAATTTAATATGGTTTAAAATTTATTTTGGTATTTATTATATATTATACGTTCTCATATTTTCCATACTGTATATATAAAAAATGATATGAATTTGACCATATACTGATATATTATGTTATAATCATCTTATTAAGATTAAAGGTAAAGAGGTTAAATTATGGCAAACAGTTTTGTTAATAAAAAAGATAATAAATTTATTAAAAAGTCAAATATTATTGTTCGTACAGTTACAAATCAAAGTGCTGGCATAATGACCCAAAGGTTGTTTAATTTTTGGGAGCATAACTATGTTGTCGATTATCATTCATTAATTGTCTTAAAATTATAAAGTTAGACGAGAATAATTGAGACTAAGTTATGTAATTGTATATTAATCTTAGCACTTAGAAAATATAAGTCAACAATAATACTTACTTTTACAAATCAAAAATTCTTATTAAAGTTTCCTTTCATAAGTTTTATGTTATTTTTTGATTTTTTAATTTATATTTTGAATTTATAATAACTGTATTTCCGTGTTTATTTTATAACATTTAAAATTAACCATTTTTGTATACATATCAATATTATAGGTTCTGCTACCAATCATGTGCTTTAATATTTGTTTAATATTAGTTTCAGTAAAACAACCAATATTTTCAACTAATGCTTGATTAAACACTCCTTCTTTTGCATTAATAAAATAACCAACTTTTAATTTTTTATATTTTAAAGTCAAAGATTGTAAAAAATCAATTAATTCATCATATTCACCTTTTGTAAATAAATTTTGTGCATATTCATAATGAAATTTAGCAATTTTATCTTTTCTTCTTCCAACCATAATTCCAAGATATAAAACGTGAAAAGCATGAAATTTATCTAAAATAAATTTAGCATTTAAAATGTTAGCTGTTTTTCTAATTCATTGTGCACTGTCTCCACATACAATTAAATTTGCTTGGTCAAAATTTTCATAAAATAAATTACCATATTTTTTAATTAATTGTGCAGTTTTATCTGCACCAATTTTTGTTTTTGTTAATCTGATTTTACAAGTAGCTCTTTTATTAATTAATTTTCCATTTTTCTTTTTACCAGTACAAAATACTAGTAATCTCATAGAACATTTTTTACAATTTTTACTATTATGTTTATCATTAAACTTAAATTTTCGATGTCCATCATCAATATTTATATATAAAGTTTTTTTTGATTCTAATGGTATTTTAGGAATATTAATTTTTGGTAATTAAAATTTTTGAAATTTTCTACAAACAAGTACTATTACTTATTAAATCTTCTATAAAAGTATCACAAATATCACGATATCTTTTACCATCAGTAAAATATTTTAAAATTTGTTTAATCACATCAGGTGCAAGTTTACTATACTTTTTAACACCAAGATAGAAATCTAACAATGGGACGAATTAATTTAATAGATAGATTAATGAACTAACAAGAACGATATAACTATCGTTCTTTTTTTGTTAAGAATTAAATACACTGTCATAGAAGTCAAATAGTGAGTACGAAATGTAAATGCTTCTATATCAGGATAAAAGAGTGATTTATTAAAATTAATAGAATTGTTATTGTATGTAATAGAGTTTAATTGAATGGCCTTTTGGGTTCAGTAAGGATACTTATAGATTATGTAATAACCATAAACCCTGTTTTATTTTTATTTTTTAAATCATTACACTAAAGGGGGTTATATATAAATACATAACTTATCAATTATATATTAACATAAATTAAATAATTAGTATATATTTTTTATTTTTTTAGGTCTTGTCACCACCAGTGAGCAAGAGCCTAAAACATATACGTATAATACGTATTAATATATATTGACCTTTCTGCTGTAGGCAACGGTCAATATTAAAAAAAGAAAGGTTTTTAAAATGAAACATAATTTTACTGTTAAAAGATATTATTGTAATTATTGTGATACTTATAGAATAAAACATTTATTTTATTTTCAAAATATATTTTTACAAGATAAAAATAATAAAGTTATTTGTATTTATTGTTGAAAATTAGAATTACATTTAAAAGAAATTTGATATGAAAAAAAAGAAAGGAAATATTAATGAGTATTGAAACAATCATATTATTAATAATAATAGGAATTTTTGCATGAATAATATTAACAACTCTGGGTTTATTTATGTGTAATGATAATAATGCAATGGGAGTAATAATATTATTTATTACTTTAAATCTTATAGGTTTATTATTAGGAATTGCAATTATTTATAATAAAAAACAAAAAGAAAGGAATATAAAATAATGCAATATGTTTATTTATTAAAATATACAGTTAATTATACAAATGAAATAAAATATAAAGTTTTTACTAAAATTGAAAATGCTATTAATTTTCATAAAAATTATAAACATCATATATTAAAAGTCCCATATTATGATTATCAAGAACCAGAAGCATTTATTACACATTATGAAATATTAGTAATGAAATTAGATATAAAATTTAATAGTTAATTAAAAGGAGAATATATATGTATTTATGAAAAGAAAATATTGAATATAAAAAAACTTATTTAAATAATATTATTACTCATAGTTGTGATATTTGTCATAAAAAATCATCTATAAATAATAGAACTTGTAATAAATGTTTTAAAAGGTTAAGTAATTATGAATAAATTAGTTTTTAAAAAAGATACACATCAATATTTTATTAAAAATAAAGAATTAATTTCAGTTTCTAAAATTATTAATAATTATTTAGGTTCAAATTATGATAATGTTCCAAAAGATGTTTTAAAAAATGCTGCAGTTCGTGGACAATGAGTTCATAAACTTAATGAATTATATTTACAAAATATAAATAAAGAAAATATTATTAATGATTTATTAAATAAATTAAAACCTTTAACAAATGAAATAAATTATTCTTATTGTGAAAAATCATTAATATTTTTAAAAGAAAAATTTATTGATAAAGATAATTTTGAATTTATTATTGAAGAACCAATTAGTCATAATTATGTAGCAGGTATACCAGATTTAATATATTTAGATAAAAAACAAGATAAATATTTTTTGATTGATTATAAAACTTATGCTGTAATTGATAAAAATAAATTACAAAGAATTAAATTACAATTAACTGCTTATTATTGATTATTAATTAAAAATGGTTTTCAAAAATTATCTAATATTACTTATGTATATTTAACAAATAAAAAAGAACAAAAAGAAATTGAAATAACAATTCAAGATTTACATGAATGAAATATGGCTTTATTAAGTTATAAAGAATGAAAAGAAACGGAGAAATAAAAATGGAATGTAAAGATAAAAAATGTAAATGAAATTATGAATTAATAACAACTAGTATTGATTATAGAATTGAATTTTTACAAAATCAAATTGAAAAAATGAAATTAAATAAATTTAATTTATGAGAATTAGATGTTTTAAGGGGTCAAATTAAATCATTAAATGAATTTAAAGAAGTATTAATTAAAGGAGAAATGGAAAATGACTAATAATTTAACTAATACTAATAAAAATCAATTAACTATTGAACAATGATTTACTAATAAAAATCAAGGAAGTATTATTAATGAAAAAGAAATACAAAGATTTAAAAGTAATGTATTAGCAATTAAAAATCAATTAGGTTTAATAAATGCTAATTTAGTAACTATTTTAGAAGCATGTTATCAAGCAACGTTATTACAATTACCATTAGAAAAAAACTTTGGTTATTGTTGAGTTGTACCTTTTAAAGGTAAAGCACAATTTCAAATGGGATATAAAGGTTACATACAACTTGCTCAAAGAAGTCAACAATATAAAAGAATTAATGCTATTGAAATTAAAGAAAATGAATTAAAAAAAATAGATTATTTAAAAGATGAAATAAAATTTAAATTTATAGAAAATCCATTAGAAAGATTAAAAGCAAAAACAATAGGTTATTGTGCTTATTTTAAACTTCAAAATGGTTATGAAAAATATTTATATATGAGTAAAGAAGAAATAGAAAATCATTTTAATACTTATAGTGAAACTTATAAAAAAAATAAAAGATTTATTGTTAGTGATTTTGATAGTATGGCTAAAAAAACTGTTTTAACTCAATTATTGAGAAAATGGGGTATTATGTCAGTTGAATTACAAACTGCTTATGAAAATTACCAAGCAGTTATTACTGAAACTGAAAAAATATATATTGATAATCCAAATACTAATACAAATTATGAAGAAGTATTAAATAAATTAAATGAAGAAGAACAATTAATAGAAAATTTTGAAATTTAAGTGGTATTTAGTAATGAATAATTATCTACTTTCAGTAGACCCAAGTATGAAAAATACTGGATTTACATTATGAGAAAATAAAAAACCAATATGAATAAAAAGTTATAGTTTTGAAAATTACTTTAATTTAATATTTTTAAATGATTATGTTGATGAAATTAAAAATATTATTTGAAATTATTTAGATTGTAAGGCTGTTAATTGAATGGATTTTTTAGATATTTATATTGAACGTGGTACTTTTCATGTAAAAAATGGTATTGGTTATGAAACACAAGAACATTTACGTGGTTTTATTGTTGGACAATTTAATAAATTATTAACAAAAAATATGTTAATAAGTCCTAAACAATGACAAAATTTATATTGAAATAAAGTTAAATGTAATAGTGAAAATAATTTATATATTTATCATGATGAAATTGAAAAAAAATATAATAATAATTTTAGAAAAGAACAAAGTATAAGACAAGCTAATGAATTAATTAAACAAAATAATTGAAATATAACAATATCAAATCATGATGAAGCTGATAGTTTATTAATTGGTTGATATTATTTGAATACAAAGATTTAAAAGGAGTGAATAATGACATTTTGATATTGATTTACACATTGATTTTATTTAAGTAGATGAAAATTAATGAATGTACCAATATGATATGAAATAGTTGCTAGTTTAATAATAATTGGAATAATAGGTTTAATTTTAGGGATTATTGGTATTGTATATTTAATTTATTTAAAAATAACTGATTCAAGGAGAAAACAAATGACTAATTTAATAAATTTATTTGGTAAAGATAAAATAGAAATATTTTCACCAAATCCAAAAGAAATAACAAGTAATAATGATATTAAAGCAATTATTGTAAGTAAATATAAGCAATTAGATGCTAAATATATAATTGTTAGTGATGTACATGCTAATACTGCATTAATTGTTGGTGATAATCATATATATCAAGGTACAATAGAAATATTTATTAAACAAAAAACCAGTTTAGAAGGAGTAATGAATTTAAATGCCAAATGACATGAATGTACAATCAAATAATTATACTTTAATAAAATTAATAAGAACAGGTATAAGTCCAATTTTAGCAATGATTGGAACCAGTGCTTATTATGGACAATTAATAGGTAATCCAATATTAGGCTCAATTAATTCTTTATTATTTGGTAAAAAATTAGGTTTAGATATATGAAATTTAAATCAAAGACCTTCTTCTAAAACTAAATTTATTAATAGTAGTAAAAAAATATTATTAGGTTTAGGAACAATTAGTTTAGCAAATTATAGTAAGTTTTTAAATACTGTTATTACACCAATAGAACCTAGTACAACAATTAATCCAATAACAAGTACTACAAAATTACCAACTACTACAAGTACAACATCTACTACAGAAACACCACCATGACCATTAATGTTAAATGATAATAATAATTCTAATAATTTAATGGATTGAGATACTTATATTTCATTAAATGCTTATGGTATTTCAAATCTTATTAGTGGAATTACTGAATTAATACCTAATAGATTTGAACCAATAAGAAAAATAGCAAATATGGGTACTGGTGGGTGTTTAATTAGTAGTGGTGTAGCAAATGGGTATTAATAATGATTTTAATAATGCTTATGCTATTCCTACAATAATAGCGGGTGCTAGTGAAATTATACATAATTTATTACCAATAGAAATTACACATCATAATACTGAAATGCAAGAAGTATTTACTGATGAAAGAGTAAGATTAATTAATGATGATAATAGATTTACAATTAATAGTGAAACAAGTAGTCAATATGGCAGTAATATGAGTGATGTATTATTAAACAATGCTGATAATCATTCATTAAATTGAGATTATAACCACATGAGTTTATAAATAAATCATTGCTGATGTAACACCTAAATCAACATAATTAGTTACTACCTTTTTATTATTTTCTGCTTGAAATGTACTATCTAATATTGCAGGAGCGCCCCTTCACATAAAAATTAAATATTTACTACTTCCATCACTTTTAAGATATGCCCATGAATAACTAATACGATATAAAGTGTTTAATTTAAAATTAAATGCAATATTATCATTTTCATTACTAATAGTACCAACTGATTTTCATTTAATAAAATTTAATTCATTAATTTTATCATCAACATATTTTTTATGTGGAATATCTAAATCATCAGTTACAAACGGATTATTTCTATATTTTAATGTATTAACACCTTTTTTAATAACATTATTAATTAAATTAGTAGTAGTATCTTTATCATCTTTATTATCAAATATTCTATTTTCATCAACTGAACTTCCCCCAGTAGCACTAATAATATTATCTTTAATAGTTATATTAGTACCTGCAGTTAATTCATCTTGTTTTTTATCAATATTAGTTTTATTTTCATTAATACCACCAGTAATTGTTTTATTAGTAGTTTGTAAATTTTCGTCATTAATATTTTGTTTTTTATCTAATAAATTATTAGTTTCTTGTTTAGTATAATAATTATCATTATTATTAGTTTCTGCTATAAATTCAGTTGGAATTCCATTTCCTTGAAATTCATAAACTTCAATAATAACAGATGTATATTGATGATTAGTTGCACCAGACTTATCATCAACATCTATAAAAAACTTAAATCCTAAATAATTGTAAAATAATGATACTATAATATTTTCGTTGATAATTAATTTATCAATTATAATAAATTCTTGTGGTTTGCTAGATTGTATTGGAGGATAAATTAAGGTTTTTGTTAGTTTATTAATTCTTATTATTATAGTTTCCATTATTAATATAAGAAAAGTATCAAGAAACAACATATCATTTATCTTGATTAATATTATGGTTATTTGTTTTCCTTCATAAAGGACTTGTTTCGATATTAAATCAATTATTTTTAATACTTTCAATTTCTTTATTTGCTAACTTAATATTATTTTCATTACTAGTAATACGTTTTTGTTGTTTAGCAGAAAAATCAGCAGTTGCAGCATGGGTAAAATCATTCTCTTGTGGATTATTTTGTAATGCTTCTGGTGGTAATGTACCAATTTCACTTGGTCAATTTAAAACCATTGTTTCAGTTTCGGAGTCATATTCAGTTGCTACATAACTTTTATTAACAAGTTTAGTAACTGCTCCACGAAATACTTCATGTTCATTTTTGCTTATAACATCATCATATAATTTCATTTGTTTAGTTAATATAAAATCATGATTATCTTTATCTCCACCAATTCTTTGTTCTTTTTCATTATCAATTAATTCATCTACTTGATTTCTTTTATAAAATGCTTCTAAATCAATTTTATCAACAGCAATTTCTTGTTCATCATAACTCATTAGTATTTCTTTTAATTGCGTTAATTGAGATAGAATTTTCATTCTACTTGGTGCTAAATCTCACACATTAATTGTTGGAATACTACTAGCACTAAATTGTGTACCATTATTAATTGAATATTAGCATCAACATTAAATTCAATTGGAGTACGATTAAATACTCAATGTTCTACCATTACATAAACCATATCTCTTAATGTTTCTTGAAGTAATTTATCTTTAAAACTATCAAAAGGAAATTTATATAAAATAAAATTAAGATAAGCATTAATATCATTTTGTGCGCGAATAGCAAATGTAGTAAATCATTCCTTAGCATTTGGTCATGTATTTACATATTGTTGTGGAGTGTCGTCAATTGTTCCGGTTAATGGATATCACTTATTATAATTTTCTAAACTAATATCAGTTCAAAGTTCTTTTATCATATTATCATTCCTTAAAAAATGCTTTTTCATAATGTTTAGTACGTTTTTTAGTTTTTCTATGTGCTATATGTATAATTTCTTTTTGTAATTTTTTCTTACCTTTTTCAACCACTTGACTATAAGCAAATTTTTCTAAATGATGTAATAAACCAGTACCAAACAACGTATAAACTCCAAATTTTAAACTAACACTTTTAAAAGATTTAGTAACATTTTCCAACGGATTATTAATAACATTAATAACTTTATGATAAGTTCTTACTATTCTTAATATTTCGCGATGTACCTTAAAAGCATCTTTTATAATCTGTTGAACAACTGGTGGCGCAAATGCAATTGTTTTTAATCATTTATTAGTATTAACTCCATAACCAATATATCAACCACTATTTCAGCGATATCAATGAAAAGGATGTACTTGTGTAACGAAAGTTTCTGCTTTAATAATAGTATCAATAACAACAAATGGTTTATATTTAGGATTACGATGATAAATAGTAATAGCACATTTATCTAGTGATAATGGCTGAATTTTACATACCATAAATACTGGTGAATTTAATGGAATTAATTGTGCATGTTTAATTGCTTTTTTCTCAGCACTAGTAAATAAATCACTTGTTTTTTCTTTTAATTTATTAATTTTTGCTATTGATTTTTCTTCTAATTGTTCAAATTTTTCTTGTAATTTATATATCTTTTCACGTAATTTTTCAAAATAAGGTGTATCTTTTCAAAATTTATTTAATCCTTTTCTTAAATAAAATCTAATATCAAAATATTTAAAAGTTTGATTTGTTTTTAAAACAACTTTATGAATAACACTATTTTTAAAATTGAACTTAATAGCATTAACACGAATTTTTTGTAAATCTAAAATTAATGTTTTTCCATATCTATTTTCTGTATGTATTGTGTAAACTAAATTTAATCAATCATGTTGGTTCATTTTTAATACTTCTTTTAAATAAGTATTATATTTTTTTAAAAAATTATTTGCTTTTTCAATATCTTTAATTTTAAATTTAGGAGTTAATTGTGGACTTAACTTTATTAATGTATTTTGTAATAATAAGTAATCTTTTAACTCTTGTTCTTCTAATTTTTTAAAATTATTATGAAATTGTCTTTCTGCAACATAACCTAAGTTTTGCAATATTGTTTCACGATTAGGTGCAATTGAATAGTTAAATAAATATCGTTGTTTACTAATAATTTTATCTGTTAAAATTTCTTTACCTGTTACTTGATTAATAACATCTTGTAAATTTTTTGCTTCTTTAATCCCAATTTTTTCTAATGTTTTAGTTTTTTGTGCTAGTTTAATAAATTTAGTAGTACGAATACCACGAGTAATTTTATTAAGTCCGGCAAACGCTGGTAATAAATTAAAAAAAGTATTTAATTTTGTTACATTTCCTTTTAAATAATCATAAACTTGATTAATAGTAAAATCAGTTGTTGCTTCAATACCAACAGCAATACTACTACCAATAAAATCACTTGCACCTAATCCAAGTGCTAGTTCTTCACTTAAACCACCAGTAAAAGGAGCAAGTGCAACTGCTATTACTTGTACACCAATCATTTCTAAAATTTCTAATCATAAACTTTTATTTTCTTGTTGTTTACTTATTCTAGTATGTTTTGGTTTATTTATGTTTAAAATTATAGCAGTGCTATTAGTACCAATTGGCATAGTATTAATTTTCCTTATTTAAGATTAATTTTAATAGGATTTGTTGAACCTTTATAATTTGGGTCATTTATATTTGTTCTAATAATTACATATAAATCACCAGTTTTTTGTTTATTATTACTTATAATATTTTTACCTTGGTCATCACTAAAATATTTAATTGTAGGAGTTTCTAAACTTGGATTTAAACCATTAATTTCTTTTGTATATAAAATATTTGTATCTAAATCTCTATTATTTTTATCTGTTCTTGCCGTAGTATCTAATGTTAAATTTGTAATTTTAGATTTTAAGTCAGTTTTTACTTCACTTTTAATTACACCACACATCATTCAACGAGATGTTGTTTCTTTTTTTGACATATAAGGAATTGATTGACCCAATACTTCACCACCAACTTTATATGCTCTACCAACTTTACCGTCAGTAATCTCTTGCACATAAACAACTGTATTTTCTAGCATATATCTTTTCATTGCTTTTGGTGTTGCTAGAATAAAAGACATAATTTCATTTTCATTTTTATCATTAGTAAATGTCATATAATCATCAAGTACAATTTGACATAATACTCCTTTTACATATAAATCATTACCGTTTAATCTTAATTGCTGTGCTAATTGATTATCAGTAATTATTCCTTTATTATCTGCTAAATAAACTAAACTATCATAAAGATTATTAGTAATAAAGAAACGAGAATTAGCACCATTTCTTAATTGAAATAAAGTATTTCATGCCGATAACATTGCTTTTAAATAACCAATTGGAGTTGTATCATTAATTAATACCTTAGTAGCAAATTGTGAAATTACATTAGTGTCATCACTTGCTAATTTATCTGTTAAATCATTTGCAACTTCATATTGCATAGTATCTAATAAATTTTGACCATTTTCTGCTAATAAATCAACAGCTGCAATAGTTTCACCTGCAACGTATAATTTTTCAATAATTTTGTCAATTTTATCAGTTTGAGCATAACTAATATCAAGTCTTGTACTTTTATCATTTCACTCAAGTACTTTAATTTTTGGGTCTTTTGGTAATTTAATAATGAATTCAATTTTAGTAGAATTAACCATTTCAATAGGAAAAAAACTTGCTCAGGGACTATTTGATTGTTTAAAAAATTCAATAAATTCAGGAGCTTCTACTAATTTTTCTGTATTATTTAAGTTTGTTTGAATATTTACTGCCATTTTAATTTTTCTTTTTATAATCTAATAACGGATTAATTTTTGTTGATATTTGATTATTAATAATTGTTTGTTGATTACCACCAGTATTAAGTGGTGTTCTTAATACTGGTTGTTCTTTAATAAATTGTTTTATAGTATTTTCTATTTCTTCACTTTTAGTATCTTTTGTTTTAAACTTCAAATAATCATGAAATTCTTGTTTAATTTGATATTTATTAAAAATATTAATCATTTGTTGTTCTTTAAGTTCTTGATTAATTTTATTTAATTTATTTTCTGCTTCACTAATTTTTTGATTAATTTCATTATCAGGTTGTTGTTCAGCATTATTTTCAACTAAAAATTCATTTTGTATATTAGGTTCATTTTCAATCATGTTATTATTCCTTTCTTTATTATCCTAATAATCAATCTTTAACTATTTGTGGTATTTCATTCATTATTTTTTTATAATCAATAATTGTTTCTTCTAATATGTTAATTTCAGAAAAGTTAAAATATTTATCAATAGATAAATCAAAATCTCTATCAATTTTGATATCTTGTTCGTTATATTTTGTGTTAAATTCATTTCTTGTCATTTTGTCTCACTTCCTTACTTACATTTAATATTTTACTTTCATCTAAATTAAATGGAATTGCTAAAATTTGATAATGAATAATTTCACGATTATGATATCCGATTTTAGTAACTACTTCTTTAAAACCTAAATGAAATAATGTTGCTAATTCTAATGTTTCAAATGCTTTATATTTCATATCATCACTTTGATTAGTTTTATACATTAATAAATAAATTTGTTTCATATTAGTTGTCATTCTAATTTCATTATTTTTCATAGTTATTTTGCTTCCTTACTTTTTCCTTTTTCCATAAGTTTTTCTAATTTTATTTGTTGCTTATTTAACTTATTTTCTTGTTTTGTCATTTTATTATTGGAACGTATATGTTTTGGAGTTGTAATATATTTTTTTAAAAATACAATAATTTCTCTACAAATTAATGTTCCTACAGATGTTCCAATAATAATTAATTCATGTATAAATTCTTTCATTTTATATTTCCCTTCCTTTTATAAATGATAATAATTTTCATCAAATGATAATCGTGCATTAATATTAACTTCACTCATATCACTACCATAACTATTAATACTTACATTATCATTAATTAATCTTGCAGTATCATTAGTAAAACTAGTTTCTTGCATTTCAGTATTATTATGATTAGTTTCTATTGGTAATAAATTATGAATAATTTCACTTGTTCCGGCAATAATAGTAGGAATAGCATAAGCATTATTAAAATCATTATTAATACCCATTGCTACACCACTAGAAATTAAACACCCACCAGTAGTCATATTAGCAATCTTTCTAATATTTTCAAATCTATTAGGTATTAATTCAGTAATTCCACTAATAAGATTTGAAATACCATAAGCATTTAATGAAATATAAGTATCTCAATCCATTAAATTATTAGAATTATTATTAAATAAATTATCTGGAAATGGATTAACAGTTGTTGATGTTGTACTTGTAGTAGTTATAGGAGATATAGTACTTGTTATTGGATTAATTGTTGTACTAGGTTCTATTGGTGTAATAACAGTATTTAAAAACTTACTATAATTTGCTAAACTAATTGTTCCTAAACCTAATAATATTTTTTTACTACTATTAATAAATTTAGTTTTAGAAGAAGGTCTTTGATTTAAATTTCATATATCTAAACCTAATTTTTTACCAAATAATAAAGAATTAATTGAGCCTAATATTGGATTACCTATTAATTGTCCATAATAAGCACTAGTTCCAATCATTGCTGAAATAGGACTTATACCTATTCTTATTAATTTAGTTAATGTATAGTTATTTGATTGTGGTGTTTCTGTATTTGGCATATTTTTCTCCTTTTTTAATTTATTTTTTTTTAATTCAAACTTTAAATCATCCTTTATAGACTTCATTATCACCAACTATTAAAGCAACATTATTCTCAGGATCAGAAATAACTATATGTTTTGATTTAACATTAGGGTATTTCATTAAGATAATCGCTCTAATATCATTATGTGTATGAAGTGCTTGCGGAGATGATGATAATATTTCAATTTCATCTTTATTTCCAAATAAAGTAGGTAGTATAATCATATTTATTCCTTTCATTTTTTAAATCATTTAACATTAATGGAACAAAATGCACGATTTTTTGGAATATTTAAAGTATTAAAGATTTGTCCAGTTACCATAATTTCATCATTTTTGTTTAATAAAATACATCGTTTATAAAGTTTTGGGTTATTAAAAATTAAGGTAACATAGTTTAATCCATTTCATTGACCACGAACAGTATAATATAAATATTTATTACCTTTCTCATGATATTTTGCTTCTATACTGACTGTTACTAAGTTTTACTGTTAATTTAATGTAATTCGCTTTATCTTTCATTTTTTTTAGTTCCTTAAATAATATTGAATATGCTTATAAGCATCTTGTTCATGTTTTGTTAAAATAATATTTCCTTGATAATTTTCTATTTTACTTTTATTTTTTGGTTGACTTTCGTGATAATCTCAATTCATAATATCTTGAATTAATACCATTAAAGCACCTATAATTTTTGGTGTTGCTAGGGGATTTGTTAATAATTGTTTTGAATTTAAAAAGAAATTTTCTACAATAACTAAGATTTTTTTATTACCTAGAAGTGTTTTAAACTGCATTAATTTTTCTTTATAAAGATTTTTACTTTCTAAAATAGTTTTTGCTTGGAATGTTTCATAATAAATAATATTATTAGTTTCATTTGAATATATAACCACTCCGCTATTTCCAATACCCGCCGGGTCAATACCAATAATTAATTCATAATGCATTATTAATTCCTTTATAACAAAAATAATTCTTCATTATGAGTTGAAATATGTTTATATGGAGTAATTAAATAATTAGTTGGTAAATCATTATGATTGTATTCAATAATCTTGTATGCTTTATTATTTTCAACTCATTTAACATTATATTTAAAACATGGATTAATAATGTTTGTTTTTGGGTCTTTTATTTCTCCAATAAATCACCCATTATGTTCTTCATAAAATGTAAGTTCTTCTAATTTAATTTTATTAATATAATATTCTTTTTTTTTGCAGGAGGTTTATTAATAGTTATTTTTTGACTATTAATATATGGTTTTAATAATTCTTTTAATTATCCAGCAAATATCTTACCACCAAGTCCACAAAATATAGCAAAACAAATAATTATTATTCCAAGTAATCCTACATACAGTACTGAATTACCAGTAGAAAATTTATTTAGTATAGGTAATGATAATAAGTTACAATATGCCCCTTATAACTGAAACGATTATGTTTTTTCAAAAATTAAACCATTAGAAATTAACTTAGATATTAAATCCAAATTAGACCCAACATTATTAATTAATACTTTTAATGATTTACAAAGATATTATAAGTCAATTGACTTATATATTAGTTGAGAGTATGAAACAAAAGAGTGAAGTAATGGAACTGAACCAAGTAATATTATTTTAGATATTAATCAAATATTTTCAAATAAGAAACAAACTATAACAAAATCATTTAATTTAAAAGAATTAAATTATTATTCTGATAATAAAGAATTAATTAAAAAAATGATAATAAAATTATTATTAAAATATCAGATTAAACATTCTGACACTTTTGCAAAAAATACTTTCAAATTTGAACTAATCCTACCTATTGACGTCAAAAGCAAGCATACGAAGAATTTATTGCAGAAATCATGTAAACTTATATATATTAAAAAATAATTCAAATTTTATTTAGGAGAAAAAATATATGAGTGATAATAGTAAAAGAAAAAGTTTTATAGCATTTATGGCAACTTTAATTGTATTACTTCCAGCAGGTTTTGGCACGGTTTTTCTATTAAACCCACCATTAGAAATAGAAGATGTTGAAAAAGAAGAAAATTACAAGAAAAAAAATAAAAAAGATTTAAAAACAATAATTTCAGAAAAATATAGAAATTTAGGTGTTATTGGTACTCATAATGATGACCAATCTCCAACTGAAAACCAAATTAAAAATTTACTAAAATCCAAGATTAATAATCTTAATATTGATAAAATTAAAATTACAGATATTAGTCAAGATGATGCCAAAATTGAATCATATGATAATAATTTTTATACTGGATTTGTAAATGTTACTTATAAAATTATAAAAATTATTGATTTTTCCAAATTTGATGAAATGAGTGTTGAATTAAAAATTGATGAAAGTTCTAAACCGGAAGAAATAAATAAAATGCTTGAAGAAAACTCAATCAAAATAAGTATGATAGTAATTATTAAACACAAATTGTTTGAAGAAATTAATCCTGAAAAAATTAAAACTGAAATAGATAAAACAAATCAAATAATTGAAATTTCTTCAAATGATGAAAATATTTATACTGGTAAATTTAAAATTCGTTACTCTCTTAAAAGAGTAACAGATTTAAATGAGATTATTAATGATAAAAAATAGGTATAGTTTATACTAATAACATAAATCCTGATCCACCAACAGTTGCTGAAATCAAAAATGCTTTAATAAATAAATATTTGCTAGCAAATATTATAGACAAAATTAACATTAGTGATATTACTCAACAAGATTTTATGGTATCTTCAAATGAATATGTTAATAAATTTAAGGTGAGTTATGATATTTTTTACAATTTTTTTAATTTAAAAGAACTTGTCCCTAAAAATAAAAACACTTTCATAGTACCTACTTTTAAGGAGAGTGATTCCTTTTCATTTTTATCTTCAGATATAATCTCAGATTATTTTTGGAATGAAAATTGGTCAGTCTTAAAATATCTATTTTATAACAAACCTTATCATTTTGTAAAAGAGCTTGATTATAGACTTAAATATAAAGCAAGTGATGAGTCAATTGAAAATTTTAATAAAAAAGAAAATAATAATAGTTTTGAAAATTTTAATGAATTAAATAATGAATTCAAAAAAATGATGAACAGTAACAAAGATCAATATAATATTGACTGAGATAATATATTAAAAAAATTATTTCCAAATGATTTAATTTTTCAAAAAAAAAATAAAGGAAAAATTATTTCGTTTTTATAATATAATGTTTAACATTTATGGAAAACAAAATGTTTTAAATATAGTAAAAAAGATTGAATTATCAAATGAAAATATAGAGTGACTTGGAAGCGCTCATTTCCCCGGTGATTTTTCCGGTTGAGATAAAAAAATAAAACTTTATTATTCAGTGGCTGAAGAGTATAAAATTGATAAAATAGTATGAACTATAGTTCATGAGTATGGACATATGTTAGATTTTTTTGTCACAAAAAACTGAAATATATCTGCAGAAGAACAAATGATAGATGTATTTGCTTTACCATTAGGAATTACTAAATCTGAATATAAACGGATTTTAGCTTATGGTATTGTAAGAAGCACTTATGGAAGAACATCAAATAAAGAATTATTTGCAGAAGCTTTTGCACAGTGAATTCTTACACCGGAAAAATATAGAGATCTCGCATGGGAAAAATTAGATAATTTTTTTAGAGATAATTTACCAAAAAACAAGGTTTTCCTGTAATCTGTGTTTCTCGTTTTTACAAAGTACTAGTTAATAGTAATGTGATTAAAATTTTAAGGAGTAATTTTATGATAAAAAAATAGTAATTATTTTGGGAACAATAGGTTTAATTGTAGGAACTAGTATAAATGTATTGGTTGTTCTTTTAATAAAATGTTAGAAATTAAAAGCAATTATATTAGTTATCATGATAATTCAATTTCTAGAGAGGTTCTAGTGATAAATTATGAATAAAAGAAATTCTGAATATAAACCACTTTCATTTACAACTACTCTATGTAATCCTGAGCGTATTAAAAAATGTTTAAATGTCTTAATTGAATTTGAAGGAAAAATACTTACAAACAAATTAATTGATAATATTTTTTTTAAAATTATTTCACAAAAAATTTATATTCCTATCTATGTTAATTCTAATCAGGAACTTAAGAACCAATTAAAATTAGAAAAAAATTTTGATAAATTATATACAATTAAAATAATTGCACATAGTCCTCAAAATCATGGATAATCTGGGTTTGATCATGGTTGACCCTCTAGATTTGATACTTGATACAAAATTATGAAAGAGTTTGGATTAGTATATTATGAAATTGGTAAACCTATAGAAATTTCAACAGCAGGACATAAATTAGTTTATTCCATGCAACAAGAAAAATCAGATTTAGAAGAACAAGTACTTTTAAATATTTTAATAGTAAACACAGAACTGTTTATTTCATTTACTTTAATTGGCATTTTTTGATTATTTTCTATAATATATAATCCATTATGTAAACCATAATACACATTATTTTGATTATCAACAGCAATTACATTAATGCTGCTTTTATTTTCTAATTCATTAATTAGAACAGCTTTTGGCTTTTCTTTTACTAATTCAGTAGCAAACAATAAATAAGCACTTTGATTATCTGTTCCAATTATAATATTACCTTGACTATCTACTGCTATTGTTCTTACTTGTGTATTTATATCAGTAATTTTTGTAATTCAATTTTCATTATATTTTAATTCATATCCACCTGTAGATGTTGCAAAGAAAACATTATCTTTACCATCAATTGCTATTTCTTCAATACTAGAATTATTTTCTATGCCAATTACCTTAGTAGCTATTATTTCTTTATTTTTAACTTTATATACCATTCCAGTACATTTATATAAGGATTGATTAAGACATATTCATCCGGACTCATCTCAAGTAAGAACAATAACAGTTAGAGAAGCCGCACGTTTACAAACTTTTTCTGATGATTATATATTATTGGAAGTCAAATGGCGCAATATAAAATGATACGGAACGCTGTACCACCTAAGTTTTCAGAAATTCTAGCTGAATATTTATATAAATTATTATTTTATAAAGAACAATTTAATCCAAATTAATAATTTTAGGTTTTAGATTATTTTTATAAAAATAAATCTTTTTTAGAAAAAAATCAATTTCCCAAAATAAATAAACCACCAATTAAAATTAACACGACAGGAATTTGTCAAGCAAAATTGACAAAATCAAAATTTTGAATATTACCAAGATTTACACCTTGATTATGAGTGGGATTATTAAAAATAATTGGTTTTAAAAAAGACATAATAGTAAAATAATCAAAATATTTCAAATTTTCTAAACCTTTAATTTCAGAAGCATAATGTCCAATTATATAAAATACAAAAAAAACAGTTAAAACTCCACTAATTAAAGCAATAGATAAAGATTGTTTATCACAAAAATAACAACTAATAAATCAAGTAATAGATGTAAATAAAATTGAAAAAAATATAAGTGACAAAAAATATAAAAAAAGATATAAAGCCATTTGACTATTAAAATCTTTAAAAATAGAAGAAAATAAAATCAATTGCATTAATAAAATAGAAATATTTAAAAATAAAATTGATGATAAAATTACAAAAAATTTAGAATTTAAAATTTTTTGTCTTGACATAGATGTTGTTAATCAAGAACTAAAATAACCCTTACTTATTTCTTTTAATAAAAGTTTATTTACTAAAATAACACCAAAAATAGGTAATAATATCATTGAAGGAATAAAAAAGAAAAATTTAAAAAGTAATGAACCTCCTGGGCCACCAGTACTAGAATAATATCCATTATATTTATCAATAATTTCATAAGGTGAAAAATACTCTTGAATTAACGTTGGGACAGTTCAAATTAATAACAATATAAAAAATATTATTATTTCAATTTTTACAATTTTAAATTGTGATTTTATAAAACTAATCATTAAATTCTATCTCCTTTTCATAATACTTAATAAAAAATTTTTCTAAATCAAATGGTAGTTCTCTGAAATAATCAATTTTATAAACTGAAATTTCTTTTAAAAAATTATCAATTTCAGCATTTGAAATAAAAATAGTTAAAATTTTGTTTTTATTATTTTTATTTACAATATTTCACTTTTTAGAAGAAATAAAATTATTATAATCAACATTTTTTGAAAATTTTATTTCATAATTTTTTTCAGAATTATTTTTTATGTCCTCAATTAATACTTCTGAAATTATTTTTCCGTTTTTTATAATTCCAACTTTATCACAATTATTTTCAATTTCACCAAAAATATGAGAACTCATGAATATTGTTTTATTTTCTTTTTTAAAATTATCAACTAATTTATCAAATTTTTTTTGCATTAAAGGATCTAATCCACTTGTTGGCTCATCTAAAATTAAAAGTTCAGGTTTATGCATAAATGCAGAAATAATGGCTATTTTTTGTTTCATACCTTTTGACATTTTTTTAATTTTTGTTTTTGGATTAAAATCAAAATATTCAATTAATTTTTTTGTATAATTTCAATCAACATTATTACGAATATCAGCAATTGTTTTTAAATAATTGATGCCGGTCATATATTCAGGTAACATAACTTCACCAGATAAATATCCCGTTTTTGCCATAATTTCTTTTGAATTTTTTCAGATGTCATAACCTAAAATGGTTCCATTACCTTCATCAGATTTAATAAAACCGACCATTTGTCGTATTAAAGTAGTTTTTCCAGCACCATTAGGTCCAATAAAACCATAAACAGTTCCTTTATTCACTGTAATATTTATATTAAAACATCCAACATTAGATTCATATTTTTTAGTAATATTATTTAAATCTATAACTTTCATACTTGAATTATCCTCCTTTTACTATTTCGTTTTATTTCCATTGAAAACAATTACTTAATTATACTTTAATTAAAATAAAAATGCTATCAAAGAATACTAATAAACATCAATATTTAAAAGTAGTGCAATTTGTTCAACATTTAAGTAACCTCATCGATTGATAATGTCTAATATTTTTAGTTGTTCCATTTTATTTTGCTCCTTAAATCATAATTCAATAGTTTTTTCAAAAGTTTTCTTTCTTTTTGAAGCGACTTTGTCGCGGACTTTTTCTTTCTTTTGTAAAAGAAAGAAAAAGTATTTTTACTACTAAATAAAATTATCTTGCAATATGCTTTTGCCTAACTCGTAATTTCTTTAAATCATTTGGGTGAACAAGATATTCTTCAACTTCACTGTCTTTATCAACATCTTTCATAATCTTGTTTACTTGTTCTTGTGAAAGTTTATTTTGTTGAATTTTTTTCTCTTTTTCCAATTTTTACTGGTGTATTTTTGTCTTTAGTATTTTGTGGTTTTTCAATATTTTTCTTTGTTCAAGTGAATTCATAATTTTGAATCTTATTACCTTTTTTATTTTTCTTAAATTGAACAGAAAGATTTGTTTTTTCACTTATTTCATTAATAGCAACTTTTATTGTATATCTTTCAAAATCAGTACGATTAAATTTACCTTTACAAACATAATCATCAATACTTAAACCTAACAATTCTTTTAATTCTTTGGTTGTTAAATATCTTTGATTTGTTTTTTTACTTTCATCAGTTCAAGAACATAATCATTTATATAATGTTAAAGAATGTTTTGATTTTAATTTTAACACACTATCTAATTCAATTTTTGTATAATCACGCACTAACTGTTGTAATAGTGGCATAAACATTCTACTTAATTCAACTTCAAAAAATGGTTCATTATAATTTCAACGCGAAGCACTAACAACATACCCCCGCATTGGATTATTTTTTTCATCTTTTATTTTCATTCAACTTTTATTTATCAATCCTTCAATAATTTTTGCATATCTTGTATATTTATCATCACTTTTTAACTCTAATTTATTAAAAAAATCTAACTTCAATAATTTAAAAATAGTATCATTTTTTTCATTAGGTTTTATTTGACTAAAAATTAAATGCAAAATTTTTTCTTCTTCTAAGTTAAATTTACTACATATTCCCTCCAAATTAAATAACTCATACTTGGCCTTGGTGTACCCCATACCATAAATGAAATAAAAAATAATATTATTTTTTATTAGAATAACTAAGTATATTTATATAATTTAATTGTTAAAAAACTCGAAACTAACGGCAAGTAATTTTAAAAAACAAAAAAGTAAAATAATTGAAAAACCAATTTTAACTGATGAAGAAGTAAAAAAGATTATGCAAGATTTTGATAGTCATTAAAAGTTATTTTATGAAAAATTATTTTAAAGTTTTATAATTTAAATTAAAGATATTTATAGATTAAATAGATTAAATTTAGGAGGTAAAAATTATGAAAAAATGATTAAATATTTTAACAATAGGAATGCTAGCTTCAACCAGTATACCAAGTGCTAATATGATTATAAATAGCAATATATATAGTCAAATAAGTAATGACGACAAAAGTGATATCATTCGTAATGATATTAATTATTATTTTAATGATTGATATAATGGAGTATGATCTAACCATAATGATAGTTCTGACACATATAAATTATTAAAATGAAGTGATTATGCTGATTCATGAGATAATTTTACAGAAAAATATAAAACATTTAATTTTGATGAACAGTCAATTTTAAAAGTTTCGTTGTCAAATGCGAAAAATAATGTTGTAAAATTATCAAATCAAATGCAAAAAATAAATATTAATCAAGGTGAAGGTAATACTAATTCTATATTTAAAGTGGAAATAAATACATATCCACCAGTTGATAAAATGAATTTTAATGATGGACATCCTATCGGAAATTATATAAAAGTTGACTTAAATATTTGACATGATAATGATTATATTTATTTCAAATGATTTTTAGATGAAGGTTCATTTGCTGCATACAAATCATATTTTGATATTAAATTGAATAAAATAGTTTTTTCCTAACTAAATTTATTGAAAGAAGTTACAAGTAAATATTCATATAAACGCATTGAATATTTACGAAGTTATTTGTATATGAACGCAAAAACTAAAGGTACACCAACTTATGCACATGAATGAAGATTTGAACAAATGGCAAAGAATTTAAATTTTTCTATATCTTTTTGATTTAAATTAATTTCGCTACTAATTGCTTTTACTAGTTCTTTTTTATTCATAATATTCCTCCAAAACTTTATTTTTTTTAAATTTTGTTATTGTATTATCAAATGATTGTTGATAACACTTTCCACTACAATATATAAATTTATCTCGATATAAAAAGTCAATTGTGTATTCTTTATCACATGATGATATATAACATTTAGTTTTAATAATTACCATATAAAACCCCCTTAAATTATTAATTAAATTTTACCAAATTTACTAAATCAACTATCACTTGTGAATATGTTGTGGATTTAAGTTTTGCAATTTCATTAATTTTATCAACGGTGTCTTGTGGTAAAATTAATGTTTTAATTATTTTATTTTTGCTTTTCTTTGTCTTGTTCTTTTTCTTGCTCATGCATAAGGATTATATTTAGGATTTGTTTTTCTACGAACTCAACAAGCAGTAGTAAGGGCTACAAGTGCTAAAGGAAGACCAATCCCAAGACCCATCGTTAATTGTCAACCATGAAATTTAATATTTGCTTGAGCTTGCAATCAATCGTGAAATGACTGACTATCAGCAAAATTATCAATTTTACTTTTTGTTTGGGGCAATGGTTTACCATTTAAAAGCGTATCAACGCTATAACCATGTAAATTTAAATCAACTTCAGCAGTTTTAATGGCTTGTTGGTATGCTTTATCTATATGTGGTAATTTTTGGTTTACCCAAGCAATAATGTCACTTTGTAACTTATCTAATTCTACATATTGTAAATATTTATCATCATAACCACTAGCAGTTAAATTAGGTGTTCATTCCACATGTTTTAAATAATTATTAAATGATAAATCATTTATATATTTTTTAATATCTAACATTTGTTGTGATGTAGCAAAGCCACGTGAAGCAACATTTGATATATCGGTTATTCACTTGCTAACATTATCCTTAATATATTTTTCAAAAGAAAATGATTGATATGATGAACAATATACAGATAAAATTTTTATTAAATCATTTTTCAGAAATAAATGAAGAAAATCTTTTAATTTTAGATTTTATTAAAGAATTAAATTTAAAAGATTTAATATTGACGATGAAAAAAAATACTATAAAAATGTTTTTAAACAGTTAATAAATTCTATTAATTTGTTTAAAAAATTTTATGATAATCCCAAAAAATATAATAAAAAATTTATTTACAATTTTGACAATCAACATGATATTCATATAAATAATTATTTAAAAAATGAAGGTTATTCAACAATAAATAATTCTTTAATGAAAGAAATAGATGAACAAAGAATAAATAATATGATTTATGAAAAAAAATATGGTTTTAAAAATTGACCTTTACTAGTAAAAATCAAAAGAATGGATAATCAAGAAATTGTTTTTTCGAATGAAAAACAATTAAATACATTTTTAAAAATTTTATTAAAATCAGATAAATACAATTTCTTTTTTGATTTTGAAAACTTAAAGAAAATTTTAAATCAATTAATTTTATAATAATATTTTTACATCTTTAACATTCATTTTAAAGCATCAAATTTGCTCATATACAAACGATTAAAATTTAAAATATAATTTATCAATTTCGATTTTACAGTTTTCTATTTTTGATAGTTACAAGTTATTGTTTTTATTCCATACTATAAATTTCCTTTTTTTAAATATATTAAATTATTTGTATATCAGACAGTAGTTCATGCTTTATTATCATTAATATTAATATATGTTCAATATTGTGTTCCTTGGCCATAGAGTGTTGTTTCAAAAGGAATTTTATTTAAGTAGATATTTATTTGATTTATTTTACCATTTATTGTAAATCCTATTATGTATGCTTGTTTTTCTTGAAAGTTATATATGATTTCTCCCTTATCGTTTATTTCGTATTTTATGTCGTTATTACTATTATTATTGCATGCAATAATAATAGTACTTACTGTCCATAAAATAGTTAATATTTTTCTCACTAGTTTTTCATTCCTTAGTTCGTCTTCTTAATTTAATTTTGAATACTTTTCTATTCATTAATGTTGTTTTTTATATCAATTTTATCTATATACTGATTTGAACTAGGTAATAATATTTTTACATATGCTTGTCCAATTTTTATATTTTTTAAGTCATTTGGATGAGCAATATACTCTTCAACACCCTTATTTACACTTTACTGAAAAACCTCTTTTAATTTTTTAATATTAATATTCCTAACAATTGAATTAATTATTTTGTAAAATGTCGATGATATGATTTGCCATTTGTTGATGAAATCACATCCCTGGATGAAATTCATCAAAATAAAAATATTTATTTAAATTACTTGCATTAACTCCAGAATTAAAAATTGGTTTATAAGAATAAATTTCTTTTTTGGTTATCATTTTAGAATATGTAGCACTGGTTTCAATAATTCCATTTGGAATTTTATTTTTAAAATTAATCATATCAGTTTCTAATTCCTTTGAAAGAAAAAACGGAATAATAATATTTTTGTAAATATTTTTCAATTTTATTATCATTTGGTTTCATGTTTCTTGATATTTAATGCATATTTTACTCGCTGTTTTGATTTTTTCTTGGTTATTATTTAATATTTTTTTAACTTTTGGTGTTAATGTTAAATCAGGAACATCACTAATAATTATTTGTTTTGCACCATTTGCAATTAATAAATTAATTGCTTTTATTTCTTCATTTATTACATTATTAATTTTATTATTAATAATAATAGGGTCGGTTTTATTCATTAGACTACTAATATCATTAGCACCTATTTCTACTCAAATTAAATCTTTTTTTTGTAATTTGTGTTGTGATAATAATGCTTTTGTTTGATTTTTTAAATCAAAGGATTTAATCACTAAATTATGATTACTACTATCTGCAACTTCTCCACCAAAAGCATAATTATTACCATAATTTTGATATATTTTATCATTAAGCGTAAATAATCATCCAGGTTTAAAATTTATATTAATTTTTTCAGCAATTAATTGTGAAGCTACTTTGTTATTACTTCAAGAATTATTATAATAAGGTTCATCTAATTGGAAATGTTTGAATTTATTATTACTATTTTCTAAATATTGATTTTGTGCGAATGTCCCTGCACCAGTATCTGATAAACTATCACCTAAGACATAAAAATTACTATAATTTAGTATTTCATTTTCTTTTTCAGACGAACAAGCAATTAATCCTAAGTTTGATGATGAAATAATTGATATTGATAATAAAATATTTTTAATTATTTTTTTCATTTTTTTACTCCTTAGTTTTAATAGTAAACATTATATTCATAATTAATGATGTTTTATTTTTAATGTTCATTCATAACAAATATTATTTTTTGACTGACATTATTAATTTTAATAAAATCATTATTTTTGGATTAATTCTGTTAACATTACGTAATGCTCAACCAATAGAACGTATTAAATAAAAATTAGTTGAGATTGAATTGCTATTCGTTGAATTCAAAAATTATTATCATTTATTAATTTAAATAAATATAAGAACACCAAAAATATCATCAAAGTAATCAGTAGTATCTCATCAAATATTATACTTAATAATTGGTAACAATCAATTTAAATCATTAAAAGTTAAATTTTTCTTTCATCAAAATTTTAAAAATTCTATTGCTGTATATTGAAATTCATGATTTTTTTGTAAATATAATGTTACAAATAATTGTTTTTTAGTTTCTAAAGATAAAGTTTTATTTCATTTATTTAATATTGATTTTAATATTTTTATTTCTTCAACAAATTTTTCTAAAGTCATCTGGAAATCCCATTAATCTAAAACATTCTTTTAAAGTTAAAGACCTAACTTTATTATTAATTTCAATAAAATATCTTCCAGCTGTTTCTTGTGATGCAATTGTTGGATGAAATCCTTGAGAACAGTATATTCTATTTGGTTGTTTATGAACACGTGATAAATGCTCAGTATTAGGTCTAGCACCATTTATTCTAATTTTCTTATTTCTGTACCCAGCAAGACATCACACATTACTGCTTTGCCATATCCGTACAAGAAGAATTTGCTTTGTCAAGTTATAGGGGCTTTGCCCCTTGGGTGCTACGCACCCACACACACCCCACCAACTACTTTTAAAAAGTTGGACAAATGGCGTAAACGCCCCCCCCGGTGGGGCGTATCCAAAATAGGTATAGATTTAATAAAAATATAAATGAGAGATAATACTCTCATTTATAATTGTTAAACAATTATAATTAATTACTTTAATAAATTACAGATTTATCAAAATAATTAATTATTACATAACTTAATAAAAATTATTAAAGGCTATAGTGCAGATATAACTAATAGTAATTTTTGTGTTGGTCTTTTATAACTTTATATTTTTTTTTGGTTCCCTTCCCCCTAGAACCCCCTACCCTCCGAGGCTTATTGTATTGCTACTGTAAGTAGCAATACAATAAGCCTCTACGTAGTAGATAGTTAAATATTTAGTATATAAGCCTTATCACTTACAGTGATAAGGCTTATACATAATAGAAAGGTTAGAAAGGAATATATGACAACTATTAATTTAGAATTAAAAAGTAAAATTAAAGAAACAGATAAAGGTATATTATTAGAAATTGGTGAATATGAAACATGATTTTCTATTCAATATACTAATATTGATAATAAAAATAAAAAAATATTAATAAAAATTTTTGAAGATTGAGATTATAAATTAGGTAAAAAATCTATTATAAATGATATTTCTACTATTAAAGGTAGTGAAATTTTAAAATATATAAAAAATATTCCAAATGTTACTGCTAATGAAAATGAATTAATATCTTGTGAATTTTATAAAAAATATAATGGTTATTATATTGGACAAATAAAAAATGAAGAATGTTTTAAATATAATATTACCTGAGAAAAAGATAGAAAAAGTTTTAAAATAAATAATCCATATAATCATAATGATTTAGTAATAAATTATATAGTAACATCATTAAAAGATTTAGTAACTCATAATAATAAAATATTTTATTTAAAATATTAAGAAAGGAATTAATATAAATGCTTAATTGAAATATTATTACTCATAACTGTGATATTTGTTATAAAAAATCTTCATTTGCTAATAGAACATGTAATAACTGTTTTTATAAATTAATAGGTAAAAATAATGAAATGTAAATTACATAATAAAAAATATATTTGAATTAGTGAAATAGATAATTCTTATTATTGTAATAAATGTATTAATAATATGATTGAAGAAGATATATATTTAACAAGTGATAACTATGATAGTTTATATAACTATTATATTAATGAATTACAATTAGAAAATTTTTAAAGGAGAAAAGATAATGAATCAATTAGAATTACAAAATGCAAGAAAATTAATAGATAAATTTGAAGAATTACAAGAAGAATTTAATAGTAAATATGAAGAATTAGAATTTGAAATTGATAATGATGGTGATTTAAAAATTATGAAAGATTATTTTTCATATGAAAAAATAAATAAATTAGAACAAGTAATTATTCATTATAAAAAAATTATTAAAGGTTAAAGGAGAAAAATAATATGCAATATAATTATTTATTAAAATATAAAGTAAATTATACTAATAAAAGAAAACAAAAAATATTTTCTACAATTGAAAATGCTATTAATTTTCATAAAAATTATAAACATCATATATTAGAAAATGCTTATATTGAACATTATGAAATATTAGTAATGGAATTAGATATTAAAGGAGTTGAATAATAATGCCAGCACATAAGAAAAATCAAGAAGATTTAATTATTAAACAAATTCATATTTGAGTTAATAAAACTGATTATTATAAATTAAAAATAATTTGTGTAGAAAAAGATATTACAATTAATAAATTTGTAAGGAATTTAATTAAAAATGCAATTGAATAATAATTTAATTTTTAAAAAAGATACACATCAATATTTTATTAAAAATAAAGAATTAATTTCAGTTTCTAAAATTATTCAATATTATTTATATGAAGATAAAAATCCTTATGAAAATATACCTTTTGATAGATTAGAAAATGCTAGATTAAGAGGAGAAACTGTTCATAAAGTAGCAGAATTATATTTTAAAAATATAAATATTAATAATATAAAAGATAAATTATTAAATAATATTCAACATTTATTTAATAAAAATTATTTACAATATTGTGAAAATTTATTAAATAATTTACAAGAATTTAAAGTAAATACTAAATATATATGTGAACAAGTATTTACTTATGATATTATTGCCGGAACACCAGATTTAATTTATAAAGAAAATAATTTATATACAATAATTGATTTTAAAACATTATCAAATATGTATAAAGAAAATAAAGAAAAATCAATATTACAATTAACTGCTTATTATTGAATATTAAAAAATAATGGTTTTAATTTATCAAATACACATTATATTTATTGAATTCAAAAAGATAATGTAGAAAAAATATTAGTAGAAATAACAGATGAATTAGTATATGAATGAGAAATGGCAATTGCACTTTGAAAGGAAAATCACTAATGGCAAATTTAACTTTACCTAAAAATATAGATAAATCAAAAATACAACAATTTACTAACTATTATGAATTAACAAAATTAAATGATAAAAAATTATCAACATTAAATCCACAATCAGTTATTAATACTTTAGCAACTATATTTGAATTAGATTTAAGTAATAATCCAATTAAAAAAGAAATAGCATTAATACCTTATAATAATGAATTACAAGTACAAATACAAGAAGATGGTTTTTTAACTTTATTACAACGTTCAAATTGTGTAATTGATTTTCAAAGAGAAATTATTACTGATAAACATATTTTTAATAAAGAAACTCAACGTTGAGAATTAGACCCTAGTAAAATATTTGAAAATAAAATAATTATTGGTTATTATGGTATGATTTCTATTAAAAATTATTTAGGTAAAATAATTACTTTTATTAAAGGTATGACTAAACAAGAATGTGAAGAACATAGAAAAAAATATAGTAAAGCAAATGGTAATAGTCCATGAACTACTAGTTTTAATGCTATGGCACTTAAAACAGTTATTAAAGCAATTATTAGAGATATTAATAAAGACCCTAGTATTAAATTAGAAAATCAAAATATTATTGATAGAGCAATGCAAATTGATCAAGCAATAGTATTAGAAAATGAAAATATAATGTATGTTGATAATCCAAATAATGATAATAAAGAAATTAAATTAAAATCTATTGAAGAACCAAAAGAAGAAATAAATATTAATTATGAACAAATACAAACTAATATTGATAATTTAGATAAGGTAGTATTTAGTAATGAATAATTATTTACTTTCAATTGACCCAAGTATAAAAAATACTGGGTTTACATTATGAGAAAATAAAATACCAATATTAATAACTAGTCTTAATTTTTCTAAAAAAGATTATCATTATTTTACTGATTTTATTAATATGGTTTTTCTACAATGTCAAACTAATAATTTAGGTGTAATTGATGATAAAACAGATTATAGTTTATATTTAGTAATTGAACGTGGGATATTTAATCCAAAATTTGGTAAAGGTAAAGAAACATTAGACCATTTACGTGGTTTTATTGCTGGACAATTTAATAAATTATTAACTAAAGATATGTTAGTTAGTAGTAGTGAATGAAGAAAATGATATCAAAGTTTAGATGAAATTAAATATAATTGAAATTATAAACCTTGAACTAAAGAGTTATCAATTGAACTTTCTCAATTCATGATTAAGAACCATAATTGAAATATTAAAATTAAAGACCATGACCAAGCAGAAAGTTTATTAATTGGTTGATATTATTTAAATAAGGAAGTGAAATAATGGTTTGATGAGAAATATTAATAATTATAAATTCTACAATAATAGCATTAATAAATTTAGGTTGTTTTATTGTTTTATTACTTGATTTAGTAAGGAAAAAATAAAATGAAAACTAAATTAAAATGTATTTGTAAAGATTGTAATAGTAAAGTATTAATTAAATTACAATCTACAGATTTAGAAAATACTTCTGTTCAATTTTTTAAAATGTGTAAAAAACATCAATTAGATTTTAATAATAAAGTAAAAGAAATTAAAGAATATTATAAAAATAAGGAGTAATAATATGAATAAAGAATTTACTTATCTTAATGAAATTAGTTATTGATTATTAAATAAAAGTGATTTTACTCATAGTGAATATAATCTTAGTGGTAGTAGATATTCTAGTAAAACATATAGTATAGCAGAAGAATTAGCAATATTAATAGTTATATCAATTAAAGTACAAAAATCAATTGCTATTTATGCATTTAGAAAATTAAATAAAGATATTAATGATTTAGTAAAAGAAATATATAATGCTTTAATAATAATTGGATTGAATGATTATAAAGACTTTACTTTAAAATACCCTAATAAGCAAGCAGACTTTCGTTTTAAAGGTTTTAAATCATTTATTAGGGTAATTGGGTGTATATAGTAATTCAAATGATAGAATACCTTTAAAAGGTCTTTCTCGTAGTGAAATAAAAGGTTTTGATTTAGCAATTGAATGATGTGAAGAAGCAAATGAATTTAGTCAACAAGAATTTCAAGCAATAACATTTGCATTAGGTAATGCTAAAAAAAGAATAAAAATAAAAAGTTGTAATCCAGATAATATTTATCAATATTATATTGAATATATGAATAAAATTGTACCTTTTAATTTAGAAATAATGAAAGAAAAAAATGAACAAATTAAATCAATATTTGATAATAATATTTTTAAATTATTTCATTATAGTAATTGAAAAGTAAATGCTCATAATCTTACATTAGATATGATTAATGATTTAGAAGAATTAAAAGTATTAGATCCAATTAAAGCACAAAGTTGATATTATGGTGTACCAAGTATTTTACAAGGTGCTATTTTTGCTAGATATTTAGATAAAGTTAATACTAAATTAGATTTTCAAGTACAAAGATTAACTGGGGGTTTAGATATAGGTATGGCAACAAGTCCAAGTGGTCATCCTACATCTGCTTCATTATGATTTATTGGTGAAAATGATAATGGTAGAAGAGCACATAAAGAAAGTGAATTTTATCATAGTAATGTTACTATGCAATATAAAGATACTGATACTTTAGCAAATGATATTATTAATTATTATATTAATGAAAGTAAACGTTATATAGCAATGTTATTTGGTTTTACTTGTTATGTTGATTATGGTAATGGTGGGTTAGTATTTATTGATGTTTTAAAAAGTTGAGTTAAAAAACGTAATATAACATGATTAAAATTTATAGCAGTAGATAAATCAATTTTATATTTAAATGATAGAATTGATTTTACAACAATTTGTATGCTTAAAAATATTATTAGTTTTAATTGAGAAAGATGTCCAGAAACTAAAAGACAATATAGTTTAATGCAATGATTAGATAAAAAGAAATTAGATACTAATAATAATAGTCCGAAAATGTTAGATTTACATGATGATACTTGAGATAGTGATATGTATGCATTAATGCATGAAATGAAATGATTAATTAATGGTATTAATAATAAATTATTAATTAATAAAAATAATTTTGGTGGTGATTAATATGATAAATACAATGGAATATTTAAGTTGTGATAAAAAAGATTGATATATTGATATACCAATGATTATTGCTCAAAAATCAACTAAATTATGATTAGGTAAAGGATTTTTATTTAATTCAAGTAAAAAAGAAATATTAGATTATCTTAATGAAATGAATTTAAAAGATAAATGATTAGAAAAATTTTATAAATTTGGTTTACAAAATTCACTAATGGGTAAAGTATTTATTATGATTATAATTAATGAAGATAATAGTAAATCCCTTAAAATATTACCTAATAGTTTTTGTGGTAGAGTTGCTAAATATAATGAACAAGAACAATCAGCAGAATTTTATTTTATTAATGAACAAGCTGATAGTGCTACTTTAACTTGAGTAATAATACAAAATGGAAAAGTTAAATATGAAACATATAAAGATAATAATAAAGATATTATTTTAGGTTCTACAAGAACTAAATTAAAACCAAATATAACACCATTAAAAACTTATGAAATTAAAAATCCATTTAATTATATTCCTATTTTTGAAATAACTAATTTACCAATTATTAATTTATATGGTAATACAACTACTTTAAATGCATATCCAGATTGTACAGCAGTATGAGATTTAATATGAGATTTAAATCAAGTTATTAAGAAAAAAAGATTAGAAAGAGAATTTAATGTTACTACTTTATTTGCTGTATTAGATAATGAAACAGTTAAAGAAATGCAAGAAAATGGTAATATTATTGAAAATCCTAAAAAAGATATGATAGTTAATGTTGGTAGTGCTGGATATGATAAAAATGGGAATGGTAGTATGCAAATTATACAAGGTGACCCAAAATTTAGTGAATATTGATTAGATTATAATGGTACTGCTAAAGCAATATTTAATGGTTCTGGTTATGATTATGATGAACATGGTAATGATGTTTATACTAATAAAACACAAAGTATGTTTAATAATAAATTTGATATGGAAACAACAGAAATTAAAATAGCATTTTATAGTGCTTATTTTTATCGTATATTTGATTTACTTCTTATTAGTGAAAATTTATGAAATGGTATTGGTGAAAGACCTTATTCATTTAAATTTATACCTATAGCAATGACTGACCAAATAGTACAAGACCAAATTATTAATTCAAGATTAAATAATGGTACTATGACAGTAAGTGAAGCAATTGGTGAATATGATAATATTGACCAACTTATGGCAGAAAATAAATTAGAAAATATTATTATAGAAAATAAAAAATTAAATAAAGAATTAGGAGATAGTGAAAATGAGCAATCATCAACGAATTCAATTAATGAAACACGCACATCTAAATCTAAAGAGACAACAAGCAATAATTAAACGTTTAAGTCATTGAAAAATATTTCCATTTATAATTAATAATGGAGCAATACCTTTAACTGAAACTGGTTATAAACCTATTAATAGTAAAATTAGTGATTTTGGTCAATATGAATTAATACTTTCTGGTAATACTCCAGTTGTATGTATTTGAAAAAATAGTACTAAAATCTATCAAAAAAATAAAGGTATAACAGACCCAACTACTCATAAAACTACTGGACAAGATCAATATTATACTAAACAATATAAAATTGGTGATTATTGAAATGCTTATTTAATTGATGATACAAGTGGTGTAGATTTTGGTGGTTTACCTAATAATCAATTATTTAAAACAATTTCTACAACAAGACAATATATATTAGTTATGTTTGAAGAACAAATTACAGTAGATGATTATTTACAATTTTTTTGTGTATTTAATGATAAAAATGAAAATATTGGTGGTAATACTGGTAAAAATCAAGATAGACAATTATTATATATTTCAAATGTAACTAATTATTATAGTCCTTATAATGGTGAATTTAGTATGCAAGTATTAACTTTTAGTTCAGTTAATGATAGAGCAGTAGTAAGTGGTCAAAATACGCTTGATTATGTACAATATGCAAGTCCAGGTAGTGGTTATGCTTTCCCTATACTATTCAAAATAGTTTAGTAACGTTAAATCGTACTTTAATGCGTGATATTGGAGTTAGATATAGTCATAGACAATCTTATGGTTTAGAATTATTATCTAGTTGTTATTATTATGGTAGACCTATAATACAAGGTCAAGCACCTAATCAAATTAATAATAATGAAATATTTGAACAAAAAGTATTTGCTTCAAGAAGATTATTTATTGCTGGTAATAATGACCATTCAAGTACATCAGTTAAAAATAATGGTGGTTTATTAGCAGGTATTAATGATAAAATAACTACTAATAGTCATCCAGAAACTACATTTTATAATTTAATGGATGCAAAACCTACTGGATATCTTAATTTTAAAAATTGAAAAGAATGATTATCAACTAGTTTAAATTTACAAGCAAATTTATTTGTTACAAAAGATTTTAAAGGTATGTTAGCATTTGATAAAACAAAAGCAACTAATAGTAATGGTACAGCAATTGGAGAAGCTAAATTCTTTTGAGATAGTGAATGAAATATTAATAATATCTCTGGTAATTATAATGTAGATATGTCTAGTAATTTTAAATATAAAGACCCAGATACTAATTTAATTATTGGTTCACCAACTGTAGATTATTCAAAAATAAGTCAAAAATATATGAGTGCTATATTAAATTTTAATTCAGTAGTATTTAGTAGTTTAATACAAATGCCTTATGATAGTGTACAATGATTACCTTTTGCTTTAAGTGATATACCATTAATTGGTAAATTATTAAATGTTTTAAGTTTAGGTATTCCAATTGGTTTTATTATTAATCAAAATAATCAACAATATAAAAAAATGTTATATTTTAATGGTTTTATGTCAGCATTTTTTACAAATAATTTAGAAAATATTATTGGTAATGGTGGTTTAATTCCATTAAATGCTTTTGCTAATGAAAATGCTTTTGCTATTGGTAAATTATTAGGTGCTAATGTTTCTACAACTGCTATGACTATGAAATTAACTGATAGAATATCAGTATATCCATGAGACCCTAAAACTGGTCATAAATTAAAAACAAAAGAACAAATAAGTACAGTTGATTTATCACAAAAGAAAAATAATAAAGTTTATATTTTAGCAGAAGATACTGAATTTTTAGATATAGCAAGTCCATTAACTAACTTAGACACAGAAATGCAATGAAATCCAACAAGTAATGGTGTTAGTGATGGTTCTAATTATGCATACATTATTGATACAATTGTAACTCAATCATTACATCAAGGTGAAGAAAGACATACATTTTATAGTGATAATCCATTTACTTATCAAGGTGATTATAATGAACTTTCAGTTGCTCAATTTAGATATAAAAATAAAGGTGCTTTAACTAATAATGCTTTTAATTGAACTACTTTATATAAATTAAATCATGATGAATATGAAGAAAGTGAAGAAATAACTTTTAGTTATCCAGCAAACATATTACCACCAAGTCCACAAAATATAGCAAAACAAATAGTTATTATTCCAGAGTTAAAAATAGATATAGTAACAAATAATATACCATTAACAGATACAACAGTTATACCAGTAAAAGATAATGCTAATGAGTGATTAAATGCTAATCCAAATAAATTGGTTAATTATGAAATTAATTTAAAATCTTTATTAGACCCAACATTATTAATTAATACTTTTAATGACTTACAAAGATATTATAAAAATATAACAATATATTATGATTATAATATTGAAACAAAAGAAGAAATACATGATAACTGAATACATGCTCTTGTAGGTAGTTATTATACTAAATTTTCTATAATTGAAAATTTTTCTAATCCTAAAAAACATGATGGATTTCAAGAAATAGATTTAAAAGATTTAATATTCCAAGATTATCCACCACGTAATGATTTATCTAGTTATGGTTGAGGTTATAATTTTCAAGGTGACCCAATACAATTAAAAAATGAAAGCGGTATATCTTCTGCTTATGGAATTACAAATACTAATTATAATTTAAATGATTATAAATTTTCTATAAATGATAATGGAAATGTTGGGGGATGAAATCAAAACTATGAAAATAATAAATTTTTAGGATTTTGTATTATTAATAATAATAATTTAAAATGAAACTTTTATTTACAAGCAACATTAGGAAAAATTGAAGATATGTGATACATTCAAGAAAAAATAGGAACTGATGATAAAGCATATGCTAAATTATACATTAATATTATTAAAGTAAAAATATATAAAATAATACTAAATACAAGATAATTATGATATTATATTATTAAGTTAATTAATAAAGGAGTAAATTATGAATACAGAAAAAAACAATGTTAAAATTCATGAAATAGAAAAAGAGAAATTTATTGATAAAATTTATAATAATACATTTGCCTTAATTACTATTGGTGTATTTTTTACAATAATTTTGTTGGTAACTGTTGCTCTATTAATTGCTTCATTTACTCTATGAAAATAACATTCTCCCACAATCTAATTAAAAAGTTACCAATTAAGGTAACTTTTTATATTTATTCTTGTAATTCTTCTAATTTTCAAAGTGTACCAAAGTCCGGTCTTGTTGTTGAAGGTAATAAATTATCTGAAATTCTTAACATGCTTACACTTGATGACATACCCCAATAATATCTTAAAGTAATATTTTTCATCATACCTATACTAATAATTGTTTCAATAATGATATCTTTCATAGAAGCTTCGTTTTTATCTATTTTTTTAATATTGAATAATTCAATAACTTTATAAACTCCACTCTCTAAAATCGTAACTGGTATTTTAGAACAATTATAATAAATACGATATTTTGTATTTTCTTTTAAATCATATTTTATAGTAAAACCATCTGTACTAAGGGCTACTTCTTTTCATTTTGGACATGGACAAGGTGTTGGTGGTATTGGTGGAGTTATTGGTAATATTTGTTCACTATAATTTTTAGGATTTGTATTTTCTGCTTCTTCTAATGAAAGCAAAAAACCAGTTTGATAATTATATTTTTTTAAATAAATCATTGCTGATGTAACACCTAAATCAACATAATTAGTTACTACCTTTTGATTATTTTCTGCTTGAAATGTACTATCTAATATAGCAGGTGCGCCTCTTCACATAAAAATTAAATATTTACTACTTCCATTACTTTTAAGATATGCTCATGAATAAGCAACTCTATATAAAGTGTTTAATTTAAAATTAAATGCAATATTATCATTCTCATTACTAATAGTACCAACTGATTTTCATTTAATAAAATTTAATTCATTAATTTTATCATCAACATATTTTTTATGTGGAATATCTAAATCATCAGTTACAAACGGATTATTTCTATATGTTAATGTATTATTACCTTTTTTAATAACATTATTAATTAAATTAGTAGTAGTATCTTTATCATCTTTATTATCAAATATTCTATTTTCATCAACTGAACTTCCCCCAGTAGCACTAATTTTATTATTTTCATCAATAGTAATATTATCCCCTGCAGTTAATTTATCTTGTTTTTTATCAATATTTACTTTATTTTCATTAATAGCAGGAACAATTTCTTTTTTATCTGTAATTAATTTTTCATCTTTAATATTTTGTTTCAAAATTATATTACTCATATTATTAGTTACTTCAGTATGAAGTTGACTAATTTTTAATTCTACTGATTTTATATCATTATTATGATTTTCAATACTTTCTTTTTTATCTAATAAATTATTAGTTTCTTCTTTTTTATAATAATCAGTTAAATCTGGTGGTTCACTACCACCAGTAGCACTAATAATATTATCTTTAATAGTTATATTAGTACCTGCAATTAATTTATCTTGTTTATTATTAATTTCATTTTGTAATTTATTACTAATATCAGTATTAACTACATGAGTTTCTTTATCATATTTAATATCAATAGTTTTTTTTGGACTTTTAAATTCAGGTAAATTCCCACCACCAGTACTATTAATTTTTAATTTAGGTATAGTATCACTAACATCTTGAATTGTTATACCAGTACCACCAATTAAACCTATTTTTTGTAAAAATGTTTTATTAGCACTATCTCAAGTTACTACTCTAATATCACTTTCATCAAAAATACTTGGTGTATTAAAATTATTAGTATTACATAATATATTACTAGATATTGCTTTTCTTGGTGTATGTAAATTTGCTTGTTGTAATAAATTATATACTTCCATTAGAACGTAATCTGGTTCACTTGGTGGACTAATACTACTTGATAAACCATTACCACTAATAGATACAGAACTTCTTAAAAACCCCATTCCATCAGTTAAATAATGAATAGTTAATCTTGCTGTTGCTCTTTTAACTAATTGTTGTTGAGTTTCATTAAGATTTTTAAATTCTGTTAATTCAATTTGATTACCAGTAATTGTATTAATTCTTTCACTACTAATAGCAATTGCCATTATTGTTAAATCAGTTTTATTAGTATCAGTTGTAGTTTGGTCTGCATCTGGAATAAAACCATATATAGTTTTTAAATCATCTTTTATAATATATTTTAAATTTACATTTCAATTATTTTTGTTTTCCATAATTTTTAAACCTTCCATAACCACTTACTGCTTCTGATTTATTAACTACAAACTTTTTAAGTTCTTTATCAGTTGCTCTTTTATTTAAAAGATTAACTGAATATCTTGTTCTTTCTTGTTTTTCGGATTTAGTAACTTTTTTAAGTCCACCATAATAATAATCTCCAAGAATACTTCATGCACCATGACCATCTACTGTTTGAGTTTTTACCATTTCTTCTCATACTCTTAAAGGTATATTAAAAAAATTATAAGTTTTATTTGATGTTTTAAATTCTACTGTAGCAATTCCATATGTTTCACCTTTTAATTGTATAATTGGTACTCACATACCACCGGCTAATGCTAAACTTGTTAAATTAACATGAACACCAATCATTTGTTGATAATCTTGTTCAGTTAAATCTTCCATAATAATTTCTTTACCTTGTTGCATAAAATTTTGACCAGTTAAATATTGCTTTTGCAATTGTTGAATTTTAGCAATATTATTATTAGTAATATGTGTCATTATTTTTTTATGAATTACTGGTAAATTAGTAAGTGTTTGTAAATGTTTATTAAAAGTATTTAATTCTTTTTGTAACTTTCCATTACCTAATGTTTTAGAAAAAATTCTAGTTTTTAATATGCCTGATGGATTTTTTAAAAAAGCATTAAATAATGAGCTATTTTTTTTCAATTTTTCTATATATTCAGCAGTTTGAATATCACTAACAGCAGTTTCTAATATTATTTTTAATAATAATAAAATAGGCATTATATTACTTCTTTGTAAATGTTACTTGAATTGTACTATCATATAAGGTTTTACCAGTAACAGTAGCACTAGTTTTTGTTAAATCTGTAAAATTAGCATTACTTTTAACATAATTAGGATTTTTAGTAATAACTACTTTTTCAACTTCATCTGCTGTTGGAGTATCTCCTGCCATAGTAATAGCACCTAAATTAGTATTTTCAATTGCTGTTGCAATATCTACATTAGTAGTAACTGTAAATCCTTTAACTAAATCTGGTCTTAATGCTTTACCATCACTTACTAAAAATTTATGAAAATTCTTAATATTACCATTAGTTTGTAAAACAAAAGTATTATCTTGACCACGATTAAAAGGAAATGCTAATGCTTCTTTATGAACTAAGACAGCATCACAACCTAAAAAATTAAATCCTTCTTGTTCATCAATAACACCTACTGGATAATTTCTACCTAATCATGGACATTCTACAATTTTAATACCACCAATTTGTAATACTTTACCACTAGCTAATGCTTCACTAGAACTTTCACTACCTAAATTAGAATTTGCTAATAAAACTAACGGTTTAAAAAAACTAGATACTCATAATGTATAATCTTCTTCATCTGTACCAATATATTCATCACTAATTCTTGCTTTTAATGTTGCTAATGTATTTGATATTTTTAATCATAATAACATTCTATAATCATCTATTTTTGGATTACTTGGTAAAGCAATATTAATAATGCCATTATCTTTTGCTGTTTTAACTGCTAATGATAATAATTTAGCAACTAAATATATTTCTACTGATTTTGCTTTTGCATCAATTCAACTTGATGCTAAACTATCAGAAACAATAACATTACCATCTTCATATCTAGCACCTAATCTTTTTAAATCTAATGTTTCTTCTTCTAAATTAATTTCTTTCTTTTTATCTAAAAGAATTTGAATTGTGTTCATTGCTGTTAAATTATTAGAACCTGCACCTGCTGTATAATCTCTTGTAATATTACGTTTTGTAATATTATAAATAGCAGTACCTGAATCTAATTGTTCTCTATTTTCAGTTGTAGCATTAATTAATGCTACTTTTTTTGATAATAATACCTTTAAATTTTTAATATATTTAACTGATAAATCAGCATAACCACTTTCTGTACTAGGGTCTTTAATTGTTGTTGATTGTGTTGTAATAATTGCCATATTTTTAACCTACCATTCCTAATGTATTTGTTTCAATTTCTTTTGATTTATCTTCTTTAAATTTATCTTTTATATCTAATGATTTATTAATATTTGTATCTTTATTTTTATTAAATAAATGTGGAAAATCTTTATTTAATAATTTTAATTCTTCTTCAATATCTTCTTTATCTCCAAGATATTTTTTTAATAAATTAATATTTTCTTTTGATAAATCATATTTTGAATATGATTGAGAATGTCTAATTTCTCTATCTTTATCAATTTTATCTTTATATAATTCTTTATACTTTTTTTCTAATTCTTTATATTTATCTTCAATACTTGGTTCTTTAGTTTCTTCAAGTACTTCAGGTTTTTCTTCTTCTTTAAGTTCCTGAATTTCTTCTTGTTCTTTTTTTGTTTCTTCTTCCATATTTATACCTTCTTTCTCTATATTTTCATTTAACATTAACTAATCACCACCTTTCTATGTTGAACTTTTTGGATTAATTACCAATGACTTAGTTTGTAAATTTCAATTAGAACTACTATAATCTCCAATGAAATAGTTTACTGGTAAAGTTGCTATAAATTGTCAAGTTAATAAAATAGAGTTCTGATGATTATAAGCAACTATTTTAAATCAAACTGAACTTGGTAATGTATAACCACTAGTTGGACTATCATTTGTTCATAATAAATTATTAACGTAAGTATTAAGTTTTATGTTTGCAGTTAGTTAAACTTGCTTCCTGTCTAGGTTTAGGAGGCCTTGGGCTGTATTTATTATTAATATTAAATATTCAATTACGATTATTATCTTGGTGGTTACCTGAATTATTATTATAAATAACATCATTAACCTTAAAATCTGGATTATCTATATCATCAAGAGTTTTAATATCAGCAAAATTAATTTTTATAGGTGTAAATCAATTTTTATAATTAGTTATAGGATTATAAGCACCTTCTCTATAAATTGAATTTACTATAAAATTAAAATTAAATGTCATACTTTCATAATCTTCTAATAATTTATCAAAAGTATCATAACCTTCAGCTTGGTAATTAAAAAATACATAATTTCTATAACCTTTTATATCTTCATTTACGTTAGGTCGCATTTGATAATTTCAATCTGATTGAATTTCACGTTGATTATTAATATTATTTGTAATTCCATATTTACTTTGGTCACTTAAATCCAAAAATATTGGGTGCGCTCTTTCAATTAATGGTGATGGAATTATTGCTTGTGGATAATTAAAAGGTGTATCAAATTTAAAAGTATTATTTGCTAATAAAAATGTATTTTGAATTAATCTACTATTATTACTTGCTTTACCTACTGTTTGATAAGTACCACTTCAAATTGCAAAATTATCATTAACAGCACCATTTCTATTATCAGGCATTGAATAAAATGTAATTTTAAAATTACTTTTACCAACAACTTTAATATCAATCATATCAATTGCTCATTTTAAAATATTAGTATTTCTAAAATCTGGTGCTTGTAATAAAGATTTATCAATATCTACTTTTGGAAGTAAATTAATTAAATTTTTATTTATACGTTCTATTTGCCCTAAATTATCTGTTTCTAGGTCAATATTAGAGATTAATGATTGACTATTAATATCAAACGTTGCCATTGTCATTTTATCTGTTAAATTAAATGTAAATGATGTCATGTGACTTGCTGTACCTAATACAGATTGAATAGTATCTGCTGTATCATTTCTAAATACATCTAATGGAATTAATGCAGGATTAGTACTTTCTGAACTATATAATAATGTTGTATAAAAATTATATAATTCAGCACTTATTAACCCATTAATATAAGGAAATTGTGGTATTAATAAATTACTTGATAATTTAGCACCAATATCTAAGCCACTAACAAAGAAATTCATAAATGACCCAAATATTGGTATAGTATTAAGATTAATTTTAATTGTTTCTCTTATTGTTAAAGGTATTTCACTAATAGGATTATAAATAAAATAATGCATTGCATTAATAGTATTTAATTGTTTAAATTTATTATTATTCATATTATAATGAGTATTACCAATAAATTTTTTATTATTTTTATTATAATATTGAAAATAAGGATTACCTGCTGTTGCATAATTATAATCTTCAATTTCTGCACTATTTAAAAAATTATTATCTCAATAATTTACTAATCTATTAGAAATATCAACTTTATTAGTATTTTTAGTTTTATCAACATTAGTTTTTAAATGTCCTTCATAATGTTTAAGCGCTCCATCATCATAATTAGGTGCAATTACTTTTTGTCAATCTTGATAACTATCCATAACTGATTGACCTTGAACAGTTAATATATAATTTGTTTCTGGTAATGCTTGAAAACTTATAGGGTCATAAGTACTACATTGATATTCTCATGGAAATAATAATTTAGTTGGAAATTGTTGAAATCTATGTTGTTTAACATTATCAGGATTATGGTCAATATCTCTACCCCATAAAGCAATACTAATTGGTTTTACTGAACCATAAAAAGAGATTTGACAATGAGTAACTGGTAATGGTGTTAAATAATTACTATCTAAAATAATATTATTATTTTCATCTAAGGTTGGTAATGCTACAGGGTCACCTGGTGCGCCTAATTGTACATATTGATTAATTGCTAATCCACTTGTTGCTAATTTATCATTTAATGAACTAAAAGTACATTGAATAAAAGCAAGTTCTTTATTTTCATTATTATAAGTTTTACTAGCAACTTCAAGAATATATCATTGTCTATCAACTTTATAAGTATTATCAGTATTTTTAACTTTATTAACTTCTGGTATCATATATAATTTATATAAATTTGACACAATATTATTAATAAAATCAAAATTCTTTTCTTCATTTGGAATATTAATAACTACATTTTTAATTGCTTGTTCTTGAATAAAAGCATTATTTGATGGAGTTGCTGAATAAGTAATGCCTAATTGGTCACTTAAAATATTTCCATAAAATACATCACCAACTTGTAACTGTTTATATTTAATATCACCACTTATATCTATTGGTTTATAAGAATGGTCTCAAACTGCTTGTATTGCTTCTCTACCAGTAAATATTTTACTAAATGATGTATAGTCATTAGGAATACTAGTTGGGGGTTTATAACCTGTTTCTGTTGAATTTATTGCACCTAAAATAATAGTAAAAGGACATATACGAAATTGTAAATCTTTATTTTGTGTAAAATCTTTTTCAATTTCACCTGTACTTTTTCAAACTGTTTTAATTAATTGATGATTTATTTTCGGTATCATTGTCATTTTTAGTTTCTCCTAAAAAAGTATTATTAAATTCAATTTCTTCTTTTTGATATTTTCTATTTTCATTAATAATTTGTTCTGCTTCTTCTTCACTTACACCATATCTTTTTACAATAATACGTTTAATATTAGTAATTCCTAATCTTAATTCTACTTCATCAATTTCAAGTGATTTTAATCTATCTGTAATAGTATTTTCTTTAATTTCAAATGTTCATTTAGATTTATCACCATCTAATCCCATTAATATAAAACATCTTTGAAATATTTCATTTCAATCACTTTGATTTAAAGTTCTTTTAATTCTTGTAGTTTCCATATCTCTTGAATTAGTAATTAATACTTCTGCTTCTGTTTTTTGACTTGTAGTATCATTAACAGGACTATATCCTGCTCCTTCAAATGCTTTATCAATAATAAATTGAATAAAATCTGCATATTTATCTAATACAGGATTACCTTGTAAAATAGCAATTGGTGGTGTACCACTTGTACTTCCAACACTTCTTAAATTTGCTTGTAAAATAAAATCACCTAATAATTTTTTCATATCAAATCCAGTTTTAGATTGATTTATTTCTTGTTCACTAATATCTAAAAATGCTCTTGTACGATTATATTCAAGTTCTTTTCAAATCATTTCAAATGTATGATTTAATAATTTTTGTAAACCCTTAATTGGTGTCATATCTGGATAATAATCACCAACTACTCCACCAAAGAAATTCTTTTTAGGTAAATTCTGCATAAATTTAACTGGTATAATACCTAAATTATGATTTTCAATTAATGGTAATTGTAAATCTTTACTTATTTTTTCTTGTAAACCATCTAATGTAACTGTATCACTAGTAAAATATCTTATGATTTGATTTGGAGTATATGTTGTTTTAACATATATACTTTGGTCATCATATTGTAATCTTGACCAAGTACTTGCACTATATTCAGTTTCTAATACTCTTGCAACACGTGATTGAGCATATGGTTGAGCAAAATTTAAAGATATTCTTCCGGTTTTAGTTTTATCAATTTGCGTAATACTATAACCATAACCTGATTTAATATGACAATCTTGATAAAATAAACTATCTAAATTATTTCATTGTTTTAATTTTTCAATTGCTTGTTTATATTGTTCATCTTCACTTGTTAAAGTATAACCATTACCCCAAAGTAATTTAGAACCATGATTAGCAATCATTTCTGTTAAATTAAGCATACATCATTTAGATGTTAATATTTCTGTATTATGATTATTCATATTTTATTTCCTTTCAAAATAAGGATTTATATTTGCACTTAAATTTCTAATATATGGTTCAATAGCATAATCAAATGCATCTCGTAAATGGTCATTACCTGCTAATGGTATTTGTTTAATACTTTTAGGGTCTCAAATAGCAAGTCTAAATTCATCTAATAATAATTGTGCTTGAATACTTATATTTAAGCGTTCTGTTGCCATTAAAGCAATGTTTTTACCAATTCTAAACTCAAGTCTTAATTTCACACAATCTTTAAAATAAAGCCATGTATGAGCCTTATATTTAATTGCTGTATCATTTAACATTTCAATAAATGTATAATTACTAAAATCACAATATACAGTTAAACCATATTCATATAATAAATTATATTTTTGTGCTAAATTTATATAAAATTCAACTACTAATTTTGCTAATTGTTTATTATCATATCGCACTAATTTATTTTCTATTTTTAAACAATCAATAACATTTACAAATTTAAAATCATAATCAAAACCTAATAATACACATTCCATTGCATCATCTTTAAAACCATAATCTAAACCTGCACTAAATCTATAACTTGATTGTAATAATCTACTAATTTTATGAATAAGATGTGAATATATTCCACCACTTTCATAACCTACTAAACCATGACTTCTAACTCTTGCAGATATTGGGTCTAATTTTTCTATTTCTAATAATTGATATTTATCACTATCTTTTAAATAAGTATTTAATTTTCAATTTTGATAATGATAAATAGTATTATCAATAATAGTAAATTGTTCATATTCATTAATAATTTGTTTTTCATTTTGTGGACATGCTGTTACTGTCTTTTTAATAAATTCATTAAGAATACTTCAAGGATTACAACTTTCTATTTCTAATAATTGATTTGCACCACGAATAGCATCTTTTAAATCTTGATAATCATTTTCAGTAATTTCATAACGTTCATCAGTTCATATAATTACATAATCATATAAATAATTACTTGCTAATCCAGTTAATTTAACATTACTATTATCTTGTGCATGTAAATATTTACAAGTTATTTTACTACCATTAAATTCAATAGTTTTTTTAGTTTCACTAATAATAAAATCAATTGTTGGGTATGTTGCTTTAATAATTTGTTTTAATTCTTGTCAACTATCATTTAATTGTTTTGACATATTTCTAATTAAATAAGCATGTATTTTAATATTATCTAACATTAATAAAATACCTAAAAATTCAATATCACTAAATGTTTTCCCTGATTTACGTGAACCTAATTGTTTAATTTTAGTAATATTTAAAGATTGTTTTAAATACATTCTTTTAGCAATATCTAATAAATAACCAAAATTATTTAACATTTATTTTTACCTTTATTATCAAGATTAACTTGTATAGGGGCGACATTATCACTATTTTTTATATCAATTCTTGTAGATAAATGATATTTATTAACATAAGCACGTTCTAAATATCATGATGAAGTATTTGCATTTGAAGTTAAATATCTTTGTAAATTTAAGTGTTCAATTTGAGAATGCGCTCAATTTATTTGTTGTAAAAAAGTATTTCTTTTCTTTTGTTTTCAATTTCTAATAGTACTTTCAGTTATATCTAAATAAATTAACATTCCTAATTTTGTAGGAATTTCTTTAAATTCATTACAATGAATAAAATAATTTTCTAATGCTTCTCTTAATACTTTTGCATCATTAAAAATTGTTCTTAATTTTTCATTTTGCACATAAAAATCTCCTTAATTTTGTTTTAAAATACAAAAATTTATGATATACTTAATATAACTTTTAAGTTAGGTCTGGTAACAATAACTTATAAAACTTTATTAAATAGTTCATATATATTTTATTTAATTTTTATAATATAATTATAACAAAAAATAGCATTTATTGTGCTATTTTTTTATTTCTTCTTTTAATTTTTTTAACTAAATAATCAATTAAACATCATAATATGCTTAAACCTATAATAACAACTGGGATAAATAAATATTTAGGGTCAGAACCTTTTGTTGTATCTAAATCTAATCAATATATCATTTTTATTCTCTTTTCTATTTTTTCTTTTTAGTATACATTATTTTAAAAAAAAGAAAAGATAACTAATTAAAGCTATCTTTTAAACGCTAAATATAGAATTTGCGATTTATTTTACCGTTCTTTATAATTATACTATAAATAAAAATTTTTTCAACAATTTTTTAAATAAATTTGATAATATGTAAATAGTAAAAACAATAGAAAGAGTGAAAAAAATGTTTAATTATAAAAATTTTAAAGAATATAAAATCACTAATATTTTAACAGATTTTATTAATGAAATCCATGATTGAGATAAAAAATTTTTTAAAACAAGAGATAAAAGTAGATATTTAGTTGCTGGTAAAAGTAATAGAACTATTAATACTGATATTGGATTAGCAACATTTAATCGCAGAATATATTGAGATAAAATAGAAAAAAGATATCGATATTTTACAGATGAAGAATTTAATATTACTAAAAGAGCAAAAATGATTAATGATTTAAAACAAGAAATTCTTAATAATTTAACAGAAAATTTAATAACTAAAAAAACTTATAATCATATTCAACAAGAATTTAAACATACTAAATTTTCTAAAACTACTATTTCAAAAATTTTTAAAAATGCAAATATACAAAAAATAATACCAGAACAAAAACATAAAGTATTAGATAATCAAAAATTAAATATTTATGTTGATGATGCTTTTATTACTTGTTGAGATGAAAATAATACTAAACAAAAATATTGTTGTCGCCTTTTTAGTTTTAATTTAGGAAAAAAACAAATAAGTAAAAATAGAAATCAATTATTAAATAAAACTACTGCTTTTTTATTATATAAAACTGGTGAAACTATAACACAAGATAAAGTATATAATTTTGTTTTTGAAACTATTAATAATAATTATGATATTAAAATAAATGATTTTAAAGATTTATATTGACAAAATCCTAATTTAGTAATTGCCGGTGATGGTGCTTTATGAATTAGAGCGTTAGCAAAATGATTAGGTGGTTATTATATATTAGATAAATTTCATGCTTTTAGTTATTTATGAAAATCATTTATTGGTAAAAGGGGAAAGAAAAAAGATAGTACTGATTGAAATAAATATATAGATACATCAATTAATTTTGCTAATGGTAATTATAATCAATTAATTAATATTTTAAAAAATAATGTTAATAAACAAACATTTAATTATTTTAAAAATAATGAGATAGGTATTATTAATCAAAATCAAGATTGAAATATTGGTTGTAGTGCTGAAAGTACTGTTTTTCATTTAGTAAAGTCATTAAAAGGAAATGGTGCAAAAGCATATAATTCTAAAACATTTATTAATATGTTAAATGCAAGAGTAGCATATCTTAATAAACAAAATATTAGTTTTTAGTTAATATAAAATTAAATAAATATTTACCTAAATAGTTAGGAATTTTTAGATTAAAATAGTAAAATTAAAGTGATATTATTGTTTACAAGAATGATAATATATGGTATAATTACACTAACAATTAAAGATATATTTCTCTCGTTGAAAGTATCTATACGTATATTTTATTCGCCCAGTTATTATGGCACCACATAATCTTTTCAATCATTTTCGTTAGTTTTAGTTGTGGAGTTTTTCATCTCATTTAACAATTGCAAAATTGTATCTATTTTTTGATTAGTGCTATCAAAGTTAATAAGATTTTTTAAATTCAATTTTCCATAAGTTGCTAAACTTAAAGCATCATTAGATTTGTTCAATTGTTTTTCATTTACAAATCTGGCACTGATTGACTGTTCTGCAATTGAACCATCACCAGTACCTTTGTATGTTGCATGTAAATCAAAATTCAATTTTGTTAAATCAATGCCATAAAAATATCATAATTTCGTACTTGATTTATTTGCATAATGCTTACCTAAATAGTGAATTTTTACTTTTTTATTGCTAACATCAATTCCAGTTTCTTCAAACATTTCATTAATAACACAGTTTGATAGTGGGTTTTATTTTCAACCCCGTGCATAAAATCAACTTTAATAACTTTATTAATCTCTTTCATAAAATCTTCCTTTCAAAAAAGTGGTTTTAAAAATAAAAATTGTAACAACATAGGTTACAACTGGTTTATTTTCAAACTTTCTAAATTTAAAAGAAAGATAAAAATATCTTATAAGATAAGGGTAGGTCATAATTTTGCGGTCGTACCTATTAGTTATTCAATTTTCATAATTTAAATCTACCATAATTAATTAAAATTACAAGCAGAAATATAAAAATCATTACTGATGCCGACCGCAAAGTATCCATCAGTATTTCTTTAATTTCTAAATACTTTTTGCATACTTCTTTTATTATATTAATTTCAACTTTTAAATCATTTTTTATCATGTTTAACTTCCTCAATTTCCAAGTTTTCTTTGATTTAATCAATAAGTCGCTTCTTTTTCTAACCATTCAGTATCACATTGATGAATGGTTACACTCACGTAGTTCATTTAAAAATTCTTGATTAGTCATATGCCAACACCTACTTTCTTTTTTTGCTTTTCTTATACTTTAATAATATCAATAATATCACTTGTGATATTATTGATATTATAGTTTTTTAATATTTGATATCACAAGTGATAGCATTATCAATTTAATTAATAAAACGCGAAGTTTTCACTACCAATGTTTTTTATGTTTTCAAGTTACAGATGATTTATCAACAGATAAGAAAAAAATTTTGAATACAATTTTTGGTAATGTGGGTAATATTATCGCCCATAAAATAAGTGATGTGGAAAACCCTGAATACATAGTAAAAGTATTTGGAACTAGAACAGTTGAAAAAATTACTAAGCAATATGATAAGAAAAATAGGGTATGTCCAGTAAACTGTGTAACTAACAAAATAACTATACCTAATTAGTTCTAGAGAATATATAATAACTATACCTAGAAAGAGTGAGTTACACATTTTACTGGACATACCCGTTTACTCTATAAAAGTGAATTAAGTTTTAGCACTTTAAAATGATCTTGTGATTTGAACTAATTTTAATCTATTTCTTGAAACACGACTATGTATATCTTGATTATTGTAATTTGAGTTGGAATTATATTGATATTTATTATATGTTATTTTTTCTCCTTTATTTTTAAGATAAAATGGTTAAACAGGTGTTAAGAAATCAAATGTACTATTAAATTAAAATTGGATATTTCTTAAGAAATATCCAATAAAAAAGTTCAATAACAATTTAAATTTAATAAAAACATTATTGTTAATATTTATTTTGCTACTAATGTTATTGTTGCTTTAAGTGAAATTGTTTCATTACCTTTTATTAAAGCAATTGAAAGTACTAATTTATCACCTTCTTCAATACGTACTGGATCAATTCCTGATTTTTTAAATTCTTTAATATTAAACTTTGCCTTTCAACCAACTAATTCTTCAAAGTTATTAAATTTAATAGCTGAACTAGTTCTGTTTTTACTTATTAATGGCACTTCTATTTTATCACTTGTTCATTTATTAACAGTATCTTCTAATTTTGAAGAATTCCTAAATCGCTCAATCGGACTTCCTGCAAAAACAAATTCATCGTGACCTAATTTAATAGGATCATCAGTTCCAAAAATATTAAATAAAGCATTAGTATCTGTTTTTACTTTAATTTGATATTTATCTCCCAAACTAGTTTTATTGTCTTCTTTAAAAAATTGTAAATTATATGCTCCATCATTAACAATAAGTTTTGCTTCATCATTTGGTTCTACAAATTTAGCAGTAGAAATTTTTATATTGGAAAATTTATACTTAATTTTAACAACTTCTGCTGCATCAAAAGTACCATCTTCAAATGTTGTTCCTGATTTTAATTTTTGTTGTAAAACAGATTTTAAAAAATCAAAACTTTCTTTATCCTTAGCTTTGGCGTCACCAGTAGTAGCGTCACCTTCTAATAATTTAGTAGTTAAAATATCATTACTCTTAATAGAAAAATAAGGTTTATCTTTATCTCAATTAAGCATAATAGCTTTCAAACCCTTTCCATCTGTATCAGTTAAATCTAAATTTTGTGATACTTTATTATTTAAAATTTTTGTACTATCATTGTTACCACAAGCAACAACTGAAGTTGCTGCAACTGTAGTTAAACTAACTGCACCTAATAGTCTTAATAATGTTTTCATACTTCTCATATTATTTTTCCTCCTAAATAAAATTTGAATTATTTTTACTGACCATATTTAAAACAAAAAAATAATTCTTTAATATAATATATATTATATATATATTTTATTTTAAAACTTATTTTATGCTTTTTTAAAGCAAAAATAAATTAAAAATGATTTTTTTAATTATATTACTTTATTTAATAAATTATTGAAATTCAACTTTACCACAAGCAATAAAAAATGCTAAAATTTTTACTCCAGAAGCATTATATAATTGAAAAAGAAAGTAAACTATTTTAGGAAATTAAACTGTTCAATAAACATAAACACTAATTCTAAATAACCCCCCAAAAAAAACTTTAGTTCCTTATTTTTTATGTAGGAACTTTTCATTTTCTATTTTTTCTGTGTAATTAATTTATATAAAATGAATATAAGTTTTTAACTCATTACTTTGTTTTAAAAACAAATGAGTTTTTGTTTTTGAAAGGAAGAAAAGTATGTCAATAATTGAAAATGAAGAAATTAAAAAAATCGTTTTAAAATTAAAAAAATATTGGATCTAGAACTGAAAAAATATGGAAAATTTAAAAATATTTTATTAAAAATAGAAAAAGACAATTTTTCCCAAAAGTAAATATAAATACTCAAAGAACTACTTCTAAACCCATTAATATTCCATATAATTCAAAAATATTACATATTTAAGGAGAACCAAATTTTGAAAAAATTATTAAGCATGCTTGCAGTTTCTACGATAGTGGGAACAAGCGCAAGTAATTTAAAACCATTGTTTACAAATAGTGTTGTAAGTCATGGTTTTAAATCAAAACAAATAAATAAAGACATCAGTATCCAAGGTGAAAATGATACAAATCCATTTGTTAATCAAATAATGGATATTAATAAAAACGAAATAGTTTCTTGTAATTTTATTGCATCAAATGGTGTTATTTATGTAAGTACTTTAATTGGTAAGGGTTCAAATTTAACTAGTAAATTATATAAAAGTACTGATGGAATAAAATTTATAGAAATTAAAAGTTGAAATCAAAATTATGGTAAAAATAATTCTATTAAAAGTTTAGTTGTTGATAGTAATAATAATATTTATGTTGGGACAGGTTATGGTTTGTATAAAAGTGTTGATAGAAAAGAATTTATAAAAGTAAATGTACAAGAAGTAAAATCATCTGTACATAGTTTATGCATATTTAATAATATTTTATATATTGGGAATGATAATGGTTTATATAAATCAAGTGATGGAACAAAATTTGATAAATTAAAAGGGATACCTGATAGAAATTTTATATATTCAATTAATGTTGCACCTGATGGGACAATTTATGCAGGAACTGCTGATGGGTTGTATAAATCAACAGACGGAGTAAATTTTAGTAATAGTGACTATAGACAACTTTTGGGAACACAACCGGGGAAATCGAAAGGACAACCAGTTATCTTTTGCAAAATTTTTAATAAAAAAGAAGATTTAATTTGAAGTATGGTAACAGATAAAGATGGTAATGTATATGCAGGTGGTCTTGGTACAATTTATAAATGTTTAGCTGATACAAATACATTTAAACTAATTACTAAAACTAAATTCTAATTCAAATAAATCCTTTAAACTTTAGTTCCTTAACTTTTATATAGGAACTTTTTCATTTTTAAAATAAACTAAAACATATACAAATATTAAATTGCCAAAATTATCCATGATTACGGATTTTTGAAATAGAATGTTTTAATAACTCAATCTCATTTTTAATTGGGGTTTTGAATTATTATGATAAACAAACTGGATATATAATTAGAAATCTTATATAATATTTGATATCTAAAAATGAAATTACCATCCAAAAAAATGATTTTATATTAAATTTGGTTTTTATCCCTTTATGTATAATTGAAATTTTACTACATAAATGGCGATAAAAACCTAAATAGGAAATTATCCCCCCATATATTTAAATTAAACACAGCATTACAGTTTCAAAACTAGGTATGTTGTTGAATTTATATGCAGATTCCTTTGCAATATAAATGGACATTTGATTTTGAAACTCTTACATGTGTTCTGAAAGTTTTTCGCAGATGCTTTCAAACTGATTCAATTTGGTTTGTGTTTACACCACTTTTTGAAATATAACCATCTTGATGATTGACAAAAACATGAAGTCTATAAACCAAATTGAAATCTCTATAGCCTTTTCAAGAGTCAGTAGACTTCTTGCAAAATTAATTTAAAATTTAACTTAATTATTGATTTTAATAAAAGGGTGGGATTTTAATGAAATTTCAAAAAAATAATCAACTAAATGATAAGAAATTTTTAAGATTAACTGCTATTAAACGTATTACTTTTAATAAAATGTTAGAAATTTTAAAAATAGAAGAATTAAAAAAGAAATTTCGTCGTGGAAGAAACAACAAATTATCATTAGAAAGTCGCTTATTAATGACTTTAGAATATTGAAGAGAATATAGAACTTATTTTCATATTGCAAAAAGTTATGATATTAGTGAAAGTAGTTGTTATAGAAATATCAAATGAATTGAAGATACTTTATTTAATAAAACACCCTGTTTCTCAACAACTTGATGGACAAAAATCACTATTAAAAGAAGATTTCAAAGACAAAACAATAATAATTGATGTAACTGAAAGTCAAATCCAACGCCCAAAAAAAGAAAAAAAAGTACTACTCAGGAAAAAAGAAAAAACATACCATCAAAACACAGCTTATAATTGAAAAAGATAGTAAAAAATTATTAGTTCTTATTTTTCCTATGGTAAAAATCATGACTTTAAAATTTTAAAAGATTCAAAAACTAAAATTTTATCACAAACAACTATTTTAGTAGATTTAGGATATCAAGGAATACAAAATATACATAGTAACGTTTTAATTCCTAAAAGAAAATCAAAGAAAAGCCCTTTAACTAAAGAAGAAAAACAAAACAATAAACTAATTTCAAAAATGAGAGTTGTTATTGAAAATGTTTTTGCTATACTTAAAAAATTTAAAATTATTAGTGAAAAATATAGAAATAGAAGAAAAAGATTTAATTTAATAGCTTCAATTTATAATTTACAACTATTAGTTTAAATATATTTGATAATTTAAAATTTTATTTTTTGTTATTGTAAATAATAATTTTTATCGTATTTTCATTACAAAATAATGAAAAATATTTGTAAAAAAAATAAAATCTATTTTATTAACACTTTTATATTTATTTAAAAATATAATCAGTATATTAATTTTGCAAGAAATCTAGTATATATAAACACGATAATTATACATGGTTACATATTGATTACAAATCAGATTTTTATTTAAAACTTTTTACCACAAAATCTTTTTCAATTTCTAAGATTTCTTCTAATGAGAAAAATTTAACAAATTTTTCACCTAGATTTTTAATATAATACTGTCACTTACAATTATCAAGTTTTAATCAAACACTTTCACTAATTTGTTTTTCTAAATTTCACACTTGAAAAACCAGTGATGAAATTTGTTCAAGAAAATAAGCATTGCATTTATTACTTAACTTATTTTCTTGCAATCAATTTTGATAAGTTGTTAGAAGTTCTTGTTCTTTACTAGTTAAATTCATGATTGCTCCACCTAATTTTTAAAATCATTTTCGTTTGATTTAGTTGTGGTGTTTTTCATATCATTCAACAAATGTAAAATTTTATCTAGTTTTTGATTAGTATTATCATCAAAACTAATAAGTTTTTTAAACTTAATTTACTATGTGTTGCTAAACTTAAAGCATCATTAGATTTGTTTAATTGTTTTTCATTTACAAACCTAGCACTGATTGATTGTTCTGCAATTGAACCATCACCAGTACTGATGGTTTATGAAAATCAAATGATAAAGGCACTTTTGATAAAATAAATGAATCTCCAAATAGTATCAGGTTTAATTCACTAGTTGTTACATCTAATAATGTTGTTTATATTGGAACTTTTAAGGGTAATGGTGGAATATGAACAATAAATTTAATAGAACAATTGATAACGATAAATAAACCTGATACTATTGATAAATCATGACCACTATATAAAGGTATTGTTTATAACTCTGGACAAAAAATAGACATTAAAGAGAATCTGGTTGCAAGTGCTAAATTAGATGGTAATTCAATTACAGTTCCATCAACAAATGTGAATATTCCTGTTGGTGAACATACCTTAGTTTTAACTTTAAAAGATAAAACATTTGCAAATGTTTTTGGTGGGGATCCTAATACTGGTGAAATCACATATAAATTATGAGTTAAAACATCAATTGTTAAAAAAAGACACATAAACTATACAACAAATACTGATGATACCGATTTAACTGATTTATCATTAGGTTTTGTTTCCACTTCCGGAAATACAAATGGTTGTTCTATAATTCAAACCAAAAGCAAAGATGGAAGTGTTCACAATGCACCTTTAATAACAAATTTTGCTGATAGTTTGATTGACCATTCAAATAGTTATTATATATATACAAGGAACAGTTGATGAAAGTACTAATGATTTCAAAGAAACTGGTTCAAAACAAACCTTATCTCCAACAACAACAATTAAAACTGATGGTACTTACCATTTACATTTAATTGATACAGTAGGTAATACTTATGATAGTTATCTTGAACTTGGTGAAAGTAATTGAAAGTTAAAAGGAACTTTCAATGATGAAGAATTAAATAGACTTAAAACTGAATTAAATGTGGAAGTTGATTTAACAGACACAAAACAACTTGCCAGAGCAACAGGGTGATTAAAAAACTATGAACAAATAGTTACTAATTTATTTGAAAAATCATTACAAGCAAATGGCAAAGGTTTTGATGCTGAAATCAAAACTGACTTAGCAAGTGATTTTAAATGATTTTTAAAACCTTTAACATATTTACCTGACAATGAACCAAAGTTTGATGAAGGTATTGATAACGACAAACTAAATACTGAAATTAGAAAAGTTGCTGATAAGAAACTATAAGATGGTTTAACAGACTTAACACAAAATTTAAATATAGATTTTAAAAATGTAACTGATAAACAAACGTTAGATAATTGTAAAACTTGAATTGGTAATTATGAAAAATATATTAAGGATAATGTTAGCAAGTGAATAACCGATATATCAAATGTTGCTTCACGTGGCTTTGCTACATCACAACAAATGTTAGATATTAAAAAATATATAAATGATTTACCATTTAATAATTATTTAAAACGTGTTGATTGAACATCGAATTTAACTGCTAGTGGTTATGATGATAAATAACATTTAGTTGTAATAATTGGCATTTAATTTTACAAAATTACTAATTCAGATTAATTCTATCTTCAAATTTTATCATAAAATGAGCAATTGCTTCATTTCAATTTTGAACTGGCAGTGTTCATTTTTTGTTATTGATTCAATTGCTAAATAAAAGATTTTGAAAACTGACATGTCATTAGGAAAAACTTTCTTATTTCTTGTAACTTTTCGTAACTGACTGTTTACTGATTCAACAGCATTAGTTGTATAAATAACTTTTTTAATTGCTAGAGGATATGTAATAAAAATCATTAAATTTTCTCATTTTTTGCGTCATGATTTAGCAATTTGTGGATATAGTTTATTTCATTTAGTTTCAAATGATTCTAAATCCTGGAGTGCTTGCTCTTCACTAGAAGCTTTGTAAATGGGCTTTAAATCAGCAACGAGTTCTTTGCGATGCTTTGTATGAAACAAATTTTAAACTATTTCTAATTTGATGCACAATACAAAACTGATGTTCAGTTTGTGGATAGACTGCAGCAATAGCTTGACTCATTCCCGTTAGATTATCAGTACAAGCGATTAAGATATCTTTTAAACCCCTATTTTTTCATTTCTGTTAGGTTTGCTAGTAGTCAAAACTTGGCTCCTTCATTTTCGCTAATTAAAGACCTAAAAATATCTTTATGACCAGTTAAACTAATGCCTAATGCTACACGGATTTGTTAATGCTACGTTTATCCTGCCTTACTTTAACTACTCTATACAATCAAAGTAAACAATTGGATAAACGGTCTCTAATGGTCGATTTTGCCATGCTTTGACATCATCAATAACATCTCAGTAATTTCACTAATTAAGCTCTCACTAATCTCAGCTCCATGATATAACTCTTGTAATTAAATTCTAATATCTGATAAAGAAATTACTTTTTGATCAAATCCATCAAAGTTTAAAAGAGGTATTAATATGAAAAACATTTATTAATATCATATTCATAAAAATGAAATAATAAAATATTATTTATGTTTTTAAAATTATTGTTTACTTACGAAATTATATAAAAATATTTAAATTTTAATAATCAAATATTGAATTATCAATTAATATTTTTATAACATCGAAAGTTATTTTAAATTCATCTAATACAAAATGTTTAATATCAAAATCCTTAACTAAAATGTTTAAAAATGATTTTAAATCATTTGGTATATTTAATTCCTCAAGTTTAATTGAAATAATTATATTACCTAAACTATAACTATACAAAATTGTATTATGATTATTAAAATTTCGATTTTTTATTTCATAATGTAATGCATCAAAAATTTTTTCATCTTTAAAAGGATATTTAATTAATCTAAATATTTTTTCTAAATCAAAATCAGAAATATTATTTATGTAATGACCTAAAAAAGGTATAAAACAAGAAAATCAAATAGGTAAAATTGTATTATTAATTTCAATATAAAAATAGAGAGATTCTTGTAAAACTTGTGTATTTCTTTCTGATGTAGGACTTTCAAAATAAAGTTCTTTATTTTTTAATATTCATTGAAAAATATCTTGATTAGATATTGATGAAAAAATTTTTTTATCATAAGAATTTGTTATTATTCTTATTTTTTTACAAAGAAATTCTCATTCTATAGAATCTGTATTAATATATCTTAAAATATAATTATAATTTTGATTTCCATTAAATTTAATATATTTAATATAAAATATAATAAACTCTAATCTTTTACTTATAATTTCTTTTAAACGAGTTTTTGTTTTATCTTTTAAAAAATAAAAAATTTCATTTTGTTTTAAATAATCGATTGTTTTGCTTACTTGTATTAACAATCTTTTTATAAGTCTGGGATTAATTATATTTTCTTGTTTCATAAAGTCTTGTATATAATCATTAGTTGAAAATTTCATATTTTCCACAAAAAATATATCTTTTAAAGATATACTCACATTAAAAATTTTATCAGTATATTTTCATTACAAATATTATCTTTTTCTATTGAATTATTAATATTTGCATTTATAATTTCATTATTACTAGCTATAACATAAAATACATTTTTTAATTTTAAAAATATATTTTATGTATAACTTAAAAATTTTATTTGATTATTAGGTAAACACCTATCAAGTTCATCAAATAAAATTATAATATTTTTCTTAGTAAAATTTATCAACTCTTCTATTTCATCTGTTGCATTTTTAATTGCTGTTTTTAAATCTTGATTTTCTTTATCAAGATTATCAAATTCAGCTTCAATAGTTGGACTAAAAGTAATACCGGTATTTGGGTCTTTAATTGTAAGACTAAATTTTTAATTTTACTATTTTTAATATTTTCATTATCATTTTTAATAAATGGTTTTATATTTCTAATTATATCTTTAATTATTTCATACTCTCATAAATTTATAATTATAAAAATTGGTTTTTCATTTTTAAATTTTCAATATTTTTCTAAATTATTAATAATGGTACTTTTTCCAGAGCCTCAACTACCATTAATATTTAATATATTATTAATATTTTGTTCATCATTTAAATTTATTTTTTTATTTAATTTTAAATTATCAAAAAATAATTTAATTCTTTTATTAATTAATTTTATAATTGGTATCATATTCATTTTGTCATTATCAAATTTTAAATTCATTATCATTGGAATTTTTCCTTTTTGTTATACACCTCTAATTGCTCCATAGACGCTGTTTTTAGCGCTGTTTAATAATATGAATGGTTATTTTATTGATATTCTTAAATTCAACGCTTTATCCTTGTTTAAACACTATATATAAACATGATAATTATACATTGTTCTTAATTGATTACAAATCAGACTTTTATACAAACCATAACCTGTTCCAACATAAATATTGTTGAATATGAAAATGCTAAACAAGAACTGATAAAACTAGGTTTGAATTTAGAACAAACTAGTGAAATTGAAAAATTTGTTGACAGAGTAATGGAGCGAAATAAGTAAAAATATTATCAAACACTATTTTACATTCTTGGTGAATTCGAAGTTGAAACTTTGTCATAACCACTTGTTGAAGGTTTATTTCGATAATCCAATGAATTTATTTCTTTTTCTTTAAAATATTCCAGAACATCAATACATTCTTCATAACCATCACTAATTCCAGAATCTAAAGATTCTTTTCTACTGATTTTATTTGAAACAATATTTTCTTTTTCAGCTTGAATTAATTCCAGAATTTTTTCAAAATCTAAAATAGTATTAGCCAATAATACTATTTTATTATCATATTGTTTTTCACTAATAATTTTAAATTCATTTTTCTTAGAAATAATTCTAGAATTATTATCAAAATTTATAACATATTTATTAATATCTATATTTATTTTTTCTTTCAATTTTTCAATTTGATTTATTTTTGCATTTATTTTTTTATTTTTATCATAAAAACCAAAAGTTATTATTTTTAATAAAATATTTTTAAATTTTTTAAATTTTTGTTTTTTTAAATCTAATATATTTTTATTTAAATTTATAATTTCTTTATTTAGGTTTTCTTGTTTGATTTCAATCTCACTATTTTTAATATTAAGATTTGTTATACTTTCATTAATTTTTCATTTTTCAATAGATTTTCTATCTTCTAAATTTCTAACTTTAAATTTAATTGCTTTATTTTTAAAAAAAGTAAAACAATCCTCTAATTGCGCTTTTGTTACACTAAATTTACTAAATTTATCATTAGTTTTTTTTATATGTAATCATAATTTATATATTGTTGTATACTTTTCTTCATCAACATACATTTCTTTATTCGCTTTAACATATCATTTCTCTTTTTGACCATTTCAGTCTAATATGTCTGTAATAAATCAATTTATATTATATAAATTAAAATTTTCTACTGCTTGATTTTTCAATTTTTTCATATTAATTTCTCCCTTTTACAATAAAACTCATTACTTTGAAAATAAAGTAATGAGTTATAAACTTATATTAAGTTTATATATTTTTATCAAATTTTATAAAATTAAACAATCTTTTTTTAAAAAAAATAAAAAAAGATATGATATTTATGTTATCAATGTTATAAAATAATTTCCAAAATAAACTTCATCTAGAACTTAAATTTTTTACAAATTTTTTCATAAAAAATCAACTCCTTGAAATAAATTTAAATATATTATTAAATTGGTTTAAAATAAATCTGTAATTAGAAATCTAAAGCCTTAATTGCTAATTTAAGACAAACGGAGATGTTAAATATGAAAAATGAAAAACCAATTTTTATAATTATAAATTTATGAGAGTATGAAATAATTGATAATCCTTACTATGAAATAATTAAAGATATAATTAGAAATATAAAACTATTCATCAGGTTGTTTTCGTTGTCGTTTTTTTATTTATTATGCAAATGAGTTAGCAAGAAAAAATAATCATTTTACACTTGAAGAAGAAAAAGTTTTACATTTTGTATATACAAAATACTTATTAAAAGAAAAAAATAATTTATTTTCAAGACTTTCATAACTAGATATTGTTATTACAATTCTTTTTTCTTTATCTTTAATTATAACTTGGTATTTAAAAATCTATTTATTTCTTTTTCTTTGTTCTCTTTATTTCTGAATACACCTGAAAGAATTAGAAATAAGTGATAATCCTGATTTAATGTATTTAATTAACAATTTAGTTACAAGAGAATATACACTTTTTGAACATCAAGAATTTGTAAGTATTAAAAGTATATATTCTAAAAATTGTTACAGATTATTAAAACAATTTAAATCAACTAGATTTTTAAAATTACCAATAGAAAAGTTTAGAAATTTATTAGATATTCCTGAAAAATATAATATGTCTGATATTAATAAGCGTGTATTAAATCCAATTAAAAAAGAATTAATTTTACTTTTTAAAAATTAAAAATGGTAAAAGTATAGTTTTTTTAGAATTTTATTTCAGTAAGCAAACTAAGATTAAAAATAATAATATTGATAAGTATGAAAATATTGACATTTCAAATATTACTAAAACATCAAAAATAGAAACTTGTTTTTTTGATTTAGAAAAAGAAAAACAACAAAATGTAATGTCAACAGATATTAAAAAAATTCTTGATGATATTGATAAAGAAACTGAAGTGTTTTTTGACCAATAAATTGTAACCTATCCAAGAATTATAAAATAAACAGGTCATTAGTTTTAAATTTTAGGAGGTAAAAATATGTTTGAAACAAAATGTAAAAATGTAATTTGTAAGTTTACATTTACAGTAGGTAGTAGAAGTATGTTAAATTTTTAAAAAATATCAATGCTTTGTAACAAATGCGAGAAATGTAAAAGTTGCTGTACTCATAACCAATAAATTATTATTTATAGTTTATTTTATGAACAATTTATTGTACAATTATCTAGTTACTGGTGTGGTCTTTGCGGTCGGCATCAGTAACGATTTTTATATTTCTGCTTGTAATTTTAATTAATTATGGTAGATTTAAATTATGAAAATTGAATAACTAATAGGTACGACCGCAAAATTATGACCTACCCTTATCTTATAAGATATTTTTATCTTTCTTTTAAATTTAGAAAGTTTGAAAATAAACCAGTTGTAACCTATGTTGTTACAATTTTTATTTTTAAAACCACTTTTTTGAAAGGAAGATTTTATGAAAGAGATTAATAAAGTTATTAAAGTTGATTTTATGCACGGGGTTGAAAATAAAACCCACTATCAAACTGTCATTAATGAAATGTTTGAAGAAACTGGTATTGATGTTAGCAATAAAAAAGTAAAAATTCACTATTTAGGTAAACATTATGCAAATAAATCCAGTACGAAATTATGATATTTTTATGGCGTTGATTTAACAAAAATGAATTTAGATTTAAATGCAACCTACAAAGGTACTGGTGATGGTTCAATTGCAGAACAATCAATCAGTGTTAGGTTTGTAAATGAAAAACAATTAAACAAATCTAATGATGCTTTAAGTTTAGCAACACATAGTAAATTAAGTTTAAAAAACTTATTAGTTTTGATAATAATACTAACCAAAAAATAGATACAATTTTGCAATTGTTAAATGAGATGAAAAACTCCACAACTAAATCAAACGAAAATGATTTTAAAAATTAGGTGGAGCAATCATGAATTTAACTAGTAAAGAACAAGAACTTATATCAACTTATCAAAGCTGATTAAAGGAAAATAGTCTAAGTGATAAATGTTATTCTTATTTTATTGAACAAATTTCATCACTGGTTTTTCAAGTGTGAAATTTAGAAAAACAAATTAGTGAAAGTGTTTGATTAAAAATTGATAATTATAAATGACAGTATTATATTAAAAATCTAGGTAAAAAATTTATTAAAGTTTTTTTCAGTAAAAGAAATCTTAGAAATTGAAAAAGATTTTGTGGTAAAAAATTTTAAAGAAAAGTCTGATTTGTAATCAATATGTAACCATGTATAATTATCATGTTTATATATAGTTTATATATAGTGTTTAAACAAGGATAAAGCGTTGAATTTAAGAATATCAATACGGAAACCGTTCATATTATTTAAGTATCACTAAATATTACAATTTAAATTTTTCTTTAGATTTACGTGTTCTTTCTAATTCAACAATCATATCTTTGTCTTCATAATTTACTAGTGCATTATGAATAACCTTGTTTACTTTTAATATTTCCCCAAGCATCTTTTATCAAATGATTTTGTAAACAAACCAACATACTTTCTTATCAAACATAAAAAGAACTAAAAAAAGAAATTCATTTGATAAGTAAATCTTGGTGGGTAAGTTCACTGTAGTTGATTTTGATATAATTGTTACTCTGACCTAACTTACTGTTTCCTAGACTTGAAAGCATATAAATATTTTTAGTAGTTAGTTTATCAATTCTTAAAAGTTTTTTAGTAGTTAAATTTCTTAATAGAGTTTTAACTGCTTCTGTGTGCTTATTAAGTAGTAAAGTAATTCAGCACAAATAACTGATATACATCATAAAAACTTCTGTTACTAAACATATTAAATAATTAAAGTGACTACTATCTGTAAATCCCCAACTATCTGGAACATAATCAAAACTATGATACTTAACATGTTTAACCATTTTATCTATAATACTATAATTAACAAACAACATTAGGGTTATTTGAAACAATCAAAGAAGTAGGTGCTTGAACAGAAGTATTTACAATTAAAATAATTTAGCAAACTTAAATCACATAATTATTTACCAAATAAACACTTTAAAATTCACCATGAACCATAAAATAAAACAAATGAAATAATATTATTTCATTCCATTATTCTGTTAACAAATTTTTTAATTTCACTAGTTTGTTTTAAATTTAACCCTAATTTCTCAAGTTCATGTTTAGCAGTTAAATATTCAACATCTTTATTAATAGATTTATAAACAACATATCACGCTTTATATCTTTAATTTCTCATTTATATTTTTCAATGGTTTCATTTTCTTTGTTCTCATCAAATAGGAGAAATATTTACTAAAACTTCTTGCATAAGATATTTATTTGTTGAATAACTTTATCATGTTTGTTTTCTTGCATTTCTTGTTTTTAACATTGTTTTTTCAAATTCTTTTTTAACAATATCAACTTTATTTAAAAGTAAATCCTTCATAAAAATCAATTTTTCAGTTTGCTCATTAATAAATATAGTATCAATTCCTAATAAAGTTTTTTTATCATAATCTTGCATAATCTTCTTTACTTGTTCATCAGTTAAAATTGGTTGTTCAATTATTTTAGATTTTCCTTTCTTTACATACTCTTTTTTAGGTGAAACTTTTTCTAGTTCATTCCATGCAACAAGAAAAATCAGATTTAGAAGAACAAGTATTTTTAAATATTTTAATAGTAAACAGTTTTGTGTTTACTATTAAAATTAGTAATCAAGATAAAATCAAGCAAAGTGAAAAGTCTGATTATGTAACTGCTAAACCGGATAAAATACCAATATAAATGTAATAAGTGATGTTCCTAACCCTTATGACGAATTATTAAAAAATAAATGATGAAAAAAATAAGAAAGCAAAAATAATTGATCATAATATTTAATTTTGAATATCTAATTTTACTGAAAATGAATGTATTAAACAATTTTTGAACGAAATGAACATTATCAATCCAAGACTTATTAATAAAATAATTGCGCCAACATTTTCAATTATTTTTATTATGTCTACTTTTTGAATAAATTGTAATCTTAAGTACTTAAGATTAAGCATATTAATTATTTATTGACGAAATCATGTAAAATATAATTAAGAAAATTTAGGAGGTAAAGATATGAAGAAATTACTGAATTTATTAAGAACAATATCTTTAATTGGTACAACAAGTGTAAGTGTTGTTGCATGTATTCCTTGCAACGATGAATTTAAACAAAAAAATTTAAATACAATTACTCAATTAACTGGTTTAGATATTACTGTTAATACATCAAAAAAATGGAATGAATTAATTGGTAATATTAATAATTTTACTGAATTTAAATTTAAACCATTAGCTAATGGTTATAAAATTAATTACTATAATGATTTTAATAAAAATATTACAAATGAATATCAACATCTTGATAATATTTCTAAAATTTTTGTAGAAATATCAAGCAATTTAAATGACCCAAACTATAATGGTTCAACAAAAATTGATATAACTAATCAAACAATTATTTTGGATAATACTATGGAGAATGAAATCAAAGATACAATTTTTGAAAATTGAAAAGATTATTATTCTATATCAATTAAAATGAATGAAAAACAAAAAGCATTACAAGATATTTTAGAAAAATTAGATGAAAAATGAAAAAAAATATTGGTTTTAAAGGGATTATATTGAGAAAAATATAATTCTACGTTTTTTTTTAATGAAAAAGAAATTTACTACAACGATAATAATACTGTAATTAAACCAGTACCAGATGATTGATTTAAAACTTTAAAATCAGATCAACTTGTAATTGTAAAACTTTTCTATAATAAAACACATACAATGACTAGTGGAGGAATATTATGTCCTATAAAACTAAATATTACTAAATAAAACATCTAAATGAAAATCTTTTTCTTAGTGGGAGTGTAACATAACATACCTAAACTTTCTTGTGTTTCTTTAAATTCCGGTGCTAAATCATTACTATTAATCTTTAAACCTAATTCATCTAAAACAAGCACGTGAAAAAGTAGAGTATATTGTCCAAGTTAAGAGAATGCGTATTTTATTATTTTTAGTTAAGTTTAAACTTAATATTTATACTAATGCGGATAAAGAACGATATATGCTTGCTAAAACTAGCAAAAAATAAAGGAATTAAAAATGATAATATATTTGGTTTTAGTTTTTTAAATGCAGAAACTTTATTTTTTTAAAATAATAAAAAATTAAAAATTCTTTTGTTTTTTCATCATCAATATTAAATTATTAATTAAACTTAAATATTTAATTTGATTTTCTGGTAAACATCTATCAATTTCATCAAAAATAATTAAATATTTATTTTCTTGTTTGGCAAGTTCATTATTCTCCTACGACAGTATGTTTAGTTTTAAAGAAAGTATCATAATTTATATGTCACTTGCCCAGTCGTAGGATCCCCACCAAAAACACTTGCAAGTTTTTTGTCTTTTAAAGTTAAAACTAAAGTATGCTCACCAACAGGAATATTCACATTTGTTGATGGAACTATAATTGAATTTCTATCCAATGTTGCTGTTTCAACAAGTTTATCTTTTATATCTATTTTTTGTACAGAATTATAAATCATGACTTACATTGCTTGTAAACAATGGTTTTAAACTATTAGCACTTGTTCCTACCAAAGTAGAAACTGCAATCATGCTTAGTAATTTTTCATAGTTAGTCTCTTTTTTATTCTATACCTTTATTAGTTCCATAAAGCCCGTTCTACCGCTGTTTGAATTTATGAATAATTATTATTCATAAATCCTTTTGCAACGGATTTCACTTGTTCAAATACTATATAAACATGATTATTATACATTTTTACTTAAACATTACAAACTGGAGTTTTCTTTAATCAGTTTTGATAAGTTGATGGCAACTCTTGTTCTTTATTTGATAACTGCATTATTATCACCCGCTTTACTTTTACATTTATTATTCAAAAAAATTATTTCTTCTTTGCTATGAGCATTACACAAATACATATCAAAATTAACTGCTTCAAATTTTGTTTTAATCACAACACTTGGTTTTTTATAACAATAATTACATTTCATAAAAATCTTTCCTTTCAAAGTAGTTTTAAAAATAAAAATTGCAACCAATAATAAACTTGTCAAGAAAGATAAAAAAATATCTTATAGAATTAAGGGTAGGTCATAATTTTCAAGGGTCGTACCTATTTAGTTATTTAATTTTTATATAAAGAGATAAATTGTAAATTATCACAAAGATATTCATATCAGTATATGGTCAAATCGAAAGTAAAAAAATACTTCAATTTTTACTGTCTTACATTATATTTGGCTATTTTATCTGTTAATAATGTGTAAATTTAATATGGTTTAAAATTTATTTTGGTATTTATTATATATTATACGTTCTCATATTTTCCATACTGTATATATAAAAAATGATATGAATTTGACCATATACTGATATATTATGTTATAATCATCTTATTAAGATTAAAGGTAAAGAGGTTAAATTATGGCAAACAGTTTTGTTAATAAAAAAGATAATAAATTTATTAAAAAGTCAAATATTATTGTTCGTACAGTTACAAATCAAAGTGCTGGCATAATGACCCAAAGGTTGTTTAATTTTTTAATAAAAACCGTACAAGAACAAAATTCCGATGATATAAAAGGTAATAAAAATAAAATACATTTTTTTGCTGTTGATTTTTGTAAATATTTTGCTATAAATCAAAATGCTTTATATAATCCTATAATTTATAAAGGAAAAGAAACAACAGTTTTAAAAAAAGAAATAGATGAATTAACAAGTTTGAAATTTGAGTTTTTAGATGAATCAAATAATAAGTATGATTTAATAAATTTATTTAATTCAGGTGGTTATCATAATGGCATAATATATGTAGAACCTAATACAAATATCTTTAAAAAACATTGTATTGATTTAAAAAGAGATTACATAAATATTTTTTTACCTTATACAAAAGAAGTTACTAGTAAATACTCATTGCGCTTATATGAGTATTTACGTAGTTATTTGTATATGAATGCTAAAACCAAAGGAACACCAACTTATCAACATATTTGGGATTTTCAACAACTTGCTAAAATTTTAAATTTAAGTTTGAATAGTAGTTATTTTAAATATATTTCGAAACTTCAAAAAAATATTTTAGAAGCAGTGAAAAAAGATTTATTAAAAACTGACATTATTTTTACTTATGATTTTATAAAAGTTGGTAGAAAATATAACAAAATCATTTTAAATACACATTTAGATTTAGAAAAATTTAATGCGCAAAATCCTGAACTAGAGAAAGCACCAACTAAAAAAGAATATGTAAAGAAAGAAAAATCTTTGCCACTTTTTACTAATAAAATTGAAAAACCTAAAATAATTGAAAAATCAATTTTAACTGATGAAGAATTAAAAAAGATTATGCAAGATTTTGATAATCATTAAAACACTATAAATTGAGTTCTAATATTTTTTAATTTTTTATAGACACTTAAACAATTTTTATAAATACAAATTGTGATATTTATGTTATAAATATTATAAGGAGTTGATATAGTGCCACAAATAAAAAAATAAGAAATTCAGTTTTAGAAAATGATATTTCAAGTAAAGATATTTTAAAAACTATTGAAAATGTATCAAGTTATAATAAAAGTAAGAAATTTAGCAATATTGATTATCAAGATATTACGCCACCAATGAAATCCAAAAAATTCAAAACTATTAAAGAATTTAAAAAAATAGGAAATCAAAATTTAAACTAAGGAGTTGAAATTTATGAATAAAAAAGAACTAGTAAAAGCAATTAGTAGCGAAATTAATCTAAATCAAAAAGATGTAGAAAAATATAAAAATTTAATAACGCTTAAATAGATATTAAAACGCGAAATAACAACAAGTTATAAAATGTTTGTTATTTTTTTATATCGGAACTTTTTTTATTCAAAGCACTATCCAATTGTTTTTTTTGCTTGTAACTTGTTGATAGGATTTAAATTAACACAAACATTTACATTACCTAAACTAAATAATTTATTTAATCAAAAATAATTGATTTGCTTGGGTAAATCATTGATTGTTCATATAAAACCATTTATATTTTCTGCAATAAATTCTGTTGAATAAGTTTCAACAGTTTCTTGCTTAAAAGTAAATTGCTTTCAAAGATTTAAAAGATTTGCTTGTGATAAACTTTGTACATTTAAACTACTAAATGAAGTATTACTAATTACTGATTGTAATTGTGATGTAACTGCTTCTTTACTTTTACCACTTCATATTACATAAACACTTGGTGTTGTTAAACATGTTGTGTTTTCAATTGCCTGCAATTATGCAATTTGTAAATCAATTAAATATTTTTTGCTTTGGTTTTTCTCAAACTTGCTTTGTGATTTTAAATTTGCCATTTGTAAATTAAAATCATAATTTTCATTAGTTTTAATGATTTTACAAGGAATAGTAATTGTTCTTAACAAATCAGCAAAATCAGCAATTATGATTGTTTGTTATTGGTCATTTAATAACCGCAAGTTTGTTGATTGAATTTTAATGCCACCCATAAAAAGATTTTCGTTTGCATATTCAAACTCAATAAGATTTTGATTGGTAGTTAATTCAAAATCAGGCCTTAATGCAACTTATGCACTTTTACCCTTAATTGAGATTGACATAATAGCACGAAAAACAATTTCATAAGCTCTTGTTTCATTTTTTAACTTTTGAATAGCAGTAAAACCAAGAACAAGTATTATTAAACTCACTGCAAATTTAAAATAAATATTTGCAGGTACTAAATATCTGCTAAGGTTCGTCCATCTAAAAATTTAGGCATGATAATATAAATTATGGAAATGACTGTAAAATTAATGACCCAAAAAATAAGGGAATTAATACCATCAGTAAAACCACCATAATTATGCGATTGGCAATGCCAGAAATTGCACTACCAATGTTTTGATTCACCATAGCACGCAAAATAACACCCCCTGCAAACAAAACTACCAACATAATAGCAATTGATAAAAAAATAAAAAATTGTGGCGGCATATTTAAAAAATGACCATTGCTACCAAAAATTAAATCAACTATTTTTTGACCAGATAAGTAAGTGATAGCATCACCAAGTCCATGCACAATGTATAAAGGTCCTTTTAAAAAGATGTTATATAGTAAGTCTCAAATCGCTTCACCAATGCCAAAAGTATCTAAAAACATAAATTTCATGATTATAAGAGACCAAGCATTCGTGCGAAAATAATGTGAGCAATGGCTGATGACATTAAAAGTAAACCACAACCTAAAACACTTCAAAACCATATGGCGAATATATTCACCTTTGTTTTCAGGGTCACTGTGAATTTTTAAAGCATACTTAGCAGTAGCAAATACCAAACCACATCCTCCAAGAGAATATAAAATCGGTAATAACACTTCCATTAAATTGTTCAATAATTGTTGAGTTTGCGGGTCAACACTTGATAATAAATTAAATACAGATAAAAACATATCTATCATTCCTTTCTTGTTTCTTTATAATTTGTGATACTATACAATTGATAAGGTATGTATGTAATATATAACCCCCTTTAGTGTAATGATTTAAAAATAAAAATAAAACAGGGCTTATGGTTATTGCATTTCTATACAAACTTAATTTCAATTTCATACAATAACAATTTTATTAACATTTTTAAATAACTCCTTTACCTGATATAGAAGTATTTACATAAAGTACTCACCATTTGACTTCTACGACAGTTTATTTAATTCTTAACAAAAAAAGAACGATAGTTATATCGTTCTTTTTAGTTTATTAATCTATACATTAAAGTTATGCGTCCACTATTCATTTTTTTCATTATTTGATAAATTCTATTTTTAAATACATATTTTTGATTATTTATATGATTATTAAGATTTATTGTTATAAAATATTTTTTTTAAAATTTAGTTTCTAAGTAAACAATAAGTAATTTTTGTAGAACAACAATTATATGCTCTTCACAAGTAGAAAAAATGGTATTACTTTCATCACATTTTATATTGACATAAACATGATTATTTTTAATACTAATTGTTTCTTTAAATTCTTTTATTTCTAATTTTTCTAATAAATTATGCCATTTACTAGTAAGATACTTTTTAACATCTTGTTCATTAAAAACAAGTAACTGAGTGATTGTTCTAAATAAACGTTTTTCACTAATTAAAATTACATAAAAGGTATTACTAGACAAATTTTCAATAAATTTTTCTAAATGAACTGTCTTTTTAAAAACTATCGAATTCTTTTAGGCTGTACAGTTTCTGATTTAACAAATATTTTTTTAATTTTAGTTGAAAATGGAGTATTAATAGTTCCATTTTTCTTATAACGATTACGTTTTTGTTTATTATAACAATGGAAACTAATAGTTTGAATAATTTGCAATAAACCTGAAATGATTCAATAAATTCCTACTCCTGAAGGAGCAATACACACATAAAATACAAACATTAAAATAAAGACACTTTGCATAATAACTTGCTTTTTTAAAGCAGCTTTTGATTCTTTAGTTTTAATTTTTTGACGAGAACGATTTAAAAACATAGGTAAAAGCATTGAAACTAATTGTGTTGGTACATAAATTAAAATTATTATTAAATACATAAAGTGGCCTTGAGTAATCATTCCTCATGGTTGTTCAACTAACTGAATATAACCAACTGTAGTGTTTTTTAAAATATTTGTTGATTTCATAACATTATACATAGCCAAAATAAAGGGCATTGATAAAATCATAGGAATGAAAGCAGCAATCGGATTAATGCCTTCTTTTTTATAAATAGCCATTAATTCCATTTGTTGTTTTTGTTTGGCACTTGGATCTCGTGAATGTTTATATTTAGCTTGAACTTCAGCAGTTTTCATTTGAACAGATTGCATTTTTTCTTGATTTTGCTGTGCTTTAAAAGTAAATGCTAAAGTAATTAATTTAATAATTAATGTTGTAAAAATAATAGAAAAAATAATACTTACACCATTTGTAGGATCACCGCTACCACTTAAACCAGATGATATATTAACTAATAATCATGAAATTGGATAGACAAACATTCCATAAAATGGTGATTTAGTAACTGTTCACGCTTCTGCTCATGAACGAATGCCATTGAAATCATATTCAAATATACTACAGCCACTAATATGAAAAATATGGTTTTTAGCTACATCTTGATTACCAATTAAGATTTCAAAAAAGACAGCAGCTACATTATATTTTTGAAAATCATATGCTGAAGTAATTGTGCCTGTGGCAACATTAGTATCACCCATAACCTGACCACAACCTCAAAGTGTTGACATTAACAAAAATACACCTAAAATTATTTTAGATCATTTTCATGTTATTTTAACTCAAACATTTTTTTTCTGTTGCTTTTCTGGAAATAAAAATTTTTTATACTGCATTGTTATTTATACTCCCTTTAATGGCACTTTCATTAAAAGATTTAATAAAGAACTAGTATTTTTTTCATATGTATTAGATAAATAGTTTTTTCTAACCATTATGACCATATCTACTGGTCAGTCCTTTTTAACATCTATTAACATGCTACGTACCTGACGTTTAATTTTGTTACGCTCAAAAGCAAAACGAACTAATTTTTTTCCTACTGATATTCCTATTTTTATAGTGCCAAAATCTGATCGATTTATATAATAAATATAAAATTGGCTATTTGAAAGACTTTTTCCTTCGTTAATTAAATATTTAAAATGATGATTTTTCAAAAGATGGTATTTTTTTTCCATATGTCATTCACCTTAAAATATTTTTTTAAACCTATGCTGTTAATTTTTTACGTCCTCTTTGACGTCTTCTTTTAATAACATTAATTCCTGTTGCAGATTTCATTCTTGCAAAAAATCCATGGGTTTTTTGATGCTTCCTTTTACTTGGTTGATATGTTGGCTTCATTTTTTTATTCTCCTTTTTGTTAAGTTTTATTAAAAAATCAATTAAAATATTTTAACACAATATTATTTTATTCACAAATTAATTCTAACAATTATAAACAATTAATTGATAGATATATTTTACACAAAAAAATAAAGAAATAAAATATTTTAATTGATTATTTAATATTTTAGATTAAAAGTTTAAACCTCTACTGTTGAATGTTGAGTAACATTAGCATCAGTTGGTTCTGCTGTATACTTTCCTACTAAAATTAAAATTCCACCAATTACTCCTGAAAAAATTAAAGCAATTACTCCTGCTAGAATATTTGAATTTGCTTTCCCACGTAATAAATTAATACTAAAAAATAATGGTAACAATTGTAATAGACCAACAACGACACAAAAACCAACCACAATTTTTTTAGCAGCTTGAGTAATATTATCATTTTCAATTGAATTTAGAACTGTAAGTGCACCAATTCCATAAATAATTGTCATCAAAATAATAATACCTGATGAAATTATTGATACGATACAACCTGCCTTGCATAAACCATCCATTTGTTTAACATTTGTTTTTTCAATCATTTTACTTTTCCTCTCTCATAAATATGTTTTATGAATTTAATTTGTTAAAATTTTAAAATTATTGTTAGGAATATTAGTTTAACAAAAAAAATAAATGATTTATAATATTTTATATAATACTTATTATTTAGAGATTAGAAAATAATAATACCTATATTAACAAGTTTTCAACAAAGTTATTAACACTAATCCACAAGTTATCCACATGATAACTTAAAAAATATTTATTACTGAGGTTTTTGCTA